>NZ_JABXKF010000044.1:0-91397 GCF_017115165.1 Nostoc sp. LPT | reverse complement strand
TTTGTAAATCGTTAAATATAGCTTGCAAATCATATTGAAATGATTGAGCGTAATCTTCTCTGTACTTGTGAATTTCTTCAACTATTTCGTTTTTGTACATGATTAAGTCTCTTGGTTATATCCTATGAGTTCATAAGGTGTACAAATGACTGGTAAAACATACCCAAGATCAGAGCTAATTTGTGATAGCTTGCGCTGGATTTAAGCATTTGCCATCTGTTTGCAGTTCCATGTTAGCAGATAGTCCAAGCCATACACTGTTGCCAATGCTATATGTAGAGCATCGTTTGATGCTTTTGCTGCGAGATTACTTTGGCTGAGGAATGCTTGGGCAAGCTCTAGAGCCTCTTGTGTAAGTTCAAGGAGCATGAAGGATTGTAACATACTCAACCGTTGAGACGCGATCGCAGGATCTCCCTTAGCTGCTTCATCCTCACCAATTTCTGAAGCATAGATTATGAATGAACTACAATTTTCATTCCACCAGTCTTGTGTGATCTTGATGTTGGCAGCAAGAATCAGGTTGTCTGTTGGTCTAGCGGTCAAGTGACCTAAAATGCTGGTTTCAATGTAGATGCTTTCCTTCACGGCAACTTATGATTCCTTTTGATTCAAACTATCCCCTTAATTTATAGTTTTGATGGTTTTAGCCTCCCAGATGAACTAAAACAATCATACTTGCCAGTGAATAATATAATTTATACCTTAATAGTCATTGTCAGCCACACAAATACCTTTACATTTAATACCGTTCGTAGCAGTGCGCTGACAATGAGAACATAGAACTTTTTCATTTTCTGTTTCTTTATTTGTCTTTATACTAGTATTTGCTTGTACCTTGTCTTTTTCGTTCTGGAGTTTTTCACTCATAAAAATGGAGTAATTTTTCCCTGTTTAAATTTTACAAGTCATTTAGGAGTGATTATTGCTGAGGCACAATCTAATGTAGCAAAGTGATACCTATGCTGAATAAAGCGATCGCTCCACCCGCCGTAGGTATCACACTATGTTGTAAAATAGGTGAAAGCTCAACCCTAACTCTGTACTCATGAGTCTGCATCCCCTCTTGAAATTTGATATTTCTGAACTCAGCATTGCAGAACGTATCCAACTGGCTGAAGATTTATGGGACAGTATCTTAGAACAGCAAGAGGAACTGCCCTTGAGTTCAACACAACAACAGGAATTAGATCGACGGTTAGAAAATTACAAAAAAAACCCTACAAGTGGTTCTAGTTGGGAAGAGGTTAAAAAACGGTTAAGATTCTCCTAATGAACTATAACCTGATTATTCAGCTAGAAGCAGAATATGATATTCAGGATGCTTTTGAGTGGTACGAATCTCAAAATCCAGGTTTAGGTTCTGAATTCGTCCGTGCTGTTGATGCTTGTCTGTCGGGAATTGGACGACAACCCCTTGCTTACCAAGTCATCCACAAACAGGTAAGAAGAGCATTAATCCGCCGATTTCCATACATAATTCTCTACGTTTTTGATCAAGATACAGTTTTTGTACTTGCTTGCTTCCATGTAAAACGCAATCCAAAACAGTGGTTGGATAGAATTGAATAAAATTTCTCTTCACAGCGATAATATTAGTGTTGGGTTGCGTTACTTAACCCAAGCTATAAGAACAGCGATCGCACTAACGTTCCTAATCAGCGATCACTTCGCTGTAGGATCTAGCTTGCGTTCGGATGCAGTGATTTGTTAGACCCCCGCTTGATTGGGAGTCTTACCAGTCTATGCTTGTGTTCGGTTTGTTTTCTTTGTAAATCGTTAAATATAGCTTGCAAATCATATTGAAATGATTGAGCGTAATCTTCTCTGTACTTGTGAATTTCTTCAACTATTTCGTTTTTGTACATGATTAAGTCTCTTGGTTATATCCTATGAGTTCATAAGGTGTACAAATGACTGGTAAAACATACCCAAGATCAGAGCTAATTTGTGATAGCTTGCGCTGGATTTAAGCATTTGCCATCTGTTTGCAGTTCCATGTTAGCAGATAGTCCAAGCCATACACTGTTGCCAATGCTATATGTAGAGCATCGTTTGATGCTTTTGCTGCGAGATTACTTTGGCTGAGGAATGCTTGGGCAAGCTCTAGAGCCTCTTGTGTAAGTTCAAGGAGCATGAAGGATTGTAACATACTCAACCGTTGAGACGCGATCGCAGGATCTCCCTTAGCTGCTTCATCCTCACCAATTTCTGAAGCATAGATTATGAATGAACTACAATTTTCATTCCACCAGTCTTGTGTGATCTTGATGTTGGCAGCAAGAATCAGGTTGTCTGTTGGTCTAGCGGTCAAGTGACCTAAAATGCTGGTTTCAATGTAGATGCTTTCCTTCACGGCAACTTATGATTCCTTTTGATTCAAACTATCCCCTTAATTTATAGTTTTGATGGTTTTAGCCTCCCAGATGAACTAAAACAATCATACTTGCCAGCGAATAATAGAATTTATACTTTAATAGTCATTTGGTAGCAATAATTTTTTAACTCTCTTGTTGCTTCTTCCAAGCTTCAAAATCTCTAACACGTAACTCAAATTTATCCTCAAAACCAACTGGATCAAAATACTCATATACCATCTCATTACCCTTATAGAAAAAAGTAATTAAGTTAATCCAATTCTCAAGGTCTACATTGCCATCTATTCTCCAAAGCTTTATCTTTGTGTGACTGTCTTTATTTGGCAAGTTTGCATTTTTTCTATTTGCATAATCGGTTTTAAAATAAACTTTTACGGCTCCATCAACGTGACGAGTAACTTTATGGGTAACGTTTCTCTCACTGTGAACATACTTATTGAAGTAGTAGCAGTCATACCACTAACCATCATCAGAAATCTCTTCTGTCTCAAATGTTTTGATACCATCTCTAAAACTCCAGAAGAATTCAGTTCGATGTAATTTATACTCATCTTCAAAAAGGGAGTTTTTATTTCTTCCTAAAAGTGTTAACCCAACATAATTCGGGTCATCTAGTTTTTCTGGATCAAATGCCGGCCCATACCAAGTATCGAATTCTAGTATCTGATCGTATTCTTCTTTTGATTTCAATGTACTGTGGTGATCTATTGCAATTCTGAATTGATTGAATGATTGTGTTTTTTGATAATAAGTTATCCATCGCCCTAAAAAACCTGAGTTTGAGTATGAAAGGTATCTACTCCGTAAAAAACGATGGTATTGAATAATATAGTCCTTGTACTCAATACCATAATCATGCATTATCAGTTCGCCATCAATAAATAGCAAGTTATCTTTGTCTAACCTTTCCTTAAGTTCAGGAAAAATTTGGAAAACTGTACTGTTGTCAATATTTTCATTAACTATTGCTTTGAATGAAAAATTGCTGCGATGCAATTCAGCAACAATGTAATAGACTGCAATTCTCCTTAATTCCTTTTCATCCTTTTGAGAAGGATCTAAATCTGAAAACATCTCTATTGCAGGAGGAAAGCTTTTTACTAAGCTTTTTTTTTCGTCATTTGACAAAGCCAATAAATCTTGAACGGCTGCATCGACAAGCTCAGAGAGCAATTCCCTAACGTTTTGATTCTGCTTGATACCTCTTTCATAGCTAGGTAGGTCAAGAGGCTTGATTGAGAAATGTCTACACTTCTTAATTAATTCTTTTAATTTCCTATTGTCTAATGCTAACTCATGCATATTTTAAATAAAGTTTATCCAAAATAAACAATTAGGACTTACGTGATTTTACAGCATAAATCCCTGATTTTATGGGTAATTACAGGCTTTTTATCTCTCTTTGCGTCTCTATGCCTCTGCGTGAAATAATTCAACCAGGAAACAAAACAGTTCCCAACTTTTCCCGCCCCAAGCGATCGCTCACTTTCCCCCGACAAACAACCTGAATCCCATTAATATAAACCCTTTGCACAATCTCATCCGAACCACGCTTAACCATCCGAGGTTCACCATCTAAAACTGGATCTGATATCTGCACCTGCGGGCTAATTGGCTGATTTAAAGCATTGGGATCGAGTAAAACTATATCCGCTTTCGCACCAACTTTCAGAACTCCCGTATCAAGACCAAACCAACCAGCAGGTTCTCCGGTAACACGGCAAATCGCAGCTTCAGGTGAAAGGAACTTCGTTGCAACTGCTTGTTTGAGCAAAGACAAAGCTCCATCATAGTAGCCCAGGTTACGGACGTGAGCGCCAGCATCGGTAAAACCAGGCAAAATATAGGGATGCTGCATCATCGCTAAACGGGGTTTTAGGCGATCGTTCGCTCCTGTCGCCACCCAGCGTAAATCTGTATCGTATTTTTGTAATGCGTAGATAAATAAATCTACTGGTTCTTGTTGGTTTTGACGAGCAATTTGGGCAAAACTTAACCCTTGCCAACTTGCTTCGGGACAGTGAATAACTTCCATTAAATCTAACTGACGATGGAATGATTTACGCCATTTACTAAGCCATTCTTGGCGAAACTGACGACGAAAAATTTCCGATGCCCATAGTTGTTGCCTTTTTTCTCGTGACTGACAGCCATTGAGTTGTGCGCCTGTGGAGAATTCTTCAACTAAGGGCGTGACAGATCCATCAGAGTAAATGGTAAAGGGTTCGGTTAAGGTTTGAAAGCGCACATTACCATTTAGAAGCCGATTCCAAATAAAAAGCAGGGGGGAAAATATTCGCCATAGTTTGCGATCGTGTACGGCATCCAAGGCTGAGAGGACAGTTAGCCGCAGTGGTTTTTGTCCAATTCCTGAACCTATACGCAGAATATCCACAAAGGAAGCAAGTCGTTGTAAATTGGGTGTGACTTGAAAAACGCTATCACCCCGCCGACACAAATCCGCCAACATTGCATATTCTTTAAATTTGGCGTGTTGAGAGGGAATTGTACAGTCTTGCCATTCTCCACTCATCCGATGCCAGGGAAACATATCAATAGAAATACCAATAAAGCCAGCGTCTAAAGCATCTGTAGCTATGCGCTGCATAACTTTTAGTTC
Organism: Nostoc sp. LPT; assembly: GCF_017115165.1. Lineage (GTDB taxonomy): Bacteria > Cyanobacteriota > Cyanobacteriia > Cyanobacteriales > Nostocaceae > Nostoc. The sequence goes on along the minus strand of NZ_JABXKF010000044.1, from coordinate 86,399 downwards.
AAATTTTGTCGGCTGAACCGTTAAACTGCGTTCTAATCCCATCACATGAGCGCGTAAGGCACTGTGTCCAAACATTGGGGCAACATTGGGCCCAAGGGGTAGCTGTTGCAAATGCTGTAAATATTCTGCTGGTGTCTGCCAGGAAACCGACTTTTGTAGCCATTTTGCAATCAACTGATGCGAAAGTGTCTCTACTCTCTGAAAAATATCAGCCAGTATTTGGGGTTCTGCGATCGCAACAGACAAGCTACAGTTACCAATGACCACGCTGGTAACACCATGACGCACTGATTCACTCAATCCTGGTGCAATTTCTAACTCTAAATCGTAGTGGGTGTGAATATCTATAAATCCAGGTGTCACCCATAACCCAGAAGCATCAACTACTTCACGCGTTGGAGTAGTTAAGGAGGGTGCTAGGATGACAATCTGTCCGTTTTGAATGCCGATATCTCTGCGAACAGGTGGAGAAGCTAAACCATCGAAAATTAACCCGTTTTGAATCAGCAAATCCAACATGATTCTTTTATTGCCTTTTGGTTGTTATTGGATCTGTTTAGGGTGATTATAGGTTGGGAATTTATTGGAAATGGCGATCGCTTGTGATTGAATATTGTCAACATACCGATAACCTCCTGAAGGCAAGGCTTAAGTATCCTGTGCAACCAAGGTATAAGCTCCAAACTACTAATTCTTTATAAAGATGCATAGAATAAAGCTTCATGAAACAGAGCTTCAAGGATGAAATCATAACTGTTCCACCGCCTGTTGCCATACTTCTTGCTGTTCATGGGGTTCAAGCTTGGTCATTGGTCGGACTTGGCGTTCGCTAGTTGGCAAAATGTGATCCATTGGATCACATTTCTCAAGCAAATTATCAAAAACAACAGCTGCGTCCGTTAAAAGGTAAGGCTGTCAGCGGTTGTAACCACGATCGCGGCAATATTCTTCAAAAGGGTGGTGGGTTGAACGGTACAGCCGTCTGTCTCGTAACTCCATCAGTGCCTTCCCTGCTTCAAAAACAGCTTTCTCCACTTTGCGTTCCAAGTGCAGGCGATCGCACTGTTCTTCCTCTGTCAACTTTGGGACCTCAACAGCAGTAACCGTAATTGTTGCTGTCGCTGGGTTTTATTCTAGGGCAAGGTTCTTATGACCACGATGAATTCGTAACCCAACCTTGGCTAGTCATGGTCAACGGCAAAGAGAAATTCCGTGCTACTACAGTTGCCCGATGTCTACGCTTCATCCAATGGCATCACCCAATTAAGTCGGAAGTAGTAAGTCGGAATTCGGAAGTGGGGAATCAATGACCTCCGATTTCTGAAGAAGTAGTAGAAGCCCCAACCATTCTCGAAATCTCCTTTTATGACCAAGAAGCCTTTGTGGGTAACTATCTTGTAGCCAGCATTAGCTACGACCACGGCAACTACCAGAACCTGTACTGGTGAGTATTGGTAAACGTTGAGATTTTCCGCGACCTCTTAGCTGCCCAATGCCACTCATTGCTACTAGTTTACCGCGCTGCTTATAACACCCTTAAGGGCTGCAATTCCCTGTTCAACGCTAGCCCACAGACCCATGTCAGGTTCCTTACCAGCTATCTCTCGTGTTCCGACGAAGTAAAGAACGCCTTTAAGAATCTCTTGGTGAGCACGATTTTCAAAATTAACTCGGTTGAGCGGTTCCATCAAATCTTGAAGGTCATCATTCAAGGACTGGGCAACCTTGTGTAGAACCAGTCCGGTCATTGTCTGTTGATGCTTTAGCAACTCAAGCTGTAAGTACTTGTCATACAGAGTTAGCTCGGACCCGCTCATCATTTGGCTTACCTTCTGGGCATGTTGTTGAGTAATGTCGCGAGGTTCTGCTGCGTTGCCGTATTTAGAAATAACTGCTTCGATGACGCCGAGATTTAAGCGATCGCTGTTTATCATTCCTTGGAGCCGCTCGCAAATCGTATTGTCGTCCGTCTGTGCTATTAACTTTTGCTCACTTTCCAACAAAACATTCTGAAAAAGCTTTAGATCAGCAAGCTTAGTCGCTACATTCGTTACATCGGCCATGATTATTAACTCCAGACTACAGGTTTTATCGGTTATGACAAGCTCTTCTCACTTTTTCCATATTCTCCTGAGGTTTGAGTAAGTCCGTCCCTCCTCAGAAAGATTTATATCAAGTTTAGTAAGTATGTTTCAGCCTTTTTCTATAAAGTTACATGCGATCAGGTCTATTTCTGCCAGTTAGTAAAGAGAATAGGCTTCATTAAAAATGTGACTGCTTGGCTTTAGCCGTCTTGTGATCAAACGTCCTGGTAACATTTGGGAGGTGTCTCACATAGAATTGGTGTAAGCAAATATAACTACTACTTTTAATTGGGTATAACCCGTATGGTCTATGGTTTTAAGTCGCTTTTGGAGATTTTATAATATAAGTAAGATTTAAAAATTCGGCTTCAACTATATGAAAATACTTTCATCAGAGCTAGTCCATTTAGGATTTGGAAAATATGTGCGTTCTGACCAAGTTACAGCAGTTATCCCAATAGAAGAAGAACGAGGTCCTGGGCGACGAACCTTTGTTCACATTCAAGGGCAAAGCGATCCAATTATCGCCTCTCGTGCTGAAGATACCATTGTGCGTGATTTAGTACAGGAGCCACGCGAAATTACCCAAGCACGTCAGCAGCAAGAAATTCTTCAAGATTTATTGGTAAATTTAGGTAATGTTAATTCGACTGTGCGTAGAATTAACCGTGATGAAGGCACTTTGGATCTTGACTTGTTAGAGCGACGAATTAAGCAAGTCCTTGAAAATTAATTGCACAAATCAGCAAACTAAATAACGGAGAAAGATATTGCTGAATACAATTACAGACCAGGTTTCAGTATCAGATACACAAATAAAATCGCCAAGATTGTGGATACCTGAACGGGTACTGTTTACACCTGCTGCCTTAAATGAGGTTTGGGGGCAGCAGATTCTTACACGTGTACAGTCACTCAACTTACCAATCGAAGAATTATCACAGAATCGTCTCAAGGGACTGCGCGGTGAGTCTGAGCGGGATACTTACAACATCGCCAAGCGTACCTTAGCAGTGGTTACTGCACCACCCAGTTCTTTTAAACTGAGTCCCATTCCACCTTCTGCGGATTGGCAGTTTCACATTGCTGAGGGTTGTCCGGCTCATTGTCAATACTGCTACTTAGCTGGTAGCTTGTCAGGGCCACCTGTTATCCGCGTTTTTGCTAACTTACCGCAGATATTAGAGAACTTAGCTAACTACGAGCAACAAAGTAAAAACACGAGTTTTGAAGTTAGCTGTTACACAGACCCATTGGGTATTGAGCATCTAACTGGAAGCCTAGCTGAATGTATCCGTTACTTTGGCACTCGTAGTAATGCACATTTACGTTGGGTATCAAAATTTGATGCTGTGGATGGGTTACTCAACTTACCACACAATGGGCATACCCGTTGTCGCATGAGTGTTAATGCAGCACCGATTTCTGGCAAGTTTGAAGGTGGCACAGCATCCGTAACATCCAGACTGAATGCATTGCGACGGTTAGCGCTACCATTAGAGCGTGGCGGTGGTGGTTATCCAGTAGGCTTAGTTATCGCGCCAATTATGCCGATAGACGATTGGCAGATGCACTATAGTTCTTTGTTTGACCAGATAAACGAGGCACTGGATTTTGAGTGTAACCTTACTTTTGAACTAATCTCGCATCGGTTTACACCAGGATCAAAAGAAGTTTTACAAACTTGGTATCCGCAATCCAAATTAGAGATGGATGAGGCAAAACGCAGTGTCAAGCGTAATAAGTTTGGCGGAACTAAGTACGTTTATGATAAGGACACAATGAAGGCGTTGCGTTGCTTTTTTGAGACGGAGATTAGTAGGCGCTTTTCAAATGCAGAAATTCTTTATTGGACTTAATATCAAGTCTGCTAGCACAACCATAATAAAATCAATAAGTATGCATACTCACACAAGCACCTACCGTACCAATGCCACGACCTTCTCATGAGTCAGCAGACTTTGTCGAACAGGAAGAATGGAAAAAAAGTTCGCCTTTTGATTATGCCTTCATATCCAACGCTTTTCTGAATATTAGCTACCAGTGGAACAGTAGTATTGCTTCCCTACTTTCTAAAAATGAAAAATTGCTGACACTATTTGCTATAAATTGAAAGCAAATATTGATCTGTTTAAACTACTCCATAAATAAACTTAAATTCGGAGATTTTTTACTTCAAAAGCTTACTGCTTCAAGATTTTACCACCTAATTAATAAACCATACTGCAACTTTATTTAAGTAATTCGACCATGATGTTCAGTTTTAACCCAGTGCGATCGCTCCTGCACACACATCTTTAAAGTTGTCACAATCATCACAGGAATCCAATGCACCATGTATAATGATCCTTGAATTGTTGCCCAAAGCAAAGACCATCCTCGTAAATTTTGAAATTGGTAAACTCCAGCAATAAAGGCAATTGTCAGAATGATGCTGAGTAATGTCTGGAGGGGAAATAAAACTGGATGATGGCTATGAAATATTGTCCACAATAAATCGGGTATTAGTCCAATTGGCAAAAGGAATTGCAATATAAAAAACAATAGTAAATCAATTTCTTTTGCCCAACCTAAAGTCAGAATTTGAGGAAAGTAATCCAGATAACGCTGATAGCCACCTTCAGCCCAACGACAGCGTTGATTCCAAAGTTTTTCCCAAGTAGTTACACCTTCTTCCTGAATTGATGGAACTGTAACAAACTCCATTTCCGCACCTGCTAAATAGAGTTTGAAGCAAAGATCCAAATCATCGGTGACAGTGTTCTCATTCCAACCTTGACACTTTTCTAACAATTCCCGACTAACTAACATCCCATTACCTCGCAGTTCAGACATTCCACCAATAGCAATACGATGGGTTTGCAGAAAACTATCACAGTTCATTTCCATCTGCTGACAACGGGTTAAGAAATTGGTATTAGCATTAGAAATCACTTTTCGCACTTGCACCGCACCGATCGCTTGCTTCTGAAACAGAGGTACTGTTTGCTGGAGAAAATTGGCTCTTAACTGAGCATCCGCATCACAGACTAGGATAATCTCCCCTTGCGTAAAGGGAAACACTGCATTCAAGGCCCCTGATTTACCACCTTTAGATTCCCGTCGATGAACTTGTAAAGATGGAAATTGAGTTTGTAATTCCCTCAATATCTGGGGAGTTTCATCGGTACTACCATCATCAACAACCCAGATATCTAGGGAATCGCTTGGGTAATTCAATTGGTATAAGCTGTAAACTAGATCGGGCAAGACTGGACTTTCATTTTTAGCCGGAACTAAAATCGAGACTGGCGGTAAATAAATCTCACTCTCCATCACCGCCGTCGCTGGTTTGGCTATCAGCATCCGTAACGTTTGCACAGTCAGGATTGCCGTTAATCCCAACATCAACCATTGTGTTTCTGGTAGCCAATGCAGTAAACTCACGCCACCCCAGACTAATAAAACTACTAGGATTGCTTTGAGACAGCGATGAAAGCTAATATTTTTACTGGGCTGATAGATGTTTTTTCCCACTTGATTTGCTATATATTTTCGGTTTCGGTTGGTTGCTTAGTCCTGCGAGGTAATAGTAGTATCGTCACCGCTCCCAAAAGGAAACCGCCCACCCCTGCTGCAACTGCTAAAATCCGCCCCAATTGTTGAGCAGTATTCAATACTGGGTTATTCAACAGATTGGAGGAGAAATGCAGCGATTGAATCATCCATTTATCTTGGAGTTTTTGTAGCACTGCTGTCCATCGCAACGCCATATCAGCCGCTTTGCCATCTTTGAAAAAGAAAGATGCGATCGCTTCTCCAGATGCAACATCTATCTCTGGAGTAAGAAATGTTCTGAGAGTATCTCCCTTTAGTTGCATTTTGATATCTTTGATGGAACTGGAAAACTGCTGATTCCAGTACTTTTCAAACTCAGGAACTTTGTGAAAAATCTGGTTATCAACTGTTGTGATTGTGAAGTTTGGGTGCAAGTAAGGCTGTATTTTGGTAAAATCGCGAGTGTTTAGAGCTTGCAGGGCAATATCCTGCGTGCGAATAATTGCATTTATCTCCTGTGGGTTGACATCTGCCAGAGCGTGTTGGGGTAGATTCCAAATTACCAACACTAACAAAACACTCCAAAGTAACTGAGTGCATTTGTATATGCTTGCCCATTTCTGTTTGATCATATAAAAAACCTGTAGATTGGGTGACGCTTACCGATAATTTTTTTAATCTTACTAACCCATATTCTGCCATTTCTGTTGGCTGGCGTTGATTAAAAGAATTTTTACTAGCGATATCACCTGGCCTTTTCTAGGAGACTACGCTGTACACACAAGTCCTAAAAACCTAGCTTGATAAGACTTTCTTCATTCTCATGCTCTGTATGAGAACAAGAGAAATAGCATTAGTCGATACAATGCCATTGTTAGTCGATGCAATGCCATTGTTCGTCGATGCAATGCCATTGTTCGTCGATGCAATGTCATTCATTGTTCGTCGATGCAATGTCATTGCAAGTCAAGAGACTTGTGTGTACACCGTAGTTCTAGGAGACAGGAAGCTTGTTGCAGATACGCAAGCTTACTTTTACCAATAGCCGCCAGTTAGGTTAACAAAAATACGTATCTCTGAATGCGCTCAGATACCCACCGCAAATCTGGTACACTATCTTTTAGTTGGCGCTGTCGCAAAATCTCAACTCCCGCGACTGTCGCCACTCTAGAAATTTCCATATACAAATTTACCCACCTGTAGCGATATCTACAACTGGCTGTTACCCTTGATAACGCAAAGTGCGATGCCTGCGGCGGGCGTAGCCAACGCCTTTTTAACTTTATCATTCCTCTGTGAACTCGAAACGCCAAGCTGTTTTCTCAATATATCGAGTTAGGAGGTTGAGAAATCTAAACTTTGCCGAAAAGAGATTAGCAGTTCATTTAATGCAGCCATATCAATTAAAAATGCGTCATGTCCGTGGGTTGACTTCAACCACGCCAATTGAGCATTCGGGATTGAATTTGCCAATTCTTGTTGTTCTACTGGAGGATAGAGAATGTCAGAATCAATTGCAACAACTAAAGTTGGTTGCTGGATGATTTGTAGAATAGATTCATAATCTGACAAATTAGGACTGGTGCGATCGCGTGCAACATCGTGGCGATCCATTGCGTGGGTAAGGGTGATGTAAGTGTTGGCATCAAATCGTTCTGTTAGCTTTTGACCCTGATGCTGTAAGTAACTGGCTATAGTAAACTGCTCAGATGCATCATACTGCCGTCCAAAGCGGCTTGTAAAACTATCCCAAGAACGGTAAGTAGACATCGCCATCATCCGCGCCACTGCTAGTCCTTGGTTTGGGGGCGCATCCAAAGTATAGTTCCCTCTTTGCCAGTTTGGATCGGCATAAATTGCCTGTCTTTGAGCTTCACTCAATCCAATACACCAAGCTGAATGTCTGCTAGAAACAGCAATGGGTGCAATACTTTTCACCTTTTCTGGATATAACAATGCCCATTCCAGTGCTTGCATCCCACCGAGTGAACCGCCAATTACTAACCGCAGAGATTGAACACCCAGGTATTCTAGTAGTACAGCTTGCAGGTGAACCATATCTCGGATTGTAATCTTAGGGAAGGATACGCCATAAGGGTTTCCGGTTATGGGGTTGATAGTAGTTGGCCCAGTTGTGCCGTAACAACTTCCCAAAATGTTGCTGCATACAATAAAGTCGCGTTCTGGATTGAAGGCTTTCCCGGAACCAAACAAAGCTTCCCACCAATCATCAGCGTCAGCCGAACCAGTTAAGGCATGACAAATCAGTACCCCATTATCGCCTTGAGCATTTAACTGTCCCCAGGTGCGATAAGCAACCTGAACCCCAATTAATACTTCGCCGCCTTCAAGTGGAAATGGCACAGTCATCTGGTAAAACTGGGTTTGCAGTGAGATGAAATCTGAATAGATCATAACTAGAGTGGAGAGTTGAGGGAGCAGAGGAGCAGGGGAGAAATTGCAGTAAGTTTTTCCCCTCTGCCTCTGTGCCCCTTTGCACCTCTGCCTCTTGTGCCCAATGCCCAATTAAAAACTAAATCCTAACTTGCTGGAATGCCTGCTCAAAATCCTCTTTGATGTCGTCGATATGTTCAATTCCCACTGATACACCCACCAAATCGGGTGTCACTCCTGCTGAAAGCTGTTCGTCATTACTTAGCTGTTGATGGGTTGTAGAAGCGGGATGAATAACGAGGGTTTTCGCATCACCAACATTTGCTAAATGACTCGCTAATTTCACATGATTAATAAAAGCTTTACCCGCCTCTAGTCCACCTTTGATACCAAAGTTTAAAACTCCCCCGAAGCCATGCCGAAGATATTTTTTCGCTCGTTCATGATGTGGGTGATTGGGAAGCCCCGGATAATTAACCCATAATACTTGCTCTTGCTGCTCTAACCACCGAGCCAATTCTAGGGCATTGCTCGCATGACGATCTACACGTAGAGAGAGAGTCTCTAATCCTTGCAGTAACAGAAAGGCGTTAAATGGACTCAAGGACGGGCCAAAATCTCGTAACCCTTCAACTCTAGCGCGAATAATAAAGGCAATGTTGCCAAAGGAACCATTAGGGCCAAATACTTCTTGGAAATTCAGCCCATGATAGCCCGGTGCTGGCTCAGTAAATAGAGGAAATTTGCCGTTACCCCAGTCAAATTTACCAGAATCGACAATTACGCCACCAATGGAAGTACCATGTCCACCAATCCATTTAGTTGCAGATTCTACTACGATATCTGCACCATATTCAATTGGCCGAGCTAGATACCCACCAGCACCGAAGGTATTATCCACAATTAAAGGAATGCCGTTTTCGTGGGCAATGTGAGCTAAAGCGGCAAAGTCGGGAATGTTGAATTGAGGATTGCCAATGGTTTCAACGTATAACGCTTTCGTGCGATCGTCGATCGCCTGACGAAAACTTTCCGGCTGATCTCCCTCAACAAACTTGACGTTAATACCTAACCGTGGTAAAGATACTTTAAATTGATTATATGTCCCACCATACAGAAAACTAGTGGAAACAATATTATCCCCAGCTTGAGCAATGGTACTGATTGCCAAGAATTGCGCCGCTTGCCCGCTAGCGGTTGCTAAAGCTGCTATACCTCCTTCTAAAGCAGCAATCCGCTTTTCAAATACATCCGTTGTTGGGTTCATGATCCGGGTGTAAATGTTGCCAAATTCCTGGAGAGCAAATAACCGCGCTCCGTGGTCGGCGTCATCAAAAACGTAGGAAGTCGTTTGGTAAATCGGTACAGCACGAGCATTAGTTCCAGGAGCTGGCTCTTGTCCAGCATGAACTTGCAGGGTTTCAAAACGATATTGTTCTGACATAAGCAGTTATTTGAGTTTCCAATTATACAAACAAGTAACAATAATTGAGCCTTGTTTTGGATAAATTAACGGTAATTTGCAAGGCTTACCGTATTTTAACTGTTTGCACCCAGGATTCCTCATCTCTAGCACAACAAGTTGGATAGAAAATGGGAATTAACACCTTTTAATTTATATTTAGAAAAAAAGCGTGTGAGTCGTCATGCAAATAGACCAGCCTTTTAGAATTAATGCTGCCCAACCAGACAAACTAAAACAATTTCTTCCCAAACCTTTAATTATTTCCAGTCCAGTTGCAGGTTGCAATGGTTTTTATTTTGCCTATCATCGCCAGTCAAACTATCAACTTCCTGAAACATCGCCTTTTCAGCACATTATTACCATTTACAGTAGAGAGTTTGAGGCAAAATTAAAAATTAACGGACACTGGCAAAGTAAATCCTATGCAGCAACCGATGTGGGGGTTTTTCCCGCCGATCAAATTTCTCCAGCAGTACAATTTGAACAGGAATTAGGGTTTATTCACTTTGGTCTTGAACCAGCGATGATTACTCGTATTGCCTACGAATCAGTAAATGCTGATGCCGTTGAAATTGTCCAACAACTGCAAACTCACGATCCATTGATTCAACAAATTGGACTGACACTCAAGCAAGAAATAGAAACTAGTGGATTTGATAATTCCCTGTATATGGAGTCAGCAGTAAATCTGCTAGCGGTGCATTTATTGAAACGTTACTCAACGCAGCAATTTATCATTCGAGAATACACAGGTGGATTACCAAAACATAAATTAAAAGAAGCGATCGCTTATATCAACGATAACTTAGACCAAAATTTGTCACTTGCGGAAATTGCGGCGATCGCACAGATAAGTCCGCGAAAAAGTCCTCCACTTGCTACGTCTTCACTTAAAAAACGAGCGTAGATAGAGCAACAAATTGAGTTCTCGCGTGTCACTGTATTCTTTACTTGAGACTTTGAGGATGCGATCGCTTTTTCCAAATCTTGCGGTAGTGGTTCTCCATAACTTTCGATCAACGTCCTCATGTTAATTGTCATCGTGTGTTGACTGTGCGATGGCGTACTCGCCTGCCGTAGGCGATCGCTGTTTATTAGATATATTACATCTGTGCGATCGCACCGCAAACCGTAGGTTTATTGCTTTTGGTTGTTGTTACGTTAGTCCGAAATCACTGATGCAAAAAAGTCTTAATTTGTCAAGCTGGAATTTGATGTTGTATCAATAGGTGGTTTAGTGAGGGGTTTTGTGATGTGACGATACCGCTACATCACAAAACCAGTAATAGATAAAACCACATGGGCAATTCCTACGAAGATGTAAAGAACGCGCGTAGGTAATCCGCCAAAAGTGCCGTAGTGGAGTGGTTCAAAAGAGTTGAAGACGCGATCGCCTGCTCAAAAATTGTGTTTTCAACCTCAATTTTAGCCCGATTCTAGCAATATTTTAAGTACTATTGCTTATTGACAAATAGTACCTGACCTTAACCTCTCACGAATGGAGCGTTTCTACTTTTGGGCGAACGCTTCTATGGGTAAATTAGTCGTAGGTCTTTTGCGATACCGCCACATCACAAAGCCAGTAATAAATAAAATTAACGGTGCAAGTCCTATGAACACATAGAGAATACGAGTAGGCAAACCACCAAATGTGCCGTAGTGTAGGGGAGTGAAGGAGTTGAGGATGCGATCGCCTAAGGAGGGTTTGAGAGCATTGTCTACTCGCAAGACCTTACCGCTATACTGGTCGAAGTAGACATAGCTGTTTCCACCGTCTTCTTTTTCTTGAGGTTCCTTATAGCGAATCATCAAAGCGCTGTCTGGTTTTTGAGGAAAATAAACGCTTCTGAGTTCTGCACTGGGTAATTGAGCTTGAGCCGTCTGAAGTTGCTGGCTAAGTTTCAGGGAAGACTGATGGGGTATAGGTTGAGAAACAACTTCTGGTTTCCAACTAAAGGTAATTGCCCGAATTAGAGGCTCACTAAATTCATTAAAATTCCAGCAGAAACCTGTGAAAAATGTGAAAACAAGAAACACAGCTGCGATCGCACCAGCAACTTTGTGAATATCAAAGTTCACTCGCTTAGGATGAGCATTCCACTTAATTTTGAAGCCTGTCAGTAACTTCCTCCAACCAGGCCAGAGAAATATTCCTGTCATCGTCAGAATGCACACCAGTAAACCAACAGTGCCAACAATTTTGTATCCAATGTCACCTGCTAGCAAACTGTAGTGGAGTTCATAAATAACCTTGTAAAAGCGCTCTACAGGGTTGGGATTGAGAGTATTACCGAGAACTGCTCCTGTATAAGGATGAACGTAATTTTCAATCCAATCATTTTCCTTAGTTGCAAAGATGACATTAAATGGTGCATCTGGTTTTGTCGGCACATAAACTCGCTGGAGCTTGGCATCGGACTGGCTGGCATAGCTGTTTTTCACCGTATTCAGAACGACCTCAATCGGCAGCATTTCTCCTTTATGAGTGATGGTTTCAATTTGGGAATACTTTTGATGGGCAATAATTTCGGATTGGAAAACCAGCAGGCTACCAGTTAAACCAACAATAATCGCAATCAGTCCGACAGCTAACCCGATGTAGCGATGTAAACCAAAGATAACTTTATATACCGTTTTAGATGTCATAGTGGATACTCCTGCTGTACCAATCAAAATGAATATGAAATCGTACCTTGTACAATAAAGGGTGCACCTGGAATAACCTGATTTCGACCTTGTGATCCCTCAAAATAGCGAATATCCGAGAGGTTTTTGAAATTGAGTCCAATTCGGAAATTCTCTTTTTGGTAGTACAGCGCTGCATCCAAGCGAGTATAGCCGGGAACCACAAAGGAATTAGCTAAATCTCCTGCTCGCTCACCGACAAAAAATGCCCCAAACCCAACGCCTAATCCTTTCAAACTGCCTGTTTGCAGGGTGTAGGTTGTCCATAGGCTGCCACCATTGCGCGGCACATTATTGAGCCGATTGCCGACCGCGAATGTGTTGTCTTTGGTAACTTCTGCATCGGTGTTAGCGTAGGATGCGATCACCTTCCAGCCTGGAAGAATTTCACCTGCAATATCAAACTCGATGCCTCGGCTGCGCTGTTCACCAACTTGAAGCGAATAGCCAGGAGGATTACCTAGATCGTCGGTGAGGACATTTTTCAGCGTCGTATTGTAGTACGCTAGCGTTGAAGATAACCGACCATTGAGCAACTCTGTTTTGACTCCAACTTCATAGCCTGTGCCACGTTGGGGATCAAAGGGTTGCTCGCTCCGACTTCTACCGCTATTAGGGGTAAAAGACTGGCTGTAGCTGGTGTAAAGTGACACTTCTTGAATCGGTTGATAAACAATGCCTACACGTGGGGTAAATGCATCTGCGTTGTCGGGCGGATCTGGAACATCGTTGGTAGTGGATTCATAGCGATAGGTATCAAATCTTCCACCTACCAGCAGTTTGAGGTTATCCAGCAAGGTAATTTGATCTTGCAGATAGATACCAAAAGTCTCGGTGACATAATTACCAGTTCTCAAGGGATCAAACTCACCAAAAGTAAAGTTGTAGCTAGGGTTAAAAACATCAATGAATCCAGCCGAGCGATCTCTAGCAGAGAATAAGTTCTTCTGTCGTGTAAGTTCAAAGCCCAACAATACCGTATGCTGAATTGATCCCGTTTTGACTTTGGCAGTCAGGTCATTTTGCCAGGAGTAGGTTTCATAGTATTGATCGCCAATAGAATTGCCCAGTTCAAAGGTGCGATCGTCTTCTGTATCACCGAAGATTTGTAGAGTAGCACCGGGACCACTTTCAGTACTTGCGGTATAGCGAAACAAAGACCGGAGCGAGAGATTGGAATTAAAACGATGGTCGAGGTAGAGGGCTGCTAGGGTTTGGGTGAATTTTTCCTGCCTAGTCGGGTCACCCAGATAGCGACCCAGTGGAATATTAGGAACTTTATTGTCACTTAGTACCACCAGTCCCCGATCAATCGGTCGTGCGTCCCGCAAATAGGACACATCTAAGTTTAAGGTCGTATTTTCACCTAGCCGATAGGTAAAAGATGGTGCAAATAAGAATCGCTCAGTCTGTACGCGATCGCGAAAACTCCCTGCATCCTCGTAGGCAATATTCAAACGATATGCTAATGTTTTCTCGTCGTTGAGTGGACCGGCAAAGTCTAAGGTTGGACGGTAAAAACTATAGCTTCCGGCTGTAAAATTCAATTCGTAGAAAGGATCAAATAGCGGTTTCTTAGTAACCCGATTGATGATTCCTGATGGATCTACCCGTCCATACAGAATGGATGCAGGTCCCTTCAAGATTTCGATGCGATCGATGTTTGCACTCTCCTCTTGAGTTCGCGAAAAGCCTTCACCACGAAATCCATTCAAGAACGGCTCGGCACTAAAGCCCCGAACAGTAAAACTCTCTCCACGATTGCCACCTGAACTAGCATAGGTGACACCGCTGACATTACGCACTGCTTCTCTGACGCTAATTGCACCCTGATCGCGAATCACCTCTTGGGGAATTACCTGAATTGAAGCGGGAATGTCCCGCAGGGGTGTATCGGTTTTGGTAGCAGTTGACGCATCTGGCGCATTATATCCTGTATCCTGCTCACCCGTAACTACCAATTCAATCGGCTGATCGTCCTGGGCTGTTGGTTGCTCTGGCTGGGTTTGTTGTGACCCTGGCGCTGGCGGGGTGGGGTTTTGCGCTCTAGATGCAGCACTGGCAACAGAGAAAATCAAACCCTCGTCTGGACTGTCTGATAACTCAACTGTTGGTACACTCCCCTCACCGATAACTGTCACCCGAATAGTATTGGCATCAAAGTTAGTGACTGTTATTTCAGTAATACCTGCAATTGGTTTAGTGGAGCGGAATGTAAAGGCTTCACCCGACGGTAAACGCAGTTGGGCATTGGGAACATCAGCAATAAAGCTATTACTAGCACTGCGATTTATAACTTGCAACTGTTGCCCAAGAGAAGTCTGTAAAATTATCTCCACGCCTTGATTCGTGGGATTGGCTTTCACTCCCGTCACCTGTGCTACCGTTACACCAGAGTCTTGAGCCAGCAGTGCAGCACTACTTCTCTGGGGATGAATAACATCCTGAAGGCGAGAAATATCTGAATCTGCTTGAGCAGGTTGCATCGTCAGAATTGAGAACACACCCACTATGAAAAGAATATAAGATTTTTGACCTAAAGCTCCACACACCACGATCGCAGCACTCCCAGAAAAACAGTTGCAACTTAATTTCAATAGCTTTTAGGTACAATAGGGCATTTTCTGATTTCAGGTGATCTCTACAAGGTCATTTGCGATCGCTAACCGGACTGTTTTCGCCACTGTGCTTGATAATCGCTGGGATTTATGCCAAACTTTTTGCGGAATGCAGCAGCAAAGTAACCTCTGTTGGCAAATCCCACAGCGTAGGACACCTGAGCTACATTCATTTGTCCTTCCATGAGCAATTGACCAGCTTTTTCCAGGCGATAATCATGCAGATATCCAAACACTGTTGTACCAAAAATTTGACGAAATCCTTGCTTGAGTTTGCGATCGTTTAACTCCACTTGTTTTGCTAATTCAATTAATGAGGGTGGGTTAGTAATATCTTGAAGCAAAATATCTCTGGCTTGATAGATGCGCTCAACATCGTTTCTCTTCAAATTAACCAACTGGTAGGAGGGTGTACCATCATTAAACAGTTGAGCAAATTGTAAGGTGATCAGTTCCAGTGTCTTAGCTTCTAAATAAGTACGTCGCATGATTCCTTGAAACGGACAGTGAAGCAGTTGATGTAACGCTAATTGCATTGCCGGGGTCATTTTGCCAAGTGATTGATGAAATGAAGGCGGTGTGTCTGTTTTTAAGAATGGTTTGAGTAGGGAGGGTAAATATGCTTCCTGACCCATACTCAATAATCTCAGCAGATGCGGTTCCAAACGGACTCTGATATTGACATCTTGTCCCGCCATAGATTTCTCAATCTCTCTAACTTCTCCTAAGCTGTAGAATAAATAGCTTTCTCCAGGTTGTTCGCAAATATCTTCAATTTCCTCTTTGAGTACCCCTGCGCTACGAAAAACCAGAGTCACGTAGGTATCACTATCCACAAAATCCCAACCAAGAGTCTGTGGTAACTCCAAATTAATAATATCTGCTCGCAGTCCCAAACAAAGTGGAATGTTACTAACTTGACCTTTTATCAGTGGATGCTGCAAAATCTCAACGCTTTCAATCTCATCAGAATGGTAAGTAATCTTTCCAGTTTGTAAGCCTTCTTCCCAGATTTCAGCCCATTGGGCACTTGTATAAACTTCTGCCATTTTAGTTAATTAAGCTTATTCTCAACAATATTGAGAAATTATCTCATGTCTTTTATGGCTGCTTAATGATGTAATACCAATTTGGATCTCACTTGTGGGTTCCAGCTAAACCCACAAGAACCAATCAAAACGTTGTCTTGCTTACGGATAATTCCCCAGCGAATTCCATCTCCTCGCTCAAACCGCTTGGCTCTACGTTCAATGACAGCGTAAGCGTAGCCCGTCGTAGACATCGCTTCTTTAATAGAAGTAAAGGTATCAAGATCGTGAAACTGAGTCACCCTCGGATCGGAGAATACAGCAAAGGTAGCTTCAGCATCCTGCAAGCTTGTCTCACGAAGAAGGAGCCTTTCTGTTTCTAATAGAGGAAAGGAAGATGGTGAGAAATCGTTGCTCATAGTTGCAACCGATGATCTGGGGTTAGAGCTAACTTAGCGATCGCCACAGTGACAAGACAATTCACAAGGCTTAAAGCTGAATAGTCTTCGCCGACTGGTTAAATAACAAATCTCGTGACTTATCTGGATCGAGCGCTTCAGTTTTCAATGCTTCTGCTTTTTCGTAGGCGCGAATTGTTGCTGGACGGGCTTTAATTGCCTCAAACCAGCGTTTAACATGAGGAAAATCCTCTAGGTTTTGACTTTGGCGTTCATAGGGCACAATCCAGGGATAAGCAGCAATATCAGCGATGGAATAATCGCCAGCTACAAATTCTTTATCTGCTAGTTGCTTATTCAGTACTGCATATAAGCGTCCCGTCTCATTCACATAGCGGTTAATGGCATATTCAATCTTTTCGGGAGCATAAGTACTAAAGTGATGATTTTGTCCCGCCATCGGCCCCAGCCCTGCCATTTGCCAAAACAACCATTCTAAAACTTGAGTGCGATTACGTAAATCTTGAGGAATTAATTTCCCAGTTTTTTCTGCCAAATATAGCAAGATTGCACCAGACTCAAATACCGAAATCGGCGCACCTCCATCTGCTGGTAGGTGGTCAACGATCGCAGGCATCCGATTGTTAGGAGAAATCTTCAGAAATTCCGGCTTAAATTGATCCCCAGCCCCAATATTCACAGGAATTATGGTGTATGGTAAGCCAACTTCTTCCAAGAAAATTGTGATTTTATGGCCGTTTGGGGTTGTCCAATAGTAAAGTTCAATCATGATTTTTTTCCTAAAATTGTGCGATTGTTTTGTAGGTTAATAGTGTATTACAGACATTTCTGAATTACGAATTAGATTGCGGTGATTTTGCGATCGCAGCCCAAACTCTATGATGAACCTGAAGAATTGGTGTAGGATATTTTGTTTCGAGCAATGTTGCCAATTCCTGGTCAAATACTTCTACTTTTTCTGGTGTCAAGCTGCCTCCCACACCAGCACTCGCCCGAACTCGTCCTCGCCAGTCTTCGTGTGTATAAGATACAAATACATCGTAAGAAAATGTGCGGATTTCTCGAAAACCTCCTTCGCCAATGTCTTGTAACCACTGGGGATGCAATCCGTTACCGCCGTCCAGATTCCATGCGGGATTATGAGCTTTGATTAATTGTTCTGTTGCTTCAACTACATTACCTTTTAAGGGTATCCAATCAAAATGTGCGATCGCGAGCAAGCCATTTCTTCTCAATATGCGAGTAATTTCTTTGACAGCACGCGGACGGTCAAACCAATGCCAACACTGTCCAGCTGTCACTACATCCGCACTAGCATCTGGTAACTCGGTATTCTCGGCAGTTGCGACTCGATAATCTACTTTCAGTTGGGCAGATTCGCTTAACAGTCTCGCTTGTTCTAAAAGTGAGGCCGATCGATCTATGCCAATTACATAAGCACCTCTATCGGCAAAGCCGCGCGCTAGTGTTCCTGTTCCTGTTCCGAGATCAACAATATTTTGCCCTGGTAAACCTATGCCATATTCAGACAGTTTGTTAAATAATGAACTGGGAAAGCCAGCGCGGTGTTTTGCATAATCAATAGCAGTTGCACCAAAATCAATTTTCATACCTGCAAAACTATTTTTGTAACAATTGTTTAGGCTAGAAGTTCTCTACCCAGGGACGTAGTTCTACTTCATAAGTCCAAGCACTGCGGGGTTGGCGGAGAATGCTGAGATAACTTTGAGCGATTGCATCCGGGTCAAGAGTACTATCAGGATTATCTACTGGATCTTGGCGGTCTGCGGAGCGGATTGCACCATCAATCACAAAATGCGCCACATGGATATTCTTTGGTGCTAATTCTCTAGCAATACTCTGAGCCAAACCGCGTAGTGCAAATTTACCCATTGCAAATGGAGCAGACAGAGGATAACCCTTAACACTGGCTGAGGCTCCAGTAAAAAATATAGCACCGCTACCAAGTTGCAAAAACCTTTTAGTTATTCAATAATTCTTATACTAAATTATTATTTACAAATATCAAAAAAATTTATAACTTGTATCAGAAATCACTGTGGAAATTGAGCTAATTTTTCGCACCAACTAAAGGCTATTTGTTTCATATTAAAATTTTACTAAGTAAGTTGGTGGGAAAAAACATAACTATGTTAATAAAGATAAACGAGGCTAAAACCTTCTTATATCCTGCCTTTTACCTTGGTGCTAGCCTCTTCTCTTGAGCAATTGTATGTAAAACTAACTCTAGATCATTAAATATTTGCTCATTACTAAAGCGAATTACAATAACATGATTAGATTGTAACCAGTTTTGTCTGATAAAATCTTGAGCTTGCTGATTTGTATGAATACTACCATCCAACTCAATAATTAGTAATTTTTCGTAACAATAAAAATCAGTTATATATCTACCAATATTATGTTGTCTACAAAATTTTGTATTTAACAGCAGCTTAATTTCCACACCTTTTTTAGAGTGATTTATCAATGGGGGCTGCTACCGCCAGCAAGCGAGGTAGCAGCCCAATGAGCAGCATTTCTACCCAGAGAAACGAGATTTGAAAAGGGGTTTGGGCTTAAGTTGACACCAATGCCCTCAGCCCTCACCCACTCTTAACCGTTAAGCGCTTCCTCTTAATAGGTTTCGATTACAAAGTCAGAAGTGGCATAGGCCACCCAGGTGAGGACGAATCCTGCGTCAATTTGCTCGTCGTCTAAGAAGTTCTTATCATCTTGGTTCACTGTACCTGAAATCAGCTTCCCGTTGCAGGTAGAGCAAGAACCAGCGCTACAGGAAGAAGGCAAGTCCAGATTATATTCCTGGTTAGCGATCTTTAAAGCTCTTCTTCTTGATGGGTTAAGATTGTACAGTCAGAAGTGGGATATGCAACGCAGGTAAGGACAAATCCTGCCTCAGTTTGCTCGTCGTCTAAGAAGTTCTGATCGTCTTGGTTAATTGTACCTGAAATCAACTTGCCGGTGCAGCTAGAGCAAGAACCAGCCCTACAGGAATAGGGTAAGTCTATACCTTCGTCATCGACAGCGGCATCTAAGATGTACGTATCCCCATCAACTTCAATTGTTTTGTCGCCATCTTGGGTCTTTAATGTAACTTTATAAGTTGCCATGTAACAATCCCTAGTTCCAATAAACTCCATATTCGATACTACGAGTTTATGTGCTGCTAGTCTAGAGTTAAATCTGGTTGATTATTCTACATCTTGAAACGCTTCGTTTGAACTGGAAGTAGGAGTAAAAAATGCTGCGATCGCTTCAGCAAATCCCTCAAATGAACTGTAATCTCTAGACACGATAGAGACAGTCATACCCAACTTTTGGGCATTAGCAGTGGTGTAAGGACCAAAACATGCAATAACACAATGTTCGTAATCGCTTTGCGAGTTAACCATTGTCAAAAAGCTTTCTACTTCCGCTGTGCTGCTAAAAGCAATTACATCAATAATTGCTTGACGCATCACGTTTAATTCAATACCGTAGATACTTTTGTCTAAACCCTGCGTAATATATGTGGGTACGCGAGTTACTTCTATGCCCAATTGTTGCAAATCCGTAATCAAATTGGGTACAACATCAGGTTCAGGCAAACCTACAACTTCTGGAGCAGGTATCAGCACTTTTTTCTCGTGAATTTGCGGAAGTTTCGCTAATTCAGCCACAATTCCGGCTGGGCTAGATTCTGTTGGAATTAAATCCACTTTGCCAGAAAAAGATAATAAGCTTTCTGCGTCTTCTCCTAAAGCACATAATTGACATTTTTGTACCACAGATACAGGAATATCTAAATCATTCATCCGCTGAAAAAATGCAGTGATACCGTTTCTACTGGTGAAGACAATCCAATCAAATTCCTCTATGCGACCCAGAGCGGCATCTAACTTAGTGTAGTTTGATAAATAGCAGGTTTCGATAGTAGGCATAAAAACAGGTAAACCACCTTGTTTGATGATTTGTTCAGCTAACCTATAAGCATAATTTCTCGGTGCTGTGACTAAAATTCTCTTGCTATATAAACGTAATTCTTTAGATGGAGTGAGCAGGTCGATTTCTGTTGATTGGGTGTGCATTTGTTCGTCTTCCATTTCATTGCTATTCCTACCTTAAAATGGGCGTTGCTGAATTTATAGCGGTTTTCGATGACATACGCTAACATCTCTCATTTGGATAGGTGGCATCCCAATGCAAGTAAATTTACCAAAATCGTTACAAGTCAAACGTGTATTCATTAGGGGTGTAAGGGTTTAAGGGTGTAAGGGAAATGGCACTAAGAAAACGTGAAACTATTGCTGTGACTGGGTTGCATGGTGGTAGGGGTGTGGGGTGTAGGGGAGAGAGTTGATTTATAAGTATTATTTGATTTTTAGTTCTTGACCGTGCAACCCCTACCCCCTTACGCCCTTACACCCCAGAAGCCAGCTACATTAGGGGTTTGTGCTTAACAAGAGTGCCATTCGGTGTAAGGGTGTAAGGTGAAGTCGATGTAGTGACCAGAGTCTTATTAATAAAACAAAGCTTAGAAGAACTTTGCGTCTGCACCCAGACGTTGGAGAATGCTTATCAGGAATTAAAAAAGTGCCAAAGCCTTGCACAGATAGTATGGACAGCTTGGTATATGGGCATGGAAATAGCCAAAAAAATTGTGGAGCAAGAACTAAGCATCCGTAAATGCCAAGGGACTTCCAAAAAATAAAATAATCGTTGCAGATAAATCGAAATTTTCTAAGAATAATCTCTTGAGTTTTTTGATAAATTTATTCATTGGTAGTCTCTTAATCCTGCAAAATTGTGGAGTTCTTTAATAAGGACGCATAAGTAGATAAGATTCGTCCACTAAAGTTTGGTAAACACCTTTGATATTGAGCGGCAGCCACTCCTCATACATCGCTAGATCACGGTATATGCGGTATTCCTGTGCCAGGACGGGATTTCCAGCAGTCAGACGATAAATGTTGTCGCGAATCAGGTCAATGCGGTATTCCTGTGCCAGGACGGGAGCGCATAGAAATAAAAGTCCCAGCAAAATTCCAAATCCTTTAGCAATATATTGTTTATTCATAAGTCATGTCGTAACTCCGTTACTCTTTCCGTTTCCTGCACGAATTACTGAAAGTCTCTCATCCAAAGTGCGATCGCAAACGCTAAATCGACGTAATAACGAGGGTTTAAGGGAATAAGTTGGGCTAAATCATCAGTAATTGGTTTTGGATGTGGTTAGCGATGTCTACGACGGGCTATGACGCTCGTTCGCCCTTGGCGTCTCCCCTTGGGAGAAGACTCGCTAACGCTTCGCTATCGGCGTCGCAATCCGTTTTGGCATGAGACATAGATCAACTGCAACGATTCCGACTTTATCATAAGTAATCATCTGGACTTGATATTAAAGGGGTTGTAGCTTAAGTTGACACCAATCACATCTGTGTGACCCTACCATTTGTATTGCACAAAATTATTCATATCTTGATTCAGCAACGCCAAAAAGCTTATATAAATCCTAGCCATTTTTCTAGGGTGAATTCTGCCCATTTTTCCGATGCTATCTGTGTTGAGCAAACGTCACGATATGAATATCTAAGAACGTTTGCAGAATAAATCTTATGTCTTCATTACTGGCTTTGTCCAACAGTTTAGCTGACACCGTAGAACAAGTTGAGAGTACTGTGGTTGCGGTGAATGGGGGTACACGTCGTTCCTCAAGTGGCATTCACTGGCGTCATGGAATCATTGTTACCTCTGATGAGTCCCTCCAGCGCTATGACGACATTATCATCACCCTATCAAATGGTAGCACTGCACCAGTAACACTCGTCGGTCATGACTCTAGCACCGATATCGCTGTTTTTAAACTAGAAAATGTCGAAATACCTGTGGCAAAAGTTGGCGATGCTAAAACGCTCAAAGTCGGTCATCTGGTATTAGGACTGGCAAGAGGTAGCGAAGGTGACTTAAGAGCGGCGATGGGTGCGGTCAGCGTGATTAGCGGTGCTTGGCGGAGTATGAGTGGCGGCAATATTGACCAATTCATCCGCCCAGACATCACCCTTTACTCTGGTTTTGCAGGTGGGCCGCTGGTAGATGCTGCTGGTTTTGTGGTAGGCATGAATACATCGGGGCGGCGTGGCATTGCTCTGACTATCCCCACTGCTACAGTCGATCGCGTGGTTGACCAATTAGTAGCAAAAGGACGTATTTCAAAAGGCTACTTGGGTGTGGGAATGCAACCTGTACGCTTACCAAAGAACCTGAAAACATCTCTGAATTTAAGTTCTGCAACTGGGGTAATTGTCGTTAATGTCGAGCCTTCGGGGCCTGCTGATAATGCAGGTGTACTGCTTGGCGATGTTTTGGTAACGTTTGATGGCGTAACTGTGGGCGATACAGGTGATGTGTTGGCGCTGCTTAATAGTAGCGATCGCATTGGTAAACCTGTCAACGTGCAAGTTGTCCGGGGTGGAGTGTTAGTTGAGTTAGCGATCGCAATTGGCGAAAGACCTACTAAGGAGGAATAATGCCAATTTGCGATCGGTTTAACTAGCTTTGTCAAATTTATCTAAATTTTCTATTCACTCGAGCTTCTGAACTCGGAAGTTGCACCTTTTTGCTCGAACGTTGAGCTTCTGAACTCGGAAGTTGCACCTTTTTACTCGAACGTTGAGCTTCTGAACTCGGAAGTTGCACCTTTTTGCTCGAACGTTGAGCTTCTGAACTCGGAAGTTGCACCTTTTTACTCGAACGTTGAGCTTCTGAACTCGGAAGTTGCACCTTTTTGCTCGAACGTTCAAGCTTTGAACTCGGAACGCTCACTGATTCTACTTTGACATGCTTAAAAATTGTATAACATGGCAAACACAACATTAACTAACATCGCTGCTGAATTGACAGAGGTAGCTGCTAAACTACGCCTACGCACTGTGAAAGTGAAAAGCGGCTCTCTAGGAGTCGGTTCTGGTGTCATTTGGCAACCTGACGGACTAATTATCACTAATGCCCATGTGGCAACCAGCAACCGCGCAACTGTGGAATTGGCAGACGGCAGGGTATTTGATGCGGTGCGTACTCGATTCGATCCACAGCAGGATTTAGCAGCCCTGAAAATTGTTGCTACTGATTTAACTGCTGCAACTATTGGCAATTCTGAGGCACTACGAGTGGGTGAATTAGTCTTGGCGGTGGGTAATCCCTTTGCTGAAAGTGGCGCTGTGACAACTGGAATTATCTATGCAAATAATTCACGAGCAGTTATGGCCGATTTGCGCCTGTATCCTGGTAATTCTGGAGGGCCACTTGCCGATTGTCAAGGCCTTGTCGTGGGAATTAACACGATGATTGTTAATGGTTTGGCTGTGGCAGTTCCTAGCAACACCGTTGAGCGTTTTTTACAGGTAAATAGTCGTCCGCAACTGGGAGTTACACTGCAACCTGTACTTTTAGGTAGGCGTAGCTTAGGTTTATTGGTGCTGTCAATTCTACCTGGCAGTGCGGCGGAAACTGCTGGTGTGCAAATCGGCGATGTTTTAATTGGAGTTTCGGGGCGATTATTCACTACCATGAATGATTTAACCAAATATCTCCATGACAGTAAAGGATCTGTGCCGCTACAAATCCTACGCGGTAGACAGCAATTCGTGATTTATGTTGCTGTGCAGTCCGAGACAACTGCGGTGGAGGCGACATGATCCGAGTGATGGTAGTTGCTACTTCCCCTGTGGTGCGGGCAGGGTTATCAACTGTGGTAACTACCAATCCTCGACTGACAGTTGTGGGGAGTGCATCCGATTTGGATGTATTGGCAAGTGAAGTTGGGCAATTACAGCCAGATGTGGTGCTGGTAGATTTGAGCGGTAATTTTCAACAAGCGGTGTGGGAAAAATTGCTGATTATTCAAGAACAGCAATATCGATTAGGAATAATCGTCATTGTTGAAGAACTCGACAGTATCGACTTAGAGACGGCGTTACGTTCTGGTATCCGGGGAA
Source organism: Nostoc sp. LPT (assembly GCF_017115165.1). Classification (GTDB taxonomy): domain Bacteria; phylum Cyanobacteriota; class Cyanobacteriia; order Cyanobacteriales; family Nostocaceae; genus Nostoc. The sequence goes on along the minus strand of NZ_JABXKF010000044.1, from coordinate 62,175 downwards.
TATTGCCCAGTACTAGCACAGAGTCAGAAATTGTCGCGGCTGTGGAGGCGATCGCTTTTGGTTTGCTGGCGCTGCACCCGGATGCTGCAGAATTACTGTCTATCCGCGAAAAAGTGGTGGCGAATCCTGTACAAACCTTGACACCACGGGAGATAGAGGTTTTAGGTATGCTTGGTTCTGGGTTGGGGAATAAGGCGATCGCTAAACAATTACATATTTCTGAGCATACAGTCAAATTTCATCTCTCATCCATTTTTCAAAAGCTCAATGTCTCCAGTCGCACCGAGGCTGTTGCTGTGGGTGTGCGACTGGGTTTGATTATGCTTTGATCTGTAGTGATTATCAGTTGAATGCAATTGATCGTGAGCTAAAATCCCGTCTAATACCATTTCACGAAATGCCTGATATCAAATGATTAATCATCTAATTCTTTCCCCCTGCCCCCTGCTCCCTGCTCCCTGCCCCCCGCTAGCTTTATTTGTCAATCTTAATGTGAAACGACATAACCAGCGCTTGAAGTCTTCCCGGTCTTAAAGGGGTACACCGAGAATTTATGCTCGTGATATCCTTTATTGATGACACGCCCTCAACGCACACATTTCTACGATTGAAAGAATTACCATGACTTCTGACAAACATTCTGTATCCTTGGATGACGCACGACGAATACTAGCGGCTGGAGAAGCGAAGGCTCGTGCAATCGGACAACCAATGAATCTTGCGGTTGTTGATGCTGGCGGGAATCTTGTTGCTCATATTCGTATGGATGGTGCGTGGATCGGAAGTATCGATATCTCAATTAACAAAGCATTTACTGCTCGTGCGTTTGATCTCTCTACCAAATCCCTTGCTGAGGATGCTCAACCAGGAAAACAATTTTATGGTATTCACGCCTCAAATGGAGGACGAATCATGATCTTTGCTGGGGGTATACCACTTCAACGCGATGAGCAGATAGTTGGTGCAGTCGGAGTAAGTGGTGGTAGCGGTGAACAGGATCAAGCTGTAGCTGAGGCAACTGTCGCAGCTTTCTAATACCATTTAGACATCTTTAATAATAGAAGCAGCGCCCATTTAGCAGTGAGATTAGCAAGTCCACCCAAAAATCGTAACCACACCGAACTATTGTAGTCATCTACCAAACACCAGGAGGAAACGCGCGTTTCCTCCTGGTGTTTTTGGACGTGACATACAGCCTCCAATGAGGGCATGGTGTATATATCACATTTGATTCATTACTTGTATGAACATTTTAATGCTATCTTCCACCTTTCCCTACCCACCAACGCGCGGGGGAACCCAAGTCAGGACATTTAATTTACTTAAATACCTAAGTCAACGCCATACTGTTACTCTGGCGACTCAACGCGAGGGCGATGTTACAGACGCAGAAGTAGCAGGATTACGCGATTGTGTGGATCATCTAGCCATTTTTGAACGTCCGCCAGATTCTCGAACCACCGGAATATTGCAGAAAATACAGCGATTTGGGAGATTTTTGCAGCAGGGAACACCACCAAGCGTACTTAACCGCTACTCAGTTGAGATGCAAACATGGGTTAATAACTGGGTGGAAGCGGGAAAATGTGATGTAATTACTTGCGAACATAGCGTCAATGAAATTTATGTGCAGCCACATTTTCAGAAACAGCTAAAAACCATCGTTAATGTTCATAGTTCTGTTGATGCTACCTGTCGCAACCAATTAGCAACAGGCATTTCCGAAAATTCACTCAGAGATAAAATCAATCTGCCACTTTTGCGGCGTTATGAGCAAAACTATTGTTCTAAATTTTCGGCAATTGTCGCCACAACAGAAGAAGATAAAATTCAACTACAAGAATTTAACCCCAATAGTGAAATTACAGTTATTCCCAATGGCGTAGATTTAGTTTCTTTCCCCAACCGTACCACCGATCCAGGTGGACACCGCCTAATTTTCATCGGTGCAATGGATAATTTAGCAAATATTGATGCTGTCTGCTTTTTCAGCAACGAAATTTTGCCAGAAATTCAAAAATTGTATCCCGATACAACTTTTGATATTGTCGGTTCTCATCCCGTAGCAGAAGTTTTAGCACTTAATAAAAAACCAGGAATTAATGTGCTTGGGCGTGTACCTTCGATGGCAGAATATTTACATCAAGCCACCATCTGCGTTGTACCGATGCGGACTGGGTTTGGTATTAAAAATAAAACTTTAGAAGCAATGGCAGCTGGTATACCTGTAGTAGCGAGCGATCGTGGCTTAGAGGGATTAGCTGTAGATGCTGCTAGTCATCCATTACGGGCATTACGAGCCAATAAACCGGCAGAGTACGTCACTGCTATTAGTCAACTATTCGATCGTCCACATCTGCGTTCAGAATTGTCTCACAACGGCAGACAACTGGTAGAAACACAATTCACTTGGGATATTGCTGGTAAAAGCTATGAACAAGTTTGTTTTGGCAGAGAGTAATACTAATTAGTCATTAGCACATACATAAAACTTTCTTGTCTCTGTGGGACAAATATGTGTAGAGACGTTGCAATGCAACGTCTCTATAGTAAGTTGTGCAAATTATCTTATCTAAATCGTATTGGTTTTTAGTTAGCTGGTGAATAAGCACATCAATTATTGTAAAATCTAGTCGAACAACCTAACACAAGTAATTTCTTCTGCTTACGTTTCTTCTTATTTTTGAGATTAGTTAAATAATTATCAACGTAGCGAAAAGCAGCTGCACCGTCGTAATCAGCAATAGCGATAGCTTGCAAGAAAACCTTTGAGGGAATTTCAAACCCTAAAAATTTTTCTGTTAAGATTAATAAATCTTCATCTGTGGCAGGAAAAGTAGTTTCTTCTGCCCCTTCTGAATCAGAAAATATATCATCAATTAATGCTTTATACACTTTGTACCTCCCCAAAAGCATAAGATGCAAAGCCTGTAATGAAGTTTAGCTGCTGATCGCGAGTTTGTAAGTTAACAGGGAGTTCAGTACCAGGACATCCGATTTCCCGTAAAATTTCCAAACAATAAGCACCGAGTTGAGTGTATGGAGCTTGCTCCAATTCTTGAGCTACTTCTAGAGCCATCTCCAAATTGACTTGGATAACCGTCTTTACAGGGTTGGTCATAAATCCGCCCTAATAAACTGGATGCTCTAAGTTTTGATCACAAGCACAAATAGCGTAACGGTGTTTTTGCGGAATTTATGAAGAGGGTAAATTAAAGTATCAGCGCATTTGCGGTAATGTACCCAAAGTTATGCAAACTAGGTCCAGAGCTAGGCAATTTCTATCTAAGTTCGATGTCTGTCTAAATGCGTATAAATATGTACAAATATTCCCAGATTCAATATTATTGCCAATATACTTACTTTTTGTGGGATAGACCAAAAAGCCCATCCCACCCCACAATATTGGATAATTTATTTATTATAAATCCCTGATATCTAGTTTTGCAGAGTAGTTTAACAACAAAGGCAGAAGACAGTTCTTACAGGAAGAATACTGTCCTCAGCAAGGGTTTAAGTTAAGAACACCAATATCTCTGCCACATTTGGATTGCAATATGGTGGGGATCTGTCTCTTGTGCGTCTGGTGGAGAAGCCACTACCAAATTGTATCCCTGCTCCCCCCTGCCTTCTTCACGCTTTGACCTTAGCTTTAGACCAGACACCATTTTCATCTTGATCATATTGCTGGTGAATAGTCTCCCAAGCAGCTTGTTCGGCTGCGATCTCGTCACTTTTTTCTTTGAATACAGCATTATAGGGCTCAACGAATGTACTCTGGGCTTCATCAGAAAGATGAGCGCGAACTTCAAAAGACAAGTCTGTTGGACTGTTGCACTGTCTAGAACAAGAACGAGCCATTTTCTCAATCGTGTGAATTTCTTCACCACCAGCATTTTTGAGCAGCAATTGGAACTCGCCGATGCGATCGCCCGGAACTTCTGCCATCACGAAAAATTCGCCAGCTTCTAAGCGAGTTTGGTTGATAGCCGCTTTATCTTCTGGCATTCCCAAAGTAGTAAGAACCGATACTAGACCGGCACCTGCACTACCTGCGATCGCTCCGCAGCTCCCAACAGCACTGCACCAATAGGCCCTGCTGCTAGGATTGGGCCGACAAAGGGAATAAACAATACGCCTACACCCGTAAGCAAACTGAGAAAGGAACCAAAAACTGCTCCTGTTCTCAAACCTCCGAAAATCACATCTTTTTTACTAATAAAGCCAGCGATTCTGGTTTCCGACTGGAAATTTCTGCCCATGCACCGAAATACGATCTCTAGGCACACCCCTGTCTAATAAACGTCGAATTACATGATCAATTTGCTTCTGCTCTTTGAATACAGCAGAAATAGTACGTTCTGCTTTATATACTTCTGGCACTTATACTTCTGGCACTTAAAAACTCCTTGTATTACGTTCTTTTTGCAATGAAGATGACCAATCCATTTTATACAGGCACAATAGGGTTCAGTTAAGAAAATTGTAGGTTGGGTAGTAGCTTGCTTTCTTGCAAGGGTACAAAGTAAAACCCAACAAAGTTCACGGAAGTGTTGGGTTTTGTTCCTCAACCCAACCTACTAGCGCGGCAAGCTTAAAATATTGGGTTGAGTAATCATAGAATAGTTTTGGACTTTCTAGGTTTTGTGAACCCAACGTTTTAAGGATGACGTGCTACTACGTAGAAGTTGAGTTCTAGGCTTAACTGAACTGTATTGGATGCAGGCAGATTAATTCTTTCACATCAATTGAGGGAAGAATTAATCCTCCCTCAGCTATCCTTGACTCAGATGTTATGAGTATGAGCTATACACCTACGGGAGTCTTAGCCCCTTCTGCTGGCTGTCTACCATCTGCATCTAGTGCCTCGCCTTCAATAAATGAACGCAGCATCCAAGCTATCTCTTCATGCTGTTCCAACAGTCCAGTTAAAAAGTCAGCAGTTCCTTGATCGTGGAACTTTTCACCAGACTGATCCAGATGGTCTCTCAAATTACGAATAACCTGCTCGTGATCGTCCACTAAATTAGCTACCATCCCTGTTGCTGTGGGCACACTACCAGCATGTTCCTTGAGGGTAGCAAGCTTGAGAAATCCCTCCAATGAGCCAACTGGATAACCACCCAAAGCACGAACCCGCTCTGCCAAAGCATCAATATTTAGAGTCAGCTTTTGGTAGTGTTCTTCCCAAAGCTGGTGCAAAGAGCGGAACTGAGGGCCAACGACATCCCAGTGGTACTTTTTGGTTTTCACCAGCAGTAAATAGGCATCTGCCAAATCTTGATTTAACAGATTAATTACACCTTGACGCTGTTCGTCCGTCAAACCAATGTTTATCGCACGCATTGTTTTCCATCCCTAAGCAAAGTTATCTATTAATTTGCCAAATTTTCCACAGAATCCACATCAACCAAAGGAAATATTATAAGTTTAGATTAATTATTACATTACATAGTTATACCTATGCCTTAATAGGTAGTACCATTCAGTCGATAGAGAATTTAGCAATTAGCTACATTTCTTGTTTTTTATCAGCTAAAAAAATAGATAGAAATATTAATATAATAAGTAGTAATGGGCGATCGCGTAAACGCGATCGCCCATTACTAACAAAAAATTACCAAGGTATTAACTTTGTTACTTACCTGTAACTTTGTCCAACACATTCTTTATATTTTCTTCCACAGATTTTGCACCCTGAGAATTTTCAGGATTCTTTTGCTTGTCAATATCGGCCGCTCCCTGAACCTCATTGAGTCCTTGGCTAGTCTCCTTTTGAGTCTTTTTCAATCCTTCTGGTGGTTCTGTAGCAGCTTCGTCAGTTTTGCGCTGAATGTCAAGCAGTTGTGTAGTACCTTCGGTAGGATTACTTTGGTAGCTATCGATTGCAAAAGCAGGAAAAGCGTTAGAGAATAAGACTAGCGCACAAGTAAAAGCCACTACTAAAAAACGTACTGGACGGAAAATAGATAAAACGGAAGCAATCATCTTCATTTGAAATCCTCGATAACAGCTTTTAACAACGCAGAACTTTCACTGGAAGAGCGAAGCATATACCTTTACTTAGGAAATTTAAGCAATAATAAAACTGGCAAGCTCCGCTTCAATCTAGAAGTTCTTTAAAAACGAACCTGACGAAGAAACTTTTTTGTATTTCTGCATCGGATTATTAAGGGATAATAAGCAAATACCACCTTCATTATTTCACAAAATCATTAGATTTCATAATTGAAATCCTTTATTTTAGGTTCCCTGTTTACACTTTTACTTTGAAAAAGCTCAGGTCTGCATCAATCTCCAGAATGAAGTTTGCTGCATCTTTAGTTGCAATAAAATCAGTCTCTAGGTATATCGACTTAATCTAGTTTTGGCAGGTTAATGGCTCTACTATTTATGTTCAGTTATCTCAACTTTATCCAATCAGTAGAAAGACTTTTGCCGGATCTGGCGTTTACTGCTTAGGGACTTCCAGTTAAAAAAACATCCCATCATAGGGGCACAAAGTAGCCTGTTGACTCTGTGGCTTTTGAGGCAATTTTTCGTCATGCAGTTTATATGTCGTCAAATTCAGTAGAAAATCGTTTTCTACTAATGATGTATCACTAAGAACATCAAATCAGATGTTCCTAGATTACATTTTTTTATGCTGACTTTTTGCTTAATTTACACCAATCAGCATTGCTAAACCCCTACAGCGCAGATATATTTACCATCAAAATAATCATTAATCTAAGCCGAAAAGACCTATTTTCGTAAAGCATACCATGATTAATTTGTACAGTGCATAAGTCAATACTTTTCGGATAAACCCAATAATCTCTCTTTTGGTCTGGGAAAAGGTTACTGGGCTTGGGGTAAAGGTAAATTCAAACCGCAATCCCATTCCCACTTTCACCCGAAACCCGAAAAGTATTGGAACCACTATAAGAGTTTTTGTACAAATTGCCACTGCACTTAAGGCAACTTTTACCAATTGCAGACAACCTGAATAAAGCAGTCTAATTCTTTCTTAGGGCATATAAATCTGTAAAAATCCTCTCATTTTTAAACTTGATAAGTCTTCCTTATTACCTTTTCTATTGAACTTACCCGATGGAACATTTCTATTAATTCATGGGATCTTGTTTTTCGCTTTGCCAGCAGCACTTTTAACGGCGTTAAATAATGAACATCTGGGTCATGTTCTAAAGCAACTTCGGCTGCTTGCAAGACTTTTGTCACATTCTCAAAAATATCTTCGTTTTCAAACGCTTCTTTTGCAGAAAGTTGGTGTAACGCTGCATCGGGTACAGTTGCTCTACCCAGTAAGGTTTCATCTAACACCAAACCTTTCAATAATATCAGCAAAGCCGCATAGATTAAAAAATCATCACAACTATCACAAGCCTTAAATTCGATGCGTCCCACTTCAGCCGGAATGCGGGCAATTTTTGTTAAGGAAGGTATGCTATCAATTAGTTGTTCTTGTTTTTGAACAAAAACTAAGGCTGCTGGCCTTTTTCCGGTTCTGATAAAGGTTCGTACCGATAGCCCATCCCATAAACTTCCGTTATAAAAAGGGGAACTATAACTAAAAGGGACAATATAGGGACTGTAATAAGTCAACTTTCTGCCAATATCAATCACACGTTCAGTAGACAAATTTGACACTGAAATATTTAAATCTGGTCCATAAGTCAGCATGGGAATATGGGCAGTTTGTTTTTCAGGAGAAGCTTGTCTTCGTCTTACTTCATAATCATTTAATGGAGGCTGAGGCTCAAAAACAGTTTTGTAAGGATTAAAACTAATTAAACTTGGTGAGAAACCAAAGTTAGCAGCCACCTCGCATAGTGAGCGAAAACTTTCTGATAATTCGCTAATAACAGCTTCAATATTAGAGTGTATGGTTGTTCTAATTTCGATGCCTTTAGGTAGACAGTCAATTGGCTTGTCAGAATCCACGAACCTTTCAAATCCCTCAATGTACCATCTCTTCTGTTTGATACCAGCGTCCCCGACCCGCAGTTGAGGATAGTCACTCTGGTATGTGGGTAGCTTTTCAATAATTTGATTGAAATCAGCAAATTTTGTGTGGGAAAAATCAGCAAACTTTCCTTCTTTGTTTAGAAAAGCGACTTCATGCTCAATGCCAAATAAAAACATTATGTATACCTTAATTTTTTAGAGCTAAACTAATTTCACTAATGCCAAGCGATCGCAATCCCATAGAGAAGCAAGTAACATCAGTAAACGATTCATTAGAGAAAAGCGTCGGCGATATTTAGCTGGCAGGTTCGCATACTTAGAAAACTCCATTATTCTGTAGGGCAAATTACAGTCTTGAACCTTATGATCCTTGATATACTCCAATCGAATTCACTTTAAGTAGAAAAATTCTCAACAATGTTACAAATGGATTTTACCTTAAGACCGACTATTGCGATTTGAAAACTTCTCTGATTTATTTTTCTGTGCTGCTTTCACTATTTTCATAGTCACTGGTTAGGGTAGCGTAGTAATGACTGAGGAAAGCTTGAGACATAGAGTTTATGACAAGTACCGTTCAATCCCCCTACAGCAGCGAACAGATTGCCGCTTGGTTGCGTGGACTGCTTACTATTGCTTGGGCTGATGGTAATTTTGACGATCAAGAACAGGAATTAATTGCCAGCATCACCAAAAATGAATTAGCTCCTAAGATTAAATGCGACTCTCTAGAGATAATTACCCCAGAGGAATTAGCCGCAGCCTTGGGTAAAGGTACACCAGCCGCAGAAAATTTCTTAAGGACAGCGGTGATGGTAGCGATCGCAGATGGTACTTATTCTCCCAGCGAAGATGAGGTTCTGCAACATTATAGTTTTGTAGTTGAGTGAAAAATCTGATTCTGTTTTTGGGAATACTTGATTTATTCACCTGACTAATCTAGAACTCAGGCATTATCAATATGAAATGGATGAAACCATCTCTATATTTTGTACCCTTTTCCTTACCTTTGTATTTGCTTTCTGGTTTAACAGCACAGGTACAAGCTCAGTCGTACCATTCCAACAAAACTTGGCAAGTTAGTCAAACATTTAAGCCACCACAGCGGGTAGAACCTCCCGCAAGTGCTGGTGGTTCTACCCGTAGTAGCTCTTGCCTAACAGGTAAAAACACTGATAATTCGCTTAATACCTCCAGATAAATTAGGGCTGACATTTACTCAAGTATTTAAGTAGGGTAAACCGAAAAAGTAGGTAGTCTAGCTTTTTCTAAAACAGTAACAATTGTTGCTGATATAACCAGGCGATCGCGTTAATATTTTGGACTTAAGCCCGATCTAACTCCAATAACTCCTTAATAATTCGTAATTTATGATATGAAGCAACTAAGTTGAGTTGTGGAGTTCAAAATATGATTTTTTCTAAAACTGAGATTCAATTACACCCAAAAGACAAATGACAAACAGAAACAACTTTCAAAGATTAGTAGAACTTGCAAATGATTATGGAATTATTTGCGAACCAACACCAGAAGAATGTTTGATTGCATCCTTGCCTGGAGACGATGATTTCTTATTAGCTTTTACTTGGTCTGGTACTGTTGAGGGAGAGCCGCCAGAGCATGAATTAATTGCAATTAGTGTACAAGATATAGTCAAAGAAGTTACCGTTGCAGCTTGGCAGATTCCTTTTTATTTATTCGGAAATGTTTTAAGGCAAGCTCAGATGCTTGTCACTGCCCACAAAGATTTTGTTAGCTAAGAGACAAGCTATAGCTAAAAACTGGTATCCCTGTCATCTGTGGCAGGGATTTTTATTTGAACTTAAACTGGCGCACTTAGTACAGTTCATCATAAAAAGGGTACGGAAATCTTAACTGTAGTAGCACGTCATCCTTAAAACGTTGGGTTCACAAAACCTAGAAAGTCCAAAACTATTCTATGATTACTCAACCCAATATTTTAAGCTTGCCGCGCTAGTAGGTTGGGTTGAACTTAAGTGTTACCCAACAGAGGCAGGAATGTTGGGTTTCGTTCCTCAACCCAACCTACTAGCACGTCATCCTTAAAACGTTGGGTTCACAAAACCTAGAAAGTCCAAAACTATTCTATGATTACTCAACCCAATATTTTAAGCTTGCCGCGCTACTACAACTACAGCTTCCTCTCGTATTAACTACAGAAGAAGCTGTAGTTAGTAATGTTCCTAGTTTGATAAGTAATGCTTAAGTTGTTGTGACTAAGGCTTAAACAATAGTTATCAATGTTCCAGGTGTTATAACTAACACTTAAGTCGTTGTTGCTACAGCTTAAGCTGTTGTTAAAGATGCTTCTTCTGTAGTTAATAACGTTCCTAGTTGGATTAGTAACGCTTAAGTTGTTGTTACCGAAGAAGAATACATGCGTCAGTCGCCAGAAAAAGAAATTGAATTCTGTGCGATTGGTGGATGAATCGTGGTCTAAAGCCCCCGACTTCAGTCGTGGAAGAAAAGAAAAGTATTCCTTGCTTGAAACCCCTGACTTCAGACATGGGGTATTCTGACCGGAGCAACGGAAACGTCTCCGGCTTTGCTCCTGAATTCTAATTTCTGACTCCTTTTCATTACGGCTGAAGTTGTACTTATAAACGTTCAAGTTGTCGTTAAGATACAAGAAATTAATCTTCTCAGTTTTTACCTTCTATGTCTAAATTTTTAACCGCCTGCTACTTAAATGCTACTTAAAACGCTAGCCTTGAAGAATCCAGCCACTTACATACATTGCATCATGTTACCTAAACCCAAAAAGCACTGGACACCTTCAAACTGGGCAAGTTGGAAGCCTTTTGGCATTGGCGAACAGTATCCTAACAACTATTGGGAAGTATTTCGGGCAATTTGGTTATCTCGTGACAAACTACCATACACGTGGAATATCCTAAATAAAGGTGTCTGCGATGGTTGTGCTCTCGGAACAACCGGGATGAAGGATTGGACTTTAGATGGTATTCATCTTTGCAATGTCCGGTTGCGGTTGTTGCGGATGAATACGATGCCAGCTTTTGACGCTGTGCTATTGGAGGATGTTTCGCAGTTGCAAAATCAAAAAAGTGCCCAATTACGAGACTTGGGGCGACTTCCTTATCCGATGATTCGTCAACGAGGGGAAAAAGGCTTTCGCCGTGCCAGCTGGGATGAAGTTTTAGGGGTAATTAGCGATCGCATCCGCGCTACCACACCAGACCGTCTCAGTTTCTATGTTACCAGTCGCGGTACTGTCAACGAAACTTATTATGCTACCCAAAAAGCTGTGCGGGCAATGGGAAGCAATAATATTGATAACGCTGCCCGCATTTGCCATTCTCCCAGTACGGCGGGACTGAAAGCTTCTCTGGGTGCTGGGGCTACCACCTGTTCTTATAAAGACTGGATTGGTACTGATTTATTAGTCTTCATTGGCTCCAACGTTGCCAATAATCAGCCTGTTACTGTTAAATATCTCCATTACGCCAAGAAAGCTGGCACTAAAATTGTAGTTATTAATACTTACCGCGAACCAGGAATGGAGCGCTACTGGGTGCCCTCAATTGTAGAAAGTGCCGTTTTCGGTACAAAGTTTGCCGAAGACTTCTTCTTAATTAATATGGGCGGGGATATCGCATTTTTGAATGGCACTATTAAACATATAATTGCTAACAATTGGGTAGACCAGTCATTTATAGATTTATATACAGATGGCTTTGCCGAACTCAAAACATCTTTAGAAAATCAATCTTGGGAAGAATTAGAACGGCTTTCTGGAACATCCCGCGAGTCAATGTACGCCTTTGCCAAAATGGTCAAAGAAGCTAATAAAGCCGTATTTGTTTGGAGTATGGGTATTACCCAGCATGAATGCGGTGAAGATAATGTGCGAAGTATCATTAATCTAGCTCTCACCAAAGGTTTTGTCGGTCGGGAAGGCTGCGGTTTAATGCCAATTCGCGGTCACTCTGGCGTGCAGGGTGGTGCAGAGATGGGATGTTACGCCACAGTATTTCCTGGTGGTAAACCCATCACCTCAGAAAATGCTGCCCAATTGAGTCAACATTGGGGCTTTGAAGTGCCGACAAGTAAAGGTTTAATTGCTCCAGAAATGATTAACGCCGCATATCAGGGACAATTAGATGTGTTGTTTTCTGTGGGTGGGAATTTTTTAGAAGTACTGCCAGAACCAGATTATGTAGAAGCGGCGCTGAAGACAATACCGCTACGGGTACATATAGATATTGTTCTCTCTAGCCAAATGTTAGTGGAACCTGCTGATACTGTGGTGCTGTTACCTGCGACGACTCGTTACGAAATCTCAGGAGGAGTCACAGAAACTAACACCGAACGCCGGGTAATTTTCAGTCCAGAAATTCCGGGGCCGCGGATTGGAGAAGCGCGGCCTGAGTGGGAAGTATTTTTAGAATTGGCAAGGCGGGTAAAACCAGATTTGGCAGATAAACTAGCTTTTGCTGACACCGCTGCTATCCGTCAGGAAATTGCTCAAGTTGTCCCGCAATATGCTGGTATTCAACACTTACAGCAAGCTGGCGATCAATTTCAATATGGTGGCTCGCATTTGTGCTTTGGTTGGAACTTCCCGACAGCGGATGGGAAAGCACACTTTGGCGTATTATTGCCACGCCAAAGAGAATTACCAGAAGGTTATTTTTTATTAGCAACGCGCCGAGGCAAACAATTTAATAGTATGGTGCAGGAACGCAAGGATGCAATTACTGGGGCGATGCGAGAGGCGGTGCTAATGAATGCTGCTGATGCTGCACAGTTGGGTTTAAAAGATCGCGATCGCGTCATTCTTAAGAATGATTTAGGCGAGTTGTTATGTCAAGTCTACATTGCGCCAATTCAGTCAGGAAACTTGCAAGTACACTGGCCAGAAGGGAATGTGCTACTCGATAAAAGTAAGCGATCGCTTGAAGGTGTACCTGATTATAATGCGATCGTGCGGTTGGAAAAAATCTGAATCAAGTCTCATTTTCCCAGTTTTAACAAAATTACTTGCATTAAGACTACCGCAAAGATGAGCATCTCTGCGGTAGTTCTGAGTTAACCACTATTAAAGGAGAGCAAAAGAAGCCAGGTCTAGCTTAATTTGCTACTTTCAGTTATCCCCAATTCTAGAAAGCCATTGAAAGTCCTTGGACTTGACTAACCCATTTCTTGCACCACAGTCAGCATGAAATTAATCCGCTGCTCAAACTCTAGCTTTTTGATCGATGCGACAAATTCATCCGTTTCACCAGGTAGTTGATAGTCGGATGGTACTTGAATGATGGTTCCATTCTCCATTCCTTGTGCCAGCATCAGCCAAACGTCTAATCTGGAATTGGTACTTAGAGCATTATAGGCTTGGCTGATCTCGTTAGCTGCGCCATTAATAATGTCGCGTTGCCCTTGCAGTTGTTCTTCTTTAGACAAGTTCAGGAATTTGTCAAACACTGCTTTGGCGGGAACTTCTATCCTTTCAGGAGGTGCAGGTTGTAGCTGCTCTTTAAGATCCAAGTAACCGAACCAAAGTAGGGCTAGCTGAGTATCTACATCAAACTGTTTAAAACTTTCTAAAGCCGGTTTTGTTGCTTCATCAGCTGTGTAAGTCATAAAAAACTCCAATTAAGTTAAGGGTTTCTGATTTCGTCAGTTACTGTGAAAATTTAATTTCAGTACCTTTACATAAGTTAACGAACAAATGGAGATGGATAACCCTACTTAGGGTAGGGATAGGATCACTACATAAGATAGATATAGATAACTTAAGTTGCTAGTTACAAAAATGCTTGTTTCGATGTATAGGAAAGCAAAAATAAAAGCTAAAACTTTAAGTAACGTCTGTGACAGTAAGCGATCGCTTGAAGAGGTTCCTGATTATAATGCAATAGTACGCTTAGAAAAGCAAACCTAATTTTAACGCTTTTTGACTGCGACGTTCAAGTTAATATCACTCCAAAACTTGCAGCCATGTCTGTCGCCAAAGATTTTGAAACCCCAGAAGATGTTATATTTCCACCAGGGGATTTAGAAAGTAACGAACCACCATTGGAAACATACCTACATTTGCAGCAAATGCTGCTATTGATAAAATGTCTTGATTGGTGGTGGCGAGACTACAATCGCTTTAATGACTACTTTGCTGCGGGGAATCTTAGCATTCATTACAGTCCACGCCAGCGTAAATCCGAAGACTTTCGGGGGCCAGATTTCTTTGTCGTTTTAAATACTGAACGCAAACCCCGTGATAGTTGGGTTGTTTGGGAAGAAGACGGTAAATATCCGAATTTGATTATAGAACTGCTTTCAAAGTCAACCGCAGCGACCGACAAGGGCTTAAAAAAGCAAATTTATCAAGATATCTTTCGCACTCCTGAATACTTCTGGTTTGACCCCAAGAATCTAGAATTTGCTGGGTTTATTTTGGTGGGTGGTACGTATCAACCTATAGAACCCAACCCACAAGGATTGTTGTGGAGTCAGCAATTAAATTTGTACTTGGGTGTTTATGAACATAAATTACGCTATTTCACTGCGGAAGGAAATCTAATTCCTACACCCGAAGAAGCAGCTGAACAAGAACGACAACGCGCTGAACAAGAACGACAACGCGCTGAACGCCTAGCAGCCAAATTGCGAGAACTGAATATTGACCCAGAAAATTTCTCGTAAATTAAAGGGTTTAAAACTTCTACGTCTATACGTAGCGCGAAGTTGGAGCTACTCCGCCTTTGAGCAGTTACCCTGCAGGATCTTGCTACAGTCGGGGTTTAAATAAGAGTCTGAAAATGTCTTTAATGCGTGAATTTTGAATTATTAAAATGCCAGCCATATAAGCATAATGAAAAATTAGGATCATTTATTCTCGACAACCTCTAGACCTGTCCTAGCTACTGATTTAATATCAACATTCTGATTGTTTAGCAGCACTACTATAGTAGTTTTTTCATTGGGTAAATATGCAAGCAATGTTACGAAGCCATAAGCTGTACCACTATGCCCAATTGCTTTTGCTAAAGGAGATGAAAATCGTTCTACACCCAACCCATAGCTATAACCTGCGCCATTATCTTTAAATTTCAACATTTCTTTCATCGTCTTGGAGGAAAGTAAAGTTTTTTTGACGAATAGCGCTTTAGCGAACTTGGCTAAATCTTCTGCTGTTGAAACTAATCCACCATCTCCTAAACCATTGCCATCATTGACTGTGGCGTAGCTATCTAGCTTACCATCCTTATTGCGATCGCCATACCCTGTAGCGACTTCTCCAATTGTCGGTTCGCGCAATTCCGTAAAGGTATGTTTTAATCCTAATGGTTTTAAAATCTGACTGCGGATTGCTTGGGCGAGAGTTCCCCTAGTAATATTTTCAACAATCAGTTCCAAAAGAATGTAGTTGCAATCAGTATAAATAAATTTTTCTCCAGGATTTGCCTGCGGTTGCTCTCGGTACATATACTGAATAGCTTCTCTGGCTGTCCAAGGCTGTGAGCGACTTCTTTTCGCCGTAGCTTGAATAAACTCTTTTGTATTTAGGTATTCAGCAACACCACTGGTGTGGTTGAGCAGTTGCTGAACTGTAATTTTATCGCTGTTGACAATATGAGGAGTGATGTCTCTTGGTAAGTAGGTTGCGATCGCCCGGTCTAATTCTATCTTCCCTTGTTCCACTAATTTCAGCACAACCACCGCCATAAAAGTTTTACTCATACTGGCAATAGAAAAGCCATCTGTGGGTTTCATCCGGGTTTTAGTTGACAAGTTACTAACACCAGATGCTCCCAGCCAAGAACCTTTAGGTGTAGTAATATACATTACTGCACCGGGTATTTTCTGTTCTACAATTATCTCATTTAAAAGCTTCTGTAGTTGAGAACTTTTTCCTACGGTGGAGGTAGATATCACTTGTTTAGCAACAGATTTTTCAATTACTCTCTGACTAATGTTATTAGCCACTAAATATCCTGTAAAACCAAGGGAAATCACAAAGACTATTGCAAATAAAATTTTGCTGAAAGCCAAAAGTTTTAGGTTCATTTTACTTCCTAAACAAAAACATAGCTGATCTAGCTCAACTGCACAAAGTAATTGGTAAGCATCAACCTGACATCTGACATATAAATAGCATTACTTTGTTTCCAGATTAGTATCAAAATTTCAATTCACCAACTTTCACAAATATGAGAATGCCAACTAAAAGTAAGACCAAAGCCACTGTTTGGGTAGTGGAAAAAGGTCAAATACGGCCTCGTTTAGACCAACTTACCACCGAAGAACCTTTGGAAATTCGTCTTGTTCCTTTCCAGAAGACGGTAGCTGTAACAATGCGGACGCCAGGGGCAGATTTTGAACTAGCTGCTGGTTTCCTCTACAGCGAAGGAGTCGTTAATAGCAGGGAAGATATTCGACGTATCAGCTACTGCGTAGATGAATTAGTAGATGGTGAGCAGCGCCATAATATTGTAAATGTGGAACTGCGGGATGGGTTGATTCCAGACTTACAGCCTTTGGAGCGTCATTTCTATACAAGTAGCGCCTGTGGAGTGTGTGGTAAAGCTAGCCTTGAGGCTTTGCGTCTGCGGGGATGTCCAGTAATTTCCTCTGGCCCAACGGTAAAACCTGAGATCGTATACAGCCTACCAGATAAACTCCGGGCTGCTCAAGGTATCTTCACTGCTACAGGAGGTTTGCACGCTGCGGCTATCTTTGATGCTCAAGGACAACTGTTAAACCTGTGGGAGGATGTTGGGCGACACAATGCTTTGGATAAATTGATTGGTACAGCTTTGCTCAGTGATGAATTACCTTTAAATAATTGTATTGTTCTAGTTAGCGGACGCTCAAGTTTTGAGATTTTGCAAAAGTCTACAACTGCTGGAGTTCCCATTGTCTGTTCTGTTTCCGCTCCCAGTAGTTTGGCGGTATCTGTCGCCAAGGAATTCGGGATTACCTTAATTGGATTCCTGCGTGGAGAACGATTCAATATTTACACTGGTTTGCAAAGAATAAACGCTGCTTAAGAACACTTTCGTAGTGGTGTGGCAAGGCTAAATTGTTGCAAAAAAGTTTGTAGCGACTGTTTTAAAAGTCAAGCGATCGCACCTGTGTACTTGATCGCGGTGCGACAAAGTTTGAAGTACTCCAACACGACTTCGGAGTACTTCAATACGATTTTGGAGTACCTCAACACGATTTTCAAGTACTTCAATACGATTTTGGAGTACCTCAACACGATTTTCAAGTACTTCAATACGATTTTGGAGTACCTCAACACGACTTTCAAGTACTTCAATACGATTTTGGAGTACCTCAACACGACTTTCAAGTACTTCAATACGATTTTGGAGTACCTCAACACGACTTTCAAGTACTTCAATACGATTTTGAAGTACCTCAACACGACTTTCAAGTACTTCAACATGACTTCGAGGTATCTGTTGCTTATATAGCAGTCCTAAATCATTCGTGAGAATTTGAGATCGTTTTAACCCCCCTGTAGTCCCTCCTTGGTAAGCTACGGTTTACACACAAGTCTGAAATAGCTGATTAACCAGGGTTTTACCCCACCCTAACCCTCCCCTTGGAAAGGAGAGGGAACTAGATATCTTTTTTCCCCCTTTTATAAGGGGGGATTAAGGGGGGTAATTTGACTTGTGTGTACACCGTTGCCTTGGTAAGGGGGGACGGCTCAGACATTGAGATAAAAAGTGCGATGCCTGTTCTGGGCTACGCCATCGCCTGATATTGTAGTGACCCGTGCTACAAAGCGGTCTATTATGACCAAGGTTGGGACGGTCTACTACTCTTTCTAAAATACAAGGTTGGGTTTCGTTGCTCAACCCAACACTCAGATCAATGTTGGGTTTCGTTGCTCAACCCAACCTACATCTAATGCACTATTTTCACTGTGCCACGGCACTACGAAACAGAAAATATATACAGGGGTTCTCAGTCCTGTATTTTAGCTGTCTTGAGCCAAGATATTGAGCCGTTAATTGCGATGAACAAAAAAATTACATAAAGAAAAGCAATAAATTTAACTTCTTTAACGTAGTACAACCAAATACCAATAACATCAACAATAATCCAGTAATACCAGCTTTCAATCCTTTTTTGCACCATCAGCCACATAGCAGTAAAACTCATAATTGTTGTGAGTGCATCTAAATAAGGAAAAGAAGCTTTCTCTAAAAATATTGCAGGGAGTAAATGGTGAATTTGACTCATCAAAGCTCCTGTTGCAAATGAAACTGCTATTGTAATTGCTGCAATCAAAACAATTTTACTTGGGGAACTATACCGAACCTGCAAAACTTTACCAGTATCACGTTCAGGTGTAATCCATCGCCACCAACCATACACACTAATAACTAAATAGTAGATTTGTTCTAACATGTCCGAATACAAGCGGATTTGATAGAAAAGCGCCATGTATAGCAAGACGCTGACTATCCCAACAGGCCAAGTCAGGATTTTCTTCTGAGAAATTAGCCACACCGACCATAGAGAAAAAATCGTTCCTAAGAATTATACATAACTCATGGGGTATCCCATAAGATTAAAGGCGATAGTATTTACACTCCAAAATTCAATCATTTTAATGCATTTTATTAAATAACTTCATGGTAAAATAACTTTCCCAGGTTGCCATATTTGTAGTAGCGAGACAATACTCTTTTAACAATACTAACGCGTGTATTAAGGTCGCCATTCAAGTGAAAAAATGGAATTTTTCTAATAATTAAGTCGCTCTGAATCTGTTTTTGAAATATGTTACGGTTTGCTTCTCCAGAGCGATCCCAGGTATCATCATAAGGTATATCTGAATCGCAAAGAAACACCAAATCATAGCGCGACATGGCTTGATGGGCAAGTTCTGCTAACTCTGGAGCAACAGTTTTGTGGTAATACAACGAGAATTGATAGGTTGTTAATGCATTGGTATCTGTAAATAAATACTGGTTTGCTTGCAATAAGAAGGCTTCTTCACGTTCTAAATGCCCTTTGGCAATTTCCACAAGTTGGGAGAGCGAAAGTTGTCTATTAATTTGATATTTTTCCCAATACTCGCGTCCATACTCAGGCATCCATACAGTGTTAAACTCTTTAGCTAATTGTGATGCAATCGTGGTTTTACCAGTTGAAGGAGCGCCCATAAAAACAATATTAGCGATCAGATCGCGGTACACATCAGGATGTAAATACTCCCGAAATGCGTAAGCGTCTCTTCTTACTTGCGTTCCAGAAATTGGAAAAGTTTGGCGATCGCAATCCACGAGCCGATTAACTGCCCCCAATGCCTGACTTACGTGTTCACCGTAAAATTCACTACAGTAAAAGTGGGTAACTTTTTTTGATTTTAATTGTTTCAGGATGTAATCTTCGTGCTTTTGCTTAATCTCAGGAGTATCACCAACCTCAGTTGGGCCATCCCACGCTTCAATCACCTGGATTTGTGGATAAATTTGCCGCAGCCAATTCGCTCTAACTGTTAAAGGAATAGCAGTCACCTCTGGACACTCATAAATCATCACCAGCACTTCATCCATCTCTGCTAAGGCTGTTTCAATCACCAATTGATGCCCTTTATGGAGAGGCGCGTATTTACCTAGTGTGAGTCCGCATTTACCAGTCATAATTTTGACTTTCCATAGATACCTATTGTTGCCCCATGACTGCCACTTTACAATTAGCCAAAAGGATAAAGCCTGTTGCAGCCATTGCCTCTCTCTTTTTTGCAAAGGTATTGTTTTTCATTCTAGACAAGTTTTTTAATATTCCAAATGGCTCAAGTAGGAGTAAACTACGACATAGTTTACTTGGTAATACTGAGCAATGTATAGAAAGACTAAAAGATTTACTGCTATTTTTCTATTGGTGTTTTCTGTGGTTGTTTCTATCAACTTTTCTGCGATCGCTCAAGATAATTCTGGTATCCCTTCTGTGAATTTTGCATCGTCTCGCGCTTGTTATGTTCCTGCAACTCTCAGAACGGAACGAGTCATTGCTGATAATGATCGCAGCCAAGTTAAGATGGGCGATCGCATCAGGGTAAAAGTTAAAGGATTGTCAGCAGCAGCCACAAGTGCAACGCCTAAAGGCAATTCATTCGATCCTCGCCAATTAGTGTTGTACCTGAATGGCTATCAGCTAGAGAATGTCCACGGAGAACCTGTCAGCGTCATGGAGGAGGGTGAAGATCAAAAGAAAACTCTTAATAATGATTGGTTAGCTTTTCAGCTTGAACGTACTGATGTATCTGAAACTGCATGGAATTCGCTACTTGGTGGCAGGCCCAAATATAGTATTGATACGATAGTTGGGGTAGGCTGTCCCAGTAAAGTTGCGATTCTGGTGAGCGATCCTCTCTCGCCTCCTCAATTAAAAATTGTTCTATTATCATGGCGATTTTGGCTGTGTCTGTTTCTAGTTATAGCTATTATCTTGATATTTATCAGATATGGTCGAGACAGTCTACGTAGCCCTGGAATAGAAGGAATTTACTCTAAAAAAGAAGTAATCAATGGTCAGGAAATGTTGGTTACAAAAGAGTTTCTACCTGAAAAGGAAGCTCGTTCGGGAATTGCTAAGTTTTTTCTTGGTTCAAATGAAGAGTATAGAAATCCCTTCAGCTTATCAATATCTCAACTTGCTTTCTGGACATTTCTCATTTTTTCTGCTTACCTGATTATCTACGGCATAACAGGAGATTACACCAATATTTTAACTGGACAATCACTAGTTTTATTAGGAATTAACTCTGTAACTGCATTTGGTACTTCATTAATTGATGGGCAGGGTAATGAGAAAAATAGAAAAGGTAGTCAAGGCGTTTCAGAAGGGTTTTTCACCGATATATTATCAGATATTAATGGAGTCAATTTTCATCGCTTCCAAACATTTATTTGGACAGTTGCCATCGGACTATTTTTTGTTTGGGAGGTGATTAAAAATCTAGCAATGCCAGAATTTGATGATACACTTCTGGCGCTACAAGGAATCAGTGCCGCAACATATCTTGGACTGAGAGGGCAAGAGCAGCATGGTATGATAAAAGATCCAGAATCTCTATCCACCTTACCAGACAATTCACCGGAAAACGATGCTTCGATTCCTCCTAAATAAATCTTAGAGAGTCATCTGGTGCATTAGATGTTGAATCTTTGGCTGCGATCACTCAAATAGGCGTTAATGAATAAGAATATAAAGAACTAACGCATAAACGCAAAGTTAGAAATAATAGTTCATGTATTAATTCGGAAACGCCGCAAAACAATACAGATTAAGGTGATCGAACTTACTCAACACCAGATATAAGGCAATAAAGTTTAATAATACATTCCAATATATTCTCCGTCATCATTAAAAATAACACCATATTCATCCATTGAAGCATTTTCACCATAATTTCTTCGTATTTCTTCTTGTTGAAATTCCCATATCATTAAACTTTGTTCTGCTTCTAAAAGCTCCTTTTCTTGTCTACAATATTCTTTGTATTTCTCTACTTCTTCATCATCATATTTATCCTCGAAAGACTGAGCTTGGTCTGCTAGCCAAGCTTGAAAACAAAGATATTGTCCAACTACTTTTTCATCTACACTATTTTCATCTAATCCCATTCTAAGTAACCATTCATGGAATTTAATTGGTGAACTTTCTTCCTGAAATCTATAGAAATCTATACCTAAAATCATGTCATCAAACTTTGATAAAAACTCACTTGAAAAACAATCTTGTGAACCTTCAGAGAATGGAAATATCCAATTAATAGGTTTGTCAACAAGCGTTGCTTTTACATGATTTTGATAGGTATGAAGTATTGCAAATATTTTGGTTCCAATAGGTAGTTTCTCTTGATTTTTTGGAAATAAGCCTAAAATTTTTCCATAAATTTTTACAGTATAGCGCCCCTGATATCCATGAGCCTCTGATCTGTCAATCTCTATAGGTATGATTTGACCTTTCCAAACAGTGTTTTTCCACTTATTGTACTTGATTCCAACAATTACTAAGTCCATAGTATAAATTCCATTTAAAACCTCTCAGTAATTCAATAAATAGCATATATAATACTAAAACTACACTGTATAAGTACTGATAAAGGTTTACATTTTAAGGGCTTAACCAATCATGTGTCAGGTAATTTCAGATGAGGAAAATAATAAAATTTTGTATTATATATAACGTTGCTAAATTTGGATATGAAATTCAAAAATCAAATATTCCAAATTCTTATTCTCTGCGCCTCTGTTTTGCTCAGACTTTCCGGTGCGTCTGTGTATGAGGCAAATTTCTATTTTCACTTAGCAACGTCATATAGTTTATGGTAGTTCTGCACGCACTTTCAGATTTCATCGACTGCGATTTTGCGAACGGCGACTCATCTTGTAGTTATTGGTACGAAGGTCGTTGTCCCCAAAGTGGCGATTGCCTAAAATTACCCCGCACTTCAATGTCCGAAGCGATCACCCACGGACTAATGCAATATCTTGCCAACAATGACTGTTATTCTCGTGAAGGGAAGATGTATGGAATACTATTGGTTGAACTGCCTAATGGCGAGCAACGGGTACTAAAAGCCTTTTCCGGTCTTTTAAATGGTTGCAGTGTGGTTGAGGGCTGGGTGCCGCCAATTCCTGGACGAGACGAAGTTGCTTTCGAGGAAGCCCGTACTTTGGCTGAGTTGGATGCGATTAAGCAAGAAATTATTACCTTGAAGCAACTGACCGAACGCCAGCAGTATGAAATCCTGTTTAATGACTTTGAGCAGCAGTTGCAAGCAATGAGCGATCGCCATCGCTATTGCAAACATCAACGACAGGAAAAACGTCAGCAAATCTGCAATACACTCTCTCCCGAAGCACTCACGATTGCCCTTGAACAACTCGACGAAGAGAGTCGTCAGCAGGGAATTGAGCGACGACAACTTAAACGCCAGCAAAATGCCGTATTACAGCCCCTCCAGCAGTTAATTACAGCGACAGATACGCGAATTAGCGAACTGAAACGACAGCGTAAAGCACTTTCTTGTGAATTGCAAGCTAAAATGCACGCTAGCTACAGCCTGACTAATTTTTCCGGGCGATCGCAATCATTGCAAGAATTGATGCCAGGAGGTTCGCCCACTGGTACAGGAGACTGTTGTGCCCCAAAGCTGCTTCATTATGCGGCAACACATAATCTCAAACCCCTAGCAATGGCAGAATTTTGGTGGGGTGTGTCTTCCGTAAATCAGGATAAAATTCCGGGAAAATTTTATGGAGCGTGTGCCGAGCGATGTCAGCCATTGATGGGGTTTTTGCTCTCAGGCTTGAAACCTCCCTTGCCAGCTAGGGAAAAGGGAGTAAGAAGCCCCTTCCCTGATCGGGGAAGAGTTTGGGGAGAGGTCACTTTACCGATTATTTATGAAGATGAATGGCTGATTGCTGTAAACAAACCTGCTGGATTACTTTCAGTACCCGGTCGTTATCGCGATCGCCAAGATAGTGTCTTGAGTCGCTTACGCCATCTATTACCTGATAGTATGGAACTTCTATCTGTGCATCGCTTAGATCAGGAAACTTCTGGGATTTTGTTGTTGGCGCGCGATCGCCAAACTCATCGGCAACTCAGCCAACAGTTTCAGCAACGCCAGGTTCACAAAGTTTATGAAGCCATACTTTCCGGTGTTTTGACAGTTGAGCAAGGAAAAATTGATTTGCCACTGTGGGGAGATCCTGAAAATCGCCCCGATCAAAAAGTTGATTGGCACTATGGTAAACCTAGCTTGACACACTTCCAGGTTATAGCCATAGAAGGAGACTATACCCGCGTAGAATTTACGCCACTAACAGGACGCACTCATCAGTTAAGGGTTCATGCAGCTGATGCGCAAGGACTTGGGATAATTATTTTAGGCGATCACCTTTATGGATGCCGTGCAGCTACCAGTCGTTTACATCTGCACGCCAGAGAACTTCGCTTCGAGCATCCGCAGTTAGAAAAAACCTTGCATTTACAAGTAAATACGCCCTTTTGACAATTGTTTGTGAATTTTACTACGAGGACGTTCTTAAGAACGTCCCTTCTTTTGATGCAGGTATGCGATCGGGGTCATCATGCCATATTCACGTTGCTCCCACCGATAACTATGACAATCGACTTGCTTTTTAAATTTGGATGTGATAATTTCTGCTTGTAGAAATTCAACGGTTATTCGACCAACTTACCGTACTTAAGGGAGCTAACATCACAGTTAAGAAACTTCCCAATAAAAATATTCAACTACAAATGATTGTGAGACACCCGACACAATTGGATGATTTATTCCTTGGAAATTCCTAAATAGCAGTAAAGGCGAGAGTGCTGGAGTTGGTATCTAGACTCTCATTCTTATCTTTAATAAGACTATTTGCCCCACGGCTAAGTAGGGGCAGAGGGGCAGGTTTGCCGTGAGCGTAGCCGAACGGGAGCAGGAGGCAGAGAAGAATGATTTTTTTGTTCCCTAGCTCAGTCAGGGAATTCTCCCAATCCCCACTACCCAATCTGACGATCGCAAATCTAAAATTCAAAATTACATGACTAAAGTATTCATTCTCGATGCCAACCAACAACCGTTATATCCAGTACGCATCAGCCATGCTAGGCTACTATTGTCACAAGGTAAAGCTACCGTATTTCAGCGATATCCTTTTACTATCATTCTGAAGGAGTCCCTTTCTCATCTAAAACTTGAGCAACTTGGCTTTAAAATTCATCCTGGTATTAAAATAAATCGTAATTGAATTCTTAATTACGAATTACGAATTACGAACTAGTAATTAGTTAATCTTAGTCGCCTCCTAAACAGAGGAATATAGATGACGAACCACACTATTTTAGAACCGTTACCAGAAGACCAATGGTTTATTGAGAGCCAGGAACTACGATCCTTTGTAGCAACAGTGCGGGAAATTAGCGCTAGCACTGTTGACGATCGCACACAAACTCTCGCTAGACTAGAACCCTATTTTCAAGAACTCCTTGCCCAACAGCAATGGCTACCCCAAAAGTTTGCCCAAGTCAATCCTGAAAGCCGGATGGGTGGTGGTATTGGTCAATGGCTGCTTTATCGTGCCAAAGACCGTTCCCTGTCAGTATTCAGTTTGGTGATTCCCCCAGGTTCCACAACTCCCGTCCACGACCATTTAGCCTGGGGATTGATTGGTTTATACAAAGGTAATCAAGAAGAAACACTCTATCGCCGTGTAGATAGCGGTGATGCCGAAGGACACGCACAATTACAAGTAACTGAAGTGCGATCGCTTCAACCAGGGGATATCTACTGCCTCTTACCCCCGGATGGTGATATCCACGCCGTCAAAACCACATCCCAGAGTGCATCTGTATCCATCCATATCCTGGGTAATGATACTGGTTGTATTTTGCGCCACCAGTTCATCCCAGAATCTCACAGCGTCAAATCTTTTCGCTCTGGATATTCCAACGCTCCCTGTAAAGAAGAAGAAAAAGAATATGTCCAGTTACATTAGACCACAGCCCCCTGTATTCGAGCGAGTTGAAGACGAACGCCTCCACCGCAAGCAACGTCTCGCCGCCGCCTTTCGCCTGTTTGGTAAGTTTGGGTTCAGCGAGGGAATCGCAGGCCATATTACGGCTCGCGATCCTGAGTTTACAGACCATTTCTGGGTCAATCCATTCGGGACATACTTTGGTCATATCCGAGTTTCTGACCTGGTTTTAGTTAACACAGAAGGTGAGGTCGTTAAAGGCGATGCTGAGATAAATCAAGCTGCTTTCGCCATCCATTCTCAGATTCATGAAGCTCGACCTGATGTCATCGCCGCGGCTCACGCCCATTCACTGTATGGTAAAGCTTGGTCAAGTTTGGGTCGTCTCCTTGACCCCTTGACTCAAGATTCCTGTGCTTTTTACGAAGACCATGCGCTATTTGACGATTTCACAGGGGTGGTTTTAGAAACCTCTGAAGGTCTGCGACTGGCGCAAGCCTTAGGGTCAAATAAAGCCGTAATTCTGCGTAACCACAGCATTTTAACTGTGGGACATACGGTAGATGAAGCTGCCTTTTGGTACATTAGCTTAGAGCGATCGTGCCAAGGCCAACTGTTGGCAGAAGCTGCGGGTAGACCCACTACGATCAAACACGAAACAGCCCGTTTAACACAAACTCAAGTGGGGTCACATGTAAGTGGGTGGTTCAGTTTCCAGCCCCTTTACGATCGGATTGTGCGCGAAGAACCTGATTTGCTAAATTAGTGCTGTGTTTTTTGGCATTAGCATAATAGGCGAGGAAGTCTCAAGTTAACCCACTTCCCGCTATTTTGATGTCAATTGAACCTAAATTTATTTATATACTCCGGTAAACCTATAAGTTTATAGTATTAATATAGTTCACAAGAATCATTTTGATGATTAATCAAATCTTTGGCCGTTTCATCGCCAAGTGGATATCGTTGATAAAATTCAGGAATATCCCCTTTAACAACCAACATAAATTATTCTTTTCTCCTCCTTTACCCATAGTGGGGGCTTTTGTTACAGGTCTTTGTCTGAGCTTGCTATTTGCTGCTTGTTCATCGACACCGACTGTTAATGCACCTAATCCCAGTGCCACATCTGTTGGTAATTCTGCTGACAGTAAAGCAACAGTAGTCAGATTTGGTTATCAAAAATCGACCATTTTACTTAGAACTAAAGGTGTTTTAGAAAAGCGTTTAGCACCAGAAGGTATAACTGTAAAATGGACTGAATTTCAAGCGGGACCCCAACTACTAGAAGCCATGAATGTGGGTAGTATTGACATCGGCCCTGTGGGAGAATCACCGCCAATATTTGCCCAAGCAGCAGGGACATCACTAACTTATGTTGTTGGTACTGCGGCTACTCCAGCTAGTTCAGCAATTCTTGTTCCTCAAAATTCACAAATTCAAAAAGTTGCTGACCTGAAGGGCAAAAGAGTTGCCTTTCAAAAAGGGTCTAGCGCTCACTTATTGTTAGTCCAAGCTTTAGAAAAAGCGGGATTAAAATATACTGATATTGAACCGAAATATTTAGCTCCGGCTGATGCCCGCGCTGCATTTGTAAAAGGGAGTGTAGATGCCTGGGTGATTTGGGACCCATTTTATGCAGCGGCTCAGGAGGCAACTAAAGCCAGAGTCCTGATTGATGGCACAGGAATTAATAAACAGGGAGGATATTATTTGATGACTCGCAAATTTGTCAGTGAGAATCCCCAAACTGTCAAGGCGATACTGGAGGAAATTCAAAATCTCGAAGAATGGTCTAAACAGAATCGAGAAGAAGTAGCAAAAACTCTCGCACCTGTGTTAGGAATTGATTTAGAGACGATGAAAAAAGCAACTAATAGACGGACTTTTGGTCTTGTGCCAATTGATGATAATTTAATAAATCTACAACAAGGTGTTGCGGATACATATTACAAATTGAAGCTAATTCCCAAACAGATAAATGTGAAGGATGCAGTGTTGACAAAAGAAGAATACGCTGCATTTTCACCAAAAACTTAAATTGGTGCAATGAATTGGGTGTAGGGAGATACAGATGTATGTCCCTACCAATGAAATTGGTGTTAGTAATAAAATAACTGTCAATTTTTGAAATGTAAATCTTGGAATTGATTATGACTAATCCTACAGAATTACTGCGATCGCGCTACGGTGAAATTCCCTTCAACCCGGAAATTGAATGGAATGATTCGCTAACAGCACTATTATCTCACCGTTCAATCCGGTCTTATCTATCCGCTCCTTTACCACCGGGAACTCTGGAATTGCTAATTGCAGCCGCCCAATCTGCATCTACTTCCTCTAATTTGCAAACTTGGAGTGTGGTAGCAGTCGAAGATCAACAGCGCAAAGAGGAGTTATCCAAGCTAGCAGGAAACCAAGAACATATTAAGCAGGTTCCTTTATTCTTAGTTTGGTTAGCAGATTTGGCGCGTCTAAGTCACGTTGCTGACAGTCGCGGCATATCTCATGATGCCCTGGAATATTTGGAAATGTTTGTGATGGCAACAATCGATGCAACATTGGCAGCACAAAACGCCACAGTTGCAGCCGAGTCACTCGGTTTAGGAACAGTATATATTGGTGGAATCAGGAACCGCCCCCAAGAGGTAGCAGAGATATTGAATTTGCCTTCCTCTGTGTATGCTGTATTTGGGCTGTGTGTGGGTTATCCGAATCCAGAAGTCGAAGCGGCGATTAAGCCAAGGTTGCCCCAGTCAGCGATACTGCATCGTGAAACCTATAAATTGGCAGAACAAGAAGAAGCGATCGCTCACTACAATGACATCATCAAAGAATTCTATACTGAACAAAAGATGAATATTGCTGGCGATTGGTCAGAACACTCAGCCCAGCGCATCGCAACTGTAGAATCATTGAGAGGACGCGATCGCTTGCGTGAAGCTCTCAATAACCTTGGCTTCAAGTTACTGTAAATTAAGAAGAATCAAGATTATGGATTTGCAACTCCGTGGCAAAGTCGCCTTAGTGACAGCTGCTAGTAAAGGTTTGGGCAAAGCTACAGCGAGGCAATTTGCCCGTGAGGGTGCAAAAGTTGCCATCTGCGCCCGCAGTGAATTAATTGACAAAACTGCTGCGGAGATTGCCAGCGAAACAGGTACAGAAGTGCTATCTCTGCGTGCAGACGTTACCAGTCAAGAAGATATTGAACGGGTAATTAACGCCACAGTCGAAAAATTCGGCGGGTTAGATGTTCTCGTTACCAACGCCGGAGGCCCACCTGCTGGCACTTTTGACGATATTGATTTGGCAACTTGGGAAACTTCGATCAACTTGACTTTGCTGAGTGCGGTACGTCTGGTAAAGTACGCTTTACCTCACTTACGCCAATCTACCGCACCAGCAATTCTGACCATTACCTCAACTTCAACTAAACAACCAGCCAAAAATCTGGTTTTATCTAATTCCATTCGATTAGCAGTGATTGGTTTAACGAAAACTCTCAGCAAAGAACTGGGTAGCGATAAAATTCGCGTCAACAGCATTCTACCAGGCTGGACATATACAGAACGGGTAGAAGAATTGCTCAATGCCCGCATTAGTAAAAGTGGTGAAACCAAAGAAGCAGAAATTGCTAGAATCAATGGGACTGTTCCTTTGGGTCGTATCGGGACACCAGAAGAGTTTGCCAATGTTGCGGTATTTCTGAGTTCACCAGCAGCCTCATTTGTGAATGGAGTCATGCTGCAAGTAGATGGCGGAATCATTCAAAGCACATTTTGAGCGGCTTGATTGATAAAAACCAATGAGCGGCGATACTGAGCTTTCACCTGGGACACCTTGCTACGGCACTGATACTTCGCTGCCGTCTGGGTTGCCCTGGAATGTCCAAGTACCACCCGATCGGAAGGTCGAACCTGTACCAAAGGTGTCCTCCATGTACTGCATGTAGGTGACTAAGCCATTCTTCACTTTCGCCAAGACAGAGAAGGGAGAGATGAACGTTTTATCGAGTTTCACCGAATGGACGGTGAAGCTGCCAAAGACAGCGACGTTCTCACCTTCGCCAAATATCTGCTGAATATCGAACTCCTCGATGTTCCAAAAGGTATTGAGTTCCTGGAAAACTTCGAGGACGCTGGCCGGACCATTTTTATGCGTGCCTGC
Organism: Nostoc sp. LPT; assembly: GCF_017115165.1. Classification (GTDB taxonomy): domain Bacteria; phylum Cyanobacteriota; class Cyanobacteriia; order Cyanobacteriales; family Nostocaceae; genus Nostoc. The sequence continues at coordinate 32,542 of NZ_JABXKF010000044.1, read as the reverse complement.
CCAAGGCATAAGCTTTTTTAGGTCGGGATTATCATAGGTGAGTGATACGTAGATGGCGTCAGGGGAGACGAGTCGGTTGACGACCTCAGGGTTGGTGGGGTCTTTGAGAAGGGCTTGAACGATTTCAACGTTGATGTTTGACATGGGTGTGTTCGTTTTCAGTTACAGTTAGTTTCTAGTAGTGATTCTGCGGCAAGTCAGTGCCTCGGAAGAACTCTTCGGGTCCCGCGATTCGCGGGGAAGACGCATTCAATCTTTGATGAATTCAGCTAGAAGAGCAATCACCTCAGGGCCGGATTCTTCCATCAGCCAATGACCAGATTCCGGCAAGATCACGGCCCTGAATTTCTTTTTATCTTCCACGAAACGTGCCGCCATTTGCTTGGGCAATACGTCTCCTACGCCCTTGCCGCCGCTGATCGACATGGATGGAATTCTAATCAGCTTATTAGCGGATAGCAGCGCTTCGTTCTGTTTGATGGATTCAGAGTGAAATCTGTAGTAGCCGCTAAAAGCAGCGTGCAAATTTTCGATCCTTGAGTAAGGCTCAATTAGTTCGTCGAGTAACGCATCAGTGAAAATATCCTTTTTCCCAGCATAGCTTTGTATAAAGTAAGCCATAAACAGTTTAGGGTCGTTCGATATCAATTTTTCGGCGATATCCCCGTAGCTAAAAAAGCCGAAATGCCAACCAAGGCCAGGACCTTTCGGGGTGTAGCCCGGATAGGTCCACATCGCCTTGTCCGGAATTGGCGAATCCATGAATACGACTTTTTTGATGTAATCCTGGTTGTTGGCGACCATTGGATAGGAGGCTGTATTGCTCAGATCATGGGAAACATATATGATAGGCTCTCTCGTCAATTTCTTGATGGCTGTCAACAGATAGCTGGAGAGAGCCTGTGCGCTATACCCAGTCTGGGAGGCTTCCGATTGCCCAAGTCCGGGCAAATCAATGGCAATGACCTGGTGCGTGCCAGCAAATGCTTTCAGGGCGGGTTCCCACATTTTCCAGGTCGAACCAAAACCGTGGACAAACACGATGGGACTGCCCGATCCGGCGCTGACGTAGTGCAGCTTGATACCGTTACTCTCTACGTAGTCACTCTTAAACCCGGCTGGATAGGCATATTGCCCGCGACGCTGCTCTTTTACCCTGGTGAGGGCCAGCTTGGATATGGCAGCTGGTGTATCTATCGATGGTGGACTGACTTCTTGAGCTACTGCACTGAGTGGAGCAAGAGCAAGTAACACGGCAGACAAAATCAAACTCAGGCGTTTATTAATTCCGTTCATAATTAGTCTTCACTTGGTTCCTATGGGTGTCTGCCCAAGGTATGAGCTTTTCAAGTCGGGATCATCGTAGTTGAGCGATACGTAGACAGCGTCAGGGGAGACGAGCTGGTTGACGACCTCAGGGTTGGTGGGGTCTTTGAGAAGGGCTTGAACGATTTTTACAGGTGTACTAGACATACGTGTTCCTATAAGGCTGCTTATGCGAACTTGATAGTCGGGTTTGATGGTTGTGAGGCTTATTTAAGAAGGACTCAAGATTTAGATCCAAGCTGAATTATTGGGCAGAAACGCTAACACCAGGGATCACTCCTGAGTTGAAAGCGATATGTTTGTACTCCAGGAATTCATCCATCGCCGCCAGACCATTCAGCCTGCCGTTGCCGCTGCGCTTGAATCCGCCTTCTTCAAACTCGTCCCAAACGATCGCCCAATCGTTGATCCAGATCGTGCCTGCATCTATCTCGCGGGCGACGCGCAATGGGCGGTCAACATCGCGAGTCCAAATGCTCGCAGCCAAGCCATACTCGCTATCGTTTGCCAGCTGCACCGCTTCTGCCTCAGTATCGAAGATTTGCATCGTCAGGACTGAACCGAAGACCTCTTCCTGAACAATCGTCATTTTCGGATCGGTCACTTCCAGCAGAGTCGGACGGTAAAAGGCACCGCTGGCGAGTGGACCTTCAACAATTGGGCCGCCGCGTACAAGCACCTTAGCGCCCGCGGCGATCGCCTCCTCCACCATCTTGTCAACACGAGCGACGTTCGGCTTATCAATCAGAGGTCCCATATCACTGGACGGATCGGACGCAGGTCCTGTCTTAACGTTTTCCAGTCGCTGGGTGATCAGCGTGCGAAAGCGATCGGCAACAGCACGCTGCACCAACAGCCGGGAACCTGTCATGCAGAACTGACCTGCAAAGGTCGTAAGTGCCTTCTCAACCTTTGGTGCAGCCGCCTCCAGATCGGCATCCTCGAAGATAATCATCGGCGTCTTACCTCCAAGTTCGGTCTGAAACAGCTTGAGCGTCGCTGCCCCTGTTGCGGAAATTGCCTTCCCTGTCTTCGTGCTTCCAGTAAAGCTAATCACTCGAACATCCTTTGACTCCATCAGAAAAGATGATCCGCCTCTGCCTCTGCTTTCACTAAAGACATTAATCACGCCCTTCGGTAAATCGGCAGCTTCAGCGAGGGTTTTACTAAACAGATAGTTGATCTGTGCTGTATTACCCGGCAATTTAATAACAGTTGTAACACCAGCAGCAAGAGCAGGTGCCAGAGATCGCACAGTCAGGACAAGCGGCGAGTTAAACGGTGCGACGATTCCAGCAACTCCGATTGGAGATCGAGTCACAATCGAAAGGTGTCCGGGTTGGACTTCCATCGCCCGTCCATAATCCGTCAGCACAACCGATGCCCAGTATCGAAATTTGCTGGGAATCATATCGACTTCAAACGCTGCTTCGTCATGGACTTTGCCGTTTTCAAGCGAGAGAATCGCGATCAGTTCATCTCTTTGGGCTTCAAAGCGATCGGCAATTTGATTCAGCACTCGCGCACGAAGTGCCCGATTTTCCTTCCAGTCTAATTCTCGGAACGCCTGCACTGCAGCATTAGTCGCTTGAACCGCCTCTTCACGTCCGCCATCCGCGTAAGTACCAATAACCTCACCTGTAGCTGGGTTTATGCTATCGGTATGCTGCGCTGAATCAACCCACTCACCATTGATCCAGTTCAGCACTGGCATCCGCAGATCAATGCTCATTGTTGAGCCTTTCTTGTCCATCGTTGCTGATATTGTTGTTACTCCTGACTTTTTTCTCGATCACCGAATCCCTTTTGGTGCTAAAGCCCAACGTTTCGCTTCAGGCACGGCTGTAAACCGTCACCTGCAAGCTTTTGTTAGACCCGATTGTTTCGTTTCGGTTAATACTTTACTTGAAGAAGTTGATCAGCAACCGCGATATGACATCAGGTTGCTCGATTAAGATGAAGTGGCCGCTATTTTCTATCTTGACCAATTGAAAATTAGTCGCCTTGGGTTCGACTACTCGCAAGAACTGATAGCCTTGGAACTCGGCACCGAGCCCCAAGACTGGCATCTCGAGCTTCTTATACGTCTTAGCGTCGCTAATGTCGCGCGGAAAGGCTTTGTACCACGCATGACCAGCGCGGATTGCTTCTGGATTTGAATAGGCATTCCCGTAAACGGCTAAATCTCGTGAATCTATCTTTGTCGGGTCGTTTAGCAGATAGTTGAAGAGCCAGTTTATATAGAGTCTCATGCCATCTCCTGCGAGGAGTTTTTCAGGCAACCCTTCTACTTGATGAAAAGCAAACCACCATAGATAAACCGGATGCGCAGCATCGACCGTTTTTCCAAACTTCCCCTCCTCAGGCAGCATTTTGATGTCATAGAAGGAATCGTCAGGATGCGCGACGTCCAGCAAGGCAAGTTTCGCGGTCGCTTCCGGATGATTAGCCGCAAAACTGAACGCGACCATCGCGCCGATATCGTGTCCAGCAATATTGACTTTCTCGTATCCAAGTTGACGGATCAGCTCGTAGATATCTCGAGCCATTGTCTTCTTGTCGTAACCACCAGCTGACTTTTCGGAGCTGCCCATGCCGCGGATGTCCACGACGATCACACGAAAGCTTTTTGCCAAAGCCAGCATCACCTTGTGATACCCCCACCAGGTTTCCGGGTGACCTGGCAGCAGCACAAGCGGTGCGCCCTCACCGCCGCTGACGTAATGCAGTCTTACTCCATTAACCGTTGCATAACCGTTCTCAAATCCGGATAGGGACTTCACCAGTGTCGAGTCGGACGTATTGGCGGTAGGGTTTCTTACTTGCTCCTGCGCTTGTGCGATGTAGGGGAGCGAAACCGTGAACGCTATAGCAAGAAGGATCGTGACGCACAGACGCTGCCAGCGAGGTCTGTTGATCGTGTAAGTCTCTTGATCGCTTTTCATGATTCTCCAAAATTATTCCTACTCTGTTGACGATCCATCGACATACTGCTGACCACTGATCGTAATGAATTCAACTGTGCTGGCTGGAGCAGCGAAATCCAATGAGGTAATTTCCTCTCTTTGAGCCTCGACTCGACCCAGTACAATGATCTCTTTTCCACTTGTGCCCGGTTTGAGACTCAGGACGTGCGCGTCAAGCTGTACGACCACGCCACGCACCAAACTGTTACCCCTACCACCTTTTGTGATCACATCCCCAAGCACGAGGATATTGCCAAATGGTTTACTGGTCTGTATCCCGATCGAGCCATTGCCATGAGTGGTAATGCTTTTGAATTCTGCATAAGCCAAGGTTCCGTCGTATAGATTGAACCCCCGCGCCCCTTCGCCATAGGTCGCCAGGTCGCCTTGCACAATCAGAGTCTGCAAATCTCTGAAATTCACGAATCCGATTCCACTGGTTCCATGAGATATGATGGACTGCCGAGCAAGCCAAAGACGGACATTGCCCCAGTTATCCAACACCATGTCATTTGTCCCGTAAGTTGTTACAGGACCGTTATTGATCACTTGTTGAGCCTTCACGCCTGAGCCAACGAACACCCCGCCTGAGATAAGATTGCCAGTACCAGCCGGGATATTGCCATTAGTATGGATTTCGCCTGTGGTCAATAATTTCAGGTCAATCATGCCACCAGGAGAACTGGGCGCTGGTCCACTTTGAGGATCGGCGTTTGCGGGAACAGTCATGCCGCCAAAAATAAAGATGCCGCTACCCCTCAACGGCACATCTCGCGTTCCCCCTGAGAGGTTTTCGGCACGCAGTGTCCAGTGACTTTGGGGATCGGTACAGCGGTTGTAGATCGTTAGGGAACCCGGAACGACCTCTACGCCGTAACCGACTGGACGATGCAGCGCTGAGGTGCTGTCGCCGTCATACACTTGAACGTCAGTGAGCACAAGGTCAGCGGTCATCACAATACTGGATTCCAAGTGCAGTCGACCGTAGACGACGAGATGCTGCAACTTGAGTTGTCCAAGGGTAGTCGTTGCCGGTTCCAGACTGAGCGTTAATCGGCTCGGATCTGATCGGAGGGTTAGGTTCTGGAGGGTGTTATTTGCCGTGAGCGCTACCCCGTCTGAATCTGGCTTGAAGACCAATTCTGCGTCAGAAGTTGTACCCACCAAACTTGAGCCTTCAAGAAGTGTAAATTTCTCTAAGTCATGAAGGCGACCAGCCACCTCGATTACAACATGTGTACGTTGAACCGCTTCAGCCAGAGAAGCTGCGTCCTCAACGACTACATGAGTGCCAACTGTGCTATGTGCCATAAACGACTCCCATCAGTGGTTGGATTTACCTCACTCACAACACAACGGTTTACTTGGTGTTGAGGCTTGAGTAGGTTGAGTTTTATGGTTCAACCCAACGTTTCCAAGGACGTTGGGTTTCGCGAAGCTCCACCTAATACCAATTCAAAATTCAAAATTCAAAATTCATTCAGAAAGCTAGACAGAACAAAGGTATGTCCGTATGTATTTGTCGCATTCTTTTTTCAAATTGGTATAACCTACAAAAGTCTGACTATCAGGACGCTTTGAAGGTGATGTCTGCCTGATCGAGGAAGGGCTGGAACAAGTCTACCGGCCAGTTGGGATCGCTCTTGGAAGTACGCTCCAGACACTTCCAGACGCCATCGCGACGTTCAAAGATGTCGTCGTAGGTGCCAGTTGAAACGATTCCGACGTGTTCAGCCTTCCAGTACACGAACCATCGCCAGTGCGCTTCGGCCCTGTCACCCGATCCGGAAATTTCAAACGCGCCCAGAGAGTGGAACCACTTGTCCATCGGGAAGACGCTGTGCGCGTAGTCGAACATCTGCTTCATGCCCTCAAAACCCTCGAAGGTTGAAGTACGTAGATCGTAGACGTGGAATTTGGCCTCCGGCCAGTAAAGGCGGTTGTAGAGGTCGACCTGCTCGCGCCCCCAACCCTTGTCGATACATCGCTGATGCATGTTCAACTGCTCGAAGATGGTAAAGCGGTCGATCGCTGTGAGCTCGTTGTTCTGAGACATTGAAATTCTCCTCTACGTTGAAATTCTTGCGGGCAGTCGACGAGTTGATAGTGTTCTAGATTTGTTGTTAAGACTCCTGAAACGTCCAATGCATAAATTCTTCAGTCATCGCTATTTACTTGCCTAGCTAGTTGATGCTGCCGTCTTCATCAAATTACATTCATTTCTCATCGTTGTACAAGTATCATTTTGTTGATGCGATGTTTCTTCTTAGTAAACTTTAGAACTACGATGGACACCTTAACGAGCATGAAAGTATTGCTTCAGGTGGTGGAATCGGGAAGTTTTGTGGCAGCCGCCGAGCGGCTCAACTTATCCACAGCCATGACCAGCAAGCATGTGATGCACTTGGAACGAAACCTTGGCGCACGTTTGTTAAATCGAACCAGCCGACACTTAAGCCTAACCGAGGCAGGAAGGGTCTATTATGAGCAATGCCGGGAAATGCTTGATAAATTGGAAATGGTAGAGGCAGCGGTGAGGCAATCAGCCGTCGTCGCGCGTGGCATACTCAAGATCAGCGCCCCAGTTTGGTTTGCTAACCCGTTATTCACTAAAGCCTTGGCGAAGTACCGCTCTCGCTATCCAGACGTTTTGCTAGATATGAATTTGAATGATCGGTTGGTGGACTTGGTGAAAGAAGGATTTGACTTGGCATTACGTGTCACGCCTGAGGAACCCGGTTCTTCACTGCTCACGCGACGCATTTGCCCAATTCAACTCATGTTGGTTGGCTCAACTGACTATTTGCAAAGAAATGGATACCCAAAAACTCCCACCGAACTGTCGAAGCATCTAAGCATCAGTTATTACTACTCGCAGTTTGCCGATGAGATACTCTTTGAGGATTCTAACGGGCGGGAGACAGTCAAACTGCCAGTCTCGATCCGCTCCAACAATACTACCATGCTGTATCAGGCAACCCTAGCCGGTATGGGGTTGGCGGTTTTGCCAAAGTGGTTGATTGAAGATGATCTTACCAGCCAACGATTGGAGGTGCTGAAGCTGGACTACACGTTGGCAACCTCATCTCTTTATGCTGTCTATACGAATCAGCGATACCTATCACTCAAAATAAGTACTTTCGTAGATTTTCTAGCTGAACATTTTTCTGGCATCACCGAGCTGGAAAACAACGTTTGAGATCAGAGCATCCCGAATGTGAAAGAGGGTTTAGCGGCGAATGGCACGCTTGTTTTCGCCAAATACATAAGGTATATGGATGAGAAAGTGTAAGGAAAAGAATTAAGAACTAAATAATAATACTCACAAATCAACTACTTCCCTTACACCCCATCACCATGCAACCCCTACACAACCGCCCTGACAGCGGTTTCACGTTTTGCTCCTGCCTCCTGCCTTCCTCGATAAAAACTAACTTTGATTACTTTCATCATTTTTTCAATTGTTCTAAAGAGACAGCAATCATTATCATAATGCTGTTACATCTTTGTTAAGAATAGTTACAACTTCTTAACACAAGGAAATATTGATTATGGTAGTCTCACTTGAAAAGAATGTACCACATCGGGTTGTTGTCGTTGGTGGCGGCTTTGGTGGACTGTATACAGCAAAAGCTTTGAAGAAAGCAAATGTAAATGTTACTCTCATTGATAAACGTAACTTTCACCTATTTCAGCCGCTTTTATATCAAGTTGCCACAGGTACGCTATCACCTGCTGATATTTCGGCACCATTGCGATCTGTATTCAGCAAAAGCAAGAATACAAAAGTGTTGTTGGGAGAGGTAAATGATATCGATCCAAAAGCACAAGAAGTTATTCTGGGTGATGAAGTAATACCTTATGACACATTAATTGTCGCCACAGGTGCTAACCATTCCTATTTTGGTAAGGATAACTGGAAAGAATTTGCTCCTGGTTTGAAAACTGTTGAAGATGCCATAGAAATGCGTCGCCAGATATTTTCGGCATTTGAAGCGGCAGAAAAAGAAACCGATCCCGAAAAACGCCGTGCTTTGTTGACTTTTGTGATTGTGGGGGGTGGGCCTACCGGTGTTGAATTATCGGGGGCGATCGCGGAATTGGCATACCAAACTCTCACAGAAGACTTCCGCAGCATCAACACCTCAGAAGCGAGAATTTTACTATTGCAAGGGGGCGATCGCATCCTCCCACACATTGCGCCAGAGTTATCGAAAGTAGGAGCAGAATCTTTGCAAAAGTTGGGTGTGGCTGTCTACACTAACACTAGAGTGACAAATATTGAAGGTAACATCGTTACTTTCAAGCAAGGCGATGAATTGACAGAAATTACCTCAAAAACTATCTTGTGGGCAGCCGGTGTTCAAGGTTCGCCTATGGGGAAAGCCCTAGCAAAAAGTACAGGTGTAGAGTGCGATCGCGACGGACGGGTGATTGTAGAACCGGACTTGTCTATTAAGGATTATAAAAACATTTTTGTAGTGGGAGATTTAGGTAACTTTTCCCATCAAAATGGTAAACCCTTACCTGGTGTTGCACCTGTAGCCAAACAACAAGGAGAGTATGTAGCTAAACTGATTAAACGCAGGCTTCAAGGTGAGACTTTGCCACAATTTCGTTACAATGACGTGGGTACTTTGGCGATGATTGGGCAAAATTTAGCTGTTGTAGATTTAGGCATAATCAAACTCAAAGGTTTCATTGCTTGGGCCTTTTGGCTACTAATTCACATCTACTTCTTAATCGAGTTTGACACTAAAGTAGTAGTAGCAATTCAGTGGGGATGGAATTATATCACTCGTAATCGTCGTTCTAGATTGATTACAGGTCGAGAAGGTTTTGTAGAAGGAAAAACTGTTAACAATAGAGTGCAACAGCCTTCTGGGACACCTCTGTAACTTCAGGGATCGCACCTGATAGGACTCACAAGCTAGGTAATTCCTATACTTGCAAACTGCTGTAATTTAGTGCGATCGCGATCGCACTACACAAGATGGGACTTGGTTGAAAATCCCTATTTTGCGGGTGTAGCGAACGCCATAAACCCTGTAAATTATTTACTGTCGTAGCTGGCGATCGCCACAATCGTAGATAAAGGAACTTCCGCAAAATACTGTTGCTGAAATTGTTCTTCTCGGACAGCAGCTAAAAATCTTGCAACTGCTTCATCAGCAAGGTTTTCGGCACTATCGCTTGGATGCCAGGTAATTTGTAAAGAACGGTCTTGTCGTTTAACTGTGAACCCTAAGTATTTTAAAGCTTTGATTCCGACAAGTAAGGTTTGGTCGCTGATGCCGATTTTCTCTAAAAGTTGTCCACGGGTAACTAGTTGATTTGTGCGACTGAGATATTTGGCAATTCCGACAAGAGTCAGCCAAATTTGATTGGGTGGTTGGTGGTTGGGTTTAGACCAAGCGATCGCTAATTGTTGCTGATTGTCAAGCCCAGACTTAGAGCGGCTTGTCGCCAAACATCGCCGCAACCATATACGTAAATCATCCCAATTTGTGGGACAATCTTCAATAATTAGTGCTGAAGGCTGAGTGCTGGGTGCTGAGTGTTCCTGATTCCGTAAGTCTAGGATGAAGGGTGTTAGCGATAGCGGGGCGTTAAGCCACTGCTGAGTGTTGAGTGCTGAGTTAACAGAAGAACGCACGGCAATTAATCTGATTTCATAACGTTTTTTAAAGGTGTTGTAGTCTAATTCTGCTATACAATCACACCTTCCTATGGGCAATTCATCTTTATAGTGTCCCCACCATAACCCAGGAAAAGCACTTCTGGTGGAATCATCCCGAATATCAAACTCAGTTTTAATGTACTGTACCTTTTTCCCTTGCCAATCCTGCTGATTGCGATGCCAAGAATTTTCAAACCAGCAGTTTTGAATTAGTAATTTCGGAACAGGATTACCCATTCCACAAGGTTCTAGCAGTTTCAGTTCCAAAAATAACTCTTTCCCTAAGTCTGCAACTGTTACCGTCAAGTCTGCTTGTACAGTTGGCGTTAGAGTTGTACTACCTAAAGATTGCCGCAACTGCTGATTAATCGCCGCTGTAAATAAAGGAATGTTCTCTACCAACAAACTCAAACCCGCTGCAAAGGGATGTCCCCCAAAGCGGTGTAACAAATGTGCTTGGTCTTTCACCAATTGGTATAAATCGACAGAATTCACCGAACGAGCAGAACCACGAGCTAGGGATTGGGGATTAGGGATTGGGGATTGGGAAAATTCCTCCTCAGTCCCCAGTCCCCAGTCTCCAGTCCCCAGTCCCTCTGTACTCAACAAAATCGTCGGGCGACCAGTTTCTTGTGCTACCTGTCCGGCGACTAAGCCCAATACACCCGCAGGCCATTGGGCATCTTCTAGGACAATGACGCTGGTGGTTGATAAGTCTAATTGAGTAAGTTTTTGTGCCACTTGTGCTTGCACATCTTTTTGTAAAGATTTGCGGCGAGCGTTGGCGAGTTCTGTAACTTCGGCGAGTTCGTTACAACGTTTGACATCCCGACTAGTTAATAATTCCACGCAGAAACAGGCATCACCTTGGATGCGACTAACGGCGTTAATTCTTGGGCCCAAACCAAAAGAAATATCTGTGGGGCGATCGCCACTTTTCTGGCACAATTCTAATAATCTTCCTACACCTGGCCGCCGTCGCGCTGCTGCTGGCTGTTTAAAATCTTCTTGCAGTCGTTGAATTCCCATCTGTGCCAAGTAGCGACAATCTCCACTTAACTGCACTAAGTCAGCAATTAATCCGACTGCAACTAAATCTAATAAATCTTCTATGGGATATTTGGCAACATTGGGCAGGCTTTGATATAGTGCTTCTACCAACTTATAAGCTACCGCCACCCCAGAAAGATTAAATAGCTGATGTTCCTTTGGTAAATAACGGGGATTGATAATCGCTGCAACGGGTGCACGTTCGGCTGGTAAGGTGTGATGGTCTGTAACTATTACATCTATGCCTAACTGTTTAGCATAGATAATTTCCTCAATGTTTGTGCTACCTGTATCGCAAGTAACTATTAATTTGTAACCTTGTTTTGCTAAATTATCAATGCCTTGATTATTAAGTCCGTGGGATTCTTTCAGGCGATTGGGAATATAGTAAATTAACTGGGTATTTGGAGCGAAAAACTGCCCCAATCCATCCCAAAGTACCGATGTAGCGGTAATCCCATCAGCGTCGAAATCTCCCCAAATGGCGATTTTTTCTTTAGTATTATATGCTTGTCGCAAGCGTGCGATCGCCAGATGCATTTCTTGCCCAAACTCAAAGGGACTTGCTGGTTGATAAGCTTTATAGTTGATAAAAGCTGTTAATTGTTGACGATCTTTAATGCCTCGTTGCCACAACAACTGCGCTGCATACAGTCCATTTGATACAGGTGTATACTGTTTTACTGCTTGGATAAACCACTTTGGTGGTTGTTCAGTTACTGTTATAGTCCACTGTTGTTCTGGCATATAAATAAAGTTAGAAGTTAGGAGTGAAAACTATTAAAATACAAGGCTGTGTTAAAGCATTAAAGATGGCTAATACAGAATTAAAAATATCTCCAAAAAGTCAAGTCACTAAAATCATACGACTTAAATTTCATCGTACTATAGGATTCCTTATTTTTTATTCCCTATTCCCTGTACCCATCCAATAGGCATCTATGAGCAAAACCAGTGATGAGAAAATGTTGTCGCACAAGCAAACTTGGCAGCGTGAGCGGTAAATAATAGCACGTTTATCTTCTTTGAACTGGCGAACTGGGTAACTATTTGCACAATATTGCTTGCGGAGTCAGCGAACTTATTGGAGTTGATTGGACAGTTGTTACCTTTTGCCAAGAGGGGTTTGAAACTGTTTTAGCCAGTAGTCTCGAAATGGGCGAAGGCGAACATATTTATTCACTACATGGTTTCCTAACTGGTACTGTTATCAAAATGGGTCAATCATTAGCAGTAAAAGATGCTCAAAAACACCCAAATTATTACTTTTACTTGTGCTTGCAAATTGTGAGCTAAATCACACTAGTAACCTAAGTATTGAAATAAAATTATGTTTTTGCATAAAATATTACATACAAAGTAATGGAATTACTTAAAATAGTTTTGGTACTAGGTACAGTAGTTGGTGTTGTAGACGGGAACACAATTTTGGTTAAAGATAATGCAGGACAAACAACTACAGTCAAGTTAACCTGTATTAACGCACCAGAGGCAACTGATAAGCGCTATGGTTTAGCAGCAACACAAAGGCTAAAACAGCTATTACCACCTCAAACTCCTGTCGTGATTAGAAGCACAGAACAAGTTAAAAATGGTCGTCCAGCGGGTGAAGTGTTTGCAGATAATCGGTCAGTAAATCTCCTTTTGGTAGAGTCAGATAATGCCGTTGTTGACCAAGAATCTTTACAAAATTGCTCTGAAAGCAAAACCCAATTTTTAATTGCAGAAGCTAATGCTAAAAATAAACATTTGGGTTTGTGGCAACATTCAAAATTGTAAATGAACAGCATATTTTAAAAGCAAGTTTTCAACTTTTTATTACCAAGCCAATTGATCCAATGGAACTCGTGGATAAGGTGGTTGAAACGTTAAAAACCTAATTACTCCACGTTCTTCGGCTGGGATTTTTCCAGAGACGAGAAAGCATCGTCACTTTGAAACGCCTATTGAAAAACACAAGCGTAAAGAAATTGCCAAGCACAGGCAGGGTAAAAAGACATTTCCGCACTAGATGATTGACATAGATATTAATCAATGGACTCAGAGATTTTATGAGGGTTTTATTGATGGAAATCAGCACAAGTAATCAAAAAGTCAGAATGTAATTTTTATTCCTTAGCTGAAAATCAATATAGACAAGGGTGAGCAAGGAATGAGCAAGTTTTGGTCTGGAAAATGAGTAGTAAGAGCAAATAAGCTGTGAAGCGCTTCGGTAATAGCCTCAGTCTTTTTTGAAATCCAAATCAACTTCCTATTTCCACACCAACAGTAGAGGCTAAACACCTCAAAAAGGGCAACTATGAAAATAAATGCTCGGAGTATCACCTCTTTATATACCAACTAAAGGCAGATTACTCGTAGATAAAGCAGTCCAAAATATGGTAATTCTTTCCATCAAGCGATCGCTATATTGGACTCAAGCTACTCATTTTTTTCGTCCCCTAGTGGCATTTGTCGCTATTTTGCTCGTAGTCCTAACTATGCAACTTTTAAAGCTTTGGCTTCAGACCACCAAGACACAACTTTTCTAGCCACTAAGCTGACTGCTGCGGATCTCACAGATTTGTTTGTGTTTGAGAGTCCTGATTTTGTGAGGTGCTAAAAATTAGGGGTATAAATCACCTATTTAATAGTGCGTAGGTATAGCCTGAGGCAGGCATTGCAGCGAAATAGCTGTGTTTATTGAGAATATAGCTATCTAACTGAGAATTAAAGCCCGATCTAACTTTGGGGGATTGCTCCCTCGGCTAGGGAATTTTAGCAATAAATGAGCAATAAATGAGCAATAAATGAGCAATAAATAACTACTTTTTGGACTGGACAGTAAGCTTCACAAGCGCGATGCTGAGGTACGTAAGTAACCCTTTAGACTTAAATACTGAAACTAATTTATATGTAGTGAACAAATTTGTATGGGGGACGGCAATCTCAGTACTGATTGCTGTACTGACATCAAATCAAGCACAGGCTGTCACGTTAACGGAAATTGGAGATGCAGGCGAGAGTTTGAGTACAGCCCAAATCATTCCATCGGGATTACTACCGTTGGAGTCAATCTCTGGGAAAATTTCTCAAGCAACTCCCGATGCTGACATATTCCAAATCTTTCTAACTGAGGGAAAGCTATTCTCGGCTACGACAGCAATTAATCCAGGCACCCTTGCAGACCCGCAGTTGTATTTGTTCGACTCAAGCGGCAAAGGCATTTTTGCTAACGACAACGAAAGCTCTAATTCAACACAGGCAACTCTGCCAATAGGTGGTTTTTCCCCTAACCAATCAGGAATCTATTACTTAGCCATTTCTGGTTTTGATTACTATCCTGTTAGTGCTGGGGGGGATATTTTCCCGCGTTTCCCTGAAGTCTCCTTTGATGGAGTGGGAGTTTACAGTCCAACTGGTGCAGGTGGCGGATCTCCACTTAGCGAATTTGACGGTCTGAGATTGAACGGTGGGAGTTATACAATTACCCTCACCGGAGTTCAAACTAGTATTGCAGCAGTCCCTGAATCCTCTTTTGGGTTGGGTATATTAACGTCGGGTTTTTTATCTACAGCCGCTCTATTGAGAAAGAAAAAAAAGCAAGAAAGCGTAAGTTAACAGTGTTTCTAATAATAAACTAGGCGTCAATCTCGCTTGGGTGTTCATTTCTGCCCTGCTACGGATAGGCCCAGTAATTAATAGAAATGTGTGTAATTATCCTTAACTACTAGCGAGTAGGTAAATAAAAACTGACTTTTTTAGGAGACAACAACATGAATAGGAAGTTATCTTCCACCTCGCGACGTGCCTTATTAAAATGGGGTTTTTGTAGTTTTGGTGCAGCAGCCCTAACGATATTACCTAACAAGCTAACGGCACACACTATTAGCTCAACCAAAACTCTGACATTTGCTGCTAATGATGTTGGCATCCTTAACTTTGCTCTATTATTGGAAGAGCTGGAAGCAGCATTCTATTTATTTGCTCTTAGATCTGGCAAAATTAAAGACAAAAAAGAGTTTGACTATCTCCAAGCCATAGGCTCTCATGAAGCCTCGCACGTAACTTTTCTCCGCCAGGTGCTTGGTGCAAATGCGAAATTTCAAACGAAAGACCTCAGCTTTAATCAAGCTGGGTTAAATGCTGTTCTCAAAGATCGCAACACCATCTTGAATACAGCTGTGTCCTTGGAAGACACGGGTGTTCATGCTTACAATGGTGCGGGAACCAGCCTGAAAAACCCCACATACTTGCTTGCCGCTGGTTCTATTGTGTCTGTAGAAGCACGTCATACAGCAGGTGTACGTGCTCTCCTAAAGCGACCCACCACTGAGTTAGATATAGAGCGTGCAGTGAATGATGCTAACTTAGTTCCCGCACTAAATCCAGTCAAGGGAAATGCTTACGATGAGTTATACACGCCTAAACAGATTGTGGCGATTGTTGGCTCTTTGAATATATTGAACAACCCAATCAATGGCGCTCTCGTCGCCTAACTTAAGGAGTTACTCGAAGATGAAAACCCTTTTAGATTTGGCGACACAAATAGTTGCAAACCTCAGTACTTCCAGTGGACTATTCCGCTGTCTGGTAGCAAGAGTTTGGGGTATAGTTCTTATCCTGCCTCTAATTACCTTTCTGTCTCTGTTGTTAATTCCAGCAATACCAGCCTATGCTCATGGGACAGTGCTGAACCCTAAAGAAGTTGTTGAATATGCCCTAACGTTGGAAAAACTGGAAGCTGATTTTTATCGCCGTGCAATTACTGCAACCCAAAATGGCGGATTGAGCAGTCTCCCAAAGGTAGCCAAAAACGCTCTCATCTCTTATGGAAAGGATGAAACTCAACACGTTACTGATCTATCAGCTGTACTGAAATCTTTAGGAGGTAATCCAGATGGAATTACTATCCCAGCTAATCCCAACTACGATGCCATACTTCAACGCAACCCATTTGCTAAACCGGAAGACTTTTTACTTGCCCTACAGTTCGTTGAAGACACAGGAGTAGCAGCTTATAAGGGACAGGTACAAAACTTGCTTGCTGCCGGTCCATCTGGCAAAACGGTGCTAGCCGCCGCTCTAGAAATCCACAGTATAGAAGCCCGACATGCTGCTGGAATACGATACCTGCGGCAGACTTTTTACGGTGTAGACGTACGACCGTGGATTAGGAATGTAAGTGAAGTAATCTACAACGAGAATCGTCTTGGTAGTCCAATTCCGTTCGCTAGTGAAGCTTTCGATGGCTTTGCTACAAAGGATGAAGTGTTAGCGCTAGTGGGTCCTATATTAACTGAGAAGTAAATGCAATTGCGCGCATTTATTGATTGTGATTTAATTGAGGCATAGCCATCAGTATTTACCCAAGAACGCTTTGTCGTTGATACTACTATGGTTTGGGGATCTGGTGGCTATCTTTTTTTTCTGCGTGCTAAGGAAAGTGTAACAATACTGCTCGGTTAAGAATATTTGTAGGTTGGGTTTCGCTCCTTAACCCAACCTACACATTTTTATTTTTTAGGCAAAACCTACGCAGTATTGGTTCGCGTAATTAATACGCTTTCCTTACAATTTTTGCTCCAATCCTAACAAGTAATATAAACAAGATTAATCATTCGTTTTTTCGCACTCTGCACTCGTAATTTTCGCTCATTAGCTAATTTCTCTTTGCCATAAAATATCTGTAACTCTCGTCATCCCAGCTTTCAGATGACGGCGATAGGTACTGAAAGGCAAATCTAGTAACTCAGCTGCTTGTTCTTGCGTGGGGGCGGGATTTAAATAAGTTCGATAAACAGCGCGGTAGAGTTTTTCATCACGCGGGGATGATTGTAAGGATTCAACTGCTTGTTTCACCAGATTTTGTAAAACGTTAACACGTTGACTTTGCCCACCGCAGGCATCGCGTAGGTGCCCAGAGTCCGGCTGCTCGGAGAGTTGCGTCTCCTTTGGACTCTTGCTCATACTTGCTTTTGTGGCAACTTGTTCTGACACTAAGCGCGAGAACACTTCTTGTACGCTTCGCGATCGCACTAATGGATTATTCTGTAATACATCGGGACAACTAAAGTTACGTAACGCATTCTGCACCGCCTCCACAAATTCTGGTTGACTAAGAACTAACAGAGGTTCACCGACTAGAGTATTATCTACAGATTCTCCGGCAGTTGTAACCTCTTTTCGGGCCAAAATTTCCTGCCATGCGGCAGGTGAGACAATTCGCCAGTCATGCCCATAAACACCATATTGTCTTCCCTCAACTGTAAAATCAGTTTCAGAAAGTCGTGTTAAGTCGAAGTAGTTCAACATTGCTGTCCAACTATCTGCTTGGGCACAAGGTAGGAAAGTGTATGCTAACCCCGGTGTTTTCTGAAAATACTGCACAAAATTAATGAAAATTAGACTTTGGGTGGGGGAAACAGCTTGATAGGTGTCCCGCGCCATCCAGAAGCGGAAAATAGTTGCACCTTCACTAGGGCGTAATGGTGCATGGGTTTGGAGATATTGCCAAGATGCCAAAGCGCCCGGATCTGCACTCAAATCTTCAACAGTTGCTGTCTGCAATGCCACCATCATTGCAAATCCCGCAGGTTCGGAGTGCAAGTCACGAAATACTACTACATTCTGCGGTTGGCGCTTCAACCAGCGAGCTGCTATTTTTGCTGATTCTTCGCCTTCATATTCTGCCACCATCCCCAGCAGTGCGGTTTTGTCAGTTTCCCGTAGTGAGTCTGTCAATAAACTACTTTGCTCACCCCAAGTGAAACAGGATCGAATTGCCGAGTTATCCCGATGCAAAAAAATATAATCAAGTAGCACTCGATGCTTTTCTTGCCCTTGGGTTTGTCCTAGTCGTTTAGTATAATATCGACGCGCTCGGTGGTGTAATTCCGTGTAGAATTCTGAATTACGCCAACGCAAGTCAGCAATTAAAACTTCGCGTGCTAAATCGTGAGGAAATAAACCCAATTGCCCTGATTCGATAAACGACAATTCGCGCAACCACTCAAATAAATCGTGAACATCAAGTATTTCCCCTAAAGAGTGAGCCTCACCAGCCAAAATATTTTGAGGCACAGCCAATATTTGATTTAGTGCGGCTTCGGTAGTCAGCCGGATCACCGCACAAGCTTCTAAAGCCATACGGTGTGCGGGCGTTGGCACTTCTTTTATGAATCTTGACAACAGTGTTTTAACAATATTGGGAGCAGATTCTGCTTGAAAAGAGATTTCTTTTCCCTGAGCAAACACCTCAGCAACCAAAGATAATGCTAGAGGATGTCCGTGGGTCAAATCTAGAATCGCCTGGTGTTGTGTGGTGGGAATATCTCGTGTGGTGAGATAAGTTTGACTTTCTTCTGGGGTAAGATTGCGTAGGGGCAAGGTGTGCATCAAAGCTTGCCAACCTGGATCGCTACACCAACCAGATGAGGGGGGATTGCGTCCAGCAATTACAATTAAGGTATTAACAGACAAATGGGGTAAGAATACTTCTCGCAACCATTCATCTAGCTGGGTAATAGCTTCATAGGTATCAATTAAAATTACATTACGTTCTTGTCTTTGGGCTAGCACATCTAAAGGAGAATCTGATTCATTCAATCCCATCAAGGAACGCAACGTGCTAACAAAAGATTCTGGTACAGCTTCTATATTACGTCCTTCTACGTAGATAGTTGATATTTTTGACCGTTCACAAAACCGTAAAAACTGCTGCATAAGGGTTGTCTTGCCCACACCACCAGGGCCAAAGACGTGCAAAATGTGAAAAGGTAATTCTGTTGATGCGATCGCATCAATAAATAGCTCCACTTCCCGCCCACGCCCTACAAATCTGCGATTTCGTTCTGCACTTAGTCGCTGTAATAGAGATGTCATTGGCATCCCTTCCTTAAATTTTACGTAGGATTACTGCTTTAAAGTATGAAGGATATTGTTGATTTATAAAATCTATTTTGAGAAAATTTATAAATTTTATATCCAAGCTTAAAGGCTTAATAAGTAGGTGGACGCTAAAAAAAAATACAAATATATTAATAGATATAAATCGCTTAAGAGCTTATATTCAAAGCGTTTATGGTGTTTTATATAAGTTTATACAGTTTGGTTTAATTGTGCCTACCTATCCCTCTTCTGTCACTCTGAGAAAAGAAAAATAAGAGCCAAATTTTGAACTGTAGATAGAACGCGCATTTGAGCGTTTATTTTCTAACAGAATGGCTGAAATCA
The DNA here is from genome assembly GCF_017115165.1 of Nostoc sp. LPT. Lineage (GTDB taxonomy): Bacteria > Cyanobacteriota > Cyanobacteriia > Cyanobacteriales > Nostocaceae > Nostoc. The sequence continues at coordinate 13,306 of NZ_JABXKF010000044.1, read as the reverse complement.
ATATTTTTGGTAAAAATCTTATGTTGTAAGCCTTCCAGATTATTCTCTCCTGAAAGTGATAAAAGAGGGCTATTTACTAACGAACCAGTATTAGATAACCTTCTTTGTAGCATTGGTTTGGCTCTCCCAATTGCGACTGGTACAACCCCGCAAAAGTGTTGCAAGGTCGTACCTAAAAGAAACGCTTGTGCAACAATACTTTACACTTTATAGATTTCTTACCTTTTTCTCTTAGACCTGACTTTTGCCATTAAGTCTCAAAAAGCTTGCTCATAAAGGATTATGGACAAAGTACAGTATATACAATACAGTAATTGAAATTCGGTGCTAAAAGTGACAAGCTATTTGTTGGACTGGTGGAAAAAAAATTTGTGCTTGTCCTGCGATCGCAAACGCGCTTACGGTTACGAATTTTTCTCTAATTCCAAAACAACATTTGATCTGACTTTTCCACATCCCGTGAAAAGTCAGATTTAATGGTAGGGTGCAATGACTATGGGAATCATAACTAACTTATGCAAAAATGATATAAGTAGGCTAATTCGCTTACTTTTTTGCGTTTTTAATATCACCAACTAATTCATCAATCCTTGATTGAGTAGTGTTCCAAGAACACATAAAACGTACTCCTCCCACACCAATAAATGTATAAAACTGCCAGTTCTTTGCTTTTAAGCTGTGAATGACTTCTTCAGATAATTTTACAAATACGGCGTTGGCTTCTCTAGGAAACATCAAGTCAACTCCTTCTATGTTTAATAGTTGATTTTCTAAGTATTCAGCACATTGATTAGCGTGTCTGGCATTTTTTAGCCAAGCACCAGTTTCTAATAAACCCAACCAGGGAGCAGAAATAAACCGCATTTTTGAAGCTAGCTGGCCTGCTTGCTTGCATCGATAATCAAAATCCTCTGCTAGCGCTTTGTTGAAGAAAAGAATGGCTTCACCTAATGCCATTCCATTCTTAGTACCACAAAAGCACAATACATCCACTCCAGTTTTCCAAGTAATTTCAGCGGGGCTTTTATTCATAGCGGCAACTGCATTTGCAAAACGAGCGCCATCCATGTGAATCTTTAAGTTATATTTGTTTGCAACTTCTTTAATATTTAAAAGTTCTTCAATAGAATATAAAGTTCCTAATTCAGTTGATTGTGTAATGCTAATAACTTTAGGTTTAGGATAATGAATATCAGTGCGTTTAGTAACAATTGCCTCTATAGCATCTGATGTTAATTTGCCATTTTTACCGTGAGCAAGTAGCAGTTTAGAGCCATTAGATGCAAATTCAGGTGCGCCACATTCATCTGTTTCTATGTGAGATGTCTCATGGCAAATGACGCTGTGATATGACTGACAAAGAGCAGCTAACGATAAAGAATTTGCGGCCGTACCATTAAAGGTAAAAAATACTTCACAATCAATTTCAAAGAGTTCACGAAAATAATCTGTTGCTTTTTGAGTCCATTCATCATTTCCATAAGCTGGAACACTACCTTGATTTGCCCTAATTATATATTCCAGTGCTTCAGGACAAATACCAGAGGAATTATCACTTGCAAACTGTTCTAACTGGCTACTCATAATTTAGATTTTGATTTTTAACAGTTATTGTTACAATAATAAATAATTTGTGAATTTGCTAATTATCAAATTGAAAAATAATACTATTATCCTCTCCCCTTATCTAATAATTATGCTAATTCCAATAACTTTGGATGGGATCAAAATAATTTTTTATTGCCATACTTAATAATTGAGGAAAAATATGTGTTTGACCTACTATAAAAAGCCAGAAGTTAGAACCTTTCGAGCTTCATAAATTAAATCTGATTTTTATATCTTGTATTAACCTACTTAATGAGCTTTTTTTGCTGTAACTTTTCTCTGAAGTAGTTATAACCTTAAGTACTATAGTAATACTATATAAATGAGTTTACTTATGTCTACAGAAAACTGGAATCTTATTTTCACATCACTGAGATGTTTAATTACTACGGTGTCTTCGTCAGCCTTGTGTTGAGGGTATTTTGAGACGATAAACATCGCCAATAACTAAATATTATGCTAAAAAATAAAGTTTACTAATCAGAATGCTAATTATGTACTTATAATACACTATACAATGTCCTACCAATAACTATGAAATCACTATTTGGCATATTTGTCCTTTGTTAGTTCTCAGTAGTCATTTGTTTATTTTCTACTGACTAATGACCAATGACCAATGACCAATGACTAATAACTAATGACTGAACCATTGATTGAACTGAAAGGTGTTTCTAAGTCCTTTGGTAACCATAAAGTTCTAGATAATATAGACTTAACTATTTACCGGGGAGAATCACTGGGGATTATTGGGCCATCAGGGACTGGGAAATCAACTATCTTACGAGTAATAGCGGGGTTACTTAGTCCCGATGAAGGAGAAATTTATGTGCAAGGAGTGCGGCGAGAGGGTTTGATTGAAGATGGCCGCCAGCAGGTTGGCATTGGTATGGTGTTTCAGCAGGCGGCGCTATTTGATTCGCTGACAGTGGAGGAGAATGTGGGATTTTTACTTTATCAAAATTCAAAGCTGCCGCGATCGCGCATCCGAGATTTGGTAAAAGAAAAATTGGAGATGGTAGGTTTGCCAGAAATAGGCGAACTTTACCCAGCCGAACTTTCCGGGGGAATGCGCAAACGGGTGAGTTTTGCCCGTGCGATTATGTCTAACCCCGACACTCCCAGTGAAGGGCCAGAAGTTCTACTATACGACGAACCAACAGCCGGACTCGATCCCATTGCCTCGACAGTAATCGAAGATTTAATCCGCCACTTGCAATGTTTACATGGAGTTTGTAGTACTTATGCCGTTGTTACCCACCAGGACAGCACTATCCGCCGTACATCTGATAGACTTATATTTCTCTATGAAGGTAAAGTGCAGTGGCAAGGTACAGTTAGTGAAATATACAACACAGAAGATCCCTTGATCAGACAATTTATCAGTGGAAGTGTTCAAGGCCCGATTAAAGTCGCCGGCTAGAAACTTAAAAGTGAGGAGTAAAAAGTTAAATTTAACTACTAACTCCTAACTTTTAACTCCTAATTGGTTGTTGGTTGTTGGTGGAGGCAAAAAAATGCGAGGTCTTATGACAAGTCGCTTCGCGTCTGGGCGAACATTTAGAGAAGGTTCTGTGGGGTTATTACTCCTGCTAGGACTAGGGGTATTTGGATTACTCTTTCTGTGGTTAAATAGATTCACCGCTGCTGGCCGTTCATACAAAATTATTGTAGAATTTGCTAACGCTGGCGGAATGCAAAAGGGAGCAGCAGTTCGCTATCGTGGCGTTAAGGTAGGAACTATTTCCCAGCTTCGACCAGGGGCAAATGCCATTGATGTAGAGATTGAAATTCCCCAAACTGACCTAATTATCCCTCGCGATGTAGTGGTGGAAGCTAATCAAAGCGGGTTAATTAGCGAAAGTATTATCGACATTACACCAAAAACAACCTTACCTGCTGGGGTTGTGCTTGCTAAACCCCTAGAAAAAAGTTGTGATACCAGTCTCATCGTCTGTAATGGCTCTCGCTTAAAAGGTCAGGTTGGCATCAGTGTTGATGCACTAATTCGCAGTTCAACTGAGTTAGCCGGTGCATACAATAATCCAAAATTTTATCGAAATGTCAATAGGGTTCTAGAAACTACCACAGGCGCAGCATCCAGTTTTACTGAGTTAAGTCAGGATTTACAAGGTTTGACCAAAAGCTTACGACTACAACTTAATACCTTTTCTGCTACGGCTAATTCAGTGCAACGGGCGACAAACCAACTTAATGCATCCGCCAATCAAACAGTAAATAAATTCGGTGCAACTGCAACTCAAGCAAATCGATTGCTGAACAACCTGGATAATCTGTTGACAACAAATCGTTCGACGCTGGTTGGTGCGTTGAACAATATCACCGAAACCAGCAACCAATTGCAGGTTACAGTCAGTAGCTTATCACCATCTGTGAATCGATTGACTCAAGGAGAATTACTCAACAATTTAGAAACGCTTTCAGCAAATGCAGCCCAAGCCTCAGCTAATTTACGTGATGCTTCTAAAACCCTAAACGATCCCAAGAATGCGGTCTTGCTGCAACAAACTTTAGATTCAGCACGAGTAACCTTTGAAAATACCCAAAAAATTACATCTGATTTAGATGAATTGACAGGCGATCCTAATTTCCGTAAAAATCTGCGGCAATTGGTGAATGGTTTAAGTGGTTTAGTATCTTCTACACAACAGATGCAGCAACAAGTGCAGGTTGCTACTACTCTAGATTCGGTAAAAGCTGCTGTGAGCAAACCAAAGAATCTAATTCCTACCCCAGCACCAACCCAACAGGCGATGTTTAATGACAAGTCGCTACCAGTCTACGAAATTAATCCCTCAGCGGCTAATTTTGCAAGTACCGACACCGATCTTCAACCAAGTCCCAGTCTGTCTATCCCGAACTCATCCCAAGAAAACCTTTTGAAGCAGCTGCGAGAGTATAGCAAGCAACGGGAGCAACTAAAGACGGAGAAAGAGGCAATACAGGTTGACCCTTCGGCTTCGCTCACTGCTGACCCTGAGCGAAGCCGAACTGTTGAGAATTTTAAGTAAGATATTTTACTGTCAGATAAATGTGTTGAAGCTCATCGACACCAATCGCCATAACCTTGAAAACCGCATTATTTTGTTGACTGGTGTCGATTCTTTGTACAGTAAGGTTTTCAGGCTGCAAAAGCTATTGCTTATTGATACAGCAGATTTTAAGGAAAGTGAGCTACACAAGCTAAGTCTGTTACCCAGATATAAAGCAATACGCTTGGGTTAAGGCTAAAACTCTTTGTCAAAGTCAACTTTTTTAACGAACTGCAGAGGCGCAGAGAAGCCAGTGCGCCCTTGCGGTTCCCCGACTTGTTCGCGCAGCGTCTCCCCTTGGGAGAAGCAACTGGCGCGAAACACAGAGAAGAGAAAAAATGCTTAACCCAAGCGTATTGAGATATAAAGCGTGTTTTACTCCAATACCCTTGGCTTAAGGGTTATTGGTGTAGATAATTGGTCTTTCAAGACGCGATTTATCACGTCTTTACATCTGGGTTTTGTTGCTCATTCTGGACTGTATTATGTTTTATATCATGTCCGCCAAATCACCCATAATAAAAGAACCCCACCCCCAACCCCTCCCCGCTCTTCGGGAGGGGAGCTAAAGCGCAACTTTTGCAGGGTAGGGTTCCGGTTATTATGGTTAATTACCCGGACATCATATTACTCCTGAATTCTGAATTCTGCTGTATCTTCCAAAACTCAAATAAGTTTGCTCCCATGAATGACAGCACCCGCTTTTAAGAACGAATTAACATTGGGTCATAAATTTGACACTCTTGAACCCCATAATTACACAGAATAGAGCTAGCTATATCTTGCTCATTATCTGTGCCACTAATGATAAGTATGTAATTGCCTTGCTCTATTTGCTCATTGTAAAAGCGTGCCCACTCATCTGCTATTCCTAACCTCATAGCGTCAAAGCGTTCACTTAAATTAATGCCTGTTGACCCAACCAATTGAGAAAAGTCTTTGGAAATTAAGGAAATCTGGTTTAATGAAAAACCTGCGACACACATATCCTTAATTGCCGCTTCAGCATTATCTATGCTATTAAAGCAACTAACACCATACTTAGACATCATCCCACTTTTATTAGGAATGGCAGTAGCAGAAGTTGTTGTGGTCAGATAATTTGTAGTTTCATATTCACTGTTGAGATGCTCGTAAATGCCAAACTCTTCAATACCCCAACGCTGTAGTATTTCTTGTACTTTAGCGATTTCAAAAGATGTACAATCCACGATTATTAAATAGTGTCCGTCCTCTACTCGCTCGTTATATGCTCTAGCTTGCTCTGACGACATTCCCCAACCAACTAATGCACCAGCAAAAGTCCCAGTGGCAGCACCAATACTTGCTCCAACAAGGGTTGTAACCAAAGCAGTTGCTGCTGCTCCAGCCAGCATTATTGGGCCAACTCCAGGGATTGCTAAAGTCCCAAGACCCACTAATAAACCAGTTAACCCACCAACAGCGCCCCCTGAAAGCCCTCCTACTGTTGCACCTTCATCAGATTTATCACCAGTGCCCTCTTTAACTTCATTATCGACAATCTCATGATTACGATCTGAATTTTGTACAACTACAGATACTTTCTCCATCGCCAAGCCAGAATCTCTCAACTCATGTATTGCCTGCTCTGCATCTATCCGATGAGTAAATACGCCTACAGCACGTTGATATTGAATTAAAGCCATTATTACTCCTTGGTCGCAGGGGAAAGATTAATCACTGAGAAAGTTGATTCTTCAGTACATGTTATATTAAATACGAGTTGGTTCAACTCAAAACTATCCTTAGTAATAAAATACATTCTCTCCCTCATTAGGTAGGCAATAACACCCTCAATGGTACAAGTCATTTTGCTAAACAATAGCCATTCTTATACAGATATTAAATGTGGCAGGTGGCAGTATTCGTAACATTTCTTTGAATACCGCATTTATTGCCACCCAAGCAGGGCAAGCAGTACAGGTGTAATAATTATTATAAATAATTAGTAGTAGCAAAAAGTGAATACACCAAGACGAAAGACCTCTAACTGATGCAGAATTATTATTAGTGAGTGACATGGGACAGCCTCAACTACATGTCTATGTCCAACGCAGACATAACGACATTCCCCTGTGTTGATATCCTAAATTCTCACAGCTTGGTCATGGAATGCAAATTACGCCTTTGAAATTTCGCTTCTGTTCTTACTGTGGTTTTCCCTATAAGGAGTCCGGGAATTCTGTGTGATTTGATGGACAACCTGTTTAACAAAACCTTCCTAAAGGCTGACTGTCCTTTACTTATGCTTTGTCCGTAGGCAGACGAGATCGATATATAAAATAAGTAATATTTATTTGTATAGCTAAAAGGCTTGTGTAGATTTCATCCTACCTAATTCAAGCCGTATTTTTTATGAGTTTGGTAAGCAGTAATTATGCGTTGGCAAATAGGTCGTCGGAGTACAAATGTTGAAGATCGGCGTGGGATGAAGATTTCTGCTCCTGTCGTGGGTGGAGGTGTAGGAGCGGCACTCATATCGCTACTGGTTTTACTATTGGGTGGTGATCCCAGTGCCCTTTGGCAACAAGATTCCCCACCAAGTGATAGCCCGATAGCTGAGTCACCTCAAAGAACAGGATCTCAAACTCAAGATCAAATGGCGGATTTTGTATCTGTTGTACTGGCTGATACAGAAGATACATGGAGTGAGTTGTTTCGGCGAGACGGAGAAACTTATGTAGAACCAAAGTTAGTTCTTTATTCAGGAGCGGTGGAGTCTGCTTGTGGATTTGCACGTTCAGCAGTTGGGCCGTTTTATTGTCCACGCGATCAAAAGGTGTATATTGACTTGAGTTTTTACCGCGATTTGAAGACTCAATATCAGGCACCTGGAGATTTTGCTCAAGCATACGTGATTGCTCATGAAATTGGGCATCATGTCCAAAATTTACTTGGAATTTCGCAGCAAGTTAGAGGTTTGCAGAACCAAGTGAATCAGACGCAAGCAAATCAGCTTTCTGTGCGATTAGAATTACAAGCAGACTGTTTTGCAGGCGTTTGGGCAAATCATGCTCAACGCTCACGGCAAATTCTGGAAACAGGTGATATTGAAGAAGCATTGAACGCAGCTAGCAGTATTGGAGATGACCGCTTGCAAAAACAAGCTAGAGGCTATACTGTGCCAGAATCTTTTACACATGGTAGTTCAGCCCAAAGGGTTCGTTGGTTTAAACAAGGTATCCAAACGGGCGATCCTCAGAAATGTAATACTTTTGCTAAGACAAATTCCTAACATACAGCAGAATTCAGAATTCAGGAGTAAATACGCTTTATACTTGGGTAACAGACTTCGCTTGTGTACCTCACTTTGCTTGAAATCTGCTGTATTTCAATTTTTATGATTCTCTGGCAGCCATCTAGCTTTATTGGCAAACCTTTCCTGAGCAGGGAGCAGAAATTGAGGAAGCGATCGCCACAATCGATTTAGACTACTAAGAAGACTTGTCTAAACTCATCTCGTTCTGGAAACGAGCTAGCGATCGCAAGGTTTATTTTAGTATTCCAAAAACTATTTGGTTATTTATTTATTACTAAATCAGTAAGTAAAGATACTGTTTTAGGATTAGCCACTTCCCAGTAAATTATAGAAGAAAAACATGGTGGACAACTCACAGTGACATTTGGATTAGGCAAAAGCGCAGAATTAGCGATCGTCATTCTAGGGCTGAGTCAGGAGTTAGGAATGCAAAAGAATAACTAAATTCCCAATTCCCAATGCCCTATTTTCCATAACTAATTCCAATCCTGTTCATCTTTCTTGCCACGGCTTTTGTAAATTCCACCCAAATCGTGGATTTTGCGAGTTTTCTCAAAAAGCTCGGCTTCAGTCAAACCCCACTGTTGCAAGGCTTTATCTAGGTCTTTTTGGATGTCTCTCGCCCCTGGAAACCCTTGATAGCGCATTCGCAGTCTAGCCAATTCTGCTAAGTTATAGTCTGTTGCCTCTTGAGCGAGTAAAATATCAATAAGGGGGCGATCGCGGTTATAAAGTGGATGTTGTTGGTCTTTACCTGCCGTTGCTTCAGTCATTGTCAGTCCTGAGTTGAGAGTGCTAAGTCCTGAGTTTTAAGTTTAGCTGACAGTAGAAAACAAAACAGACAAAAGAAAATTGTCAAATACCGAAAGCTTAACTGTCAACTTTGCAACTCTTGAATTTCCCGTACTCCACTTAGCACTCCTACTAGACGGCAAGTACACCTGATGTCTTACGGCTCTCACCACTGCCAGCTAACTTTAAATAAAGTTACATTGTTCTTAAGAAAATACAAAAAACTTTAGATGAGGGTGAATTTTATCTCACCCAAAGTCGAAGCAGCGAGGGAGCAAGAACCCATTATGTTTGAACACTTCACTTCCGAAGCCATTAGAGTAATTATGTTAGCTCAGGAGGAAGCCCGTCGCCTGGGACACAACTTTGTAGGAACAGAACAAATTCTCCTGGGTTTGATGGGAGAAGGAACTGGGGTTGCTGCTAAAGTGCTGGCCGAATTAGGCGTTACCCTCAAAGACGCACGTCGCGAGGTAGAAAAAATTATTGGTAGGGGTTCTGGCTTTGTACCACCAGAAATTCCTTTTACTCCTAAAGTAAAAAGCCTCTTTGAGCAATCGTTTAAAGAAGCTCATAGTCTGGGACAGAATTACATTAACACTGAACACTTACTCTTGGGATTGACCGAGGCTGGTGAAGGTGTCGCCGCCAAAGTACTACAAAATCTAGGGGTTGATTTCAAGAGTGTCCGCAGTGCCATAGTTCGCCGTTTGGGTGAAAATGCACCAGCTTTTGCTGGTAGTGGTAGTCAAAAGCGCACCCAACCGCTAACTATGGAAGAGTTTGGCAGAAATTTGACCAAATTAGCCCAAGAAGGCAGACTTGACCCCGTAGTTGGTCGTGAAAAGGAAATTGAGCGGGCGATCCAAATTCTCGGTCGCCGTACTAAGAATAACCCAGTGTTGATTGGAGAACCAGGAGTTGGTAAAACTGCGATCGCAGAAGGTCTAGCTCAACGTATTATCAACCAAGATGTTCCCGAAACCTTACAGGACAAGCAAGTTATCAGCCTCGATATGGGGTCATTGGTAGCTGGAACTCGCTTCCGTGGCGATTTTGAAGAACGCATCAAAAAAGTCGTGGAAGAAGTCCGCACTGTCGGCAATATCATCTTGGTAATTGACGAAATTCACACCTTGGTTGGCGCTGGTGGTACAGAAGGTGGCTTGGATGCAGCTAACATCCTCAAACCTGCCTTAGCACGAGGTGAACTCCAGTGCATTGGCGCAACTACCCTTGATGAATATCGTAAGCACATCGAACGCGATGCCGCCCTAGAGCGTCGTTTCCAACCGATTCAGGTTGGGGAACCATCGGTAGAGGAAACCGTACAAATTCTCTACGGCTTGCGCGGTGCTTATGAACAACATCACAAAGTCACAATTTTGGATGCGGCACTTGTCGCAGCAGCAGAATTATCAGACCGCTATATTAGCGATCGCTTCTTGCCCGATAAGGCAATAGACTTGATTGATGAAGCTGGTTCTCGCGTTCGTCTGCGGAACTCCCAAAGTTCTCCGAATAAAGAACTCAAGCGCGAACTCGCTGGCGTTACCAAAGAAAAAGAAGCAGCAGTCAGAGTCCAAGATTTTGACAAAGCTACACAACTGCGCGACCAAGAGTTAAAACTCGCAGAACAATTACAAGCAACGTTTACACCAAATGAGCAACCTATCAACTCGACTGTTGTTGACGAAGAAGACATCGCCCAAATCGTTGCCTCTTGGACTGGCGTACCAGTTAATAAGCTCACTGAATCTGAGTCAGAGTTGCTCCTACACCTAGAAGACACTCTGCATCAACGGCTCATCGGCCAAGAGCAAGCAGTCTCGGCTGTAGCTCGCGGTATCCGTCGCGCCCGCGTCGGCTTGAAAAATCCCAATCGTCCCATTGCTAGCTTTATCTTCTCTGGGCCCACTGGAGTCGGTAAAACAGAATTGGCGAAGGCACTAGCTGCCTACTTCTTCGGTGCGGAAGACTCGATGATTCGCTTAGATATGTCCGAATACATGGAAAGCCACACCGTCGCCAAGCTGATTGGTTCGCCTCCGGGTTATGTAGGATACGACGAAGGCGGACAGCTTACAGAAGCCGTGCGGCGGAAACCTTACTCAGTGTTGCTATTCGACGAAATCGAAAAAGCGCACCCCGATGTATTCAATATGCTGCTGCAACTCTTGGATGACGGTCAACTTACTGATTCCAAAGGTCGGAAAGTGGATTTCAAGAACACGCTGATCATTTTGACTTCTAACATCGGTTCCAAGGTGATTGAAAAAGGTGGTAGTGGTTTAGGTTTTGACTTCGACACTCAAGCCGACGCTAGTTATAACCGCATCCGCACCTTAGTAAATGAGAAATTGAAAGCTTACTTCCGTCCTGAGTTCCTTAACCGTCTTGATGAGATTATCGTCTTCACCCAGCTTTCTAAGGATGAAGTTAAGCAAATCGCTGAAATTATGCTCCGCGATGTTGCTAATCGCTTGACAGAAAAGGGAATTATCTTAGAAGTTAGCGATCGCTTCAAAGAGCTTGTGGTACAAGAGGGTTATAACCCCAGCTATGGCGCTAGGCCATTACGTCGGGCAATTATGCGCCTCCTAGAAGATTCTCTCGCCGAAGCAATGCTGTCTGGTGAAATTACAGATGGAGACACAGCCCTTATCAATGTTGATGATGACTCTCAAGTGAGAGTACAAAAATCAGAAAAACGAGAATTGCTCTTGGCAAATGTTGGCTAATTTTATACCCGATCGCTTTTTACTGTAATATTTGAGAAACACTCCAGCCTCTTGCTTAGAGCAGAGGCACAAACAGGGTCATCTCAGACAAACATCAAGTGAAATGGTATTATTTCGCACCCCTAGTAGAAATGCTAGGGGTTTTTTTATGCGATTCCTTTTGAGTGGTCAATACCCACTTTCAAGAAACAAGGCAGGAGGCAGAAGGCAGAAGGGAAGAGGATTTGACTTATTTCTTCCATCCATAACGGAAGCGAGAGCGTCCGTAAACAGCTTATATGATGTCCGGGTAATTAACCATAACAACCGGAACCCCACCCCGCAAAAGCTGCGCTTTAGCTCCCCTCCCCGCAAGCGGGGAGGGGTTGGGGGTGGGGTTCTTTGATTATGACTAAATAGCCATCACCATAAAAAGCGTAAATATTCAGTACTCTCAGTTTCACAAATAGGAAATAAGCAGTGTTACCAAACAAGCCCCCCGCTACCAATCAAACTCAACGCTGGACATTTGCTCAACTTTTTGGATTGGTAAAGCGTAATCCCCTAATGATTTCGCAATGGGCAATCCGCTGGATAGTTGTGGGGACTGCTGGTGGTCTATTTGCAGCGTTGTACTGGAATGTTTTAGAGTTTTTAACTCACAGACTCCAGCGATTTGAGGGTTTTAGCCTCCTGATAGTGATGCCACTTAGCGGTTTAGTTATCGGTCTGGTGATTCATTTTTTGGGAAATCCCGGTGAAATCGCCGTGATTGTTGATAATATTCATTTTCGTGGCGGACGCCTAGATGTTCGCAAAAATCCTTCAATGATTCTTGCTTTTTTTGTCAGCATCTCGGCAGGCGGTAGTGCTGGCCCAGAAGCACCACTCGTACAGGTAACAGGTTCTTTTGGTACTTGGGTTGCCGATCTAAAACTCCAAGGTGAAGACCTCAGAACCATGAGTTTAGCAGCAATGGCGGCTGGCTTCACTGCCTTGTTTGGCGCACCTCTTGGCGGTGCAATGTTCGCTTTGGAGATTTTGCACCACGAGCATATTGTGGAATATTACGAAGCTTTAATGCCAGCCATTGTTTCGAGTTGCGCTAGCTATCTGGTGTTTGCAGCAATTACACATTTGGGAATTGCCCCCACTTGGCATTTTCCTCAGTATCACTTAGAAAGGATTGATGATTTTGCGATCGCAATTATGTTTGGAATATCGGGGCGGTGGCAGGATGGATTTTTATGGGCATTTTTCGCGGCTGCGATTACTTGTTTGCCCGAATTCCCGCCCCCATTTATGTACGCACAACATTAGCAGGAGTTGGACTTGGCTGTTTAGCAGTTTTATTACCCCTGACGCGTTATTTTGGACATGAAGAGTTAGATTCAGTCCTGAGAGCTAACTTTGGTGCTGTTTTCTCTTAACTCTAACTCTTGGGAAAATGGCTGCCATTAGCATTACGGTAACAGGTGGGTGGCGCGGTGGATTCATTATTCCCCTGTTTTTCACTGGTGCTTGCATTGGTAAAGCAGTAGCAGTCTTAATTTCGGGACTCGATCTTGCCCTTGCGATGATTTGTACAATGGCGGCTGTCAACGCAGCCGTAACGCGCACACCGATAAGTACGACTTTACTACTGTCAAAACTGACAAACTTGAGTCCTTTACGCCAATCTTTTTTGCCAGTTTGATTGGATTTTTTCTTGCCCCTAAAGTTCCTCTGATTGCATCTCAACTCAAATCCCAGAGAGAAGCTAGTGAATTAAACAGCTAAGGTAGCTACTAGTAAAATCGTAAGGATTCAGGTCTAATATTTAGGAAGCAGAGATGGGCGAGACAGATAATTAT
>NZ_JABXKF010000059.1 GCF_017115165.1 Nostoc sp. LPT | reverse complement strand
TGAGTGCTGAGTGCTGAGTGCTGAGTGTTGAGTGCTGAGTGCTGAGTGCTGAGTGCTGAGTAAAAACCCAGTTTTGTCAAGGCTTTGAGCGTTCAACACTGTCCTAACATATCTGACTACGGCCATAGAACTTAAAGTTTCACCCTGATAACCTCAACGTTTGAGCAATAAGGTTTAACGTTCGAGTAATAAGGCTTAACGTTCGAGCAAAAAGGCTTAACGTTCGAGCAAAAAGGCTTAACGTTTGAGCAATAAGGCTTAACGTTCGAGCAATAAGGCTCAAACTCCCTCACCTCTCAAAACAATTTCAGATAAGATCCCCCCGCCTGCGGCGACCCCCTTTTTAAGGGGGTAATCGGAAAAAGCCCCCCAATTTATCGGGGGGTTGGGGGGATCTTTGAAAGACAAACATATTAACCGAACCGTATCGCCCCATCTCTCATTAGAACAAACTCATGCGAATTCCTACCGCCACTTATCGAATTCAGTTTACACCTCAGTTTGGCTTTGACAATGCTAAAGCGATCGCAGCTTATCTAGCAGATTTGGGCGTTTCTGATTTATATGCCTCTCCCATTTTCAAAGCCAGATCCGGGAGTACACACGGCTACGATATAGTAGATGCCACTCAACTAAATCCAGAACTGGGAACTAATGAATCCTTTGATGCATTAGTTGATGAAGTTCAATCCCTTGGTATGGGCTGGTTACAAGATATTGTACCCAACCACATGGCTTATAGCAGCGAAAACGATTACTTGATGGACGTATTGGAACACGGCCCAGATTCCAGTTATACCGACTACTTCGACCTTTCTTGGAATGCACCCTTTGGCGATCGCCAAGAGCGTATTCTCGCGCCACTACTGGGAGATTTCTATGGTGTATCCCTGGAAAACGGACACATTCAACTGCAATATGAACAAAACGGTTTAACTGTCAACTATTACAGCTTAAAACTGCCACTCCGCTTAGAATCTTACACAAAAGTTATCATCTATAATTTAGGTAAACTCACCCGCACACTGGGACGCAATCACCCCGATTTTATTAAGCTATTGGGGATTCTCTACATTCTTAAAAATGTGCCCTCAGAAGTTGCGGGAAAACAGCGACAAGACCAAATCGCATTTATTAAAGGATTGGTTTGGGAACTCTACACCACAAATGATGCCATCCGCGAGTTCATTGACGAAAATATCCAAACTTTCAACGGAGAACCGGGTAATTCCGAAAGCTTTAACCTCCTAGATGATTTACTCAATGACCAATTTTACCGTCTCGCCTTCTGGAAGGTTGGGGCAGAGGAAATGAACTACCGCCGTTTCTTTACTGTCAACGAATTGATTTCCGTTAAAGTTGAAGAACTACGGGTTTTTAATAATACCCACAGCTTTATTCAAAAGCTGGTTGAAGAAGGCAAGTTTACCGGTTTACGGATCGATCATATTGATGGACTTTATAACCCAATCCAGTATATCGAGAGGCTGCGAGAAAAAACAGGAGATGTTTACATTACGGTCGAGAAGATTTTAGAACTCACCGAAGATTTGCCGGAAAACTGGGAAATTGAAGGAACATCGGGATATGACTTTCTTAACTATGTAAATGGCGTATTTTGTCAAACTGAAAATGAATCATCCTTCGATAAAATTTACCAGAACTTTATTGGTTCAAGAGCAGCTTATTCATCGGTAGTAAAAGATAAAAAGCACCTGATACTAGAAAAGAATTTAGCCGGTGATATTGACAATCTGGCTCTTTTGTTGAAGAACATTTCCAGCAAATATCGCTATGGCAATGATTTTACACTGAATGGCTTGAAAAGAGCGATCGCTGAAGTTTTGACACTGTTTCCGATTTATCGTACCTATATTACGCCTGATGGAATTGGAGATAGCGATCGCGCTACCATTCAAGAAGTAATTAGCCAAGCCAAAGAACAAACGCCCCTGTTGCTGAACGAACTGACCTTTATTGAAAAGTTAATGCTGCTAGAGTTTGATAATTCTCTAACTCAAACAGAACGCGAACAATGGATCTATTTTGTCTTGCGAATGCAGCAATACAGTGGGCCGCTGATGGCCAAAGGCGTAGAAGACACCACATTATATGTATACAATCGCTTGCTGTCGCTCAATGAAGTTGGGGGTAATCCCGGTCATTTTGGGATTCCAGTAAGCAAATTTCATGCCTTTAACCAACAGCACCAAGCAACCTGGCCCCACACAATGAACACCACCGCCACCCACGACACCAAACGCGGCGAAGATGTCCGAGCCAGATTGAATGTCCTCTCAGAAATCCCCGATGAGTGGGATCAGCAGGTAAATACTTGGAGTGCTATTAATCGAGGACATCGTAGCGATCGCCACGGGTTTGCTATACCCGATCGCAACGATGAGTATTTTCTCTATCAAACCCTAGTGGGGGCGTTTCCTTTTGCTGAACACGAACATGCATCCTTCGTGGAACGGGTAAAGGACTATATAATAAAGGCAATACGAGAAGCGAAGGTGCATACAGCCTGGTTACGACCTGATAGCGAGTATGAAGAAGCTTGTACTTCCTTTATTGAGAAAGTACTCGATCCTTCCATCTCCGGGGAATTTCTAAAAGCCTTTCGTCCCTTTCAACAGCGAATTGCAGAGTATGGCATATTCAATTCCCTTTCCCAAACTCTACTGAAGATTACCGCACCCGGCGTACCCGATTTATACCAAGGAACGGAACTTTGGGAACTGAGTCTAGTCGATCCAGACAATCGCCGTCCCGTGGATTTTGAACAGCGACGTACTTACTTAAGCGCCATCCGCGAACAGGCAAAAACAGACATTCTCGGACTAATTCAGGAGTTACTAAACGACAAAACAGACGGCAGAATCAAACTGTTTTTAACGGCTCAATTACTCCAAGCTAGAACAAACTATGTCTCATTATTCCAGGATGGCGACTATCTGCCGCTAGAAGTTCAGGGAACCTACGCCAATCACATTATCGCCTTTGCGCGGCGGGAGGGGAATCAAACAGCGATCGCGATCGCGCCACGCTTTTTAACTAGCCTCATCCAGCCTGGAGAGAATCCTTTGGGCGAGTCAGTTTGGCAAGATACGCATCTGCAATTACCTTTTGAAACTTCTCACTCCTGGAAAAACGTCCTAACTCAGCAATCCTTAAAGGCTACAGAAACCCTATCTATCGCAGCAGCCCTCGCTCATTTTCCAGTTGCGTTGTTAGTCAGTGATTAAGGGGTATTGGGCAAAAGAGGCAGAGGAGTAAAGGGGCAGCAGAGGGGCAGGGGGGCGAGGAGCAGAGGGGAAAGACTTACTTACTGCTCTCCTGCTCCCCTGCTCTCCATTTAGCCGGATGAAGGTGATATGTAGATTGAATTTTGTTCACTTGGTTCTTTAAAATTCTGAAAATTCCGAGTACCGATCTCGAAGTTGCGAGTTCTGAGCTAGTAATGAAATAGGAGTTGCAGTCTCATCCAGACTCACCTTGATAGAGCTACTCCCTGTTTTTAGTCCTTAGTCTCTATTCCCCAGCCCCTCATTTTGAATTTTGAGATGAATTATGACTACTCCAACTCCAGCTTACACGGACACTCCACCAGCACTTACCACCGCGCAGATTGACGCCGTGCGCCTCCACATCAAAAAAACGTGGAAAACCTTAACGCGATCGCACGAACACTTATTACAATCTGCAAGGGATACCAAACTAGAGCACAAAAAAGATACTTGTTGGATTGTCTACATTTCCCCCTTAGAAGATTCTCCCAAGATTAGAAGTGTGTTGGAGCGATCGCTATCTCCCAAGGATATGCAATGTCTGGAAATTCGCACTTTGCCAAGTGAAGTAGAGGCGATTAAAGATCACGGATTGTTGTACCTACCAGGGCCTTATGTCGTACCAGGTGGTCGTTTTAATGAAATGTATGGCTGGGACAGCTACTTTATATTACTGGGACTTTTGCACGATGGGGAATTAGAACTAGCGCAAAGCCAAGTAGACCAACTGTTGTACCAGGTGCAGAATTACGGCATCATCCTCAATTCCAACCGGACTTACATGCTGTCGCGATCGCAGCCTCCTGTCCTCAGCATGATGGTTTTAGCATTATTCGAGCACACCCAGGATGAAGAGTGGTTAAGGTCAATCGTACCGCTGCTAGAGCAGTTTTACTATTACTGGGTAGTTCCGCCCCATTTGAATGCTGCAACTGGCTTATCTAGATTTTATGCCTTTGGGGAAGGCCCCGCGCCAGAAGTTGTGTTCTCCGAGCGGGATGAGCAGGGGAAAAGCCACTACGATCGCGTCAAGGAGTACTATAAAACTTTTGAAGTTGAGGATTATGACGTTAGTCTTTATTACAACCAGGAAACTGACCAACTGACCAACCTATTTTACAAAAGCGATCGCACCATGCGCGAGTCTGGTTTTGATATCACCAACCGATTTGGCCCTTTCAGTGCTGATATCCTCCACTACGCTCCTGTGTGCCTCAACAGTTTGCTGTATCAGGTTGAACAAGACATGGCGCAAATTAAGCATATTCTGGGGTACGAACAATTGGAACAAAAATGGAGCAATCGCGCAGATATCCGCCGCGATCGCATCGATCAATTTCTCTGGGATGAAGAACAAGGATTATATTTCGACTATCATTTCCAGAGTGGAAAACGCCGCCGCTACGAATTTGCTACCACGTTCTATCCCTTGTGGCTGGGAATTGCTTCACCAACCCAAGCCAAACGCGTCGTCAAAAATCTCTCTTTGTTTGAAGCCCCAGGCGGAATTTTTACCAGTACTCGTGTCACCGGCAACCAGTGGGATGCCCCCTTTGGCTGGGCACCACTGACGTTAATTGCCGTCCAGGGACTTCACCGCTATGGGTATCATGCAGAAGGCGATCGCATTGCCAATAAGTTCCTGGCTATGGTAGTTAAAGAATTCGAGCGTCACAATACCCTAGTTGAGAAATATGATGTTGAGCGCTGTTCTGCCAATGTTTCCGACGAAATCTGCTTTGGGTATAGCTCTAACGAAGTTGGTTTCGGCTGGACAAATGGAGCGATTCTGGAACTCCTAACAGCCGCAGAAAAAAAAGTTTAAATAAAAAGGCGTGAGTTTTTCCTCATGCCTTGATCTTAATTTTTTACACTTGACTCTAAGCAGGTCGGCGTAAAAATTTGTCGTTGGGATAAGGCAGGAGGGAAAACGATACCGATGACACCACAAGATGCACGACAATACGCACCAGCAACCCAGCGCAATAGCGAACCAATTATAGAAGTACTTTTACAAGTATTGCCAAAGAGTGGCACGATATTGGAAATAGCAAGTGGTACTGGCGAACATGCAATATTTTTTGCCCCCAAGCTAAGTCCTTGTCTGTGGCTGCCAACAGATGCAAATCCACAATTACGAGCCAGCATTACTGCCTGGGCTGAACACTTTAGCTGTGATAATATTTATCCACCGCTAGAACTTGATGTCAGAGAACCAGTTTGGGCAGTGGAAAATCCTGCATTTGATTGGCTTAACAAGGAGCCAATTGTCGCTATCGTCAACATCAATATGATTCACATTTCACCGTGGTCAGCCTGTCTAGGACTGATGGCAGGGGCAGGTCGGATCTTACCAGCAGGAGGTATCCTCTATTTATATGGGCCTTTTAAACAAGGTGGAGAACATACAGCAGCGAGTAATGCAGCTTTTGACAAATCCTTACGCGCCCAAAACCCAGAGTGGGGTGTACGTAACTTAGATGATGTTGTAGGAGTAGCTAGCACCCAAAATCTTACCTTGAAACAGACTTACCAAATGCCAGCAAATAATCTTTCAGTAGTGTTTGAACGTTCTAAATAGTGAATAATTTCTAGAGAGCCAGTCCACTAATATATGTTGGCAAAAATCAAGCAAGTGGCGTCAGAGGCTTTGACTTTTGCTCCCCTTCCCTGGTAGGGAAGGGGTTGGGGCTAGGTCTCTATTGGATTCAAAGTATCGGCTGTACGCTTATCGTAAGGCTCACCTGTAAAAGGTTGTATCCCAATAACAGGATAAGCATCATCTGTAGGGCCAAAAATCCGCATTGCTGCTTCAGAGATATAGTGGGTTATGTTCGCAATGATTTTGGAAATAGCCATAATATTTGACTCCTTATTTTCGAGTCGCTTTAATAGTGATACCTATACTGTAATCCTAATATTCAAGGCTGGTTCTTATTCTCAATATATTGAGAATATATGCAATGCTTATTCAGATAACTTTGCAATACTTTAGCTTGTCAAAAAATCAAACTTTTCTCTTCGATTCTAATTGTAACATAGTTATTTCTCTAATCCCTGTCTGGGAAAGAAGCTGGCAAACAAACTTTCTCTAACAGGATATTGTTTCCGTTTATTAGCCGCCTTGTCGGATTAACATTATTGCTAGCTATTACTATTAAAAAATATGAAGTATTTTATAAATTTAGTATTAAGTAGCCGATGAATCTACTGTTATACGGCAATCTCAGAAAATATACTTGCCTATAGTTGACATTATTTATGGTAAATACTACCATAAATAAAAGAAGCATCTTGTAAGGAAGCTCTTGGATGACAACTTTGCCAGATTTGGACTATGTACATAAACAGCAGAACCAGGAACTGAACCTTTCTGCCGATGACTACAGCTTGCTGACCGACCTTTACCAGTTGACGATGGCAACTTGTTACACAGGCGAAGGTATAGAACAACGACGGGCAAGCTTTGAATTGTCTGTCAGACGATTGCCAGAGGGTTTTGGTTATTTAATTGCAATGGGGCTGACGCAGGCATTAGAATATTTAGCCAAAATCCGCTTTAGTCCGTCGCAAATTGCGGCATTACAGGCAACAGGAATTTTTGCTCACGCAGGCGATCGCTTTTGGTCGCTTTTAGCTGAGGGAAAGTTTACAGGTGATGTTTGGGCAGTACCAGAAGGGACAGCTGTGTTTGCCAATCAACCACTATTGCGAGTAGAAGCACCCCTTTGGCAAGCGCAACTAGTGGAAACTTATCTCCTAAATACAATTAATTACCAGACTTTGATTGCCACAAAAGCAGCACGGTTGCGGGATGTAGCGGGGGAATCAGCAACACTTTTAGAATTTGGCACCAGACGTGCATTTAGCCCCCAAGGGTCTTTGTGGGCAGCGCGGGCAGCCTTAGCGGGTGGGTTAGATTCTACTTCCAATGTGTTAGCAGCGCTACAACTGGGACAAAAGCCAAGTGGTACGATGGCACACGCCTTGGTGATGGCATTGTCAGCAATAGAAGGCACTGAAGAACAAGCTTTTAGTGCATTTCATCGATATTTTCCGGGTGCGCCATTGCTGATTGATACTTACGATACCGTTGCTGCTGCCCAACGCTTGGCCGAAAAAGTAAATTCCGGGGAAATGCAATTAACAGGAGTGAGATTGGACTCAGGAGATTTAGTTACCTTATCAAAACAGGTGCGATCGCTCCTTCCTGGTGTGCCAATTTTTGCTAGTGGCGACATAGACGAGTGGGAAATTGCCAGATTAAAAGCTGCTGGGGCTGAGATTGATGGTTACGGGCTGGGAACACGACTAGTTACAGGTTCGCCCGTAAATGGAGTTTATAAACTTGTAGACATTGATGGCATCCCAGTCATGAAGCAATCGAGTAGTAAAGTTACTTATCCAGGGCGCAAGCAGATTTTTCGCTCGTTTACAGGAGATAAGGTAAAAGCAGACAGGTTGGGACTTTTAGGTGAAATTCCTCAAGAAGAAGAACCTTTGTTGCAATTGGTAGTGCAAGAAGGTGAACGGGTGCAGCCGTTAGAGTCGTTGGCAACAATTCGTCAGCGTACCGCCGCCTCAGTTGCCAGTTTGCCAGAACAGACACGGCGTTTGGATCGTCCTGTCGCGGTGCAAGTGGAAATTTCTGCCGCACTGCAAGAGTTGACAGAGGAGACTAAGAAACGTAGACGCGCCAGCGGCAAGCCGCAGGCTACCGCCAAGGACGTAAAGGACGCAAAGTAAGATGATGAGAATTGCTTTGTTTGGTACTAGTGCTGATCCACCAACTGCTGGACATGAAAAAATTCTGAGTTGGTTGTCTGAGCGTTATGATTGGGTAGCGGTTTGGGCAGCAGATAATCCATTTAAGTCCCATCAAACACCCTTAGAGCATCGGGCGGCAATGTTGCGACTGTTGATTGCTGATATAGACGCGCCACGGCACAATATTGCTTTGGAACAAGAATTGAGTAGCTTCAGAACACTGGAAACAGTGGAAAAAGCCAAATTTACTTGGGGTGAAGAGACTGAATTGACGTTGATCGTTGGTTCAGATTTACTGAGTCAGCTACCACGTTGGTATCGCATTGAAGATTTGTTACAGGAAGTGCAACTACTGATTGTACCGCGACCGGGATATGCAATAGATGAGTCTAGTTCAGAGGTAGTGCAAAAGCTGGGAGGGAAGATTGCGATCGCTAGTCTGACCGGTCTAGATGTTTCCTCAACAGCGTACCGCGAACATGGAGATCCCCAAGCCCTCACAGCCCCTGTAGTTGCCTATATTAATCAAGAGCATTTGTACGAATGCCAGGACGTTCACAAAAAAAGATACCAACTCCGTTAAATCAACAACCTTTGGCCGATTTCAAGGTTGGTGTTGATAATGTAATTTTTTCTGTAGATACTGTACAAAATCGGCTGTTAGTTCTACTAGTAATGCGACAGCAAGAACCATTTTTAAATCATTGGAGTCTTCCTGGTACTTTGGTACGTCCAGGAGAGTCTTTAGAAGATGCCGCCTATCGCATTATGGCAGAGAAAATTAAGGTCAACAATCTCTATTTAGAACAACTGTATACATTTGGCGGGCCGAATCGCGATCCACGGGAAGCAACTGATAGTTATGGTGTGCGTTATTTATCAGTTAGTTACTTTGCCCTAGTGCGATTTGAAGAAGCCGAATTGATTGCCGATCGCATGACTGGCATCGCTTGGTATCCGGTAAAACAAGTGCCGCAATTAGCTTTTGACCATAACGAAATTCTGGCCTATGGCCATAGGCGGTTACGAAATAAATTAGAGTATAGTCCGGTGGCTTTTGAAGTCTTGCCGGAAATGTTCACCTTGAATGATTTATATCAGTTATACGCCACAGTTTTAGGTGATAACTTTTCCGATTATTCTAATTTTCGGGCGCGTCTACTCAAGTTAGGTTTTTTATGCGATACCGGAATTAAGGTATCACGGGGTGCTGGCCGTCCGGCTAGTTTGTATAAATTTGACGCCGAAGCTTTTGCTCCTTTAAAAGATAAACCTTTAGTGTTTATTTAATGAACCGCTACGTGGGACAAAGGAGATGAGGAAGATGAGGGAGTGAGGGAGTGAGGGACAAGAATTAATAACCAATGCCCCTCAAGAGTGCCCAGTCATGTTAGTGGAAAGCTAAGGTTTAGCCCGTGCTGAGTTGGAAATCTCGCTTCTTTACTCAGGATTGGGAACTCCGAAAAGAGGAACTGTTTTGCCCCATGCCCAATGACAAATGACAAATGACAAATGACAAATGACAAATGACAAACAAAATGAAAATTGCGATCGCTCAAATTAATCCTACTATTGGTGACTTGCTTTTAAATGCCAAAAAAA
The DNA here is from genome assembly GCF_017115165.1 of Nostoc sp. LPT. Classification (GTDB taxonomy): domain Bacteria; phylum Cyanobacteriota; class Cyanobacteriia; order Cyanobacteriales; family Nostocaceae; genus Nostoc. The sequence continues at coordinate 6,856 of NZ_JABXKF010000059.1, read as the reverse complement.
TCCTGGAGGCGGCACAGCAAGGAGCATCTAGCGGTGCACGTTTGTTGTTGACACCAGAACTTTCTTTGTGTGGCTATCCACCAAGAGATTTATTACTAAATCCTAGTTTTGTGGAAGCGATGGGCATCACTTTACAAAACTTGGCTCAGGATTTACCGCCAAATTTAGCTGTGTTGGTAGGAACTGTTGAACCGAATATCAAAGCACATATTAGTGGCGGTAAAACTTTATTTAACAGTATTGCTTTGTTAGAAAATGGCAAGGTTAAGCAAGTTTTTCACAAGCGACTTTTGCCTACTTACGATGTATTTGACGAACGTCGCTATTTTGAAGAAGGTTTGCAAGCTAATTATTTCACTCTCGATAATATCCATATTGGCGTAACTATTTGCGAAGATTTATGGAACGATGAGGAATTTTGGGGCAAACGTAGTTATACAGTGAATCCGATTGCTGACTTAGCAATTTTGGGTGTAGATTTGACTGTAAATTTGTCTGCTTCGCCGTACACGGCTGGTAAGCAGCAGTTTCGCGAAATCATGCTCAGGCATAGTGCAGTACGTTTTCAACAACCGATGATTTACGCTAATCAGGTTGGGGGAAATGATGACCTAATTTTTGATGGGCGTAGTTTTGCCTTAAATCGTCAAGGTGAAATTATATCTCGTGCCCGTGGTTTTGACACCGATTTATTAGTAGTAGAATTTCACGAGGTGCAACGTGATTTGCAGTTGGGTTCTGTAGAACCGATGTATGAATCGGAAGATGAAGAAATTTGGCAAGCGTTGGTTTTGGGAGTGCGAGATTACGCTCGTAAGTGTCGCTTTTCTAAAGTAGTTTTGGGTTTAAGTGGCGGGATTGACTCTGCAATAGTAGCTGCGATCGCCACGGCTGCACTCGGTAAAGAAAATGTCCTCGGTGTTCTCATGCCTTCTCCTTACAGTTCGGAGCATTCCATCAGTGATGCTGTGGCATTAGCCGAAAATTTGGGGATTAAGACTCATCTTTTACCAATTGGCGAGTTAATGCAAGGTTTTGATCATACTTTAGATGATTTGTTTGCAGGTACGGAGTTTGGATTGGCTGAAGAGAATATCCAATCTCGCATTCGCGGTAATTTATTGATGGCGATCGCTAATAAATTTGGCTATCTGCTTTTATCTACTGGTAACAAGTCAGAAATGGCAGTTGGTTACTGTACACTCTACGGGGATATGAATGGCGGGTTAGCAGTGATTGCAGATGTACCTAAAACCCGTGTGTATTCACTTTGCCATTGGTTAAATCGCAATAATGAAATCATCCCGCAAAATGTCTTGACTAAACCACCCAGCGCCGAACTCAAACCAGGTCAAGTGGATCAAGACTCTCTACCGCCTTACGAAATTTTGGACGATATTTTGCAACGCCTGATTCACAATCACCAATCAGCAGCGCAAATTGTTGCAGCCGGTCACGATGCAGTGATTGTAGATAGAGTAATCCAAATGGTGGCGCGGGCTGAATTTAAACGGCGACAAGCACCCCCCGGTTTAAAAATCACCGATCGCGCCTTTGGAACCGGTTGGCGAATGCCAATTGCTAGTAACTGGGTTGGTGTCAAAAATGCTTATCAGACTAAAACCACAGCTACACCTAATCTTAGTTTGTTGTGATGGACAAAATGCTCATCGGCAAATCAAGTAATTAGTTATCAAACCTGTTCCTACCTTGAACTTTTATTAAAGTCTGTCCTTCTCCGACGCAAAGAGGGACAGATTTTGCGTAGTAAAATCTTTTTTATTAGGGTGATTAGACTGACACTATATAACCCGTCGAACTCACATTAAATAAATATTCTCCGTTTGGGCTTTTATTCTGGGAAAATTAACTTGATATACTCCTATACAGCTATTCAGTCAAGTAGATTTAAGAATATGTCTAATGCGGTTAAAGTATTTTTTTCCTATTCCCACAAAGATGAAGTGTTGCGAGACGAACTGGCAACTCATCTTAGCATGATGAAACGTCAAGGAGTTATTGAAGCTTGGCATGACCGCGAAATCAGTGCTGGTAGTGAATGGGCAAATGCGATCGATGATAATCTTGAAGTTGCAGATATCATTCTGCTGCTGGTGAGTGCTAACTTTTTGGCTTCAGATTACTGTTATGACAAAGAAATGACACGAGCAATGGAGCGACACGAAACGCGAGAAGCTCGTGTAATTCCGGTTATTCTTAAGCCAACAGATTGGAATGGTGCGCCTTTTGGTAAACTACAAGCACTCCCTAAAAATGCTAAACCTGTGACAACCTGGCCAGACCAAGATGAGGCTTTTTTAAATGTCGCTCAAGGGATTCGCAGAGTAGTTGAAGATATTGCTAAATCAAAAACCTCCTCGGCAACTGCTTCTGGAACTACTATACTTGCGACTTCTAACCCTCCTACAACGAGTGGGGGTTTAACTGAACGCCAGCGTCGCCGATTAGAGCAAGAACGGGATTCACTGCAACAACAGTATGACCTGGCTAGCACAAAATTAGGTCGGCTGCGCCAAGCTTACGTCATTGAAACCGATGTATCTACAAAGCTGAAACTAGAAGTGCAAATTCAGGAAGCCCAAACAGTACAAAATAGATTAGATCGGCACCTTGAAGAAATCGAGCAAAAGCTTTTGTAGTTGTCTTTTAAACTAGCCAGCGTCTTGCCATATCACAATGAAATTGAAACTAGCGAGTAACCGTGAAATATCTACCTTCTTTATCTTTTACTGAAGGACTGCTGTTTTAATATTATTACAGATATCCACCCAAGCTTTATCTTGTTGTGCTTGGCTCAGGCTGTTTAAAGGTTTTTTGGGAGGGTGCGCTGATTGATACTTTTTAATTTCTGTATCTTCATAGCTGCTAAACCTCAATGGTATCCAAATAATCGTCAGTCCTTCGGCTTCAGCAGCATTTAATAATGGGGGTAACTCATTCTCGGCAATAAAGTCTGACGCTAGAAAGTCAGGGCTAACCAACAATACTGCTACTTTTGCTGCTGCTAAAGCATTTTCAATTTCTTTCTGCCACTTAGCACCAGGTAGAATCTTGGTATCGTCCCACACAACAAAATTTTGTTCCAATTTTTCTTGCTTGCGAATAATTGGTTTGAGGTGTTTTTGGAGTTCAGTAAGCCACTGCTGATCATGATGACTATAGCTGATGAAAACTTGATTTCTGGTTACTGTTTTAGACATAAGTAATTGCCGATTTTGTGGCGTTGGTAAAACATTATCTAAACTGTCTGCAACAGGGAAATAGTAATTAAAAATCTCACCTTTATTAGCTAAAATTTCATCCGGAATCTGCAATTCAGTATTGCCACGTAAATTTAGTTTTTTAAGTCTAAATAGTAGACACACTTCTGACGGCAGACTGATTAGTTGATTATTTTCAAGATCCATTGTTTCAAGATAGACGAGTTTGCCAATCTCTTTTGGTAGTGTTCTTAATTTATTTGTGCTGAGATAAAGCTCACTGAGGTTGATGAGTTTACCAATCTCTCCTGGCAATGTCTTTAGTTGATTTTTGGTAAGGAAAAGCAGATCGAGATTGATGAGTTTACCAATATCCTCTGGCAGCACGGTCAATTGATTTAGGTTTAAGTTCAACACGTTCAAGTGAATGAGTTGACCAATCTCTGTTGGCAAAGTCCTCAATTCATTAGAGTTGAGCGAAAGCACAGTGAGGTTGGTGAGTTTACCAATCTCTGCTGGCAGTGTCATGAGCTTATTGGAGTGCAGGTGAAGCTCACTGAGGCTGATGAGTTTGTCAATCTGTGGTGGCAGACTCCTGAGTTGATTGTGGCTAAGGTAAAGCTCGTTAAGATAGGTAAGTTTGTCAATCTGTGATGGCAGGATGCTTAGTTGATTGCCGCTAAGGTCAAGCTTGTTGAGATTGATGAGTTGTCCAATCTCTGTCGGCAAACGCTTGAGTTTATTGTCTTTGAGGTACAGTTCGTTGAGATCGGTGAGTAGACCAATCTGTGTTGGTAAAGTTTTTAGTTGATTAGAATTGAGGCAAAGCTCCCTGAGGTAAATAAGTTGACCAATCTCTGTTGGTAAAGCACTGAGTTGATTGGAATTAAGGTAAAGTTGGTCAAGGCTGGTGAGCTGACCAATCTCGGCTGGCAAAGTTTCTAGTTGATTGCTGGTGATATCAAGCACACTCAAGTTGGTGAGTCGTCCAATTTCTGCTGGCAAAGCTGTGATTTGATTAGAGTTAAGGTAAAGCTGTTCAAGGCTGGTGAGCTGACCAATATCTGCTGGTAAAGTTTCTAGTTGATTGCTGGTGGTATCAAGTACACTCAAGTTAATGAGTTGACTAATGTTTGGTGGCAAAGCTGTGAGTTGATTGGAGTTAAGATAAAGCTGCTTAAGGTTGGTGAGTTGTCCAAATTCTGATGGCAGACTGCTCAGTTGATTTCTGCTGAGGTCGAGCGATCGCAGGTTGGTAAGTCGTCCAATTTCCGCTGGTAGTGTTGTTAAGCCTTTTGCAGAAAGGTCTAATTCTGTCACCTTGTCTTTAGCAGCTTGTTCAATAATTTGCAGCAGTTCTTCGTTAGTCATTTGGGATTTTACAAAGGCGATGCCTGACGATGAGTTGCTGCTTGGACGCGCAGCAGAGAAATTGAGCTAATTAATAATGTAGCCTGTATCAAGGATTGCATTAAGGCGATGTACGTTAGAGTAGCCTGCACTTCGACACCCTTCGGTGTCGCTCAGGGCGAGAAGCTCAGTGACCATCGTAGACATTACCCCCCTGTGCTTCTTTAAACTCCACCTCAAAACCTGGTCATTTCACCTCTGAACTCAAAGCTTGCACCTTTTAACACGAATTGTCGAGTAAAAAGGGCGATCATTTCACCTCTGAACATGAACTGTCGAGTAAAAAGGGCGATCGTTTTACCTCTGAACATGAATTGTCGAGTAAAAAGGGCGATCGTTTCACCTCTGAACATGAATTGTCGAGTAAAAAGGGCGATCGCTTGACCTTTAAACCTCGAAGTTGCACCTTTTATCCTCAAAGTTGCGCCTTTTATCCTCAAAGTTGCGCCTTTTATCCTCGAAGTTGCGCCTTTTATCCTTATCATTCTACTTCTGAACTTAAAGCTTGCACTTCAGAACACAAATTGTCTAGTTAAAAGGGCGTAAGTCTAGCTTGTTGGAGACATTGCTCAACCTCTGAGCTTAATCAATAGGTTATTTTTACTCATCTAAACGCTGTGCGATCGCATTCAGCAATGACTCAAAGTCTGATTCGCTGTGAATATCAGGGGTGAGCGTGTTCATATCTTTTAGCAGGTTGGTGAGTTCCGCGATCGTGTTGCGAATTTCGGTGTATTGGTCAATTTCTTCACGAAATCCCTGCAAGTTAGCTGCACCAACTTTTTTCATTTCTTCGTCTAATTCTTTAATTTCGTCTTCCCAATACTTAATATATTTAAGTCTTGCAACAGGTTTATAAATTTGGGCATCGGCTAACACAATCGGGAAAATCCGATTATAAAATTCACCATTTTTAGCAATTTGCACTAGCTCAAACATGCAATTGGGGGATTTTAAATACTTGTCACTAATAACTGCGATCGCACATTTACCGCGTCCAATCCGTTTCATAAAGGCTTTAATTAGTCCTTTGTAACCCAAATCGCGTTTATCCCTGATGATTTTGATTCCTTTTGCCTGAAAAGTCTCATCCACTTGATTGACAAATTGCTCACTTTCTCCATCCCAAGCATAAGAGATGAAAATTTCCTTCTCGAATTCCATTGCAGATTGACTATTCATGAAGGGTTTTTCTTCTTGATTGCTATCTCCTGGGCGATGTGTCAATGATTCATCTCGCTTTCGTTCCAGTTCGTTTTGCAACTGTGCAATCTGGGGGTTGAGTTCCTTATCTGGTCTATCGGGTTGGAACATGACATCATCAATTAACCTGCGGACATCTACCGTTTGATAGCTTTTCTCACACTGTCTCTGATAATAACCAGCGTTCAAGCGCTTGTAGAGTTCCTCCAAAGGATAAGTATAAGGAGTCTGACTTCCTTCACATTGTTCGCAATTACAAGGAACTAGGGTTTGATATTGCAAACGTTCATAAGAGTTGTGGATTTTTTCGAGTTCGTGGGTGATGACAGCCATCAATTCTTTTTTGCGGTTTCCGGCTACACGGATTTTAATTTCCCGTTGATTGTAGTTTTCAATGATTTCAGCACGAGTTTGGTCTTTGTTGAGAACAACACCGTTTCTCCAAACGAGTTTTTGCTGTTCAATCCAAGGGTGCGTCTCGACAATAAAGCGGGTGAGGATGCCTTTGGGCATAAATGTATAGGTGTAGCGCAGGATTAGGTTGTTGCGATCGTCCCAGGTATAATCAGCTTTTTCAATGGAAAGCAATTGCGGCGCAATATAAATGTCACGGCGACCAGGAATTTCGTAGCAAAGCTTGAACCGCATCATTAATTGCAGGAGTTCATCTCGCATATCTGCATATTTGCCGTCTTGCCAAATATCTTTGAGGTTTTCTTTGGTAAAACAACCTAGCTCTTGCTTGACAGTCTGATTATCCAAAACTTTGTAGACGGCAGTTGTCCCCCATTCCGGTTTGAGGATGACGTAATGTTTGAGTGTAGAATCGTCTTGAAAGTGCAGGCAAACGCCAAGGTCGTGGAGATAGCTGCTCAAGCGCAGCATGTCTTTCTTGTCAGTTAAATTATTGACTCGGCAAAGGGTAAAGTATTCTTCAACGCTGATGTAATTTCGAGAATTGTTCTCTAACTCACATCTTGCACCTAACCGAACAAACCCATAAAAGGTAAATAAAAAGTACA
>NZ_JABXKF010000114.1 GCF_017115165.1 Nostoc sp. LPT | reverse complement strand
GAAGGCAATATATTTTGGTAGCTTTATCTGTAGCCAGCTTTTAGAGAATTGGTATTAGATGCTTTTTGTAAATCAGATATAGCTCCTAAATGATATCCTAAACGATACTGAGCTACTCCCCGATTAACGTAAGCCTGGGCATTACTGGGGTTAAGTCTGATGACTTGGGAAAAATCACGCACTGCACCAAAGTCATCTCCGTTTCGTCCGCAAGTACAACCCCGGTTAAAGTACGCTCTATAATCGTTAGCATTAAGACGAATTGCTAGATTAAAGTCGAGCATGGCTGCTTGGGTATCTTGCAAGACAAAATGCGCCAAACCTCGGTCATTATAGATATCTGCAAGTAGTAAGCTAGTTATTCGAGGTATCTGAATTAGGGCTAAATTAAAGTCAAGAATTGCCTTTGAATCTTTTCCATTGCCAATACGGGCTAGCCCTCGGTTATAGTAAGCTCGAAAATCGTAGGGTTTAAGTGCAACGGCTCGATTATGATCGACAATGGCAGCTGAATAATCCCCTTGTCTGTAGTGTGCTACTCCCCGGTTCAGGTAAGCCTCAAAGTTATCCGGTGCAAAATTTATGGCTTGAGTACAATCTGTAACAGCTTGATGGTAATCTTGTAATTGGAGATAAGCCAGACAGCGATCGCTATAAGCAACAGCCAAATCTTTCTCAAGTGCAATCGCCTGGTTGAAATTCTCTATTGCTTCCTGATAATCACCGCGCCGCATCTTATCTACACGCAACTCTAGGAAATTACTCGCTGTAATTTGGGTAATTAAAATGGGTGAAGAATGTGCAGATAAAGTTAGAAAAGTCAGAGGTAAAGCAATAATTATACTGAAAAATAATTGCCAGAAATTACTCATAATATCAAATGAGGATAGGTAGTATTGTTTGATATTCTTGGAACAGTCTTTTTGTAAAGACTTTCGATCCAAAATTGGTATATGCATCCTATTTGATAATTTCGGCAGTAACAAAATTAGCGGGACAAAAAGCCCCGCAAATTGTTAATTCTTGAAGTCAGATTTTAGTCTACTTCCATTCCTTATCTGCTTGTGAAAGCACATAAGCCGCTACATTTTCAATTTGTTCAGGCTTCAAACGTTTGCCGAAGGCGGGCATGGCATTTTTACCGTTTGTAACCTGAGCAATAATCGCCTCTACTGAGTACAAACCATACTTTTCTAAAGCGTCCTTTTTCAGGCTTTTGTCAGCTTTAACCAGATTCTTTCCTCCCGCGTGACAAGAGGCACAATTAGCACTAAATACTTTAGCTCCATTAGCAGCATCTGCTGCCAAAGCTGGATGACTGAAGGCAAAGGTGAAGATTGCTATGCCTAACAGCATGACTGTAATCATTTTTTTCATTTCGTGTTCTCTCTGCAATAACGGCTTAGTTTGGTGCAATATCCTCCATAATTGTGAGTTGAGCCGTTGCCATAGTCAAATGACAACCTGTCAAACTTTGGTTTATTAAATAAAGTTTTTTAATTTTGAATCTTGGGGATTTTAGATTTAGGTTTGTTGGCAGGGAGCGATATGTAACGAGAAGGTATTTCTCTACAAAATACCCTAGCTTGCTTATTTGCAAAAATGTGCATTTATACTGATGATTAAAATGCAAATTTATGTAATTTTGAATATATATATTATAAAAAAAATCATTAAAATTTAAGGATGAAATATTAAAGATGAAAATTGTCCTGTTTCATCCTTTATACTTCATCCTTTGTTTTTTATTTAACAGTTCCTAATTGAGTAAGCACATCTTCTGTAACGCGACAAATTCGCCAATCATCTAATATAGATGCTCCCATACTACGGTAGAATGCTTGGGCTGACTCATTCCAATCTAAGACACTCCACTCTAATCGCCCACAATCACGTTCTACAGCTATCTGAGCTACTTTAGTTAGGAGAGCTTTACCAATACCTTGCCTGCGATATTCTGGTAAAACAAATAAATCTTCCAGATAAATTCCTGGTTTAGTCAGAAATGTTGAATAATTGTGAAAAAATAGTGCAAAACCAACAGCTTGACTCGTAGATTCTGCTAATATTGCCTCTACATACCTCCGCGAACCAAATAAATGCTCCTGAAGTGCTAGAGCATTGCCAGCGATCGCGTGAGATAATTTTTCATATTCTGCAAGCCCTTCAATTAATTTAAACAGTACGCTGCAATCGGCTGGTTCAGCAAAACGCACAATCAAATTGCTACCCGAAGTCATTAGTCCATAGTCCATAGTTTATAGTCCATAGTCTATAGGCAACTGGGCAATTTTTTTTGAGTATTGACTAAATCAAAAGCCGAAAAAAGCTACAAAACGCCCGATTTTTGCGAATTGCACAGCTAATTAAGTTCCAGATTGCATCTCTATCTTGAGCAATGTAATTAAACCAACCAACCTTTTAAGCGTTTGGCTATGTGGGGACGGCGCAATTTCCGCATGGCTTTGCTTTGAATTTGACGCACTCGCTCACGAGAAAGATTGAACATATTGCCAACTTCTTCTAAGGTACATGGTTCGCTGGTTGTCAAACCATAACGCAGAGAAATCACATCTTTCTCTCGTGGAGTTAACACGTCACCTAAGACTTCCCAAATCTCTTGACGCATCATGTTTTCATTCATTTTTGCTTCAGGAGACAAGTTATCTTCATCTTCTAGCAAATCCATCAATTCCGTGTCTTCTTCTTTACCAACGCGGTGGTTGAGAGAAAGTGCTTGTCGCCGTAGCTGTTGTAGCTGGCGTAGTTGTTGCACACTAATCTCTAAATATTCTGCCATTTCACCTTCGGTAGGATTACGACAGAGTTTTTGTTTGAGTTCTCGTTGGGCTTTTTTTAGCTTATTAAGCTTTTCAACAATATGAATCGGTAGTCGAATTGTTCGCGCATCGTTAGCTATCGCTCTGGTAATTGCTTGTCTAATCCACCAATAAGCGTAAGTAGAAAACTTATATCCTTTATCGGGATCGAATTTTTCTGTAGCGCGATTTAAACCCATAGCTCCTTCTTGGATTAAATCCAGAAAAGGCACTCCCCGATTTAAATATCGCTTGGCAATAGAAACTACCAATCTCAAGTTCGAGCGAATCATTTTGCGTTTCGCTACTCTCCCTTGATACAAACGATTTTCTAGTTGCTTTTCCGTCATTCCTAGCTCGGAAGCCACTTCTAATTTACTGGCTTCATGTTTCAGGTTTAACTCTAAAGCCGCTTGTATTTCTCTGACTTCCTCTAGAAACCTGACTCGCCGCGCTAACTCTACTTCTTCATCAGCTTTTAAAAGCGGATAACGCGCCATTTCCTTAAAAAACGCGCCGACAGCATCATCATGTTCGGTTTTGTTGTATCCCGAAGGACGAGCCGCCGCCATGTCATCTCCATCGCGTTCGTCTGATTCCAGATTTTCTACTACAATTGGAGATTCTTCTTCTGCCACTGCATTTAAACTATCGAGTGATGGTTCTTCGATATCAGCAGCATTCTCCAGTATTTCCATTTTTCCCAATTCAACAATATTCATATTTTCCTTTAGGGATTGTTGCTTTGTTTGGTACATAATTTATTTACACCTACTCGTTTGAGGCTTGGTAGTTTTCCCTAATGGACGATGCACCCGTAAAGAATAGCGAAATATAGGCTGATGCTAATTTGTCTACAGAAATAAAAATCGGCATCTACCTAGTACCTATAGGTTACAGTTATATACAACCTATAACGAAACTGACCTTAGCACCCAGCAAAACTTTTTTCTTAGATTCCCAACAGATATATTCTTCATTTTTTTCTGAATTATCAAATATGTCAAACCCCCTCAAACATTCTCAACCTTAACAAATATAAAAATTCCAGCTAATCATCCAATTTTCTTAAACTTTCATATATTTATTTTTCTAAATATTTATAATGTCTTAGGATCTGGAGTCTACTGTATAAAAGGAAGACCTACTAATGGGTTACGCATTCCTGATTTGATTTCAAGTTACCTAGATAATACAAATTACAAGAGTAGCAGCTTAATTTTGATCTGATCTTACTTTGTATAAAAGCATCTCATATACAGAAAGGGTTGAATATCTACCGATAGGCGGAAAAAGTCTACTCCATATTTAGTAGATAGAGTAACTGTTGCAGCAATAGCCGACATGCTTTTATTTGTATAGTGGGCACCAAATATTTATTGCATATATAGTTGATACGAATTTGTCTAGTAGATTACATAAGAGGAAAATTATCAAGTATTATAAAGAATAACAGTATTGAGAAATACCATTTAAATTTAAGAAAGCGAAAAACTAAAGTTTAGTTAGCTAGGTTGATTTTGACCAGCTATGTGAGGAAAATATTTAATTATAAAATCAGCAAGTATGTATATTAATGACATAAATTTATCTCCTTTAGTGGTGAGTGAACCGAGTGAATCATATCAGTCAGGTGCAACGTTGAATCGGTGGGTTGAGGTATTGATAGACTGTCCAGGAGCCTCAACAGAATTAGAGAAAGGGGAAAAACTGTATACGTATCGATTACCTGCCAAGTTAGAAGTAAAACCAGGGGATATTTTGAGTGTGCCATTTGGGGCGCAACAGGTGGGAGGAGTAGCTATTCGTTTCCTGGCAAAACCCCCAGCAGATTTAGCACCAGAAAAAATCCGGGAAGTAGAAGATGTGATTCAGAGGGATTTCATCGGAGATAGTTACTTTATTTTGCTGGAACGGGTATCACAGTATTACTACACACAACTGATTCAGGTAATACGTATGGCGTTGCCACCTGGATTATTGGGACGCTCGCAGCATCGCATTCGGCTCAAGCGAGAAAACATTCCCAATGGTGCAGTAGAATTCCTTGGTTCAACAGCAGCTCGTCAAATTCTCAAAATTCTGCAATCTCAAGTTGATGGGGACTACAGTTTCAAATTCCTCAAGCGCCAGGTTCAAGGATTTGACTATGGAAAGAAGCAATTACTCGACCGCAATTGGGCAGAAAGTTATGTGGAATTACTTAGATATTCTCAACCCCAGACAAAACCAGTAGTCACATTAGTTGCCGATGGATCTTATATTGATTTAAACAAGCGTCAGCGAGAAATTTTAAAAGTGCTACGCGATTGTGGTGGCGAGTTGTGGCTAAATGAGTTCCTACAGATTTGTAAGACAACTACCCCTACCCTAAAAGGGTTAGAACAAAAGGGCTGTATCGTCATCGAAGAACGGGAAGTATTGCGAAGGGAACAAGGCCCAGTATTAGCCAAAGATCAACCAAAGTCATTAAATGCGGATCAAGCTAGCGCTTTAGAGACAATCCAGACATTAGATGAATTTGCTCAAATTTTATTGCATGGGGTGACAGGTTCAGGAAAAACCGAAGTATATTTGCAAGCGATCGCACCTCTCCTCAACCAAGGTAAATCCGCCCTTGTCTTAGTGCCAGAAATTGGACTTACACCGCAGCTAACCGATCGTTTTCGCGCCCGTTTTGGTAATAAAGTCAGCGTTTATCATAGCGCCCTTTCCGACGGTGAACGTTATGACACTTGGCGGCAAATGCTCACGGGAGAACCCCAAGTTGTTATTGGGACTCGTAGCGCCGTTTTCGCCCCTTTACCTAACTTGGGTTTAATTATTTTAGATGAAGAACACGATAGCAGTTTTAAACAAGACTCCCCCATACCCACCTACCACGCCCGCACCGTCGCCCAGTGGCGAGCCGAATTAGAAAATTGCCCCTTGGTATTGGGTTCCGCTACGCCTTCGTTGGAAACTTGGGTAAGCGTCGGAGGGATGAGGGAGCAGGGGGAGCAGGGGGAGATGAGGGAGCAATATCCCCCTTATCCCTCCCACTATCTCTCCCTCCCCGAGCGCATCAACTCTCGCCCTTTACCGCCGGTGGAAATAGTTGATATGCGGCAAGAGTTGCAACAAGGAAATCGTTCTATATTTAGTAGATCGCTGCAAACAGCTTTACAAGAGTTGCAAGAAAGAAAACAACAGGGAATTTTATTTATCCATCGTCGGGGACACAGTACTTTTGTCTCTTGCCGCAGTTGTGGATATGTGTTGGAATGTCCGCACTGTGATGTGTCGCTGGCGTATCACCATACTGAAGAAAAAGCGCCGGAATTATTACGGTGTCATTACTGTAACTATGCGCGATCGCACCCCAAATTTTGCCCTGACTGTAGTTCGCCTTACCTGAAATTTTTCGGTAGCGGTACTCAACGAGTCACGCAAGAACTAGCGCGACAGTTCCGGGACTTAAAATATATTCGTTTTGATAGCGATACCACCCGTAACAAAGGCTCACATCGTACCCTACTCACGCAGTTTGCCAACGGCGAAGCGCATTTATTAGTCGGTACGCAAATGCTCACCAAAGGTTTGGATTTACCACAGGTGACACTTGTGGGCGTTGTCGCCGCTGATGGATTACTAAATTTATCAGATTATCGCGCCAGTGAACGAGCATTTCAAACCTTGACTCAAGTCGCTGGACGTGCCGGTAGAGGTGAAGATCCGGGTAGAGTGATTGTGCAGACTTATACTACAGAGCATCAGGTAATTGCAGCAGTGCGATCGCACGATTATCAATCTTTCTCTGAAGCTGAATTGGAACAACGCCAAGCACTCAATTATCCTCCCTATGGGCGGCTAATTTTGTTGCGTTTAAGTAGTCTTGACCCGATTCAAGTACAAAATACGGCGCAAGTTATTGCTACAGCCTTGAGTACAGAAGAAGAATTCGAGATATTGGGCCCAGCACCAGCGAGTATTTTACGAGTAGCTAATCGTTATCGCTGGCAGATATTGATTAAATTTGCCCCCGATGCATTACCACAGTTACCAGATTGGGAAGAAGTGCGATCGCTGTGTCCTTCGTCTGTAAGTTTAACTATTGATGTAGACCCATTAAATATTATGTGATCGTAAATTACAAAGAAAGGCAGCTTTGCTGAGGGCAGAAGGCAGAAGGAAAGAAGTAAGCTGTTACGCATTTAATTTGTATATTTAATCGTGAGAGTTGTCATTGGTCATTAGTCAATTTGTATTTCAAAGGACAGATGACCAATTGACGTAAAGACGGTCTGAATGCAAAAATGTACAACCTAGACGCGCATCAGCTTATTAATAAAAACTAACTTTGAGGTAGAATGACCGCGGAAATCATAGCTAATTATGCGAACGTGATATTAACTGCATATTAACAGTACATACGAAAATGAACTCTGCCAGCACCAATTAAAGGTTGGTTTACGGTAATAATTTTAAAGATTTATTGCTTTTTACGTAATCATACTGTGCCAAGTTGAGGAATTAGAAAGTTCCTTTATAATTCTCTTAAAAAGAAGTTCAATATTTATGTATAAAAAGTATTTAATAAATACTTTTTATACAATTTGGAGAAATGTGTTCCCTAAGACTTGCGGTCATTACGTTCGTTTATAGCTAGTGAAGGATTGCCAGGAATAATCATTGCAGATACTTGGCAAATGTTAATGGACTACTCACGTATCAACTACGAACCCAAGGGCAACGCATACTATGATTTACAAGATCAAACCCAAAATACTGGTATTAGCAATTGTTCAAGGGATTGCTTTTCAACCAAATAACGCTCCTGTACCATCTGGGTATATTAAAGATATCGGTCAAGCCTACAATGATACTAGAGGCTTTGGTTGGGTGCGTGAAGATAGCTTAGGCAATACTACACCCACTCCCCTTGATATCCAACTCAATACACGCGATCGCAACCAAAGTGGCATCGATCAACGACTAAATAGACTGATTCATCTGCAATATCCTCTTGGCAGTTCGCAAACAGCAGTCAAGATACCTGCTGCTTGGGAATATGCCCTATCTAATGGTTCCTACAATGTGACTGTTAGCGTTGGTGATGCTAGTAATACTGTAAATAGTAAGCACCAGATTAATATAGAAGGGACAGCTGCTATTTCTGGCTTTGTACCAACAGCAACCAAAAAGTTTGCCGCAACTACCCGAATTGTTAATGTTGCTGACGGCAAGCTCACAATTGATGCTAAAGGTGGTGAGAATACCAAGCTCAACTATATTGCGATCGCACCAGGTAATCGTCCCTCGATCAGAATGACCAATCCCAATGATGGTCAGACAAACGTGTCGCCAGATATCTCGATTACAGCAGACCTAAATCTCCCTAACAGTGGGATTGCGGTTAATACTATTTCCGCCTCAACTATCAAGTTGATTGATTGCAGCACTAACACGCAAGTCAATACCAATTACAACACTTCCGGTGGCGGAGATGTGATTGTAGTGTCTCCGATAAATCGTCTCAAGAACAATACCAAATATTTGTTACAAATCACCGACGGGGTTAAAGATAGCAATGGTGCTGCATTCTTACCCTATAGCATCAGTTTCACAACAGGCAGCTTTGTGAAGCCAGTAAGCAATATTACCTTCGAGCAAATCTCACTAGCGAATGTACCTCTAAAACCTTACACCACAGTATTGATTGGGCCTGACAATAAACTCTATGCTGCCACCTTACTAGGCGAGATTTTGCGTTTCCCAATCAATGCTGATGGTACTCTGGGTACGCCACAAACGATTTCCTCATTGCAGACTGCAAATGGTGGTAATCGAACGATCATTGGTATGCACTTTGATCCCTCATCAACAAATGCTAACAACCTAATTCTCTGGGTAACAAATAACTACTACTGGAATGGAACTGTTGATGCACCAGAGTGGACCGGTAAAATTACTCGTTTAAGCGGTACCAATCTAGAGACAGTAAAAGATTATGTGGTTGATTTACCACGATCAAGCCGGGATCATCTAACCAATAGCATTGAGTTTAAGCCCAATGAGCCAAATGTGCTGTATGTGTTACAGGGTAGTAATAATAGTACAGGCGCACCAAATACTGCCTGGAGTAATCGTCCTGAGCAGTTGTTAACTGCTGCTGTATTACGAGTTGACCTGTCTAAAATCACCTCACCTCCTTTAAGCGTTAAGACGGAGGATGGAGGTACTTATAACCCCTTTAATCCGGGAGCGCCTGTAACTATCTTTGCTAGTGGTATACGTAATGGCTACGATCTGGTTTGGCATACCAATGGTCAGTTGTATGTGCCAACGAATGGTTCGGCGGCTGGTGGCAATACGCCAAATACACCTATCCCCCTACCTCTTGCCTGTCAAAACCGTATTGATAAGGCTACTAATGGGACATATACTACTCCATCTGTGCCTGCTCTTAGCAGTCTAAACACGCAGCGAGACTTTCTGTTTCGCGTTGTTAAAAATGGTTATTACGGTCATCCCAATCCGAAGCGTTGTGAGTGGGTGTTGAATGGAGGAAATCCTACAGCTAGTACAGACCCAGTTCAGATAAATGAGTATCCCATTGGTACTCTACCTGACCGGAATTGGAAGGGTATTGCCTTCGATTTCGGAGAGCATTTTTCACCTAATGGCATGATTGAATATCGTAGTCATGTTTTAGGTGGTCAGCTGCAAGGCAAACTGCTGGTGACACGCTTCAGTTCCGGGAAAGACATCATTGTGCTAACACCAGGTGGCGCAAACTTGGATATTGTAAATTCCCAAACGGGTATTAGTGGTTTCACTGGTTTTAATCCAAGTCCATTGGATTTGATTGAGAATCCCACCAATGGAAATCTCTACGTGGCACAGCTCAGTCAAGAGACGGGCATGGGCAAAATTACACTTCTGCGTCCACTTAATTAGCGCTCTTCCATCACTCTTGGAGAAAGCAATCACTGCAAGGCTTACGAAACTTCACTTTCCAGGTTTTGGCTACATTTTTGAATTTATATTAGAAAATAAAGCCTCAAAGCTTGATTTAGTCATAGTTTCAGTTTTCTGAGAGTGATGGAAGATCGTTAGGGACTTCCAAGAAATAAATTATCCAAATAAACGTAGACGCAAAGCAGTGAAACAGCGCGGTCTTCTCCCAAGGGGAGACGCCAAGGGCGATGGGGGTTTCCCCCATGAGCGACTGCTGTTAGCGCAGCGTTAGCGACGTTAGGAGCGTCACCCGGAGGGCTTGCCGCAGGCTACCACTCCAGACACAAAGAACACAGAGAGAGGAGAAATAAAGAGAGTTTTTGCGTCAGTTTTGGGACATTTTTTTATTTGGAAGTCCCTTAATATCAGCACTGGGCGATCGCTCAATTATCTAACTCTAATATAGTGTGAGATTATTTGATTTTTTCTTTCACCAGAACTACTACAATTACTATTGATGCTAGATAATGGGAAGGCTTTGACATTTTCTTGCCAATCTAGCCCGGAAACAATAACTAAGACTTATGCGAACTCACTATTGCGGCGAACTCCGAAAAGAACATATTGGAGAAACTGTTACTTTTTACGGATGGATAGACCGTCGCCGCGATCATGGTGGTGTAATATTTTTAGATTTACGCGATCGCTCTGGAACTGTCCAAATCGTCAGCGATCCGCAACGCACCCCAGTTTCTTACGAATATGCGAACGCCCTGCGAAATGAATATGTTGTCGAAATCACTGGTAGGGTAACACAACGTCCTGAAGAATCGTTGAATACCCGCATCCCCACAGGCGAGGTGGAAATTTACGCCGATAAAATTGAACTACTCAATGCTGTTCGCAAACAGTTACCTTTCCAAGTTTCTGTAGCTGACACCGAAACAGTGCGGGAAGACTTACGGCTGAAATATCGTTATTTGGATTTACGACGCGAACGTATGGCGCAAAATTTGCAACTGCGTCATCAAATTGTCAAAGCCATGCGTCGTTATCTAGAAGATTTGGAAAATTTTATCGAAGTCGAAACCCCAATCCTTACCCGTTCTACCCCAGAAGGAGCGCGGGATTACGTTCTACCCAGTCGCGTCAATCCTGGTGAGTGGTATGCTTTGCCGCAATCACCCCAGCTATTTAAACAATTGCTGATGGTATCCGGTTTAGATAGATATTATCAGATTGCCCGTTGCTTTCGTGACGAAGATTTACGCGCCGACAGACAACCAGAATTCACGCAGTTGGATATGGAAATGAGCTTCATGTCCCAAGAAGAAATTATCGAACTAAACGAGAATTTAGTTTGCCATATCTACAAAACAGTTAAAGGCATTGAGTTACAGCGCCCTTTCCCCCGTCTTACTTATGCTGAAGGGATGGAACGCTACGGTAGTGATAAACCAGATACACGCTATGGTTTGGAATTAGTTGATGTCTCAAATATTGTCAAAGACTCTAGTTTCAAAGTCTTTCGGGATACTGTTACCAATGGTGGTATCGTCAAAATCCTCCCCATTCCCAACGGGAACGATGTAATTTCTAATGTCCGCATTAAACCAGGTGGCGACTTATTTAAAGAAGCCAGTGAAGCCGGTGCTAAAGGTTTAGCTTTTATCCGTGTCAGGGATGATGGCGAAATTGATACTATTGGCGCGATTAAAGACAACTTAAGCGAAGAACAAAAACAAGAAATTTTGCGCCGTACAGGTGCAAAAGCTGGACATTTGCTATTGTTTGGGGGTGGTGATGCTGCTACAGTTAATAAAACTTTAGATAGATTACGACAAGCGATCGCTAGAGAATTTGGCTTAATCGATCCAGAAAAAATCAACTTGCTGTGGATTACAGATTTCCCGATGTTTGAGTGGAATGCTGACGAAAAGCGCCTAGAAGCACTACACCACCCGTTTACAGCACCCCATCTTGATGATTTGAGCGACTTAAAGACTGCACGCGCCCAAGCTTACGACTTGGTACTCAACGGCGTAGAAATTGGCGGCGGAAGTCTGCGGATTTATCAGCGAGAAATTCAACAGCAAGTGTTTGAAGCGATTGGTTTATCTCCTGAAGAAGCACAAAATAAATTTGGCTTTCTCTTAGAAGCATTTGAATATGGTACACCGCCGCATGGTGGCATCGCCTACGGTTTAGATCGTTTGGTAATGTTGCTAGCTGGAGAAGAATCTATTCGGGATGTCATTGCTTTTCCAAAGACACAACAAGCACGTTGTTTGTTAACAGATGCGCCTTCGAGTGTAGATGCTAAACAGTTGAAAGAATTACACGTTGCTTCGACTTATAAACCAAAGTCTTAGAAGATGTTTGAAAAGTTATGATGAGTAAAATTTTATGCCAATAGTCTCACCATAATCCAAATCATGGCAAGGTAAATAAACGTTTTGGCAGTTTCAGGAAGTAGCTCGTAGTCTTCGTTTAATCGCCGACACCAAACAAGCCAACCCAAGGTGCGCTTTATCACCCAGCGTTTTTGAAGCAAAACAAATTCTTTGCGCTCTTTGGGTTGGAGTGCTACTTATAGCAAAGTGCTGAGTGCTGAGTAAAAACCCAGTTTTGTCAAAGCTTTGAGTGATCAGCACTGTCCTAACCTATGTGACTACGGCTATATATAATCTAACGGCAAAAGTCCATTATCTACTGTATGAATAGGCTTCAAATGCTACTCCTCAAACGAAACTAAAAGCTTACGAAGCAAATCAGCCAAGGCTTTACGTTCCGATTCTTCTAAAACACTAAGGATACGACGTTCATTCACAACATGAGCTTCAACAGCTTTTTCTATGACGTTAAAGCCATTATCAGTTAACTCAATCAGCGTTCCTCGACGATCGCTTGAATCAGGAATGCGCTTCACAAGTTTAGCTTGCTCTAAGCGATCAATGCGATGCGTCATTGTACCGGATGAAACCATCAGTGTATTAAACAACTCAGTTGGTGAAAGCTGATACGGCTGACCAGAACGACGTAACGCAGCCAATACATCAAATTCTCCAACATTTAAGCTAAATTCTGAAAACGTCTCTTGGAGTGCTCGTTCTAAGTGCTTGGCTAACCGCCCCATCCGCCCAATGATTCCCATCGGCGAAACATCTAAATCAGGACGCTCTCGCTGCCATTGAGCTAAAATTTTATCGACTGGATCAAACTCCATTGTGCTACCCACTCATCTAGGTATCTTAGCATTAAGTATCTTAACTTCAAGATAATTGTTATAATCTTGCCATTAAGTATCTTAGCTTCAAGATAAGTTCACCGGGAGTTTTGAAGATGAATGGACGCACGATTTATCTATTAGCGGCACTTGCTGGCGGTGCTATTCTACCTGTTCAGGTCGCCCTTAACACCCTACTGCGACGCTATGTAGGTCAACCAATGCAGGTAACATTCATTTCCTACCTTGCAGGTACGTTAGCATCCCTTATCATCTGCTTGTTGGCGCGATATCCTCTTCCTGCTTTGACTTCGCTTTCGCAAACTTCTTGGTGGATGTGGATTGGTGGCTGTTTAGGTACTTTGTATGTTTGGTCAACCATTTTCGCCACACCCAAGATTGGAGCTGCTCTTGCACTCGCACTCACGATCGCAGGTCAGATGATCGCAGCACTTTTCCTCGATCATTACGGCGCCCTCGGACTTACTAAGTATGCGGCGAGTCCAACCCGCATTGTAGGAGTTGTATTTGTAATTTTGGGCGTTTCCTTGGTTGCGGGGAGCAAAGCGGTAATTGAATAGCAACCCAAACTCTCAATTAAGAAAGCAACTGAGAAAAACGATTTAATGTACTAAATGTAATGTAAAAGAGATTTTCACAAAGAGCACAAAAAAAATGGTAAATTTACGTAAACTGTACTTATTTTCTTTAGGCAATTTTGAGATTAATACAGTTGACATTTTTCTAAAAGCATGATGTCTAAAATATTTTCAAGAGATAGTCCGGTTTGAGCGATCCACGTGCAACTTGAGACTTAAGCTGTGGACGACGTTAGATGCTCCACTTAGAAGGAAAGTTTTCATTCATACTTATTTTCTCCAGTGTAAGAAGTAGAACGGCGTTAATCATTAAAAGTTTATATTAAGCGGCTCTAGACCTACTTTGAAGGCTTTAGCCTTCAAAATAGAGAAAAAATCTGTTTTTTACATTACTTAACATACTTTAATTTATTGCTGCCTACTTACTTAAATATTTTTGGTACTTCAGCTAATTTTTAATAAAATGAAAAGTCAGTATTGACGCGATCGCAAAAACTTTAAACTTTAAGTTCATATCCTAAAATTGCCTTGCTCTTTATCCTGTTAGGATATTAATCAGTCTAGGATATTCACTTAATTTTTGATTATAAAAGTTAATGATTAATATTAGTAAATTAAATAAAATTGACTTTTTAGTTTTGATTGCAATTGTGATTATTGGTCTTATACATTTGCCTTTTCCATTTGACGGAGATCAAGCATTTTTTAGGCTAGGTGCTTTGGAGATGCAACAAGGAAAGGTACTCTATCGTGATTTTTGGGATGTGAAGCAACCGGGAATTTTTTGCTTTTACTTTTTAGCGGGAACTTTCTTTGGTTTTAATGAGATTGGTATCCATCTCTTTGAACTTATTTACATGGTGTTTCTGTCTATAGTATTGTTGTTGAGTCTTAAAAGCTATTTTCGGCACCCGATAATCGCAAGTCTAGTACCTTTGTTAACAGTTGGTGTTTACTATACTGTTTCACAGCCTTGGCATCTTACTCAAGTGGAAGCACTGGTTAGTTTTCCATTGTTCATTTGTCTTTGGCTGACTTATCAATCTTTCAAATATGAAGGAAAGCAAAGATTCTTTCTACTTTTACTGTCAGGTTTTATTGGTGGAATTGTTCTCATTTTTAAATTAATACTTCTGCTAATATTAATTTCATTTTGGCTAACTATTTTGATATATTCTGTGCTAATAAAGCAAGAGCAAATTCAAAAAGTTTTGGTAAAAATATTTATTCCAATTTTTATAGGGATTATATTTCCTATTTTATTTATTGTTAGCTATTTTGCCTGGTTTAATAGTTTACCAATTTTGTATCAAACATTCTTTTTATATCCACCTCGAATTGTTGCTAATTCCCAATTTGACCCAAGTGGGCTTTTTGCAGGAATAAAATGGTTCTTAAATCGTTTTTACCCTCTACTTTTAACCGCTACTGTTGCAGTAGATGTGTCATTGCGTAAGTCTAAGAATATATTGACTTTGCTACTTGTGATTTGGTGTATTTTTGCTTGGGGTGTAATTGTTCTACAACGTGGGGCATTTTGGGAATACCATTATTTACTATTGTTTGTACCTTTAGGTATTTTAGCAACTAAAGGATTAGATGTTTTATGGGAGTCTTTAAAAAAATTGAGTTCCCCATTTACTACAATCCTGCTGATATTTTTGTTTTTCTTGCCTTTATCGAACACTCTTATAAAAAAGAGTGTTGTTCTGGTTAATAATAACTTTGCTTTAGCTGAAGATACACGATTTAAATATCAGACTGTTTTTAGAGAAAAATATCCATCTTTTCGTTCAGAGGCTGAATTTATCTCCCAACCAGGAAATCTTCCTGGTAAGATTTATGTAGCTGGCGATCCATCTATTTACTACTTCTCCAATCGGACTCAGGCAACATCAATACGTGGTTGGGCACTTGAATATTTTCTGCCTGAGCAATGGACAAAACTTCTAGAAGAGTTAGATTCATCTAAGCCTCCTTATATCTTTATTGATTATATTCAGCAGCCTACTATCAACAAAAATTTTCCAAGAATGCTAGAATTTCTTGAGGGAAGATACCGTATTTTACATCAAAATGATAACGGGATTTGGTATATTCTTTTGTAGACAAACCACTACAGCAATCCTGAATTATTGATGAGAAACAAGATCCCCGACAACTTTTACGAAGTCGGGGATTTGCGGGTTTAGAGGCAGGAGGCAGGATAGCGCAGCGGTAGCGAGTCCGCTTACTCTGTAAGAGTTGCAAGCTACGCGCAGCGTCTCGTAGAGAGCGTCGGCAGGAGGCAGAGGTAGAAACTATTTATATCTGATGCGTGAGTTCTGCATTTTGTACTTCATTTGCTTGCAAACTGCTGTAAGTAAACTGTTTGTGTTGCTATAACCCTTACCAATCATTTGTTTTAGTATCATCCCAGACTTCCAATTCCAAATCGGAAAGATAAGTTAATCCGCTTTGAATTTGTGCATCTGTTCCTTGTAGTTCAAGGTCAAACCAACCATCTCCAACAGCATTGGCTCCCAAAATCGCTGCCGTGATATTCACAATCAGTCCATAGTCAGACACCAGGCGAGAAATAACAGGTTCCTGGTGATAATCTTTAGGAATTCTGAGTCGAATCCGTTTTTTGCTAAGTGTATTGTCAGTAGCCATATCTGAATTATTTCAATTCCTAATCGGGATTGGTACAGAACTACTCTTAACCCTAACGGTAATTTACTGATAGGTACTAGGTAGATCGTACCATGTCCCATGATTTGCTTGTATCCTATTCAAAAGATAGGCGTTGCTGAATCAAAGTATGAATCATGCGATCGCCTCAAGCTTGAATTCATACTTCAATTATGCAACGCCAAAAGATAACTATAATATAGCCGTAGCCACAGAGGTTAGGACAATATTGATTGCTAAAAGCCTTGATTTAACTGGGTTTCTACTCAGCA
>NZ_JABXKF010000076.1 GCF_017115165.1 Nostoc sp. LPT | reverse complement strand
TGCTAGATGCAAGTTTTCAGCTTACCTGCTTTGTATACCAATTAGATAGCTAGGGCTTTTAAAGCTTGGAGTGTTACATCTGACTTACCTTGTAACGATCGCGGTGCTGTATCGCCAATCACTTGGAAAGTTATATTAGCCGCAGTATTATTAACTAACTTGATATTAACCGTACCATTAGTAATTGCGATCGTCGCAGTGGGGGTTTGCCGTGGTTCTACTTGTGGTTGTTGGTCAGTAGAAACCGTAGGTGGTGAAGGCTGTTGAGTTTGATCGCCAGGAACTGGGCGTACTGGTCTAGCACCTGGTTGTGGTGGTACAGGAGACACTTGCCCTTCAGCCGGAGGAACTGGTTGTGGTGGTACGGGAGACACTTGCCCTTCAGCCGGAGGAACTGGCTGTGATGGTGTAACACCTGATTCTGGCGATCCGGGAGCTTGAGAGCGGTTGTAGGGTGGTTCGCTAAAAATGCTGGGACTTGGGTTTAGTCTTGAAGAAGTAGCTCCTGGCTCTTTAACATTGGGAGTAGATTCTTGTGCAAAAGCTTGAGGAATTGCTGGCAGACTAATCAGCAATCCCCCACAAAGAGCGCCAAATAACTTGCTATTGCGGAAATTTTGAAACTTCATATTTGTTCTTAACTCCTAAAAAAACTTCAACTTTTTTCTTACAAAAATTTATCCAACCGAAAATTAAATTAGGTTTTATTGCTCGTTGAGTATATCTAAATATCTAACAAATGACTCAATTTATCGCATCTAGCTAAGGATACGGAAATCATCTAAAAAAAATGAAAATATTTCATTCTCAAGATTTAAAGTCTTAATCATTGTGATTAAGCACATTTGTGTAATAGTCAAATTCAATATACTGCTAAAAAATTAATTTTCTCGTTAATAACTAAAGTCAACTTGAATGGGCTAAAATCTTACATCTATCACAGGAAAGAAAAATTTATTAGCAAATTAAGACTCAAGAGTTATTGGTAAAGTGATAGTAAAGGTAGTGCCAATGCCTTGGGTACTTTCAACTTGAATATGACCGTGATGATGTTCGACAATAGCTTGAGCGATCGCTAATCCTAATCCTGAACCAGTAGCGCTGGCTGTTGCTGTATTCCCCGTCCTATGAGTACGCGCCGGATCTACTCGATAAAAGCGATCGAACAAGCGTGGTAGCGCTTCGGCTGGAATTCCAACTCCGGTATCACTCACCTTAACTTGCAACTGGGCACTATTGTTACGTAGTCCAGAAACGCGATTTATTCCTTCTATCCGCGCCAATTCCACTTTCACTTGTCCACCTGCTGGAGTGTAATGCAAAGCGTTAGCAATTAAATTTGTGAACAGCCGCACCAATTGATCCCAATTACCTACAAGAGTAAACCAATTTTCCAGTAATTCAGGGCTAGTTTCAGAGATCGGAGGATCGACTAAGTTTAGAGAAAGGGCGATTTTTTTCTCAGGGACTAACAATTGTTGTTCTTCAACCACCTCTATTAGCAAAGCGTCCAACGGACAAGGTGAAAAAGTATCTTTGCTAATACCACTATCCTGTCGTGCTAGGAAGAGTAAGTCATTGACTAACTTACCCAAACGCTGCGTTAACCGTTCCACCACCTTTAACTGTTGTCGATATTGCAAAGAAATAGTCGTTTCTGTCTCTGCTAAATCCAAGTCAGCAAGGGCAACTTGCACATTAGTTTGAATCAAAGTAATAGGACTTCTAAGTTCGTGGGAAGCATCAGCAGTGAATTGTTTAAGACGTTGATAAGATTCACCCACTGGTTCCATCGCTTTACCCGAAAGAAACCAACCACTTGCGCCTACGGAAAGCACCATTAACCCAATACCTAATGCCAAATCAAAAATTAACTGGCGACTAGGTTTAGTAACTTCAAACCAGGGATGACTAACACGCAGATATCCTAATACTTGTCGTCTCACTTCTACACGTTGGGTGACTTGTCGTAATAAGAGTGGGGAGTTAGGAATTTTAAATTTGGAATTTTCACTCTCTCCCTTGACTACGCGCACAGTTTCACCAGTGCGATTGACACGAATGGGAATATTTACGGGTTCAGATAGCGTTGACCAAAGTAATTTACCAGTTGGACTAAACCATTCTAGGTCGATGTGGTCATCTTCTACAGTGTCGGTATTATCACCAAAACTGGCTTCTACATTAATACGAATTTTATCTGCATCAGTATTAATTGGCTCAAATATGAGCGTAGATGCGCAACCACTGGTTATGAGGCAACGCTCCACTATTTCCACTACATGATTAAGGGTGTCATCAATCCGCTCAATCAGTGTAGTACGAAAGTATAAATAAACGCCACTGGCAAACAGTAGCAGTAATACAGCAGTGACGGCAGTGTACCAAATTGCAAGACGGCGGCGAGTAGCCTGAAACATATTTTCACCTACTTCTTTTGACTGAATATCATCAGATTACGTGTTTATACGGCTAAAAACTAGCTCGCTTTTCTCGCTCAAGTGATTTTGCTGAGGTTTAATTTTTGCTGAAGAATTACACTTTTGTTGCAGTAAATCTGCTTAATCCTACTTTATTCTTTACAACCAGGATAAACAAATTGGTCTTTTCTGGCTATCTCAAATTAACCAAAATAATTCTTTAACTCATTAAAATAAAACTTAAAAAACCTTAAGTTAACAAATAAAATAGAACTTAGTTTTGATACTTTCAAAATAATTTTCCTAAAAATATTAATTATTTACTTTTTAAACTTATTGTAATTGTTGTTATGATTTTATCAAGTAGTAAACTTCTATTTTTTAAACCTGTAACCTGTCAAATAGTAATAATGGGGAAATCTCACTCATGAGATTCACAAACAATCTAAAAATAATTGTAACCTGCTTTTTTCCTCAACAAGTTTGTTCAAAATAATACTAGTTAATTTTTTTTGGAGTAACATTAGATTTTGACGGCAAAAACCATATTAATTTAACTACAAAACATTATATTAACGCTAATAATAATAGAATACTAAATTATAAAGAAGGAAATAGTTCCCAAATTAAAAAACTATTAAAATCAACTTTAAAATTTGCTAACTCTAACTTAGATAAAACCAAAATGATAATCATTTCATTATTAGGAGGAGAAAGAGTTTGAGCATTGTTTACTTTTCTTCACACAATTTGGTTTTATTGTGCCAACTTAACTTATTGATCTATACAAATATTTATAATCACAGTGTGATTAATCTTTTATTGTTAAACAGTTAGATTGGTTTTTGAGCACTGTTGCGCTGTCACAACCTTTATGGTATGTCTAATGTATCCATTGTCAGAATCGTATTATGCCTGCCCCTATTTGGAACAACAAACAAACTTGTACTATCCGAATCCCCGAAGTTTTCAAGTCTGACATCCTCAATTACGCAAAAGAACTCGATGAAGGCAACTTGGAGTCTGGCGTTATAAAAGTGACGAAGACAGAGCTAGAAAAGATTGAGTACTTTGTTTTGGGCGAAAAATATAATCAGACCCCCAGAGTAATTCCACTCATAAAAGAAGCATTAGAGCGATTCATTGAGTTAGTGAAACAGGTTCATCAGGGTGAACTCACTCTTGCAACCAAAGCCGAGAAAGTAATGGAACCAGAAAAATCATTAAAAAAGCTATCACCAGATTTTCTCAAATCAGTTGCCCCTCATCTTCCACAACTACTTGCACAAAAGCCATCTATAAAATCCACCATGTCGAATTTGAGCATTTCAGACCTACAAGTGGAGGTTATCACTCTACTGCTAAAAGCCAGTTCACTGATACAATCAGCCAGTACAACACTTTTCTCTGACAAATCTGGAACCAAATACGCTCAATTCTACCGAGAGATTAACGAGGAAACCCAGAAGGTAGAAAAACTGGAGTTACCAATGGCGGTCGTAGCTCCCATGAAAGCTGGTAAATCTACAATTATTAACGCCATAGTAGGTCGGGATTTATTACCTAGCCGCAATGCTGCCATGACGACTTTGCCAACCGAGATTTTTCTTACTAATGATCGCACTTGTCCTAAGCTATTACTAAGTGAACAACTGGTTGACGAATTCCGTAAGGCAATAGGAGCGTTGCAATCCAAAGCTGATCAAATTGGTATGAGCCGCGCTAAGGAACAATTGAATGAGCACCCATACCTAATTGAACTTTTGCAGAGCATTCAAACTGGTGCCTGGAACTTTAGTGTAGAAACCGTTGGCGATGAGGAAATCAACAAAACACTTACTGGACTCAATGACATCATTCGTCTTTGTAGTATCCTGAGACTCAATGTGAACCCACTAAAAGCCATCGCCAGTGTTCCTCGAATTGAGACACCATTCTGCCGAATCCAAGGGGATAAGCAATCAGAACGTCAGGGTAATCTCATCATTGTTGACACTCCAGGTCCAAACGAGGCAGGCAAAAATCTGGAACTTTATCAGGTTGTCAAAGATCAACTTCAGAAAAGCTCAATAGTCGTGATTGTTCTCAACTTCACTACACTCAACACTGATGCAGATGAAAAGGTTAAACAAGAAGTAGAACGAATAATCAAACTGCGGGGTGATGACAACCTTTATGTACTGATCAATAAGGTTGATCAACGAATTGACACCGACGAAGGTACGACTCCTGAGAAGGTACATAAGTTTGTTGCTGCCAAGTTTGGCATTAACTCACGTATATTTGAAGTCTCAGCACGATGGGCATTCTTTGCAACTAATTTCCTATCAGAAGTTCAAGAAAACCCAAAAAAGAACATCTTGGAACTGAAAACTGTTCGTCCTCTTGCTCAACAAGTATTAGGCGGTTCCCGTTGGGAATACAAGCTCAAAGACATTAACACTACAATAGAAAACTTGCAAAAGGAAGCCCAGTATCTCTGGGATGATTCTGGCTTTCCCAAGTTTCTGGAGGAAGCGATCAATGCTCTGATGAGGAAAATTGCACCTGTCTCCATGAAATCTGCTCTGAGCCTCACTCGTAGCTATCTAACTCAACTCTGTGAGGACATGCAGCTTCGCAAAAAGGCGATCGCTGCTGATGCAGATGTCCTGAGACAACAAATTACTGCCTTAGAAAAAGACTTACAAGACTTGGAGCTATCGAGATTAAGGTTACAACAAGTACGTGTGATCCAAAACAATCTAGAACAGCAGATTGATACTCTTTTAAGTCAATTCGATGATTATAAATTACCGTCTGAGTTGATTAAGCTATTCGGTACTCAAGGCGAAGTTCAGTTTATATCTCTCAGCCTTGCTGAGGACTTCCAAGATAAAGTATACCAATCTATTAGGCAGGAATTAGACAAATCATTGGACAAAACACGTGAAGAAATTACACGATTGACCGAGAAAGCCCGTCACGCACTGATTGAATTCTTGCAACGTGAAACCAAGCCCATCATTCAAAGAGCGCAGCAGCGATTGAATGAGGCATTTGACCTAGAGTTATACTTTATGTCACCCAGAGTTTTTTCTGATGATATTAAAATAGTCAGTCCTCGTCGTACCAATATCAAAAGCAAATCTGAATCCTGGATCGCCTGGGAAACTCGCCATGAAAGACGTTGGTACACTCTTTGGCTTTGGGAGCATGAGATACAAGTCCCTGTTAAACAGTGGTCTCAGTACTATGTCATCACGCGTCAAGAAATCACTGACCTGTTTAAAGAGTCTATAAAGCAAAATGTCTTGCAAATTCAGAGGAAGACCAATCAATACTTGGATGAAGACTTCCAGGAGAAAATTGCTGCTTTCTTTGAAAGCCTTGACCTCTATCTCAGCAACTACCGTGACAACTTGAGACAAGCTCAGGAAGACAAGGAATTGTCTGATGAACAGCAGAATAAACTACTGGAAACCCTAGATTTACTGGTTTTCCAGGTAAATGAACAAATTGAACAAGCTGGCTCTTACTTGTCTGAAATTAAGCAGCAATTCATGCTCGACAACTAGCTGTGGATACCTGAGCTAGGAGGGCGGCTTCCTGGCTATTGTATACTGCGATGAAGTTCTGGCAAATAATAAAAGACTCGTACTCCTCTCATCAATTTTTAAGCCGAGCCTATCAATCTAATCTATTTTTAGAGTAACACAACTAGTCTTACTATGTTGCTTACACTTTTTCTTGTGGCTTTGTAATTGTTTGAGGAGTCACGGGTTGACCTTTATCATTTAGTCCTCGATTTGAAAACGAACCCAAAAACATGACTGTCACTTCTAACAATTTCTCTGGTCATAATTGGAACGGTCATAATCTCAGTCAGCAAAACTTATCAGGATATCAACTTATCCGTACACAAATGAATGGGGCGAATTTAAGAAATTCTCAACTAGATGGAACCATCTTAGAATATGCTCAATTGTCTGGAGCCGACTTAACTAATGCCAGCTTCCGAGGAGCTGACCTACGTAATGCCAATTTAGAATATGCCCAATTAAAAAATACCGATTTTAGGGGTGCTGATGTACAAGGGACTCTATTTAAAGACAACACAGGACTTTCGGAAAAAACCAAAGTAGAACTAAAAGCAAGAGGAGCGATAATGAATGGTGGCTCCAAAACTATAGACCGTAATTGGTGGATAGAAAAGGTTATTATTCCTGTTGCTACATTACTGATAGGTAGTAGTGGAATTGTGGGGATTTGGCAACTTTTACAACCAAAATCAGTAAACCCTCACTCACCACCTCCTTTTATCGAGAAGACCCAATCACCACGGAGATAAAGAGGTAAGTAGGGAAGTAGGAGGTATGCGATCGCACTGATTTAAAACTCGTCTAGTCCAACTACCACCAAGCGATTCCCTTATTCTTTTCCAAGCTTCTCGATGAGGATGAGTCACTTGGATCTTACTAGCTTTTTTATTAGCACCTTTCGTTGTTTTACCTTCTAATGTCAGTAGACCGAAAAGTTTTCCAGAAGCCTGAAGAGTTCTTCATTTCCGCTTGGGAATACAATCCGTCGAAATCAGCTTGTAATCTACCTTTCAAGAACTTTTTTTCTGGGTGGACTTCACAGTGATCGCAACTGGTCATGATTGCCAGTCCCAAAAACAACGGCCCAAACCCTCATTCTTTCGTCAAGTTCCAAAACTTTTTGGTCTAGCCCTCTTCTAAGGTGCTTCCAATTAGAAAAATATACTATCACTTTGAAGGCAAGGGGGCAAGGAGCAGGGAGCAGGGGGAAAGAAAGTTCTTTTGAAGAAGAGAAATTGGATAATTTATTTTCTGGAAGTCCCTAACTCTCTTCTGTCACTCTCCGAAAACATTTGCCATTTCTGAATTCTAGAGCTTTTGTATAGCAAGCGATTGCGCGATTCTTTTCTAATAACAAATACAAGACAATTTTTTTTCTAATAGTATAGCTTGTATTGGTTGCCTCATGAGGCTTCTAGCGATCGCCCTCTCGGAAAGTGACAGAAGAGGGCTAACACTCTTCCATCACTGTGGTCAAAGAAAAATCTCAGCCAACTTTTAAACAATAGACAAAAACTAAGTTTGGAGCTTTATTTTCTAAGATTATGAGTAAAATCATCTCTTTTGCCTGAAAGTGTTGTCTAGTAAGGATTATTGTTTTATTCTCTGGTGAGAGTGATGAAAGAGCGCTAAGTCGCATCAAGTATTTTTTGATTTGGAAGTCGCTCGAATTCTGAATTACTGTCTTCTCTACGAGATGCTGTGCAAACGTAGCAATAGTGCAGAGTTAGCTAGGAACAGGCATCCGTAGAAGCGTCATTACGAATTACAAATGATATTAAACCTCAACCAAAACGGCCTCCCGCAGCTTGCCAATCACATCACTCAGATTACCCGTATTCAGGCGGTAACTCAGAGGATGGGCAATCAACCGCGCCGTACTTTGATACAGACTAGCAATTTCAATCAAACCATTTTCGCGCAAAGTTCGCCCTGTAGACACCAAATCTACGATCGCTTCTGACATTCCAGTAATTGGGCCTAATTCCACTGAACCATACAACGGCACTATTTCCACAGGTAAATCCAGACTATGGAAATATTCACGAGCGCAATTCACATATTTTGAAGCAACTCTACCATGCGGTGGTAAATCTAAAGGCGATCGGTAAGAACTAGATGCTTTTACCGCCACCGACATCCGACAATGACCAAACTGCAAATCTACCAAGTGGGCAACTTGCGGCTGCTTCTCCCGTAACACATCGTAACCAACAATCCCCAGTTGTGCTTGACCATATTCCACATAAACAGGCACATCTTGCGCCCGCACCAGTAAAGCTTTTGCAATTCCCTTAGTGTCAGGAATTTGAAGTTGGCGAGTTCCTGAATCTAAAAAAGTACTAAAATCTAATCCGACAGCTTGTAGCAAGCGGATGCTATTTTTAAGTAGTTCCCCTTTTGGCAATGCAACAGTCAGCATTTTTTGTATTGGTATCCTTAGCGTCTTGGCAGTTGAATAATATTGAGAATATCTCTATATGCTTACCACAAGCAGCATGAGAATTTTATTAGTTGATGATGAAGTTGAACTAACTCAACCCTTGAGCCGCTTGTTAACTCGTGAGGGTTACGCTGTAGATGCCGTTTATGATGGGACATCTGGCAGCGAACTTGCACAAGCAGGCAGTTATGACCTACTTATTTTAGATTGGATGCTGCCAGGAAAAACGGGGTTAGAGATTTGTCAGGAATTGCGACGCCAAAGCAAAACCACTCCCGTTCTGTTTCTTACAGCTAAAGATACTCTTGATGACCGCGTACAAGGTTTAGATGCTGGTGCTGATGACTATTTGGTTAAACCTTTTGAACTGCGGGAGTTATTAGCAAGAGTCCGTGCTTTATTGCGTCGTTCCGGTTCCCAAACCTATGAAACCACTACTGGACGTTTAACCGTTGCTGATTTAGAACTCGATAGTGAAAATCAAGTAGCCTATCGCCAAGGACGAATAATTGAGTTATCGCAAAAAGAAAGTCAGTTGTTGCAATACTTTATGGAACACACTGGACAACTTCTGACTCATGCCCAGATTATGCAAAATTTGTGGCAAGAGTCAGAACAACCCAGTAGTAATGTAATTGCGGCATTAATTCGTTTGTTGCGGCGTAAGATTGAGGTAGGTAGAGAAACTACGCTGATTCACACAGTCTACGGCAAAGGCTATCGTTTCGGTGCTTCTTCAGTGGAGTCAGTTTAGCCGCCTAGTTCCACTCACAAAGATTTGGTTAATTGTTCGATAACATCAGCATTTGCCACAAATAGATAAGCATTGGTAACGAACGCATAAATTGTCGTTACTAACGCATAAGTATTCCTAACAAAACAGGTTGTGTTGGTAACGAACGCATAAGTGTCGTTACTAACGCATAAGCATTGCTAACAAAACAGGTTGTGTTGCTAACAAACAGCCGTCAGCGTCCCAGGTTCTATAAATGCACTACAAACTTACAGCAGTTTTCATTTAATTGAACCACATCGTAAACCTGTTAGAATCAACCAATTTCAGCTTGTACTATTAAGATTTACCCAAAAATTGATTAATTTGAAGTTGCAGTTTTTCTCGTAATTGTTGTGCCTGCTGATAGGCTACTGCACGCCCTTTCTTTGAGTGGTTATCCAATCCTGCTGGTTGCAAAGGGCTAATAAAGTAACGCAAACGAGTTCTCATTGCCCAAACTCCCGTTGAGGGAAACAGAAGTAAGGCAAACATCAAAGGCGACAAAGGTAAAAATGGTAGTTTGACTAGTCGTTGCAATTTGGTAAAATTAACAGCCCAAGGATGCAAAAATTCACTACCGATGCAAACTACTGGCAGAATGGGAATATGATAGCGATCGCTCAACTGAATAAAACTCACATCAAACTTTTCTAGTTGATAGCGTCTTCTCCAACCTTTCAAAGGCCCGCGAATACCTTCGGGTGCATATAAAAGAATTTTACCTTCAGCAAGCGCCCCCTCAAAATCATCTAATTTGGCTCGCACACCACCTAAAACCTGCGACCATTGAGGTGGTAGCCACCAAATCATCCAAGGATGCTCAAATAATACTGGATTTGCTATGGGTTGTACTACCCATCCTTTGGCTTCACTTAATAAATAACCCAACGTTAAAAAGTCCCAAGGAAAACACATCCCGGTATGATTCATTGCCACAATCAATGGCTCTGTTGGCGGCAAGTTTTCAACTTGTTGCAACTCTCCCCGAAAATAGTATTTAACTATAGGGTTCAGAAGTTCTTTGCGAAAAGCTTGTTGATATTTGGGATCGAATTCACCAACTTCTTTTCGAGGTGAACGAAAACCCAGACGCAACCAGCGACTCAACAACGCTAGATAAAATCCACCAGGAATTAAAAATAATCCATATTCTAACCAATTCCAACCATCTGGATCTGTGTGATAGTGCTGCCAATGGCGATTGAATAAAATTAACCACCCTGGAGGATACCAAAGACAAAACCAATCAAACCAGTTAAATATATAGCCTTCACCTGGTGCATTTTCCTGTTGACTGTTTAATAAGTTTTCGGAGTGTTGATTAATCAAAACAGTTAAAGATTAGGATTATGCAAAAGTTTTATTAATAATGGATCTTCAAAAGGAACAGATGTTTTTAAACATGGGATTTTTTTGTTATGGTCGTCCTTAGTCATTTGTCCTTTGTCATTAGTCATTTGTGATTACCAAGGACAAATGACAGCCAACATAAAAATATTTCACAAATGATTTAGGACTGCTATAAATAGTTTATACATAACAAATTAATTTCGATATGAATCATAAGAGTGTGACGCACCACAAATTTTTTTGCTGTATGCAATGTCTGATACTAATTAATTAAATTGTCTTAAATAATACTATTGTGACATTGCATATAAGACAAAATTTAATGTTTATTTTAGATATACTTTCGTAGGCGTTCAGTAAGCCGCGAATACTGATAACTGAATATTGATGTTTCGCCAAAAGATGAAATTGATAACGACTAATGATTATTTAAATTCTTCCTCAAGTTGGAGACGAATGACGAGACATCTGTCCTACTCTTCATACTATGGAACTAGGAAAGCCACTCAAAATTTCAGATTTAATCCGTCAACTTCGGCAGCAACTCAATCTCTCTCAAGAAAAGTTTGCAGCTAAGTTAGGAGTTTCCCTACGAACAATCAATCGCTGGGAAAACGGGTCTACAGTGCCTTCACAGATGGCACTAAAGCTGATTGAAGAAATGTTAGAGAAAATGGGCCAAGCAGGCAAAAGATTAGTGAATGAGTATCTCCCAAAATCGGATCAACGGGAGGACTCTTAAGATGATGGTGAAAGTACCTGAAAAAATTTTGATAATGCGTTCTCGGTTCATAGCTTTTAGTGTGATGATTTTGGCAGTCATAGCGGCACTGCTGTTGACAAAAATCTTACTATCAGTTTTCGATCCGAGCATATTTACATTATTTTATGCTGCTGTAGCAGTTAGCGCTTGGTATGGCGGTATGAAGCTTGGAGTACTAGCGATCGCTTTATCTGTGACAACTGCGCTCTATTTTTTGATCGATCCAGTCTACTCCTTCGATTTCCTCAGCCTCAAAGTTCTGGTACGATTAACCACATTCTCACTAGTATCATTTTTAATTACTGCACTATCTTCAGAGTTGCGAACTGCCAGACGCAAGGCAGAGACAAGCTTCAAATTGTTGCAAAATAGCGAAATGCGGTTTAGCCGACTGGCAGAATCCAACATCATTGGAGTCATCCTCACTGATATGAACAACGGCTGTATCATCGAAGCCAATGATGCTTTTCTGAACACGATCGGCTATACGCGAGAAGATTTATATGCTAACCAAATAAACTGGCGCGAAATTACCCCACCTAAGTATCTTCTTTTGAGTGAACGTTCGGTGGAAGAAGTGAAAACTACTGGAGTATGTAAGCCTTTTGAGAAAGAATACATTCGTAAAGATGGCGATCGCATTCCTGTTCTGCTCGGTTCTGTGACGCTGGGAAATACTCAAGAAAGCGTTATTGCCTTTGTTGTTGATTTGAGCGAACAGCAAGCAGCGCTACGCGATGTCTACGACGAGCTTCGCTTACGCAAACAAGTAGAACGAACTTTGCAAGAGAAAGAGGAGCGTCTGAGGTTAGCTAACGAACGGTTTGAGTTAGCAGCATCTGCGGTAAACTGTCTGATTTATGACTGGAATATAGAACAGGATACTGTTGAAAGAACTGATGGGTTAACCCGAATTTTGGGCTATTCCCTCGCAGAATCTGAATCAACTGGTAGTTGGTGGCGTGAGCTTGTCCATCCAGAGGATTTGCAATATGTACAACAAGAGACGGGAGGTGCTTTGGCAAATAGCGATCGCTATGCTGCCGAGTACCGAATTCGCAACAAAAACAATCAGTACATCTATGTTTTGGATCAAGGGATAGTAGTACAGCGAGATGCTGACGGAAACCCGGTACGTTTAGTTGGCAGCACTACAGATATTAGCAAACGCAAACAGGCAGAAGCAGCAATCCAAGCAAGTGAGGAGCGGCTCAGGAGTTTTGTGAAAGCGAATATAGTTGGTATTCTCTTTGGTGATGTGAATGGCAGTATTATTGAAGCCAATGACGAGTTTTTGCGAATTGTCGGCTATACCCAAGAGGATATCCAAGCAGGTAGATTACAGTGGGCTGATATCACGCCATCTGAGTATCAATATTTAGATGAACTAGCTATTGCCGAAGCAATAGCGAAGGGAACCTGTACTCCTTATGAGAAGGAATTTATTCGCAAAGATGGTTCCAGCGTACCAGTTGTAGTTGGCTACTCCCTTTTAGGAGAATCTCGGCATAAATCAGTTGCATTCATTCTGGATATTAGCGATCTCAAACAAGTTAAAAAAGCACTGAGTCAGAGTCAAGAGCAATTTCAAGCTTTTATGGACAATATTCCCGCTGCTGCATGGATTACGAATGCAGAGGGACGCGTACTTTACCTCAGTCCAACTTATTTCAGCACGTTCAATGTAGCAACAAATAAGGCAATCAATAAAAACATTTTTGACCTATACCCAGTCCAAATCGCTCAACCCCTTCTGGATAACATTAGAATAGTTGCCGAGACGAATCAGGTTGTTCAAACGATTGAGTCTGCCCCACGCACAGATGGCACCCTTGGCGAATTTTTGGTCTATAAGTTTCCCATTGCCGATGCGTCTGACCAACGCCTGGTAGGAGGGGTTGCAATTGACATTACCGAACGCGAACGTGCCCTTCGCGAACGTCAGCTTGCAGAACAAGCCTTACAAGAGCGCAGTGAAAGACTTAAACTGCTTTCGGAAACGACCAGTGATTTGCTTTCAACCGAGCGCCCCTTGGATCTAATGAACAGCTTGTTTAGCAAACTCTCGGCGCAAATGGATTTGCATTTTTACTTTCACTATTTAATCGATACACACGAAAATAAGCCAAAACTTCGGTTAGTAGGTTGGAATGGTATTACTGATGAAGTATTTCAAACAATTGAATACGTTGACTTTAATGAAGGGATATGGGGACTAGTGGTGCAAGAACGCTGTCAAATCGTCGTCAATAATGTGCCGCACTCTACCCATCCCCATGCCCAGATTCTCCATGCTTTAGGAATCACAGCCTATGCAGGTCAACCGTTAATTGCTCAAGGAAAGCTGCTTGGTGTCCTCTGCTTTGCTAGTCGCACCCGTACCAATTTCACTTCTGGGGAAATAGCTTTATTACAAGCAACTTCCGATCAGGTAGCGGTTGCTCTGGAACGCGCTCAGTTAATGGCTTCGTTACAGCGACGCAAAGAAGAATTAATCCAAGCTAATCGAATCAAAGATGAGTTTTTGGCGGTGCTTTCCCACGAACTTCGCACGCCGCTAAACCCGATTTTGGGATGGTCAAAGTTACTGCAAACGAAAAAGTATGATGAAGTTACCACAACTCGCGCTCTCGAAACCATTGAGCGCAATGCCAAGCTTCAAACCCAATTAATCGAAGATTTACTGGATGTCTCTCGCATTCTACAAGGTAAGCTGAGTCTGAATATTGCTCATGTGAATCTAGAAATTGCGATCGCCGCCGCAATAGAAACTGTACATCTAGCCGCTGAAGCCAAATCGATCGATTTGCAATTTCCGATTTTAGACTTCGACGCGAACACTCAGTCCTTACCTGCGGGACGCTACGCAAACGACAAGGCTCAAGAACCATCGAACGATTTTAGATTAGAAAATTCTCAAATAAATTTAGACTCTATCGATTTTAATAAGCAACCTAACAATTTAAAATGCCAAACTTCAAATTCTAAATTTTTAGTCACAGGTGATTCCAGTCGCTTGCAGCAAGTTATCTGGAATCTACTTTCCAATGCTATTAAGTTTACACCCCAAGGTGGAAAGATAGAAATCAGTTTAGAGTCTGTTGGTTCTCAGGTTCAGTTGCGAGTCAGTGATACAGGTAAGGGAATTAGCCCTGACTTTTTACCATTCGTCTTTGACTACTTTCGACAAGCTGATGGCGCAACCACTAGAAAATTTGGAGGACTGGGCTTAGGATTAGCTATTGTTCGTTACATTGTCGAGCTACATGGTGGCACAGTTAAAGCAGAAAGTTTGGGTGAAGAACAGGGAGCAACCTTTACAGTCATACTACCGTTAATCAAGGTCGATCTAAATAGCCATCAGATTGTCTCTCAAGCTGATGATTTGCCCGATTTCAATGGGTTGAAAGTTCTGCTTGTAGATGATGAGCGGGATACACGAGAGTTAATTGCTTTCATTTTGGAGCAATCTGGTGCGGTAGTAACCCAGGCTGCATCTGCGATCGAAGCACTACGAATTATGCCTGAGTTCCAGCCAAATCTGCTGTTAAGCGACATTGGAATGCCAGAAATAGACGGGTATATGCTGATACGTCAAATTAGAGCTATGTCACCAGAACTTGGAGGAAACATTCCCGCGATCGCCCTTACAGCTTATGCTGGTGAGGTTGATTATCAACAGGCAATTGCCGCCGGATTTGGGCAGCATATCACCAAACCAGTGGAGCCATCTAAATTACTGCGAACGATCGCCAACCTAATTTATAGTTATAGCAATCTGCGTTAACTCCGCAACTTCTTTGAGAAGTCACGGATTGGTGTTATCCCTCTTCTGTCACTTTCCGAGTATTCTGAATAAAAGAATCAAAAAAGAAAACGCTAGAAGGCAAGTAGGGCAATGGATGTAGAATTACAAATCCTGAAACATTTGGCAAGAGATGCCCACCCAACAGTTGTGATCGTAGATGGATATTGTGCAGAGTATAAAGACTTATTCAAAGAAGTAAGAAATTATGAATGCTTCAAATATTTAGACTTGGGAATAAGTTCACCAATAAAAAGAAAATCATTACCAGAAATTGCTAAGGTAGTGAGTATAAACTCAGCACAGTCATTACATCATTTCATAGCAAATTCAGATTGGTCAATAAATAAATTAAAAAGCCGAAGATTAAATAAAATCAAGAGAGCATTAAATGGAAATGCAATTACAGTAGTAATAGATGAAACAGAAGATAGGAAAAAAGGTAAAAAGACTGATTATGTAGCAAGACAATATCTAGGCAGTGTAGGAAAAATAAATAATGGGATAGTTACAGTTAATGCTTATGGAGTTGACTGTAATATAACATTTCCATTAATTTTAAAAGTATTTAAGCCTAAAGGAACGCTAAAAGAATCAGATAAATACAAAACGAAAATAGAGTTAGCGTCAGAAATTCTTACAGAATTAATTGAATCAGGCTTTAATATTGAATTGGGGAAGAACTGATAGTTTATATGGTGAAAGTAGCCAATTCATTCAAAAACTAACTGAATACAAGCTCGCTTATGTTGTAGCAATTAGGAGTAATTATGGAGTCTGGCTGCCTTCTGGGCAGAGCGTTAGAGCGAATAAGTGATGCAAATTTGAGAGGACATTTAGCAATCAAAAATCAGAAATTAGATACATTAGGGAAATAATTTATGGAAAAAAAAGGGTTATAACTTACTGGGAAATAACTACTGACCCAGAAACCATGCCAGAGAACTCTACCTCTTTTGTAATGACCAATCTTCAAGGTAATCTCAAGAAAACTTTAGGAGATTTATATGGATTAAGAACCTGGGTAGAATATGGTTTCTGACAGTGTAAACAGGAACTAGGTTGGACAGATTATCGTTTCACTAATTTTCACCATATTCAGAGGTGGTGGGAAATTGTTTTTTGTGTTTACACAATGATTAGTTTAAATTCACCAGCATTTTTAGGCTCTAATGAATCTCGTAAAATCCAACCTGATGTACAAGAGAATAGTTCTGTAGATTTTTCTAATCATCAACAATGAAACTATGAATGCGGATGGAAGAATACTTTAAATAATCTCCGTCTCATTGCCCAACCACTCTTACTATTTTGGTTGATTTATCCCTGGATACATATTTTCCCCAATTCTAATTTATTGCTGGGATTCAATCAATTAATTAGTGAAATGAATCAATTTAAACCCTATTATGCTTCTGAATAATTTCACTTAGTTATACCAATTCTCTAAAAGCTGGCTACAGATAAAGCTACCAAAATATATTGCCTTC
>NZ_JABXKF010000021.1 GCF_017115165.1 Nostoc sp. LPT | reverse complement strand
CCTACCTTAATGGATTATTGTCGGTTTGAGGCACTTCAAAAACTGAGATGCTCCCAAGTGCTAGCAACCCACTGCCATGACATATTATTACTAGCAGGATCTCCATCTAAAAGGTGTTCAAGAAACCACTTGGCTCCTGCTTGCCAACGAATACGCCGCCAATGGACAATATAAGCCGCTAGCCACATTCGTCCGTGGTTATGTAAATAGCCAGTTTCTCTCAAATCACGACTGAAACTGTCAATGCAAACTCTGTCTGTAGTTCCTTCTCTAATATCTTGCGGCAATTCGAGTGCATATTCATCCACAGTGTAACCAGTTTTGTACTCTTCCTGGTCTTTCCAGATTTCATCCCCTAACTTCATATACAGCCGTTGCCAATAGTCGCGCCAACCTAACTCATTAATTAGTTTCGTAGCTTCATCTTGATTTTGTACCTGGTCAAGGACGTAATCTCGAATTTCTCGCAAACTCAAAACGCCATAACGGATGTAAGGCGAAAGACGCGTGACTGCACCTGTGAAGAAATTACGTGTTTGGGCGTAGCGAAGGGGATCGATTTTTTGCAGCGCTTCTTGTGCTGCTTTCCGTCCCCCTAGAGTTTCGCTGATGTGGTCATCGCGTTCTGCTGCACCTGGGAATTGTTCGCGCAGGTAGGCTACCAACTCATCGCGGTTGGTAAATTGGCGTTGCATATCTTTAGTCATGTGAACTTTGAAGAGTAAGAATAGATAAACAAAAATATCTGTAGGTTAAGTCATTATTATCGCGAATAAATATAAGCGATCGCTCTCACCCTGATGAGAGAACTTAAGCAAAGATGAATGAGTGCGATCGCATTGATGCCTATTTTCTCCAGCTTATCAGTAAGTAAAGCTAAGATATCAGATAAATCTGTCACTTTTCAAGACGATGAGCCTGTGCATCAATCCTAACTGCCAAAATACTGACAACCCTGACAATCTACTGCGCTGTCAAAGCTGTGGCTCTGAATTGCTACTAGAAGGGTGTTATCGAGTAATACGACCTATAGGCCAAGGTGGCTTTGCTAAAACATTTGAGGTAAGTGACAGAGGAAAGCTAAAAATTTTGAAGGTTCTTACACTCAATCAAACTAAAGTAGTTTCACTTTTTCAGCAAGAAGCTGAAGTTTTAAAGCGACTAAATCATCCAGGAATTCCTAATGCTGAGGAATATTTCCAGTTTTTTCTTCAAAATAGCCAAGAGCCAGTTCACTGTTTGGTAATGGATAAAATTGATGGAGAAAATTTACACGAATGGTTAGAAAAACGTGGTCATCGTCCAATCAGTGAAAAGCAAGCAGTCCTTTGGTTAACACAGTTGGCAAATATTTTGCACGAAGTACAGCAGCAGTTTTTCCATCGGGATATTAAGCCTTCAAACATTATGCTAACTGCTGATGGACAATTGGTATTAATAGATTTTGGCATCGCGCGGTAAATTACCGGAACCTATGAGAAAAAACAAGCAGCAGGTCAAATCACAAAATTTGTTTCTGATGGCTATGCTCCGTTAGAACAAATCACTGGTCATGCTGTTCCGCAATCAGATTTTTTTGCCTTGGGTCGTACTTTTGTGCATTTGCTGACAGGAAAGAATCCTCTTGAACTAATGGATGATCCCTATGGCGATCCATATACTACTGGTCTAAACTGGCGTGTTGAGGCTAATCATATCTCTCCTTTGTTAGCAGATTTTATTGATCGCCTGATGATGCGATCGATAAAGGATCGTCCAGCCAATACTCAGGTAATTTTGGAAAGGTTAGCAAAAATTAATGAAACTTTATATCCTGCGAAATTAACTCAATCAGAATCGTCTAAACCATCATCTACAATCAAGGCACATATAATTTCTTTAGAACGTACTCTTGCTACTTGGAACTCTGGACATTCAGAAGCTGTCTTGACTTTAGCTATTAGTCCAGATGGGCAAACTTTGGTTAGTGGTAGTAAGGATAAGACAATCAAAGTATGGAACCTGAAGAGTGGCAAGGAAATTCTTACCCTTATTGGACATTCAAATCAAGTAAATTCTGTAGCAATTAGTCCTGATGGACAAACTTTAGTTAGTGGTAGTGATGATAAGAAAATTAAGATTTGGAATTTGAAAAATGGTGAGGAAATTAGCACTATTATAGCGAACTCAGGGGATATCCTGTCTGTAGGAATTAGCCCTGATCAGGAAACGGTAATTGGTGGTGGTTCTGATGGAACAGTAGGGCTATGGAATCTAAAGACAGGAGACTATATTCGCACTTTAGCCACACATATATACAGAGTTAGTTCAGTAGCAATTAGCCCAAATGGATATGTAGCTAGTGGTAGTTGGGATACCACAATTAAGGTTTGGCCAAAATCAACTTTAACTGGGCATTTAAAGCGTGTTAGCAGTGTTGCCATTAGCTCAAATGCTCAAATTCTAGCAAGTTCTAGTGAAGATAAAACAATTATTGTATGGAATCTGAATACTGGGGAGCTAATTTATACTCTTGGTGGACATTCAGATACTGTTAATTGTGTGGCAATTAGTCCAGATAGTCAGACAGTAGTAAGTGGCAGTAATGACGAAAAAATTAAAGTTTGGAATTTAAGCAATGGGCAAGAAATTTACACTGTCAATGGTCATTTAGATGGTGTCAATGCACTTGTATTTAGCCCAGATGGGCAGATTTTGGTCAGTGGAGGTAAGGATACTACAATCAAGGTTTGGCGAATGCATTAATTTAGAAGCAAGAAAACAGTCCGAACTTTAGGTAAATCAGGATTATATTGATAAATTTGTGACACTTGTGAATAAGAATGATCGCTCAATCTATGTACAATTTTAAAGCGATGTCTACAACGGGCTACGCCTACGCAATCTCTCACACCTCCATCATGAGCAACATTCCCCAAGTTGGACAACCAGCGCCAGATTTCTCCACCTCTGACCAAAATGGCAATGCAGTCACTCTTGACGACTTCAGCAGTCAGTGGGTTGTCCTCTACTTCTACCCCAAAGATGACACACCCGGTTGTACCACCGAAGCGAAAGATTTCACCGAATTGTATCAAGACTTCAGCACACTAGGAGCGAAAATCTTAGGCGTAAGTCCAGATTTGGGTAAATCTCATTGTAAATTTATTAGCAAATATAACTTGTCAATCACCCTTTTAAGTGACCCAGAACATATTTTGATCGAAGCCTACGGCGCTTGGCAATTGAAAAAATTTATGGGTAAAGAATATATGGGTGTTGTTCGCTCAACCTTTTTAATTTCACCTGATAAAATTATTGTCTATGCTTGGCCTAATGTAAAAACAAAAGGTCATGCTCAGGCAGTTTTAACTAAATTGCAGGAATTAGCAACCACTTAACGCAACTGGATGCTAGAAACTGCTAGCGTGATAAATGAAATCAAAAATTAAACTTTTTGCAAGTTTAAAT
This sequence comes from Nostoc sp. LPT, assembly GCF_017115165.1. Lineage (GTDB taxonomy): Bacteria > Cyanobacteriota > Cyanobacteriia > Cyanobacteriales > Nostocaceae > Nostoc. The sequence goes on along the minus strand of NZ_JABXKF010000021.1, from coordinate 90,170 downwards.
AAACATGATTCAAGTCATCCAAGCCCAAAATGTTACTCTTGCCTACTTAAAGAAAAAATTTGCTCTCTATAAATCTGAAGATGAGCAATTTTTTACAGAGTGGTTTGACTACATCCCTGAAATGTCTGAATTAGAAAAGCAATATTTAGACAGAGTTAAAAATAACTATTTCAACGTCTTTGAAAATGCTCCTCTTTTAGAAGAAGCAGTAAAATTGGTAGTATTATCTCCATTGCTAGATTTAGCTGGTTTTTATCGTCCTCCTTTTTATATCGCTACAGAAGAAAGTATAGAGATTAGCGAACAAGTTATCATTGATAATGAATTAAACACCGAACAAAGTAAAGAAATCATTAAAGGTAAAATTGATGTCTTGGTTCTCCAAGAGCAGCTATGGTTACTGATAATTGAATCTAAGAGATCTAGTTTTTCCTTGGCAAAGGCGATTCCTCAAGCTTTGACTTATATGTTGGCAAATCCTCAGCCTGAGCATCCTGCATATTCCTTAGTAATGAATGGAGAAGATTTCCAATTTATCAAGTTGATAAAACGAGATAAACCAATGTATGCTTTATCTGATAAATTCACTTTATATAGACGCGATAATGAATTATATAAAGTTTTGAATATACTAAAAAAAATAGGTCAAATTTTAAATTAATTATCTTTGCTCTTTCTATCTAGTGGTGTGTCAAGTTCAAATTGATGAATAAGCAATTTAGTAGTAAGGATTTCAGTCCTTATTTACTAGGCACTAAAGTGCTTACTACAAACCCTTAAAATTATCTTGACAGACCAATAGGTTAATACTGTAACAGTGTCATAATAGTTATATTGCATCTTTTAAATGAATTATGGTTCAATTTATCCAAGCACAAAATGTCGGGCTTGCCTATTTGGAGGAAAAATTTAGTCTACAGCTAGCCAAAGATGAGGCATTTTTCACAGAATGGTTTGAAAATTTACCGGAAATTACAGATTTAGAAAAGCAAGATTTAGACAGAGTAAAACTTCATTTTCTCCGTTTAGTCAAGCGTCCCCCTTTGTCAGAAGAAACGGTGAAATTAGTAGTTTTATCTCCTTTACTCAATTTAGCTGGATTTTATGATGAGCCTTTTTATATGAGAGGCGAACAATCAATAGAAATTTCTGCGGAAGATGAAGGAGAAATTATTAGAGGTAGAATTGATATTTTAGTTATTCAAGAACAATTCTGGTTGTTAGTAATTGAATCTAAAAGGTCTAGCTTTTCTCTTTTAGAAGCCATACCTCAAGCACTTGTTTATATGCTTGCTAATCCTAGTCAAGACAAACCTACTTTTGGATTAGTAACAAATGGTAGCCATTTCATTTTTGTAAAACTGACTAAACAAAATATACCAAAGTATTCATTGTCTGATGAATTTACGCTGTTGAGGAGAAAAAATGAACTGTATCAGGTTCTAAGTGTATTAAAAAATTTGAGTCAAAGTTTAAGTTAATAATTATGTATATTCGTCCTATATACCTTGATTGTCACGCTACTACAGCCGTAGATGAACGGGTACTAGCAGCAATGCTCCCCTACTTCACAGAAAAATTTGGCAACCCAGCAAGTATTAGTCATGTTTATGGTTGGGAAGCAGAAGCTGCTGTGAAGCAAACGCGAGAAATTTTAGCAGCAGCAATCAACGCCACACCAGAAGAAATTGTGTTTACGAGTGGTGCAACAGAAGCAAATAATTTAGCTATAAAAGGTGTTGCGGAAGCTTATTTTAAAAAAGGTCAGCATATTATTACTATTGCCACTGAACATAGTGCAGTAATCGATCCTTGTAATTATTTAAAAAGTCTCGGTTTTGAAATTACTATTCTCCCTGTCCAAAAAGATGGATTGATTGATTTAACTGAGTTAAAAAACGCTTTCCGTGCTGAGACAATTTTGGTATCGGTGATGGCTGCAAATAACGAAATTGGCGTGTTACAGCCTTTGGCAGAAATTGGAGAAATGTGCCATGAACACCAAATCCTATTCCACACCGATGCTGCCCAAGCTATTGGTAAAATTCCCTTGGATGTGCAAGCGATGAAAATTGACTTGATGTCGCTCACAGCACATAAAGTATATGGGCCCAAAGGTATTGGAGCGCTGTACGTCCGCAGGCGCAACCCCAGAGTACAACTAGCTCCTCAGCAGCATGGCGGCGGACATGAACGGGGGATGCGTTCTGGTACATTGTATACACCGCAAATTGTCGGTTTTGGCAAAGCTGTAGAAATCGCTTTGGCTGAACAAGCGACAGAAACCCAACGCCTCACCCAATTAAGACAAAGATTGTGGAAACAGCTTTCGCAAGTTGAAGGAATTCATCTTAACGGACATCCTCAACAGCGATTGGCGGGAAACTTGAATATCAGTGTTGAGGGAGTGGATGGAGCCGCACTTTTGCTAGGATTACAGCCAGTAATGGCAGTTTCTTCTGGATCTGCTTGCTCGTCGGCAACTACTGCACCTTCCCATGTTCTCACAGCATTGGGACATTCAGAAAAGCTAGCTTATGCCTCGGTGCGGTTTGGTATTGGACGGTTTACTACAGAAGAGGAAATTGATATTGTGGCAAAACACGCGATCGCTACCATTCAAAGTTTACAAAATAAACGGTAAGCATGAAAACCAGCAATGTCTCTTTTGTGGACAATCGCTTTTCTATAAATGGATATTCTCTATGCGATTACCCATATCAAAAACATTAAATTCAATCCCGTCTAACTTCAGCTTTAAAGCCTCTACTAAGAGGTTTACCCTTTCTTCAATAAAAATGGTTAGGGCATTTTCTGGAAGTGCATTGTCTCTTGACCATTCAAGAATAATCGTAGGTATAAGATGAGAGCGTAGCACTGCCTCTAAACCAGGATCGTCATACTCTTTGAGATAATGTAATGGATTTTTATCGCTAATTTTCAAATTAGTTATTTGAGACAGATAGGCAATATTCATCAAGCTGTCAGATTCTATTTGGCTAGCAATACCGCTCTGCTTAATAAAGTTAACTGGAAATATGTGGTGCAAGTTAGGCTTATCTGTTAGCAGATAATAAACATCAGACAAAATATCTCTATGAGGTTTTGCCCAATCTTGCGGCTTGTGGTTTGCATAAAGTGATAGTATTGCTCTGGATAACCGACCTCTATAACTGTAGAAAGATTTTCTTAAAGAATTGTTATCAATATCAAATTGATTGAATGAGTAAATACTATTAGCCTTTTGTTGATTAACAAAGTATATATGTTCCCAGAGGTGAGTAGTGTTTGTTAGTAAGTCTGCATTATGAAAACTATAATACCAAAAATACTTATCTAAAAAACTATAATCTGGTTTATGATTACGATAAAAATATGCGGTTATAGTCAGGTAGAAATATCGGTAAGGAATTAATCTTCCACCCTTTATATGCAAAATATTATCAAAGAAATCAAAAGTTTTAGCAACAGCTATTTTAAAATCAGACCATACAGCTTCAATATGGTCTGTTTTTAGCTTATTAAGATACATATCAGTAATATTTTGTATCCCAGCTTCGGGAAATTCAGATTTTACTACTACAGCTAGCATTTGGAGCAATGTCCAATTATCAATACTGGCATATTGACTACTAGTACTATAAATAGTTTTTTTAAATTTATCAAATAATTCCCGAAGATAGAACCCAGAGATATTATTTGTCTTATTTTCGGAACGAAAAGTCTTAGCAACTACAATATCAAAGATATCCAAGGGTTTGCCAGCTTGATTAATCCGCTCAAATATTTGACAAACTTCTGCAACTTCAATACCTCTTAACTCAATAAAGGAAATTTTGTAATTAGCCAAAACTTCCCTAATTCTCCTAAATTGTTGCATATAAGGATGATCGAATTCTCCATTAACTCTTACATAAATATTTCTTTCTATTTCCCCACGGTTTTTAATTATATCTATTAAGCTGACAATTAGTTTATCTTGATAACGTTGTTTTTTTCCAATATTTGCTTTTAGTTGACCATCTCTATCATCTATTTCGTCCCAAAACAAAAACCTTTTTGCATAGCTTGTGTCATCAGTCGCATCAGTAAGTTCAATAGTCAAATCTATATATAGTGTTGGATCAAAATTTTCGTTATTAGCAATCTTACCCCCATAGATTGATGTTAAGAGAGAAGTTGTTCTTTGTTGTCCATCTAAAATGTACTGATACTCATTAGAGTAAAAATTATCAGCAAATTTTATACCACCTATTTCCCTATGACTTTCTAACTTGGTATTAGTTTTCCAAATTAGAATACTTCCTAAAGGGTAAAATTTATAAATACTATCCCAAAGTTTTTTAACATTCTCTTTCTCCCAAACAACATCTCTTTGAAAAGTTGGAATTTGATACTTGTGTGAGAGAAGACTTTCCAAATAGAGAGGAATACTCTGAGCATCCGGTTTAATACGTTCAGTAGATGTAAACATAGAATTAACCTTACCTAACTTTGAGTAAATATCAAGATTGGCGTCTGAATTTAACTGATTTCAGTAAAATTCCATACAAAGCTAACTGATATTTAATTAAGTGGCAACTCAAATTTTAGAAAATCTCTGCAAACTTTTCTCCATACCAACGTTGCCTTGTAAGCCGCCTGTATGTACCAGCAACAAGGAGTCGCCTCTACAAAAAAATCCCTGTTTTAGTAAATCCATCACTCCGTAAAACATTTTAGCGGTATATACGTAATCAAGGGGTACGCCATGTTCCTGTGTGAACTGCTGGCTGAACAGTAGCAACTCGTTCTTCACCTTTGCATAGCCGCCAAAGTGGTAATCACATACCAATTCCCAGGAAGCGGGAGAGCTATATGGTGCGGGTAAACCAGAGGCGAGGTAATTTGTCAACAAAGTTTCAATTTCTTGTGCAAGAAATGCGCCATTTTTCAATACGGGAAAAGCGATCACTCTTTGTCCTTCATGCAACGAAAGCACAATACCTGCTAGTGTGGTAGCTGTACCGCAGGCTACGCAGATACGATCGAATGCGTAGGCGTAGCCAGCCGTAGGCATCGCATTACCAATTATCTCTGTACAGCCGCGCACACCATTTAAATTACTCCCACCTTCGGGAATGATAAACACTTCGCCGAAACGTTGTCGCAGATATTCCTGTAGTGCTGGTGTATTGCGCTGTCGATACATCTCGCGGTTCAGATACACAAGCTGCATACCCTGTTGTACAGCAAAACTCAGCGTTGGGTTTAATGGTAGCCTCTCCTCCCCACGAATTACCCCGATGGTGCGAAAACCAAAAAGATTACCAGCCGCCGCAGTTGCATAGATGTGATTAGAATAAGCGCCGCCAAAGGTTAGCAGCGTTGTAAAATTTTTCTCTTTGGCCTCCAAAAGATTGTATTTCAGCTTAAACCACTTGTTGCCGTTAACCCACGGGTGCATGAGATCGAGGCGCAGCACATACAGATTGACACCTGCGTGACAGGAGATTTCGCTGTTGATTTGTTGTATAGGAGGACGAAGAAAGGTTAACGACATGCGTAAACATTCTAACTTAGTATTTACATTTTCTCACATCCATTATTGAAGATAAAAATAATGATAAACATTGAGTAATTCAATGATAAATCAAGCTAAATGACGAATAAAACTTTCTGATGGTTAGCTTTAGAAATTGACATTTTACTAATTGACTATTTTAAGTAAATATAAGAAACATAACACTCGCTCCAGATAATATTCTTTTTGGAGAAAAGAAATGGTTGCACTCACACAGCTTACTCAAGTTATTTCCAATCCTGGACGTTTGACAATTGAAACTGTTGAAATTGCTCCTCAAACGATTGCTATACGTTGTCTCGACTGGGATAGAGAACGTTTTGATATCGAGTTTGGTTTACGGAATGGTACAACTTATAATTCTTTTTTAATTCAAGGAGAAAAAGTAGCTTTAGTTGACACATCTCACCGCAAGTTTGAGGAATTATATCTTGACGTAGTGGCGGGATTAATTGATCCGGCTAAAATAGATTACTTAATTATCAGCCACACGGAACCAGACCACAGTGGATTAGTAAAAAATATTTTGGAATTAGCTCCCTCCATTACTGTTGTTGGTGCAAAGGTAGCTATTCAATTTTTAGAAAATATGGTTCACCAGCCTTTTAAATCAATGCAGGTGAAAAGTGGACAGCGATTAGATTTAGGCAACGGACACGAATTAGAATTTATCTCTGCACCTAACTTACACTGGCCTGACACAATCTTGACTTATGACCACAAAACTTGCACTCTCTACACTTGCGATGTGTTTGGGATGCACTACTGTGATGACCACACTTATGATGAAAATATTACTTCAATAGAAGAAGATTTTCACTATTACTATGATTGTCTCATGGGCCCCAATGCCCGATCTGTCTTAGCAGCTTTAAAGCGGATTGAAAAGTTAGAAATAGGAACAGTTGCTACGGGACATGGGCCTTTATTACAACACTATATCTCGGAATGGCTCGGACGCTATCAAAACTGGAGTTCAGAACAAGCAAAAACAGAGACATTAGTGGCTCTATTTTATGTTGAAGATTACGGGCATAGCGAGCATTTAGTCCGTACCATAGCGCATGGATGCGCGAAAACAGGCGTGGCAGTAGAATTAGTAGACCTCAATAGTGCCGAGCCTCAAGAGGTTCGAGAATTAGTTGCACAAGCTTCTGGTTTAGTAATTGCAATGCCACCCCAATCTTCGGTGATGATTCAAGCTGCTTTAAGTACAATTTTAGCTGCTATTCACAAGAAGCAGGCAATTGGTTTATTAGAATCGGGAGGGGGAGAAGATGAACCTGTTTATCCTTTACGTAATAAGTTTCAAGAACTGGGATTAACTGAAGCCTTTCCTCCTATTTTAGTTAAGGAAGTTCCTACTCAAGCAACGGAACAACTTTGTGATGAAGCGGGGATAGATATGGGTCAATGGCTGACCCGCGATCGCACCATAAAACAAATTAAATCTATCAATACTGAGCTAGAAAAAGCTTTAGGGCGGATTAGCACAGGATTATACATCATCACCGCCAAAAAAGGAGAAATTCAGAGTGCGATGTTGGCTTCTTGGGTGACACAAGCGAGTCTTGAGCCTTTGGGAGTAGCGATCGCAGTATCCAAAGATCGGGCAATTGAATCCTTGATGCACGTTGGCGATCGCTTTGTTTTAAATGTTTTAGAAGAAGGCAAATATCAAGGATTAATGAAACACTTTATTAAGCGTTTTGCTCCTGGTGCAGATAGATTTGCTGGAGTGAAAACATATCCAGCTAAAAATGAATCGCCCGTTTTAGCTGAAGCTCTAGCTTACATGGAATGTGAAATTACTAGCCGTATGGATTGTGGAGATCATTGGGTAATTTATAGCACAGTCCAAACTGGAAGAGTCGCCAAGCTAGATGCACTTACTGCCGCCCATCACCGCAAAATTGGCAATCATTACTAATTTGTCATTTGTCATTTGTCATTTGTTATTCTCCTTTATTTACCTTGCTTTTTACAGACGCGATTCATCGCGTCTCTACCCACTCTTGTACAGACGCGATGAATCGCGTCTTTCAAAAAACTATGTATAAATCTGTTGAAAATACCCCGATTACCATGTACGAAATCAATCGAGGGCGCGTTGTGCGAACCTTAGAATTTATCCAAGATATAATTGTAATTTCTTTGTGTATCGGTTTATTTAGCTTCATGGTGCTTCAGGTAAGAGATATGTTTCTCTCCTTACTTCCGCCTCTAGATTTTCATGCTGTTACTGCCGATATTCTCTTTTTACTTATCTTAGTTGAGTTATTCCGACTGCTGATCATTTACCTACAGGAACATCGAGTATCTATTGGGGTAGCTGTTGAAGTTTCCATTGTTTCTGCTTTGCGAGAAGTAATTGTTAAGGGTGTTCTAGAAACAAGTTGGAGTCAAGTTTTAGCAACTTGTGCCTTTTTATTAGTGCTGGGAATACTACTGTTTCTCAGAGTTTGGCTACCCCCGACCTTTGAAGGTATAGACCCGGAACAAGAAGCATCTAAACGCTATAAAAACCGAGCCAAGTCTGAATTAACACAAACCAATGGTCATTAAGAATAGGGAGCAGGGAATAGGGAGAGAAGAGAAAAAGAATAACCCATGCCCAATGCCCTTGAGGAGTGCTGAGTAGGGAATTTCACTTGTTTACTCAGCACGGGCTAAACGCCCCGCTTCCGCTAACGGAACTCGAAACTCGGAACTGTTTTGCCCAATGCCCAAATTAACAGAGGTTATTATGTCTACTGCCACATTAACGTCCAACCATAGCAAAGATGTACAAGTTGCTGAAATTGGTAAAAATACTCTGATTCTACGATCGCGGACTTGGGACAGACTAAAATTTGAGGTGGAGTATTCCCGCCAACGGGGAACTACAGCGAATTCTTATCTGATTCAAGCTGATAAAAAGGCTTTAATTGACCCTCCTGGCGAATCTTTTACCGAAATTTACCTTCAGCAACTTGCACAACATTTAGATTTCACCACCTTAGATTACATTGTTCTCAGTCATGTCAACCCGAACCGCAGAGCAACCTTGCAAGTATTGCTTTCTCTGGTTCCTCAAGCCACTCTCATTTGTTCTCGCCCCGCCGCCAATGCTCTAAAAACTGCCTTTCCCGAATTTGAATCACCTATCCAAGCGATGCGATCGCAGGATACTCTAGATTTAGGACAAGGACATCTTCTATCATTTATCACCGTACCAACTCCTCGGTGGGTCGATGGACTTTGTACTTACGATTTTGCTACAAAAATTCTCTACACAGACAAACTTTTTGGCGCTCATATTTGCGAAGATACTTTGTTTGATGAAGATTGGAAGGGATTAGATGCGGAACGTCGTTACTATTTTGAATGTCTCCATGCGCCCCAAGCCAAACAAGTTGAAGTAGCCTTAGATAAATTGTCAGCTTTGGGAGCTAGATGTTACGCCCCAGCACACGGCCCGATTGTCCGTTACAGCCTCAGTCGTTTTACCTATGATTACCGTCAATGGTGTCAAGGACAAAAATCTCAAGAGTTGAGTGTCGCTTTGCTCTATGCTTCTGCTTATGGAAATACAGCAATTATGGCGAACGCGATCGCTCAAGGTTTGATTCAAAATGGAGTTAATGTAGAATCAATCAACTGCGAACTAGCTGATTCTGCGGAGATTAACCGCATTGTAGAAACCTGCGATGGCTTGATTATTGGCTCACCGACATTAGGCGGCCATGCACCGACTCAAATTCAAACTGCTTTAGGAATAGTTCTCTCGGTGGCAGCTAAAACTAAGTTAGCAGGGGTGTTTGGTTCTTATGGTTGGAGTGGCGAGGCAATTGATTTAATCGAAAGCAAGCTCAAAGATGCTAATTATCAACTAGGATTTGAAACCATTCGGGTGCGTTTCAGTCCGACTCCTGAGATTCTCCAGCAATGTCAACAAGCCGGTGCTTCCTTTGCCCAAAACTTGAAGAAAACCAAGAAACTGCGGACTTACCGCCAGATTGTCACAGAAACCCATGTCGATCGTACCGAACAAGCGGTGGGGCGAATCATTGGTTCTCTGTGTGTTGTGACAACTCGTGATCAAGAAACTCACAAAGGGGTTTTAACTTCTTGGGTATCGCAGGCAACTTTTAACCCGCCAGGAATTATGATTGCGATCGCTAACGAGCAAAATGCAGATTTAATGCATCATCCTGGCGATAAATTTGTGCTGAATATCCTTAAAGAAGGAAGAAATGTGCGGCGCTATTTTTCTCGTCACAGCACTTTAGGGGATAATCCCTTTGCAAATCTTGACACAAAAACTGCTCTGAATGGTTGTTTGATTCTGAATGAGGCATTAGCCTATTTAGAATGTACAGTGCAAAATCAGCTCGAATGTGGCGATCGATGGTTAATTTATGCCGTCATCGATCGCGGTGAAGTGTTGGAAAATGATGGTGTCACGGCTTTGGAACATCGGAAATCTGGCAGCTATTATTAATCTGACTGTTCACCATAACAGTGCTGAGTGCTAAGTAATAAGTGCTGAGTAAAAAGTAAAATTAATTGCACTCAGCATATAGGGTCTGAAGCCCCTAAATTTATTTATGAAAAAAATAAAAATATTTTTTTCCAGACACGACATGCTGTGAAAAAATATGTCCTTGTTTCACATCCCCTAGTTTTAACTATGGGGTACTACTGGGCACTCAGCACTCAGTACTCAGCACTACTGAATATTAGACCTCTTGCATAAATCAAAAAGAAAGAACCCCACCCCGCATTTGCTTTACTCAAATGTGGGGTGGGGTTCTCCGGGTTTAGTAAGTAATCAAGCGGACATGATATTATCGATAATCTTGACTTTGAATGCTCCCTAAACGAGCAGCATCACGAATATTGTAGTCAGAACGGGTAAAGCGATTTAGCTGCATTTCAAAGAAATCTCGGTTGGCTTGTAAATGCTTGGGATTTTGGTCATCTAAAGGATATAAAAGTGCAGTTCGCAAGGCTTGAATTACCGCAGAAGTAACACAGTACATTGAGCGTTGAAAACTAACTCCTAACTGAATCAACATATCTTCTTCACCCCGGCAATGTTGGCTGTAGTACTCAACAAGATAGGGTGGTAAAAAATGCAGCATATCTTGCATTAACAATGTCGGGGGAATGCCAGCAGTACCTACTGGAAATACATCAGCGTAAAGAATACCATAGTGAAAGTCTTTTTGGTCTTCCGGTACTTGACGCGCTTGAGCATTATAAGATTTTGTCCCTCTAAAGGGTGCAGTGCGGTAGAAAACTGCTTCTACATAGGGTAATGCAGCTTCGTATAGCCACATAAAACCCTTAGATTTGGGGATAATTTCGTAGCATTCACCACGAATATAAACGTGATGGTAAATGGGACGACCTGCGATCGCAAATATACCATTAACTAAGAAACTCATCGCCTCTGGGACGTTGGTAATGGTACCTTCGTCGTAGCGATCGGACATTTCAAAGAACACTGGGGCCATGATTTCCCAGAATAAGCCCAGATTAGCGTAGTATGACATCTGGCGGCACTGTTCCAAAAACATATCGGGGAACAGCTTGTACAGTCCCAGCATTACGGGATTGCCTTGGAAGTAAGCTTTAATTGCCTTGTCAGCGTTGGCTTTGTATTCTTCAGAATCTAGGTAAGGGTCAAATTGTCCACCCATGCCTCTATGCCACAACATCGCCCGCATACAAGCTTCAGCAAATTCCATATTAATGCGATCGTGGAACAAATGATGCAACAACTTCGGCATTTTGAAAGTTTCGCCCTTCTCAATAAATGCCAAAAGTTCTGGATGTGCAGTAGCTTCACCGCGCCAAATTCGCAAATCGGCATCATCGCCAGCATAATGATTATGCAGTTCTAAATACTCTTTAGGTAAGAAGTATTTAAAGAAGGGAAGCGGGTTTAAAAATTCGCGTTCGGCAATATAAAGTAGGTCGCGCCAATAAAAATCCATCGGCACAGCATAAGCTTTGTATAAACCGATGATTTGCATCAAATTTTCTGGCGTATCGGGTAACATTGCACCGCCTGCTTCTAAGCGATGAATTACTTCAGAAAATTCATGTTTGGAAGGAGGTAACTTAATCGCAGTTTTAATTGCTGTCATGTTATTTAGTAGTTGGTGTTAGTAATTCTTGACGAATATTCAGGGCATGAAAAATGCTTAAAACATCATGTGTCCAAACTGGCAGTATTAGCGTCATGCCAATTTCTTCAAAGCTGTGAATTGTGCCAGCAATACAAGTCAGCCATAAGGTAACTCCGGCGTAATCAAAGCCAAACAGGGCAATAATGGCAATAAAAAGGGTGATTCCCCAAAATTTTGCAGAGTAGGTGTGATAGCTAGCGGGTTTACCATATTTCACTAAATTCACCACCCACCACAGCAATTGAGCAAAAACAATCATTAGCAAAGGTACGCTATAAGTAACGAGAATATCTTGATGAACTATCCACGCACTCACGAAAATACAGCTAAAAAGGCAGACATCAGCCCAACTGTCAGCTTGGCGCAATTGGGCACTGCTGACACCTAGTTTTCGCGCAATTATGCCATCAAAAATATCTGAGAGGAAGGCTGCGACAAAACCAACGATGAACCAAACACTGGTTTTGCCATCCAAGGCATCTAACAGGAGGAATGGAGATATCAAAAAGCGAAATAGAACAAGACCACTGGGGATTAATGTGAGATTCATCCTTCCTCCTTTATCGATGCGTAACTCTCTTATTTATTACTTCAGTGCTACTTCAGAGATTACGGTTTTTTCCAAGGAGGGAATTGCAGCGACCATTGTTGTAGTTGTGGATTCACTCCAACGCACTAACCAAGTGGGTTGTACTCCCAAAAAGATGATAAAAGCTGCCAAAATTAAAGCTGGGATTTTCTCAGACCACAGGACTTTGGGATAGTAGGCGAAATTATCGAGTCTGCCAAAACAAGTGCGGTTGAGGAGGATGACAAAATAAACTGCGGTTAATCCACTAGCAACTACACACAAAATTGTCGGGATGGGAAAGACAGAGAAACTACCTTGAAAGACGATAAATTCGGCGATGAATCCTGTTAAACCGGGAATACCAGCACTAGCCATACCACTTAAAACTAGTAACGCACTAATTAAGGGTAAACCGCGTATGGGACTCATTAAACCATTGAGTTTATCTAACTCACGTGTACCGACTTTGGCTTCTACAACTCCCACCAAGTGGAAAAGAATGGCTAGGATGATACCGTGGCTGAACATTTGGGCGACTGCACCAACGAGTGCTAAGGGAGTACTGGCGGCACCAGCTAGCAAGATATAGCCCATGTGACCAACGGAACTGTATGCTACCATGCGCTTGATGTCTTTTTGAGCGATCGCAATTACCGCCCCATAGATAGCGCTGACTGCTGCCCAAATTGCTAAAGTCGGCGCAATAATACTCCAAGCATGGGGAAACATACCCAACCCAAATCGTAGCAGTCCATAAGTTCCTAGCTTTGCTAACACACCACCGAGAAGAATCGCAATTGGTGCTGAAGCCTCAACATAAGCATCGGGTAGCCAAGTATGGAAGGGAACTAAAGGAATTTTAATCCCAAACCCTAACACTATTCCTGCTAGTAAAAGGATTTGCTTTGCTGTTGATAGATTTTCTGTAAAGACTGCATCAAAAGCAAAATTAGTAGAACCACTCAGCCACACCATACCCAAGAATGTCGCCAGAATTAATGCTCCCGAAACAGCAGTATAAATCAGGAATTTAATCCCAGCATAACCCCGTTTTGCTCCTCCCCAAATGGAAATTAGTAAGTAGAAGGGGATTAATTCTAGTTCGTAGAATAGGAAGAATAGCAGCAAATTCTCTGCTAAAAAAGCACCTGCAACTCCTCCACTCACTAATAAAATCATTGAGTAGAACAGCCGGGGGCGTTCAGTTTCTTGACTACTGCTGTAAATAGCAATCCAGGTGAGCAGGCTATTTAACACCAACATCAAGATAGAAAGTCCGTCAACACCTAGTTGATAGCTCAAACCAAGGGTTTCATTCCAAGGCAAATACTCTTGAAATTGCATTCCAGGATTACTGATATCAAATTTTAGCAGGATAAAAATGTTCCAGAAAATAACTATCCCTGAAAAAATTAATGCTATTAAACGAATGCGATATTTAGGAATATTTATAGGTAAAACTGCTATAAAAATAGCAGTAAAGATTGGAAGCCAAATCAAAACACTTAACATGGGAATTTTGTCCTTTGTCCTTTATGACTCAATACGCTTGGGTTAAGAGAATAGTAGGTTGGGTTGAGCGATAGCGTAACCCAACAAAGTCTAGATAATATTGGGTTACCCTGGGGGATCTTGCTACGTTCCTCAACCCAACCTACGTCTTCGTCCTTTGTCTTTTGTCCTTTATGACTTACTCTTTAGCCAATGACTAATGACTAATGACAAAAAAGCTAACTTACTAGACTAATTTCTCCAGTATCTAAATCATAATAACCACCAACTATTTTCAGCTTTTCTGCTTTGATTAACTCCGATAAAACTGACGATGATTGCAATCTTTTAATTTGCGCCAAAATATTTGCTTTACAAACAGTTTCTACCATATCTCCTGATTTATCTTTTGAACTTTCTACACTTGGTTTAATTGCTTCAAGCAAACTTCCAATATTTCCAGGTACTGGAGCACCTTTAATCGCCGCTTGTACTGCACCACATCTTTCATGCCCAACGACCATGATGACTTTGGTGCCTAATACTAAACTGCCAAATTCTAAACTACCAATTTGCTGTGTTGTGGCAATATTGCCAGCTATCCGGCAGACAAATAAATCTCCAAGTCCTTGGTCAAAAACAATTTCTGAAGGTACTCGTGAATCTGCACAACCGAGAATAGAAGCAAAAGGCTTTTGACCTTTAGCAACTTCGACTAAACGTGAATAGCTTTGGTCAGGATTACGACGTTTTCTTTTGGCAAACCTTTCATTCCCATCTAATAACTCTTGCAGTGCTTTATCGGGCGTAATATCTTCTTCTACTGGTTTTTTTTCGGCTGCAAGTAAGTTTGAACTAAGTCCGGCTGTCAATACACCTGTACCGATCGCACCTGCACCAAACTTGAATAAACTTCTTCTGGAAAGATTTATCTGCGGATGTTGCCTGTTCATGGAATTCTCCTCACAATATTCAACTGTTAAGTTTTAGTCAGATAGTTACTGCTACCCAAGTGTTGAGATTTGAAAAACAAAATTTAAAAACTGTACTCCCCAAAATGGCCAAGTTACCCACATTCCTAAAAGACTCACTCCTAGAAGAACAGTGAATGCATAAAACTGGGTTTGTCCAGAGGTACTGTATTTAAGACTTTCGCCACCTAATAGCGAAAATAAACCAACGAAATTAACAATGCCATCAACCACAAAGCGGTCAATCATATCGGCAAGTTGGGAAATTTTAGCAACTCCAAAAATGATGGTAATTCGATAGAGTTTTGGGGTGTAAAAATCGTATGCGATTAAGTCTTGTAAACCTTTCCAAGGGAGACGAATCGGTTTAGGAATATTGCCTAAATAAATCACGCCAGTGATGCTGCAACTGAAAATACTCGACCAAACTAAAAGTAGTGCGACATCTTTATTTAGAGTTGCCCAATTGGGTAAAAGTGATAAGCTTTGCAACACTAAAGGAAGATGTAAGTTAAAGCCAAGTAAGATTACCATCGGCAGAATCATCGGCCAGTGAACTTCAGGCGATCGCTGGCCCATTTGTCTAGCTTTACCGCCAAAAATTAAAGCGAATTCTCTCGTCAAACTCACAGCTGTCAAAGCATTTACAGCTATTAATACTCCCACTAACCAAGGTTGGGTTTCCCACAACTCATCTGCTAATTCCATCAGCGCCCAAAAGCCACCCAATGGTGGAAAACCAATTAACCCCAAACTTCCAACGATAAAGGCGATCGCAGAAATCGGGCGACGTGTCCACAATCCGCCTAATTGGGTGACATCTTGGGTAATGCTATTCCAGATAATTCCGCCAGTACTCATCACCAACAATGCTGCGGATATGGCGTTGCTAAGGACTAACGACAGCGCTGCTTCGTCTTGTTGCACTCCCACAGCGATGAATACTAAACCCATGTATGCACTGACAGAATAGGATTGACAGCGTTTTAGGTCAATTTGGGCGATCGCAATTAAAGAAGCACCTACGGCTGTTACCGCACCAATTCCCACCATCGCCGAGGAAACTATGGGCGATAGGCTTAACACAGGTTGCAATTTAATCAGCACCCATGCACCACTAGCGACTACTACCGAGTTCCGCAAAATTGTACTGGGAACAGGCCCTTCCATCGCTTCATCTAGCCATAGATGCAAGGGGAATTGGGCGCACTTACCCATCGGCCCAGCAATTAAAGCTAAACCCACCAGGGTGATCGCCGTCGGGTTGACGTTCGCAGTAGTCGCCCACTCGGCTAGTTCTGTATAATTCCAAGTTCCAGCTAAAGGCCATAATGCCAATACGCCCACCAGCAAGAATAAGTCTCCCACCCGCTTTGTTAAGAAAGCATCTCTTGCACCTGAGACTACCAACGGCTGACTAAACCATAAGCCGACTAGCAGGTAGGTTCCTAAAGTTAGGACTTCCAGAATTACATAACTGAAGAACAAGTTATTACATAAAGCTAGGGCACACAATCCCGCTTCAAATAATCCCAACAAAGAATAGAAGCGTCCCCAACCCCAATCCATTTCCATGTAGCCGATCGCATAAATCTGCGCCAGCAAATTCAAGCCGGTAATCAAAACTAAAGCACCGACACTGACTGAGGATATTTCCAAAGCAATTGTCAAATCTAAACCAGCCGTAGATAACCAAGGAATAAATACTTCTTGGGCTGGCTGATTCCAAGTTGCTTGTAGGGCGATCGCACTATGTACAAACGCCAAAAATGTCATCACCAAGTTTACATAACCCGCCGGTCTTGGCCCGGTTTTCCGAATGATCCCTGGCGACCAAGGCACGGCTAACAAGCCACCTATTAAGGCATAGCACGGAACTAGCCAAACAGTCTCAAGTAGAAACTGAGCCATCAACTCACCTCTATTATTGTCATCAAAAATTATGGGTTTTAAATCAACTGACGTTGATCCCAGTTAACCTAGCGATGTCCACGACGGGCTATTTGGCGTCGCAGAACAGCAAATTTATCTTTATTTAATTTTCTTAGAAATAGCTTACCGTTATATCTGTCCAAATTGAATTAATTTATCTAAATAAATTTGAGATAACTACTCTAATTATTTCTTATATAATCAACTATTCCAGCAAATAATATAAGTATTTATTCTTATCTATGCATTGGTTCAGGGATGAATCAATAGTTATCATTAGTTTTATCAATTGATATAAATGACAAGAGACGCGGTTGATTGCGTCTCTACAAATCGACTAAATGTAATTTATATTTGGGTGATTTTGTCAACCTGCCAGTGAGAGATAATAATGGCAGGTGGCGAGACAACTTGGCTGATGGGGGCGGGTTTCATATCCCGGTAGTCCAGGAGTTGGACTAGGATGAGGTAGGCGATCGCTAAAATGATCGAAATCGCACCTGTAAGAATGGCAATTATTTTCGAGCGTTCCATCAGTATTTCCTGTAATCCAAGTTATTGTGGTGTCCCTATATCCACATTAATACTTGAGACACACCATAACACTTACCTATATACATCGCTCCGATGAGCTACGAGTAAAATAGTAATCAATTGCTGTTCTTCATCTACCTGATAAATAACTCGCCAGTCGCCAACTCTATAGCGAAAAAGACCTGCGAAATCACCTTTGAGCCGTTTGATGTTTGGATGTTCGTAAGCATTCTGTCGCAGTTGGTCAAAGCAACGGTTTAGTCGTTCTGCTAGTGATGCATCTACTTCTTGATAAAACTTCTGTGCTTTGCGAGTCAGTACCAGTTCATACATGACGACGAATACTGTCAAATGGCACCACTTCCCCAGCCTCAGCTTCCTGCATAGCTTCACGCAAAGCTTGCTCAAAACCAGGGACATTCAAAAGTTCCGTTGTCGCCTCATTTTCTTCTCTTTCTTCTAGATCGGCCAGAAAATCACTCACTACCCGCAGCCTTTCTGGAGACAGTCGCCGTAAACGCTTTTCAGCTTCTTGAAGAATAGTAATGTCATTTTGCTTTGATTCCATAGTTATTTCTACACCTAATGTTTTTAACCGTCGATTTACTCCCTCCTTTATATGCTAAGGGCAGCTTGTCGTCAGATATTGCCTTAGAGTTGGCAATCGCTAAAATGATCGAAATCGCACCCGTAAGAATGGCAATTATTTTCGAGCGTTCCATCAGTATTTCCTGTAATGCAAGTAGAATAACTGTATTGAGTCATTGATGAGAATTGTGATCGCTATGACTGCAACCACAAAAAAATTTACTTTTGCAGAGTATCTTAAGTATAACGATGGCACGGATACCCAATATGAATTGGTAGATGGAGAATTAATTCCCATGAGCCTTGGCACTGGCAAGCACGGTGGCATCTCCAAGTTTTTAGAACGAAGCTTTGATGATGAAAGTGCCTTCAGGGGCCAGAATTGGACAGCACAAAAGTTTTCTGTCGGAGTGCGATGCCTGCGGCGACCCGAAGCGGGAGCGCCACGAGGGGGACGCTGGGACACCTCACGAATTCCAGATGTAGTAGTATTACCAATACAGCAGTGGGAAGCACTTTCTAATCGAGAGGCTGTAATCGAACTCAACGAAACTCCCCCCATATTAGTGGTAGAAGTCGTCAGCGAATCTACACAAACCACAGACTATCGTAGCAAACGTTCTGAATATGCTGTTCTGGAAATTCCCGAATATTGGATTGTTGACCCGATTCAAGAGATAGTAACAATATGTACCCTAGTAGAAGGGTTCTATGATGCTGTTGCATTCCGAGGACAAGAACGCATCATCTCTTTTACTTTTCCACAGTTGGATTTGAGTGCCGAACAAGTCTTGGTAGGACGGAAGTGAACTCTCAATTACTATTACCCAACCAAACCGTATTGGTTATACTTCAACAATGAGCCTCAGAACCTCGATGTTGACCTTCTGAAGCTCGAAGTTGCGCCTTTTATCCTCGACGTTGACCTTCTGAGCCTCGACGTTGACCTTCTGAGCCTCGAAGTTGCGCCTTTTATCCTCGAAGTTGCACCTTTTATCCTCGAAGTTGACCTTCTGAAGCTCAACGATGACCTTCTGAGCCTCGAAGTTGACCTTTTGAAGCTCGACGTTGACCTTCTGAGCCTCGAAGTTGCGCCTTTAATCCTCAAAGTTGCGGTTTTGAAGCTCAACTAACAAATATATCTAACCATTCCTGAATGTACAGGGGTGAGCGTGTAGTAAAATTTGCTCACTTCTGTAAAGTGGAACATGGCTTTAGACTTCTCCGGTCAAAATCTCCGAGGACGCAACTTCAAAGGTAGACAAGACCTTGCGGGTGCAAACTTTAGCTATGCCGACATCCGAGGGGCAAACTTCACTAACGCTAATTTGAGAGGGGTAAACTTCAGCTATGCCAAAGCAGGACTGCAACGACGTTGGGTAATTGGTTTAGTTCTTGTCTCGTTCTTATTTTCGGGACTGTCAGGATTTCTCTGGGCTATCAATGGTTTCTTAGTGTCGCTGATATTTAGCTCATCCGGTGAGAGCCAGATTGTGGGCTGGGTTGTTTTAATCATATTGATTGCCTTTTTGTTCATCATAATTCGCCAAGGAATAACAGTTAGTTTCGGAGCCGTAGCCTTCGCCTTAGTCTTCGCCTTCGCCTTCGCCGTAGTCGGAACCTTCGCCTTCGCATTAGTCTTCGCCTTCGCCTTAGTCTTCGCCTTCGCCTTCGCCGGAGCCTTAGCCTTCGCCTTCGCCGTAGTCGGAACCTTCGCCGTAGCCTTAGCCTTCGCCGGAGCCATAGCCATAGCCGGAACCTTCGCCGGAG
Source organism: Nostoc sp. LPT (assembly GCF_017115165.1). Classification (GTDB taxonomy): domain Bacteria; phylum Cyanobacteriota; class Cyanobacteriia; order Cyanobacteriales; family Nostocaceae; genus Nostoc. Next base: position 70,571 of record NZ_JABXKF010000021.1, on the reverse strand, counting down.
CCATAGCCATAGCCGTAGCTGGAGCTATAGCCGGAGCCATAGCCGTAGCCGGAGCCGGACCCTTCGCCGTAGCCTTCGCCGGAGCCTTCGCCGGAACCGGAACATTATTTAGTATTTACATCAGCTGGCGAGCTATGAAAGGAGACGAAAAGCACTCCCTGGTTCGTAATATCGCGATCGCCTTTGCTGCAACAGGAGGTACAAGTTTTCGTGGCGCTGACTTAACAGGTGCTGATTTCACCCAAGCCACACTCAAAAGTACAGATTTACGCAACACAATCCTTATCTGTAGCCGTTGGCATCAAGCCAAAATGCTTGACCGTGTTCGTCCTGGTTCAACTTATCTTCAAAACCCACAAGTACGTCAACTGCTGGATTACAGGACAGGGACAGGATAAGAATTTTTACCGTGAAAACCTGCGGGGTATCAACTTACAATCAGCAAATTTAGCAGATGCCAGCTTTATTGGCGCTGATCTCAGTGAAGCGAACTTGCAAGATGCCGATTTGTCAAGAGCAAAGCTGAAGCAAACGCAACTAGACGGCACAGATTTTACAGGTGCAACACTCACCGGAGCTTACATTGAAGATTGGGGCATTACAAATACAACTAAATTGCATGGGGTGAGGTGTGAATATGTCTTTATGCGTTTACCCACCAAAGAAGACCCCGACCCCCTCCGCAAACCTGATAATAAACAAGAGGTATTTGCAGACGGCGAATTTGCCGACTTTATCAAGCCAATTTTTGACACCCTCGACCTCTACCATAATCAAGGCGTTGACCCTCGCGCCGTTGCGATTGCTTTCAAAAACCTTGCTGAAAACCATCCCGAAGCTGAGTTAGAAATCGTGGCAATGGAGAAGCGCGGCGATGATAAAATCTTGCTCAGAGCCAAAACAGCCGCAGGTAGCGATAAATCTCAACTCAGTGCAGAATATTTTGATGACTATAATCAACTCAAAGCTTTATCGCAGAGTCAGCAATTATTGCTGGTAGAAAAAGATAAGCGCATTATTAGTTTAGAAAATATGGTAGATACTGCTCTCAAGCAGCCAAAATTTTATAATCAAGGAGATACAAATATGTCTGATATCAGCGGCATCAATATTCAAGGCAGCAGTAATGTTAGCGGTATCGCTGGCAATAATTCTAGTTCTATTGCTAATCTAGGAACCATTAGCGGTAACGTGAGTATTGCCCTCAATCAGTTACCTGATGCGCCAGATGCCGATAAACCAGGAATCAAAGAATTATTATCGCAGTTGCAAGATGCAATCATACAATCCACATATTTGCCAGAAGAAGAGAAAGCCGAAGCGCTAGAACAGGTGAACACTTTGGCAGAAGCGGGTAAAAATCCCCAAGAATCCACCAAGCAGAAGACTGCAAAAACAGCAATCACCATGTTGAAAGGGATATTTACAGGCTTACCTGCTGTTGCTTCTCTGGTGGAAGCGGGTAATAAATTATTGCCAGCGATTTCTAAATTATTCGGTTTGGGATAATTTTTCTAAGCCGTTAACACCTGCTGTGCTGTCAATACTAACTCAGGGAAAGTCGGAGAATATATTTGCTGGTTTCCTGTAAATACTGTTTGGTTATAACTTCCCCGGTTTTGCCAAAATGTCTTTAACTGAAGAAATTCTTTCCCAATTACCAGGCGATGTTTTAGGAGGATTGCGCCAAGGCGATCGCATCCTTACATCTGTGCACGAAAACTCCGCACCCACACCACAGTTAGTTAAAGAAAATTAACAGTCTTTAGGCGTCAAAGAATAATTAATCAAAGATTGAAATTATCTATTGTGGTAAATTCATACCAAGATTAATTTGTACAGTGCATAAGTCTTATGTCAATATTTATGCAAAGGTGTCTTGATTACATGAATCTAATGAACTTTAAAATCCAAGGCTTTTTTACGACGTTAATAATTGGTACTGTGTCAGCATTGACCATTTCAGACGCTATCTCTCAAAAGGTAAACGCCGAAGCTACGCCTTCTTGTAATAATGCAACCATAAAAGGTAGCTATGGAATTAACTTCACTGGGACGTTTGCAGCAACGCCTTTAGCTGAAGTTGGTTTCTACAAGTTTAATGGAACGGGAAGTTTTCAAGGAACAGTTGCTCAGAGCACTGACGGTACTATATCTACAAACAAGGCAGTATCAGGACTCTATAGTGTTAAACAAGATTGTACGGTGCTGATATATGGTGATGGTTCTTTAAGCGGTATTATTGTTGATGGAGGCAAAGAAATCTTTCTTATCCAAACTGATCCAGGTTCAGTAATTACTGGTACTTTTAAAAAAGTAAACTGACTTACTCTATCTGTCTCAACACTTGAAATAAATCAGTTACCTGATTCACCGGATTCCGAGAAACCAGACATTAAAGAATAGAAGAAAGAGTGCAAGGTGACAACCCAATTAGCTCTCAGAAGATGGTGGTGTAAAGCTAGTTGGGTTTACAGGAGTGACTTCAGAAGCGTAGCGGTTAAAGTCCCTAACGTTGAAAATTTTCGGACTCCTCATCATCGTATATTCCTGCCCGACTTAAAGCATACTCTGATAGTAAGGGCGTATCTCTCCTATGGCTCTGTGCCCATTCCCGAAAAGCTGTTATCCACTCAAGAGCCGTTGCAGTTTTGTAAAATGGTTGCTCCTGTTTTAATTTCATCAACTGCTCAAGCAATGCATATAAATGTGGCTTAACCACTTCAACAGGGAGCTTAGTTACGTTTGCTAACACCTGCATAACGCCTTCTAACTCTTCTTTGTCAACCTCTAGGGGTAATGGTAGTATTTGATTATTATTGTTGACCACGCTCGTAGCTCTCCAAAAATAATATCGTATCTACTTTCTTGATTCTCAGGTAGTTTTAGAATGTAGAGTTGAATTTTTCCAAAATGTCTTTAACTGAAGAAATCCTTTCCCAATTACCCGGCGATGTTTTAGGAGGATTGCGCCAAGGCGATCGCATCCTCACATCTGTGCGCGAAAACACCGCACCAGTACCAACCTTAGTTAAAGAAAGTCAACAGCCTTTAGGCGTTGTAGATTTCGATGTACTAATCTGCGGTGGCACTTTGGGCATTTTAATTGGTTGCGCCTTGGCGGTGAAGGGATTGCGGGTGGCGTTGCTGGAACGGGGAATTTTGCAGGGAAGGGAACAAGAGTGGAATATTTCTCGCAAAGAATTAGATGTATTTGTGGAATTGAACTTGCTAACAAAGGAAGAATTAGCAAGTGCGATCGCCACTCAATATAACCCAGCACGAGTTAGTTTTGCTGGCGGTACAGAAGTTTGGGTAGAGGATGTTTTGAATATTGGCGTAGATCCAGTTTATCTACTAGCTACCTTGAAAACGCGATTTCTCGCTGCTGGGGGAAAGTTGTTAGAAAACACACCCTTTACCGAAGCAGTGGTTCATCCCGACGGGGTGATGGTAAATAACCAATTCAAAACTCGGTTATTAATCGACGCGATGGGACATTTTTCACCCATCACCCAACAAGCACGCCAAGGCAAAAAACCAGACGCCCTGTGCTTGGTGGTAGGAAGTTGCGCTCAAGGTTTTCCAGAAAATAACTCAGGCGATTTATTATTATCATTTACATCCTTGCAAAATCAATGCCAGTACTTCTGGGAAGCCTTCCCAGCCAGAGATGGCAGAACCACTTACTTATTTACCTACATGGATGCACATCCCCAACGTTTGAGTTTAGAAGCTCTATTTGAGGAATATCTGCGTCTTTTACCAGAATATCAGGGAGTGGAATTGAGCAAGCTGAAATTTCAACGAGCGCTATTTGGTTTCTTTCCCACCTATCGCCAAAGTCCGCTAAAAACCCCTTGGAATCGCATTCTCCCAGCCGGAGATAGCAGTGGTAGTCAATCTCCCTTGAGTTTTGGTGGTTTTGGGGCAATGGTGCGTCACCTGAAGCGTTTAACTTATGGCATTTCCGAAGCCCTGGAAACAGAACAATTATCTGCAAAAGGGTTAATACTGCTGCAACCCTATCAGCCAAGTTTGACTGTTACCTGGTTGTTTCAAAGGGCGATGAGTGTTGGTGTAAATCAGAAAATTGCCCCAGATCAAATTAACCAATTACTCTCAGCAGTATTTCAAGAAATGCAACAATTGGGTACACCAGTGCTAAAACCATTTTTACAAGATATAGTCCAGTTTTCGGCACTAACGCAAACATTGTTAAAAACTGGTTTATATCATCCTGGAATAGTTGCCAAGATAATTCCGCAAGTAGGTTTGGCAAGTTTGTTAGATTGGATGTTACATTACAGTAATTTAGGTGTATACACTGCCTTGCTTTTGCTAAGTCCAATGCTAGAAACATGGATTAAGAATCAACCGAACGAACAACAATATTATTGGCATCGTTTGATTGATGCTTGGAAGTATGGTTCTGGCGGTGATTACTCAGATTAAACTTAGAATTTTATCGGTGTGAGGATAACATGATTGAACGGAAATCATCAGGAATCAAATACTTTGCAGTGCTGATTGGATTCCTGCGCGATCGCCAAGGATTTCTAGAGGAAATTCGCCAAGGTACGAGATTACCAAATAAAATCATTTCTTTGCTAGTTTGTAGTTCCTTATTTATCGCTGCTTATGGCGGAATCATTGGTGCATACCATAGCTGGATGCAAGCTGTGTCTTCTGCCATTAAACTTCCAGCCCTTTATTTAATCACACTTTTGATTTGTATCCCGACGTTGTTCTTTGCTAACATTATTTTTGGTTCCAAGCGGACTTTTGCCCAGCATTTAGCATTAGTTTTAACTGCGGTTTCAGTCACGAGCGTACTGTTATTTAGCTTTGCTCCAATCACATTGTTTTTCTTAATAACCACCAATAATTACCAATTTCTAATTTTGTTAAATGTCTTTATCTTTGCCATAACTGGATTTATTGGTGTTTCGTCTTTATATCAAGCCACGAGTTTAGTTTTAGAACAAGATGATGAAGGTAGCAAGACACGCCAGAAAATTTTACAATTTTGGCTATTTCTTTACGCTTTTGTAGGCAGTCAGTTAGGATGGACTCTCAGACCGTTTTTTGGCACACCTGGTTCTGCCTTTGAACTATTCCGCGAAAGAGAAGGTAATTTTTATTTAAGCGTCATTAAATCTATTGGCTATCTCTTGGGAGTTCGTTAATTATTCATTAGTAATTCCACAAAATATACAACAGATAAAATTATGCTGAAGAAGCAAAATCGCGGAATTCAACAATTTGCTGTTTTGGTTAATTTACTGCGCGATCGCCAGTCATTTTTAGAAGAAATTCGTCAGGGAGTGCGATTACAAAATAAAATCAGTTCTCTGTTCGTATCTAGTTCCATTTTCTTTGCCCTTTATGGAGCAATTATCGGTGCATCCCACAGTTGGGGACAGGCATTATCGGGTGCTATTAAGCTTCCAGCATTTTATTTATTAACACTAATTATTTGTTTCCCAACTTTGTTCTTTTTTAATGTTTTGTTTGGTTCTAGAAGCAGTATTCAACAGCATTTCGTTGTATTACTCACATCTGTATCAGTAATTAGTGTGCTTTTATTCAGCTTGGCACCAGTTACGCTATTTTTTCTGATTACTACACCCGATTCTTACCAATTTTTTAAACTGCTTAATGTATTTATTTTTGGCATTACAGGCATATTTGGCGTGAAATTCCTTTATGAAGGAATGCAATTACTTTCTCAACAAGATGAAGTTGGCAAAAAAACCCGCACCACTATTTTAAGATCCTGGTTATTGCTTTATGCCTTTGTTGGTATGCAGTTAGGATGGTTTCTCAGACCGTTTTTTGGTGCCCCTGACTCTAAATTTGAGTTGTTTCGGGCAGTGAAAGGGAACTTTTATTTGGATATTGTAGCGGCGATTTCCGAAATTTTAGGTTTGCGTTAATCTCAGAAAAAGATAATTAGTCTAGTTCCCAGTGACAACTAGTAGTTAATAAAAACTTATCTTCAACTTTCCTCGTTCCCAGGCTGCCGCCGGGAAATGCATTCATTGAGTCGCTGACTCAATAAACTTCTTGCACAAATGCAAATTTCAAAGTCCCTCTCCCACATTTGGGAGAGGGACTTTGGGTGAAGGCTTTTAATTTATGCAAGAAGTCTAATCTCTAAAAGCTTCTTCTAGACTGACTTTCAGCTTAAGCTTAAGGATCGGCTTTGAGATATTCTTGTAATTGTTGGGTACGCAGTTTTGTAGTATTTTCCAAACAACCAAAATAAACGCTAGAGGCAATACTTCCGCCCTCATATTTGCTTCTCTCAAACTCACAATTGGTATCTCGAAATTTGATCCATGCTAGCTGTGCAGCAATCAATTTCTGTTTTCTAGACCTTTCTAAGGTAGATACCAATTGTTGATAAACTTGATTCAGTTTTTTATCTGCATTCTGATAAGATAACTTCGTACATTCATTAATTGCTGCTTGAGTTTGAGGATTATTGCAGTTGAGCTTTTGAACTAAGCGCATCTCAGATAAATCAGGCGTTGTGCCTGCTATTGTCATGGCGGAGGTATTTAAACTACTGAGAGTTAGTATACTGGACAAAACTAGTAATAATTGACGCATAGCAAAACCTTTATTGTTAAGTATAGAAATCTAATATTTTAGGTAGTGTCGAACTCACAATCAGATTAGGAAGTGGTATGCTCCCCAAATACAGCAGATTTCAAGGAAAGTGAAGTATACAACGATTCGTCTGTTACCCAGATATAAAAACTGTTTTACTCCTAAATTCTGAATTCTGCTGTAAGTGTTATGGTTCGCCCTAAGTTTTCCCTATTCTGGCTACCAGTACGCTTCTGTAATGGAATTTTGGTTAAAAGAAGAAGACAGCAACTGCACGCAATCAAAAGCAGGCAAGCGATCGCTAGTATATATACTTATTGCATCGGTTAGGAAAAAAGATGATTTTTTTATTTAAGCAAATAAAATATGCATTTTTGTTAAAAGTATGATATCTGTTTCTAAAATATTTTTATTATACGTCAAATTCCGACAAAACTCTTGCATCGAGCGTTCAAATAACTGTATTCTTTATATTGTTGAAAATTGTTTTTTACAAAAGCAATAACAAAGCACAATTTCAGCACATCGGAAAAAACATTGCCTGGGAAAATCGATAAATGTCGATATCAAACCAAAATCTATGTATGCCGTTGTCGCTGGCATTATGAGTAACAGGACTCACTCTCGAAATCAAAAATCAAATATTTTGTTTATGTATGTATCTAGCAAGGAATTCAAAATTTTTCCTATTCCCTATCTCTTACAGTCCATACCTAATTTGAATAGAGAAGAGTATTGGCTAATTTTTCAATCTTTTCATCTCTCTAATCGGGGCAAGAAATCTATTCTGTGCTGGTTGAGTTTGGGATTTCAAACCCATTTTATCAACGAATCAAAACCAGGAAAATTATGACCTCTTTAGATCCTAATTTTTTTGACATCCCGGACAAAAGCCTAATCATCATCGACCCAGCCGTTGATGACTATAAAAAGCTAAATGGCAACAACTTGGAAGTCATCTTTAAAGACGTAGTAGATACAGAAGTAAGAACGGTAACTTCAAAAGTACAAAAACTACTGAAAGCTCCACCGAAGGAATTGTTAGCGCCTCCTGGTGATTTCAATCCTACACTACTACTGTTTTTTGCATCTGTAACAGTACTGGTGTCATCTCATTGTGGTTACTGGCTTTGGCAATGGCCAGACTGGCTGTGTTTTAGTTTTAACACTATTGCTTTGCATTGTTCTGGAACAGTAATTCATGATGCTTGTCACCAATCTGCCCACCGCAATCGAGTAATTAATGCCATGCTAGGGCATGGTAGCGCCCTGATGCTAGGGTTCGTTTTTCCAGTGTTTACACGAGTACATTTGCAGCATCATGCTCATGTCAACCATCCCAAAGACGATCCAGATCATTTTGTTTCTACAGGTGGCCCGCTGTGGCTGATTGCATTTCGATTTTTATCCCATGAGGTGTTTTTCTTTCGACGGCGACTGTGGCGCAAATATGAGCTATGGGAATGGTTAATTAGCCGCTTAATTGTTGTTGCCATTGTTTATATCTCAGTTCAATATCATTTTTTAATGTACGTTCTTAATTTTTGGGTTGTACCTTCTGGTATAGTGGGGTTAATACTGGGCTTGTTTTTTGATTATTTGCCCCATCGTCCCTTTGTTGAAAGCGATCGCTGGAAAAATGCTCGTGTATACCCCTCTTCAATTCTTAACATCCTGATTTTAGGTCAGAACTACCATTTAATTCATCATTTATGGACTTGTATTCCCTGGTACAAATATCAATCTACATACTATCTAATGAAGCCTTTGTTAGATGAAAAAGGCTGTTATCAAACTTCAGGGTTACTACAAAAGAAAGACTTTTTAGAGTTTATTTACGATGTCTTTGTAGGAATTCGATTTTCTCATCAAAAAACTAAAAATCAAGATGAATCACAAAGTCGTAAATAAGCATTAACTTGTGAATTAGTCATTAATTATTGGTCATTTGTAAATAATCAATGATATCAAGTCCGCTTAATGACTTATTAAACCCGAATCACCCCACCCCGCCAAAGCATCCTACCGTGTATACACAAGTCTGAAATAGCTGAGAAATCACGGTTTTACCCCACCCTAACCCTCCTTACAAAGGTAGGTATTTTGTATTTGGTCATTTTTTGACTATTTCAGCTGATGCTTAAATCCTGAAACGACCAAATCACGTTAAACACTTGAGAATTTTCTCAACTATTTTCAAGATTCCAAAAAACCTACCCTTGAAAGCCCTAACCCTCCCCGTATGTATTGGGGAGGGAACTAGATTTTCCGGTTTCCCACCAATGCATCGGGGGGATTGAGGGGGTAATTTGACTTGTGTGTATACCGTAGGCCAAAGCATCGGGGAGGGGTTCAATGACTGTGGGAATTATAACTATTTTATTTTTTGTAAATCAAAAAAACTGAACCAATCGGCCCAAGGTTTTCTACATAAGTTTTCTGGTTATAATACAATCCTGGAGACATACCTCCATCAAATAAAATCCCTTCTTGAATCTTACCTAAACAGTTATTGCTAGCAATACCTTCCAAGACATTATCAAACATATCTGGCAGTAACTCTTGATTAAGTTGAGATAATTCAATATCTGAATTAGCTTTCAAGTCATTAACTAATAAAATTACATAGCCTTGATTAGTGATAGCTGCCAGAGAGCGATTAGTTGCATTTTTACAAGCAAATTCTCCCAAATCTTGACAAATATCTTTAAACTTACCCTGACGATAAAATCTGCCATTACCGCCCACTAAATTGTAATTGAGAATATCGTTTGTTCTTCTACCAGCTTGAATAGTAGCCTGTCGCTGCTGGGATGTACCTCCTGATATCCCAAAGGAAGAACGTTTATTTTTAAATGCTCCTGAATACTCTACTCCACGAGAAATATTTAAGCCTTGTGGTTTATCATCAGTATCTATATAATCGGCATTAATTGCGGCAATAGGTAGCTGTCCGTTTAACTTGGCATTTTCATCAGCGATAAGTTCATGAAACTGTTTTGCTACATATTCTTTACGTAGTTTACCTCTACTATCTTTCGCGTAAAGTTTATGAGATAGACCAACATTAACTTTAAAATCTAATTCTGCTGATTTGGGATTAAAAATAATCACATTGTTAATACCTTTGGGGTTTTTTTTACCTTGATTATTAGTTTTAAAAAAATCAATGCTGAACTTGGCATCTTTGCCAGGGCAACTTTTAGACGTTTTTGGGACTAAATTTGCTTCAATCTTTTGGCAACCTGATAATAAGCTTGCACTGATTATCAAGATAAATAACAAAAATAATTTTTTTGTAGACATAATAATATAAAAAAACCGCTACAGAATTACTATAGCGGGGAATAATTTAAAATTTCAGTCTGGAGTCAATCTCAGAGCCAAAACTTAAGAGAACCATTCTAAGACAGCTTCTTCTTTGGTGTTAGTATTCCGAGATGGTGTCTCACGATTAAATTTCATCTCAATTGAGCGGGTTTGCTCACCATCAGCAGCTACAGCCAAAATTGGGTAGTCAATTAAACCATCCTGGAAGGACATCTGGAAGCGGAATGTTCCATCTGGATTCAGCTTAATTGGACGGCCACCAATGGTTACAGTAGCATCGGGTTCGGTTGCACCGTAGACTATCAACTCAGCATCGGCAATTAACCAGAACTTGCGCGGACGCACTGGTACGGCAGAAGCCGAGAAGCCAACACCTGACATACCTGCACCGGAAGCGGTTAAGCCAGACACGGTGGGAGTTGCCCAAAGACCGACACCTGATGGGAAAATGTAGGAGCTAATGGCTTGTTCAGGACGCACTGCACCTTGTTGGGAGCCGAAAATAGAACCAGCAACCCGTTGTGCTTCGGCAGATTCCGCTAAACCAAAGATTTCGTCGTAGATGGGGTTGCCGTTGCCATTTACAACAGCATTGCCATTGGCGGTAGCTGCAACTTTCTTCGCAGGAGGAACTAGTTCGTACTGAGTTTTGCCACGTAAATCTTCTTCAAAATTTACAGTGATCAGGACATCCTCAATCCAGTCAGAAGGATAGACGGGAGGAATGTGTACTCTACTAGAACGAGCTAGTACTAACCAGCGACCATCAGCAGCACGATAGCCAATATCGATCGTATAATCGCGATCGCTAACTGGAACTGGTAGATACCATTCTCTAGCTAGTTCATCAGCAGGATATTCTTGAATGCTATGTGGGCTTTGGTATTCGATATCGATGTCGGTGACATCATAAATCCGTAGTGCCAGTTGTTGTCCGCCTTGCCGACGCAGTTCCTCTTTGTGTTCATTGGGAATATCCCAGTAAGTGTAAGCCCATTGAGGATCGCGCGGTAAAAGTACAATCCGGCTTTCACCATAGCCAGAGGGCAAATCTGCCAGTCCTTCATCAACATCAGCTAAAGATCCACCAGTACGATCTTCCTGACCTAATTCAAACTTTGCAGCTTCCACGGTTTCTTGTGCCTCCAATGAACGAGATGGACTGAGTAAGTTTTTGCTACGCTGGACTTCTTGTATTGATGTCAGCAGTTGCGATTTACGCATTCTGCTATAGCGAGAGATGCTATATTCGCTAGCAACTTTGCGTAGTTGGCGTAAGGTCATCTCCTCTAGTGGCGGGCGTTCTTTTGCCATTAATTTGGCCTCCAGTAGTTTAAGCGGTAAATGATTTCCCCTGGTTAAAGAATGCTATTTAAAATCTCATCCATTCCAGATGAATTTCTTATTCCTGACTCCTGGTTTTGCCCAGTTTTTAAGTTTTTTAATCTGTTTTTAAATCGAGCCAACATCCTTTCAATTCCTGATAATGCCGAAATCAGCATTTCTTTGGGATCGGAGGATTTCTATTTGTTAAGTCTATATTAACCACTAAGCATATCTAGGGATCAAGGGGTAAGAAGTGGGTTTTTGCCTGTTTCACGAATTTATCAGCCCTTCCGGGTTCTTATTGTCATGTTTTATTGACATTATTAGTTGTTTACGTGTTCAGCTATGAGCACAATATCAATTTTTCATGACATTGCTCTCTGGGTTAGCCAAAAACCATAGTTTTTGAAGAAGAATTCCGGAGCGGAGCAAGGAAAGCTTCGCCAAGGCGTCAGAATCAAGACGCTCTTTACGGACTTGACGCTGCGCTATCCGCTCTTTCGTTCAAAATTCATTCTGAATTCTGGCGACTGACGCCAATATTGCTGTTCCGTTGAGATCGCCTTTGTTACCCACTGTTATGTGAAATTAAGTCCCAAGATAGTGTGTAGCCCACCAGAGAAGAACTTAAGCTTGGCATATAAGTTTAGGGTTTAAGGAAAGAGTTATGAATAAGGAAACAGTTCCTAGTCAAGCTGAAAAGTCTAATCCAGAAGGCGATGCATCACAATTAAGTCCAGAGGTACTGGACAAAATCAAACACCCTGCGAGAATAGACGATGTTATTCGAGAGCAATCACCACAAGAACGTAGAAGTAACCCAGCTTTAGTACCAGAAATGATTGACGATCCAACTGATGATTGATTGGGTTTGCAAAACAATAATCGAAAAGCTCAGATTCGCTACTTCTCTACAAAGTAGCGAATTTTGTTAATAATGTGTTGTTATTCAAAATGAGTGATTTTGCCAAAAATGCCAAAATTCTTGTAAGCTCTTATTTTGGCAAAGGTATTGCTTAATAATTAGCATTTCAACTTTAGCCTAATTTATCAAAGGATCTTCACATACTCCATATACTATGAACGTTCGGTCTGATAAGTCTTCCCTCCCGTATTGGGTAAAAGTGTCGCGACGAACTCTGATAAAAGCCTTCCCCCTTCTAGCGGCGGCTACGGGAATGGCGTCTTACTCTGCTCTAACTGCTAAGTGAGCCGCGGCAAAATTCAGATGGAAGCCAGACGCTGCCTAACACAGGAAGCCGTACACATACCGTTGGAAAATTTCTGCTCGATGTTAAAAGAAACAGCATTCGCGTCCGGCATGCAGACGACGCAGCACGTTCTCTCTGGGAAACTACACCGAAATACCCGTTTCTGCAAGCGGCAGCGGCGGACGCGACTTTCAGGGAATACGGAAATCCGTCAGGCTCTTTTGAGGTTACAGATAAAGTCTCTTTTCTGAACACTTTCAAAAGCATCGATTCAACTCGATCCGTTGACCCTTCTACCCTGATCATTCACGGCATATTGTCCGGTTCACGATTTGAGGTAACTTTCCGTCTCACCTTCCAGGCACTGTTCGACAACCAACTCCAGTTTACAGTTGGCTTGGAAGGAGAAAACGCATCTCAATTTAATCGCATCTTCCTGCGATATGCGTCCAACCCGAACGAAGCGTTCTTCGGATTCGGACACCAGCTCACCTATTTCAATCAGAAAGGAAAAGTTATCCCGATCCTGGTTCAGGAGCACGGAATCGGCAGAGGACTGCCCGGAATCACGCAGCTTGTTGACCTGAAGTACGATGGCGCGGGCGGCAACCCCTATATAACTGAAGCCCCTGCTCCACATTACATCACAAGCCAGCTTCGTTCTCTGTTTCTCGAAAACAAAGAGTACAGTATTTTCGATATGCGCGACGCTAACTTTGTTGAAGTCAAACTTTTCTCCAAAGCAATGACTGGGCGCATCCTCTTCGGGCGCACACCGCTGAACTTAATCGAAGAATACACCACTTATGCAGGTCGCATGCGTCCGCTTCCAGACTGGATTCACGAAGGGGTCATGGTCGCCGCCCAAGGCGGTAGCCTCAAGGTCAACGATCGCCTTGAGAAATTGATCGATGCCAAAGTTCCGTTCTGTGGACTATGGATTCAGGATTGGGCTGGAATAAACCAGACGGATGCTGGCAAACAGGTCGTCTGGAACTGGCAGTTGAGCTTAAAGCAATACCCGGATTGGGACAAGCTTTTAAAGAAGTTGGCGAAGTACAACGCTCGCGTGTTCATCTACATGAATCCTTTTCTGCTGCAAGAGCCGTGCTCACCTGACAATGCATCCTGCCGCAATCTATACGAGGAGGCCAATCAGAAGGGTTATCTTATTCGTCAGAACGGGACGGCTTACGTGTATAAGAACTCCTCGATCAAAGCTGGAATGGTTGATTTGAGCAACGAGGAAGCCCGCAATTGGCTGAAGAACTTGATCAAGGAGGAAATGATTGGCAAAGCGCAGGCATCGGGGTGGATGGCTGATTTTGGGGAAGCTCTACCGTTCAACGCCCAGCTCTCTGGGAACGCAGATCCGGCGGTTTGGCACAACCACTATCCCGAAGCCTGGGCGCGTCTTCATCGTGAAGCCATTGAAGAGACGGGCAGGGGCAAGGACTTCGTGTTCTGGAATCGATCAGGGTTTACTCAGAGTCCGGCGGTTTCCACTGCGTTCTGGCTGGGAGACCAGTTGCAGACTTGGGATGAATACGATGGCATCAAAACTGCCGTTGTGGGGCTACTTTCAGGCGGTATGTCAGGTTTCAGCCTCTTGCACAGTGATACGGGGGGCTTTGACGCAGCAGCCTTTGATAAGATTCCGGTAATTGCGCGATCCAAAGAATTGCTCATGCGCTGGATAGAGCTTAATGCATTCACAGTCATTTTTCGCACCCATGATGGATTGGTTCCTGAGATTAGCGCGCAGATTGACACAGATAAAGAGACTCTCTCCCACTTAGCTCGATTTGGGCAGGTGTACAAGTCGCTAGCCGCTTACCGGAAAACCCTTGTCGATCAGGCTGCAAAAGTGGGATATCCCGTGGTTCGCCACCTCGTCCTACACTATCCCAACGATCCGAATGTTTACGATCTTCGCTATCAATTCATGCTGGGTTCTGACTTCTTGGTTGCGCCGGTTTTGGACAAAGGTGTGGAAACAGTGCAGTTATATTTGCCCGCTGGAGAATGGATTCATCTGTGGACAGGCGCTAAGTTCGATTCGGAAAAAGGAAAGTGGATCAAAGTATCCGCACCGCTTGGCAAACCGGGAGTCTTTTTCAGAGACAAAGCCGTATTTGGAGAGCATCTCGTTACAGAACTCAAAGCCCTCCACGTCCTTTAATTTCTCGGTGGTGCATTAGCAAAGTGTAGGATAGCTAATCAAGTCATGCCAATTCCAAGGGGCGATCGCTAATCTGGATTGGACTATCTGGTTCAATTGCCTCATTGTTGTAGCGTTTATCTGCGGCAAGAGGCATTGCAGGAGTGATAAGATGTCGGGCATGGGCTAGAGAGTGGGTTTTGAGTTGTCGTTGTCAGAGACAATAACTCTACTATGGCAGCCCTATCAGTTCAAAGCTTGCGATGGCGCAAGCGCCCACCGTAGGTGATCGCACACAAGCTTGGAAATTTATGCGAAGACAATAACTTTATTACATCGACCCCCTCTCTTCATCCTCTTATTTTGGCTAAGGTATTGATTCAAGATATTGAAATAAATTCAGGAATTACACAAAATCATCAAATAACATAGACGCACTGCAAATGCGTCTTATTGGCGCAGCTATCCGAGAAAATACAAACAGCTTGGCACAAAGTTCTTGCGTAAGTCCTAATATTGTGAAACCATATCTTGTAACTTGCTGATACACCTAACTAATTTGTCTCTAGCCTCACTCGAAAAAAAATTACTAGTACTAGTAACAATGATGACGCGATCGCCAAATTCAAAAAACAATCAGGAACCATCTAATCGTAATCGTCGTCTGTGGCTCCTGCTTTTAGCACGCACCAGTTTGGCTCTGGGTGGGGTTTTACTAATTGGAATTATAGTTGGTGCTTGGTGGGCTAGAAACTATATATACAAAGATTTAGCACCGTTAGTACAGCAAAATCTTGAGCAGTTACTGGGGCGTCCAGTAAAAGTTGGTAACGTTGAACGTTTTTCGCTTTCTAGTCTGAGATTTAGCTCTTTATCGATCCCAGCAACTGCCAGCGATCAAGATCAGGTGGTCGCAAAAGCTTTGGAGGTGCAGTTCTCGCCGTTGCAACTCTTTCTTAGCCGAAAACTGGTATTAGATGTCACGTTAGTTCAACCCAATGTTTACATTCAACAAGATAAAGATGGTCGTTGGGTGATAGCCCAAGTTAAGGCTGGGGAAAAAAAAGGTTTTATTCAAACTGAGTTGCAGTCACTTCAAATTCAAGATGGCGATATAGAGTTGGTGCCATTCACTGCACCAACTAAACCGAAAGGCTCAGTCATATTAGATCAAGTTGGTGGTATTGCCCGATTTTCAGATGGAAATCAAAGGATCGGTTATGACTTCAATACTCAACTCACTAGGGGAGGGGCTGTTAAAGTTGTTGGGGAAACCCAACTAAAAGCTCAACAAACTAATCTCCAACTTTCAGCCCAAAATTTACAAGCATCTGATATCACTAGATTAATTCAGTTACCGATCGCTCTGCAAGCTGGGTATTTAAATGCTGACTTAGGAGTTCAGATTCCACCCAAACTTTCAGACATCGCAATTACGGGAACAGCTACAGCTAATCAAATCACCGCTAAAATTCAAAATATTCCTCAGCCGATTTCTAATTTTAATGGGAAATTTATATTTCAGGGTCAGACAGTTACTTTAGATAATCTGAGTACGAACTTTGGCAAAATTCCCATTCTGGCTAATGGAACAATTAATACTCAAACAGGTTTTAACGTCTCTGCTCAGATCAAACCAGTTACTGCCAAAAATATCTTAGATACCCTGAAAGTAAATTCGTCAGTCCCAGCTAGTGGCGAAATTCAAGCAAATATTCAGGTAGGCGGCGCACTTGAGCAACCAGTCGTCAGTGGTACAGTAAGTAACACCAAACCGATTCAAGTTGACCGCGTTCAATTTAATACCATCAACACTGGTTTTCGCTTGAATGCATCTCAAACTGCATCTCAACTTACTATCTCCAATCTGAAAATAGTCCCCGCAGCTGGCGGTCAAATTACAGGCGGTGGTCAAGCTAATCTGGGAAAAAAAGATGGGGTAATATTTAATGCTCAAGCTGATGGGATATCAGGAGATATACTAGCACGCAGCTATGGCGTTACTCTCCCGATCGCAGTCGGGAATGTTTCAGCAAAAGCCCAAATTTCTGGCTCACTTCGCAAACAGCCGTTGAAGCTTGATGTTTCTGATGTTCAGGTAACGCCGCCAGCCGGAGGGAAAATCACAGCCAATGGTCAAATTCAACTCGCTCCCCAAGGTCAGGTAGGCGTAGATATTCAAGCTCAAGGTATCCCAGGAAATGCGATCGCTCAAGGTTATGGTATTTCCACTCCGATTAATGTTGGTGGTATATCTGCGAACGCTAAAATTTCTGGTTCTCTGGGTACACCGTTAAACGTCAATGTTTCTCGCGTTCAAGCAAATCCAGATGTGGGAGGGCAAGTCACAGCTAGCGGACGAGTTCAGCTTGCACCTCAAGGTAGGGTGGCTTTGAATGTGCAAGCAAAAAATATACCAGGAGATGCAATCGCCAAAGCCTACAATTCCTCACCCTCAATCGCTATTGGGAATGTCTCGGCAAATGCCGATATTTCCGGCACTCTCAGCAATCTGCAAACAGTAGCACGGGTGCAAGCGCCTAGTGCCACCTATCCTACTAGTGGACGAGTTGTTGTTACCAAACAAGGAGAGAATATCGTCTTTCCCGATGCGGTTGTGAACGTTGCAGGCGGGACAATCAGGGCCAAAGGTGAAATTGCACAACAACGCTGGCAAGGATCTGTCAAAACTTCTCAAATTCAACTCAGCCGTTTTTCACCACAACTGCGAGGACGGCTGAATAGCAATATTCAGTTAGCAGGCACAACACAATCTTTCCAGCTTGCAGATATTCGCGCCGCCGGACAAATCAGCCTTCCCCAAGGAGTCGCGCAGCTGGCAAAACCGCTCACCGCGCAATTCCAGTGGAATGGACAGCAGATTATAGTTGAAAACGCAAGTACCTCAGGATTGAGTGCTAATGGTGCGATCGCTATTCAGTCTCCCCCAACTGGCGCACCCCAAATTGCCGGATTTGATTTAAATGTACTGGCGCAGAATTTCAACTTACAAAATACTGGCTTTAAAGTTCCTGGTGACGTAGCAATAGCAGGGCGACTGGATTTTAATGGAAAAGTTATAGGAACTCCAGATGTCCCGCTAGCTAATGGCAATATCCGGCTGCGGAATTTTAATGTGAGTAACTTGGCGTTTGACCCACTTTTAACCGGAAACGTGAATTTTCAAGGGGGACAAGGGGCAAGTCTGCGATTAGCTGGGAAACAGGATCGGATTGCCCTTAACTTAGGTGCAGATTATCGTCCCACTTCATTTTTAGTTCGACGCGATGGCGCAGTTACCACAGGTAGAACTGAGGGAGATAACTTACTCATCAACGCCCAACAGTTTCCCATCGCTCTGGTTGGCGGCTTTTTACCTAACAATCAATTGAAACCACTGGCGGGGCAATTATCGGGTAATTTAGTTGTCAATCTAAATAATTATGCCATTGCGGGAGATGTAGCGATCGCACGGCCTCGTGTTGCTAGAGTTGCAGCAGATGAATTTCGGGGCAGCATCAATTATGCTGATGGTACGGCTAGCTTGGCTAATGGTCAATTACGGATTGGTGATAGCAACATCGCTCTCAGTGGTAATGTGCAAACGGGCGATGACCCGCAATTTCAATTCCAAGCTAATTTTGCCCAAGCCAAAATCCAGAGACTTTTACAAGCGTTTAATATCTTCGACTTTCAAGACCTTAGTACCGGGTTGCAGCCTCCAACATTAGCTGGTGCAGAAGCACTTGAAACTGAGTCTGTCAGCTTGCCAAATGCAGATTTGAAAACACAGTTAGCATACTTCTCGAATATTACAACAGCGATCGCCAAAGAACAGCAAGCCCAAACAAAACAAACCGCATCTTTGCCTAGCCTTGCAGAATTAACAGGTGCTTTAAGCGGAGCAATTACAGCCAATGGCTCGTTAAAATCTGGGTTGAATGTCGGCTTTAATTTTCAAGGTGCTAACTGGCAATGGGGTAATTACTCCATCAATCAAGTCGTTGCTCAAGGCACTTTTGCCGATGGTATCGTCACCCTTTCGCCCTTGAGTGTAGGGATAAATCAAGGACTAGTGGCGTTTTCAGGACAGTTAGGAACTGACCAACTATCTGGAAAATTGAATGTAGCCAGTCTGCCCTTATCACTTTTAGAACCTTTTATCGAAAAATACCCCGTAGATATCACTGGTAATGTAAATGCTGATGCCACTTTAGCAGGTAGTTTGCAAGACCCCAGAGTTCAAGGGAAAGTGGCGCTAGCGAATGCGACCCTTAACAAACAACCCGTACAAACAGGACAGGTGAACTTTGATTACAACAAAGCTCGCTTGAATTTTGATAGTACCTTACTAGTAACAGGAACGCAGCCAGTTGCCGTTACAGGTAGCGTACCAGCTCCTTTGCCTTTTGCCAAAGTGCAACCGGATAGCAATCAAATCAGCATCAACGCCAATGTGCAAAATGAAGGATTGGCACTCTTAAATCTGCTTACCAATAATCAAGTCGCTTGGGTAGACGGTCAAGGAAAAGTAGATTTAAATGTTCAAGGTACTTTAAAGGAACCAATTATCAATGGCAACGCCACACTTAATAATGCAACTTTTCGCGCTCAAGCCTTATCCGATCCTTTAACGAATGTCACAGGAACAGCACTATTTAATGGTAGAACAATCAGCGTTGAAAATATCCAAGGTAATTACAACCAAGGGCAAGTAAATGTATCAGGCATCTTGCCAATTTTTGATCTTCAACAAGCCACAGCTAATCCCCTGACAGTATCAATAGCAGACAAACTCAATTTTAAGCTTGCAGGACTGTATGAAGGCGGTGTTGGTGGTGATGTCGTGATTCGCGGCACAGCGTTAAAACCTGTAATTGGTGGAGAGATTCAACTGAGTGATGGTCAGGTAATTATTGGCAACTCGGCTGCTGCGAAGAAAAAATCAGCAGCTACAGCAGAGGCTAATACTAAGGTCATAAATCTAGATAGACAAGAGGCTAACCCTAACGTCACACCGACAGCAGAGAATAACGCTAACCCAGTGGTTACAGTGGATGGAAGCACTAACCCAGTGGCAACAGCAGACGCAAGCACTAGCGCTGCAACTCCACCCATACCTGTAGAGTTTGCAGATTTAAAGTTGATTTTAGGCAAAGATATTTGGGTTACAACTCAGTCTTTCCTAAGCTTTGTACCAGGAGGAGCGGCATTAAGTCAGCCCCTATTGAGGTTTGACGCTAAAGGTGACTTGACCATTAATGGTACATTAGCCAAACCGCTTCCTGAAGGAGTCATTCGTTTGACAGGAGGACGACTGAGCTTATTTTCCACTGAGTTCACCTTGGCGCGGGGCTATGAACAAACTGCGCGGTTTATTCCTAGTCAAGGACTTGACCCGACTTTGGATGTCCGACTGACAGCAATTGTACCGGAAACATCAGCAAGGAACACTCAAACTTTGGAATCACCATTGTCTTCTGAAGTCAGCGATGTTTCTGTAAACAACTTTGGGACTTTACGTAGCGTTACCGTTCAAGCTAGGGTGAACGGGCCAGCTAGTAAATTGGGTGAGAATTTAGAACTGACGAGCGAACCTAGCCGTAGTAAAGGAGAAATAGTTGCGCTGCTGGGTGGCTCAATTCTGGGTTCTTTCGGTCAAGCAGATGCAGGTCAAGGGCTGACTAATTTCGCTAGTTCTACCATTTTAGGTAGTTTACAAGGAACTATCACTGCGATCGGACAGGCTGTTGGTTTCAGTGAATTTCGGATATTTCCGACTCCATCTGTTAATGATGAAGAATCAAAAGCATCAAGAGCTTCAATTCTTAATTTATCAGCGGAAGGTGTGTTTGATATTAGTAAAAATTTCTCTGCCTCTTTATCACGCGCTCTTTCTAGCGATGACTCTTTCCGTTTCAATGTCCTTTATCGAGTCAATGACGAAATTCTGATGCGAGGCTCAACTGATGTGGGGGATGACAATCAACTTCAAGTTGAGTATGAAACCCGATTTTAAATTGGTGTATTGGCATTGTCAGCCGAAACAATCGCATTGTTATACCAATTTGAAAAAAGAATGCGACAAATAGACCATTTGTAGAGACGCGATTCATCGCGTCTTTACCAAAGGATGTGTTGCAATCATTAATTGAATTGGTATTAGTCGAAACAATCGCATTGTTAGCCGACACATCGCATTGCTGGCCAATAAACTAACTAATTACCTGGACATGATATCATATCCTGTCCGGCTGATTGGTTATGGTTCTTGCATCTGTGCAAAAATCTGAAAACTCTTTCGCCCCCTACCGTTCTTAATGATAAGTCTTTAACCGGACATGATATCACTGATGATTAAGCTGTTGGTTTGGATGTTCTTGATTTGTTACTACAGGTGATGCTGCTGTCTCCACACTTTTTTCTTGGGCTTGTATTTCTAGTAGTTGGGGAATTGTCACAAATCTATAGCCTTGGGCTTTTAAACCCGCGATCATTTCTGGTAAAGCCTTGACAGATTTGGAACGGTTGCCGCCCCCATCGTGCATCAGGACAATTGCACCGGGTTTTGCATATTTCAGCACATTTTTGACTAGTCCTGAAACTTGAGGCGAACGACGTTCAGCATCTCCCGATTCTTCTGACCACATCATGACAGCATATTTCTCGTTTTTGGCATATTCGGCTAGTCCATTATTCAAAAAGCCTCCAGGAGGACGAAATAGAGTAGTTTTCTCTCCAGTAGTCTTGTAGATGATTTCTGCTGTACGATCGATTTCACTAGCCGCAGTAGCTAAGTCCATGTGGCGATACCAATGATGCCATGTGTGATTACCAATTACATGACCATCAGCAGCCACTTGCTTGGCAACTTGAGGAAAATATTTCACCATTTGCCCGATCATGAAGAATGTGGCTTTTACATCATTTTTCTTCAAAATTTCTAAAATCTGTGCCGTATTTTTGGGGCTGGGACCATCATCAAAAGTTAGGGCAATAACTTTCTCATTCGCTTTTAGTTTCCCTTGATAAACGATTGTTCCCTGAAATGCCTTTGGCACTTCATTCATCTGGTCTTTGACTGGACTTATATTCTGTGCATCTGCACTCATCAGCTTGTTATGACTCGCTTTAGGACTCTCGCTTTTTGGCTTGATAATTCCCAACAAATGCTCAAATCCGTTTGTGGTTAAAAGCAAGCTGATACCTAAACTACTAGCACCAGTAACCAATGTAATAATTATTAGTTTCAATAACAAAGATAATTTACGACTAGACACATTAAATCTCCTCAAATATTAGTTATTAGTTATTCGGGATTGGTTTATCCCTGATATTCCCATACCTTATATCATGTCCGCTTGATTACTTATTAAACTGGAATTACCCGGACTTGATATTACTCCTAGTACAGCATGGCGTAAATAAACATACCATTTCAAATGGCGCAAGAGCTTGGAATATAATTCTTTTGACTTTTGACTTTTGACTTTTGACTTCCGCCTTGCGGTACTAGCCTGTTGTAATTAATATATCTATTGCTGAAAGAAAAAAGATAACAATAAAATACCTTGAAACATTCCAGCTAAAGCTAAAGGATGTCTCAATTTAATCTGTACTAATTTGCTACGATTATTAAACTGAATAAAATAATACTCAGTAAATTTAGCTGGCCAGTAGAGCCAGCAATGATAGCAGTATAACCGTAACCTGGAGAAATGCTAAGTAGTCCTTGACCAATAGAGTTAAGGACTTTGCAACTAGTAATGTCAATATTCGCTATTTGCTTGCGATCGCAGTTTTTGCTTATCCTTGTAGAGAGAGGCAGAAGGGAGAAGATAGGAGGAATGCTACTCTCTGTCTCCTGCTGTGAGCAGAGGAAGGAAGAGTTTAAAGTCCTTTACTAAAATCTTCGACCTCGTATAGAAGTCTTATCTAAATTCCAACCTCTTACTCTCTTCCTGCCTTCCTCAATCTTCGTCAAGGGCTGGGAAAGCTTCTTCAAGCTGCCACAACCGATCTTTATTTTCAACGAACCAAATACGAGTTTCTGGAGTTAATTTACTCCAAATGTCTTCAACAGGGATGTGAGGAGATGCATACTGGTAGTGCTGACCAAGTGATTTGAGATTGTCCGCTACTTCACGGGGAATTCCAAATTGTTCCCAGTCAACTGTGATATTTCTTCCCGAAACTCCGGCTGTAGGGTCGAAAACCAATTGTGCCGATCTGACTAAATCAGCAAAGTGTTTCGGTTTGAGTTTGGTGATCTCCTGAATTTGGAGTGATTCGTTATGCTCTTGAGACATGATCGCCGCAGTGGTAAAGATTATTGGTCTATTGAACTTACTGCCAGAGATTTTTATCCCAATATTTTTACTTTAGCGCAGAGCCATTAACTCGATCGTCACTTAACAAGACTTGAGGTTTGAGCAAATCGTTTAAGGTGAGCAAACTTACTACACATGTATCGGTACAATGTCTAAGCTAGTAATGAAAAGTTTGTAGTAAGCACTTTAGTGCTTACTACAAAATGTTCCCAATACCTATTTTAATGACGAGTGTAGGAATGCTCAAAGTGAGTTTTGAGTGTATGAGCCATAACAGACATGACAATTGCTGCTATGGAAACTGATATTGCTGCGATTCTGATTCTAGAATCATCTGCAAGTATTGCTACAGCAGCTAGAGCGATCGCTACCCCTATACAACCTTGTTTGACCCTATTTGTCACCTGATAAGCTCGATTGCAAGAACTACAAATAAGTATGTGTCGCGAAAATCTGTCTAGCAAAATCGGCTTTGAATTCAACTCGTCATTCTCAACATTTTTCCACGTGGAATAGCCGTGATAAAAAGGCAAAGACGATCCAAATTTATCTAGCCACTTGCGATACTCAATCACTAATGTGTCAGATGTTTTCAGCGGCAAATATAATTCTTTGAGACTTCTTCCCAAGCGCTCAATTTCTGCCTGTTGTCCCGCAATCAGAGGCAAATCCTGCTCCAATATTTTGTTCGTATTTAAGTGATCGAGCCAGCGTGGCCTCAGCTTGACTCCCCAAGTCATGAAATTACGATAACCTCTAGCTAAAAGACGGCATCGCCCTTTACCTAAAGGAATCGAATACAAAGCTAGTCCAAATGTCCAATCTTTTTTTTCAATATAAGCAGTGTTTAGCACAAGACTTGGAGCAACAAAATCAATATACTTCCAGGCTTCATTTGATTTGTTAGCTCCCCGCCACCTGCCTTTAACCCCCTGAACAGAATTCTCTAGTACTTCCATTTCTAGCGGTTGGGCATTTTTCCGATTACCACCCCCTCTAGTGCCATTATGGCTAATAGCAACATGAGCAGGATCGATAACATTTTCGACTAGATATGTTTGGTCATAAGGCAGATCCAATATAAAGTCTGCACACACAAATCCTGGCTTATCTAAATCTGGCAAAATTGGAATAATTTCATCAACAGCAGTTTCTTTTTCGCCAGCCCATACCCAAATCATACCTTGGCGTTCCACAACTTTAAAGGATGGCACGCAAGCATTGACTGGAATTTTTGCATCTGTTGCTAATTGGGGAATGTGCAGACATTGGCCATCGCTGCCAAACTGCCAACCGTGATATAAGCACTCAATTTTGCCGTCAATAATTTGTCCATCAGAAAGTTTAGCTGTACGGTGAGGACAACGATCTGCTAAACAGATAAATTGTCCATCTTTGTTTTTGAATAAAACCAAAGGTTCATCGTACAAGGAAAAGCCATGAGGGCGGTTAGCAGGTAAGTCTTTGACGAAGGTGACGGGATACCAACATTGCCTCCAGTTAAATTCTTGCTTCTCCTCAAGTTTCTCAAAAGTAGAAGTTGGTGGTGTCGCCTGTAGTGTCTCTGTTTCTAATGACATATTTTTCTCCAGGTTTCTATTATTTTATACTTTTGGATTAGAAAATTTTTAGTCCCAGAGATAGAACATTTCTAGAGTGATTCAAAAATTAACCATGAGAAAGCATTCAAGCATTTTGAGTAAGTTAAAGATCGTTTTGCTTGCGGAAAACACCCAAATGAGAAAGCAAACTGGGGTTTGAGTAAGTCAAAGCTCGTTTTACTTGCGGAAAACACCCAAATGAGAAAGCAAACTGGGGTTTGAGTAAGTCAAAGGTCATTTTACTTGCGGAAAACACCAAAATGAGAAAGCAAACTGGGGTTTGAGTAAGTCAAAGCTCGTTTTGCTTGCGGAAAACACCAAAATGAGAAAGCAAACACAGCTTTTGAATAAGTCAAAGGTCATTTTGAGAAAGCATTTAAGTATTTTGAGAAAGTAAACAGGTATTTTTATAAAGAAATGAGGCTTTTTGATCAAGTAATCAGCAAATATACTTGACAATTAAAAATTGCGTCTGCACAAATGAAGTCGGTAGTCGAATAACTTAATAACTTTTCTATAACTTTCTGTTTCTAGAGGAATTACCTCAGCTACTCATCTTCGATTAGAACTGTAACAGCAGCGATCGCAATCAACATTTCGTCATTTTTATCGTTGAGTTCAGGAATCGCCCGCCCTTGAACTATCATCCCTCCAGATTCGACGATCAAAGTTTTTCTACCAAATGGTAATACAGCTAGTACCTCTTCTTCTCTAACTTGTTCTGGATATGGCACTGCTACTTGAACCTCTATAATCATTTGATTGGGATGACTTAAACCTGCAACCTCCCAAACACCAGGTAACGCATTGTGAGCGATCGCATTACGTACTGCCCTAGATGCTGCTACTGTTGGTTCTTGTCCATGCTGATCTATTCCCATCCCCATCTCGATAATCAAGCGTTTACGCGCCATTGCTAACTCCGGTAAATCCTGCACCTTTCACTTTATCTTTCTATTGCATAGCAATACAGAAATTCTCCAATAGACCCCTGCCTTTGCTAAGGGAGGCAGGGTGGTTTCATACGAAAAAAGAAAAATATATAAGTCTTGATTTCTTGTTTTGTGGCATAGCTTTTTACCCCACTTCCATTCCTCTCCGCTTCGGGGAGAGGCTTTGAAACTCAGTTTTATTTTTTCTCTGCTTGTATGAAACCACCCTGCTCCCCGATGCTTTGGGGAGGGGATTAAGGGGAGCCAGCGCAGTCTTCTCCCTTTGGGAGAGGCTAGCGCCTTTCCTTCTCTACGAGAGGCTGCGCCAACGGAACGCTTTGCGTTCGCGTAGCGTCTCGTAGAGAAGGGGCTTTCCCCCATGAGCGCCTGGCGTGTGGGGTGTTAGCGAATTTTGGATTTCAGGCTATCTTCTATAATTGATAAAACCTGCACACCTAATTCTAGGCATGAGACTGTGACCGAATCAGGAAGTTACAAAGATACTGTAAACCTACCCAAGACTAATTTTGATATGCGGGCAAACGCCATCAAGCGTGAGCCAGAAATCCAAAAATTTTGGGAAGAAAATAAAATTTACGATCGCCTCTTTGAAAATAACCCCGGCGAATTATTTATACTGCACGATGGGCCTCCCTATGCTAATGGCTCGCTCCATATCGGTCATGCCTTAAATAAAATTCTCAAAGATATTATTAATCGCTACCAAATGTTACAAGGGCGTAAAGTTCGCTACGTCCCTGGTTGGGATTGTCACGGATTGCCAATTGAGTTGAAAGTTTTGCAGAACATGAAATCAGCAGAACGGCAAAATTTAACATCTTTACAACTGCGACACAAAGCAAAAGAATTTGGTCTAGCGACGGTAAACGACCAGCGCAATAATTTTAAACGCTACGGTATTTGGGGTGATTGGGATAACCCTTATCTAACTTTGAAGCCGGAATACGAAGCGGCTCAAATTGGCGTGTTTGGTCAGATGTTCTTAAAAGGCTACATCTATCGCGGTTTGAAGCCGGTTCACTGGAGTCCCAGTTCTCATACCGCTTTGGCGGAAGCTGAGTTGGAATATCCAGAAGGTCACGTTTCCCGTAGTATCTATGCAGCTTTTGCAGTTACAAGTTTGGCAGAAGCTGTAAAACCACTGTTGGCGGAATATCAGTCAGATTTGGGTGTGGCTATTTGGACAACTACACCTTGGACAATTCCGGGGAATTTGGCTGTGGCGGTAAATGCAGATTTAAATTATGCAGTGGTGGAAGTGGAACCCCACCCCCTAACCCCCTCCCTGCTTGCGGGGAGGGGGAGTGAGGAAGTAGCTTCCCCCTCTTTGTTAACGGAGAAGGGGACTGAGGGGGTGAGGTTCCGCTATCTCATTGTTGCTGCTGATTTAGTCGAACGTTTATCTTCAACTTTCGGAGTTGAGTTAACTGTAAAAGCCACATTTAAGGGGAATGATTTAGAATATACTACTTATCGTCATCCTCTATTTGACCGCGAAAGTCCGATTGTTGTCGGCGGTGATTACATCACTACAGAATCGGGTACGGGGTTGGTACATACAGCCCCCGGTCATGGTCAAGAAGATTACATTGTTGGTCAGCGTTACGGTTTGCCCATACTGGCACCAGTGGATGACAATGGCAATTTTACCGAAGAAGCGGGACAATTTGCGGGGTTAAATGTGCTGGGTGATGGGAATCAGGCGGTAATTGATGCACTGGCTGCGGCTGGTTCTTTGTTGAAAGAAGAACCATACCCCCACAAGTATCCTTATGATTGGCGGACGAAGAAGCCAACAATTTTCCGCGCCACTGAACAATGGTTTGCTTCTGTGGAAGGATTTAGAGAAGAAGCGCTAGAGGCGATCGCCACGGTAAAATGGATTCCAGCCCAAGGTGAAAATCGGATTACGCCAATGGTGGCGGAACGTTCTGATTGGTGTATCTCCCGTCAACGTGCTTGGGGTGTACCGATTCCCGTTTTCTACGACGAAGCCACGGGAGAACCGCTGCTGAGTGAAGAAATTATCAACCACGTCCAAGGAATCATCGCCGAAAAAGGTTCCGATGCTTGGTGGGAACTTTCAGTTGAGGAATTATTACCCGAATCCTATCGCCAAAATGGCAAGTCTTACCGCAAGGGTACAGACACAATGGATGTATGGTTTGATTCTGGCTCATCTTGGGCGGCTGTCGTCCAACAGCGTCCAGAGTTACGCTACCCTGCTGATATATATTTGGAAGGTTCCGATCAACATCGCGGTTGGTTTCAATCAAGTTTGCTCACCAGTGTAGCGGTAAATGACATTGCGCCTTACAAAACTGTGCTAACTCACGGCTTCACTTTGGACGAACAAGGCCGAAAGATGAGTAAGTCAGAAGGAAATACGATCGATCCAAATACAATCATTGAAGGCGGAAAAAATCAAAAAGTAGAACCGCCCTACGGTGCAGATGTATTGCGATTGTGGGTATCATCGGTAGACTACTCCGGCGATGTTCGCATTGGCAAAAACATCATTAAGCAAATGAATGATGTTAGAGGGAAGATTCGCAATACGGCGCGGTTTTTGTTGGGTAGCTTGGATGATTTTGACCCGGAAAAAGATGCAGTTGCTTTTGAGGAATTGCCAGAACTTGACCGTTATATGCTGCACCGCATCACCGAAGTATTTGAGGAAGTAACTGTTGCCTTTGAGAATTTCCAATTCTTCCGCTTTTTCCAAACAGTGCAGAATTTCTGCGTCGTGGATTTATCCAACTTTTATTTAGATGTGGCCAAAGATAGATTGTACATCAGTGCAAAAGATGCTTTACGCCGTCGCAGTTGTCAAACGGTGCTGAAGATAGCAATAGATAATTTAGCACGAGCGATCGCCCCAGTGTTATCTCACACTGCCGAAGATATCTGGCAATATCTCCCTTACAAAACACCTTACAAATCGGTATTTGAAGCTGGTTGGGTACTAGTTGAGGAAAAATGGCGTAATCCAGAATTAGCAGAATTTTGGTCAGTGCTGCGACAACTCCGCACCGATGTTAATAAGGTGTTGGAACAAGCCAGGATAGAAAAACTCATTGGTTCTTCCCTGGAGGCGAAAGCTTTGATTCATATCCCTCACAAACAGTTAGGTGATGCTATCAAAGCCTTTAACCCGGTTAAGGGTAACGGGATTGACGAACTGCGGTATTTATTGCTGACTTCCCAAGTGGAATTATTAGATTCTGCTGAAGGATTGCAAGGATTGAAATATACAGCGCAGACGGAAGACTGGGAAATTGGGGTAGTGAAAGCAGACGGGCAAAAATGCGATCGCTGTTGGAACTACTCTATTCATGTGGGAGAATCAGCAGAACATCCCTTAATTTGCGAACGGTGTGTTGCAGCCTTAGCTGGAGAATTTTAAAAGCAAAAATTCCACGGCACTAGCAAACTACAAATGGCTAAATGCACTGACAGCAGTTTTCTTTTAGATGAAGTACAAAACTACAGGATTTGAGGCAAAAGACAGAAACAAGAAAGTAGAAACTCTTGATGTTTGATGCATGAGTCCTGCATTTTGTACCTCATCTACTGGAAAACTGCAAGAATATAGAGACGAGCAGTGCTAAGTCTCTATTAGGGTTCTGTATAACCCATATTTAATTTCTGGAAATCTATTTTTAGCATGATGAAGTCCGCATAAGCGGACTTCGCTGTATAGCCTAGTCATTCCTAGAAATTACGCAACTAGCACAAAGTTAAATATGTAATTAAATCAGGTTGCACTCAGCGACTGAAAAAATATTTTATGTAATACGCATTCTGGTTATTTCGTATTATGCAGAAGTTCTAAGTGTAATATACTTTGTCAAAAAAAAAATGGGTATTATTACTGAATATTTATCAGTATTTTCACTGTATTATCTTCTATTAAAGAGCTAAATGGGGTGATTATAAAAAAAACATAAAGGTATGGATTAATACGTGTAATCTCGTTTAAAACATCCATTAACTCAATCAAAATTTAAGAGATACAGAGATATGTCAAACAAAATTGCTCAGGAATTGGCTGATTTTCTGCTGCAAATAGAACAGCGATCGCAGTTTCATACAGGCTATCCATATAATTTAAGTTGTGATTACAGTGCGATCGGCAAATTTTTCAATTTTCTGTTAAATAATGCTGGAGATCCATATATTGAACCAGATTTTGGTCTCCATTCTCGTAAGTTTGAGCAAGAAGTATTATCTTTTTTTGCTCACCTCTATAAAATTCCAGAAAATGAGTTTTGGGGTTATGTTACTGCTGGCGGAACTGAAGGTAATTTATATGGGATGTTCTTAGCAAGAGAAATCTACCCTAATGGTATTCTTTACTCATCACAAGACTCTCATTACTCCATACCCAAAGCAGCAAAACTATTCCGCATCCAACATAATATTGTTAACTCACAAATTAATGGAGAGATGAATTATGAACATTTTGAAAAACTTATTAGCGAAAATCGCAATTATCCTGCGATCGTCAATTTAAATATTGGGACTACTGTTAAAGGTGCAATTGATAACTTAGACAAAGTTATCGAAATTTTAGAGCGCAATCAGATTAAAGATTACTACATTCATTGTGATGCTGCCCTATCAGGATTAATATTACCCTTTCTAGATGGCGCTCCGCAAGTTAACTTTCAAAAACCCATAGATAGTATAGCTGTTTCTGCTAAATTCATTGGTTCTCCCTTGCCTTGCGGTGTAGTTTTAACCAAGAAAAAATGGGTAAAAAAAGTTGAAACAGCAATTGAATATATTGGTTCATCAGATACAACAATTCTTGGTTCTAGAAACGGTCATACGCCTCTGATTCTCTGGTATGCAATGCAAACAAGAGGTTATGATGGATTAGCGAAAGAAGCGAAGACCTGTATAGATAATGCCCAATATCTTTTCCAACAACTTAAAATCAGAGAATACCCATGTATGCTCAATAAATTTTCCAATACCGTAGTGTTTCAAAAACCTTCTCAAAGATTAATTAAAAAGTGGCAGTTAGCGATTTCTGAAAATTGGGTACACATTATAGTCATGCAAAATATCGATCGGCACAAAATTGATACTTTTGTTAACGAACTGTTGTTAGAAGAAGGATTGCTTGATAACGTAGATAATTTTCAGCTACAGTCAGCACTACACTAAGAATAGATTGCCAAGTGAAATTAATCACCCAGTTTAACAAGGTGTTTCTTTAAACAGAATTTGCTCCCAAGATTTTATCTTTTTAAAAAGTTTTTTCCGCACAAGTTAGCAGCAAGGAGTATTTCTACTTCTGCCCGTTCCATAGGTGGTAAGAAAAAATACCCTTGCCCATAATCACATTGTAAAGCCTTCAATTGTGCTAATTGGTCTACAGTTTCTATGCCTTCTGCTGTTACAGACATATTTAAATTATGGGCTAATGTCACAATCGCTCGAATAATTTCTAAATTTTCTCCTCGACTACCTATACTAGTGACAAAAGAGCGGTCAATCTTAATGGTTTTGATTGGTAGGCGATGTAGATAACTCAAGGATGAAAAGCCAGTCCCAAAATCATCCATGTGCATCTCAACATTCAGCGCTGTTAATTGGGAAAGCACAGTGGTAGCTAATTCAAAATTATCCAGCAACAAGCTTTCAGTAATCTCCAATTTCAAACAGCATGGCTCAAGTCCAGTTTGCTGCAAAATATGTTTAACCTGTTTAAACACACCAGGTTGCGTGATTTGTTTACCAGAAAAATTTACGCTAATTGTCAGAGGTTGTGAGGTAAGAAATTGTTTATGCCATTTGTGCATTTGGTAACAGGCTTCATAAAGCACCCATTGCCCGATATTAACAATCATTCCAGTTTCCTCAGCTAGGGGAATAAAATCTTGAGGGGAAATAAGTCCTCGTTCTGGATGATACCAACGTATCAGTGCCTCAAATCCAATAATTTTGCCAGTTGTTAGTGAAACAATTGGCTGGTAATCAAGGCGAAATTCTTCTTGCTTTAGCAGCGCATTTCGCAGAGCAGTTTCTAACTCTAAGAGCAAAGCTGCACCCTCGTGCATCTTTGGATCAAAAACCTCATAACGTGCCTTACCAAGTGATTTAGCGCAATACATTGCCACATCAGCATCGCGTAGAATCTGCGCTGCTTGCTCATAATCTACTCTACTTAAAGCGATACCAATACTAACATTAGTAAACACCCGATGCTCATTTAATTGAAATGGCAAAGCTAGCACCTTTTTAATTCGCTCGGCGACCTGTATGGCGGTGTCGATATCCTCAATTTCCTCAATTAAGATTGTGAACTCATCTCCGCCAAAACGGGCAACTATGTCTTCACCTCGCAGAACTGACTTTAGCCGATGAGAAATTGCAATCAAAAGTTGATTTCCTAGTAGATGTCCCAGGCTGTCATTCACAACTTTAAAGCGGTCTAGGTCTAAGAATAGTACGGCAAATAAATAATTATTTTGCTGTTTAGCCTGTTCTATTGCTTGCTGCACCCGCTCCAGAAATAATCGTTGATTAGGTAATCCAGTTAGCCCATCATGAAGACTGTTGTGCAGTAATTGTTCTTGTGCTTCTTGACGTTTAACAATGTCTTGTTGAAGTTGTTGATTAACCCTAATAAGTTCAATAGTGCGTTCTAGAACCAACTGCTCAAGCTGATAACGATACTGGACTAGTTCTTCCTCTGCTAGCTTCCGCTTAGTTATGTCACGGACAATAACAATATATTCCCGTAGCAGAGAATTAAATGGCTGGGAAATCGTTGATTCAACAATTCGCAAACCTTGGTTAATTTTCAAGCTTTGCTCGCTCCTAATAGACCATTGCTCCGGTTTGCCGCGATAGCATATTAGAAGTTGATTCAAGTTTTGCCCAAGCAGCTGCTGAATACTTGTTTGAAATAATTCTTCAGCAGCAGCATTTGTCTGAGAAATTGTACCGTCTTCATCTAATACTAAAACAGTATCTGGAACGGTATCGAGAGTAGTAATAAATAGGTTTCTTGCTTGTTTGCGTGCTTCATCAATAGCAATAATTTGTGGTAAAGTTGTCCAGCAAGCGATCGCAACCCCAGCAAAAGAAAGCGTTACTAATAAAATCGCTAGGAAAGAATTTTGAGGATGATTAGAAAGTCTATCTAAAAAATCGCGAATAACCCAACTGATTGTGGCAGTAATACAAATCAATGATACTAAAACAATCACTTGTAATACTACAAAGTCTGGATTGTTTCTATTAGACTTAGTATCGTAACGCTGTGTCCACCAATTTGGGTGTAATGGCGCAAATCTTAAGCGACGTAGCACTACATCTGTAATCATCAAAATAATGGGTAATAATAATCCCACTAAGAAATCTCTCCAGTTCCAAGCTAAACCTCCCACTATTAGAACTACCGCTTCTAACAAGAAAAAACCAAGTGACCACCAAGGCCATAACACGTGTGGTTTACCCCGACACAGCCATAATCCCAGATGTAGTCCCATAATGGACATAAGATAACAGGTGCCTGCTACTGTAACAAGTTGAGATACATTTCCCAAATTTAGACAAAGTAAACTTAGTAGAAAGGTCAATAAAATAGCAGGGCCAAGGACACCTTGACGGGAAACTAATGCAAATATAGGAGAAAGCTGTCTGTCTAAGGCAAGCTGGTATAATATCCGAGGAGAGTTAGAAACTGCTGTAGCAGAACTTAGAAGGCAAGATATAGTAATCAGAAGTGTTACTAGAAAAGAGGCAGATTCACCCCAAAAAGGCTCAGAAGCCGCTACTAGATTTAAGAAAGCATCATCACGTATTATAGGATTTTGAGTAGAACACATTAATACCCAAGAACCACCTAGAAACACCGGAGGAATTAACCAAGCAGCTACGGTTAAAAACTTTAAAGTTTTATATGGGTGGCGACTATCAGCAACAAAAGAAGAAGTGGTTTCACAAGCATAAATTGAATAACTAGCTAGAAAAAACCACTTTGCCCATTCTTGGAAGCTCAGGCTATGTGTGCTAGTTGGGAGAAAATTAAAATTAGCAGATGAGAAGGCTAACCATAATACGCCTTGAACACAAAACGATAACAGTAATAAAATCGCTGGTAATACAAAAAATAAATGCAGGAGCGCCAAAGCACGGGTGCCACTGAACGCTAAAATAAATGGAATCGCTGTAAATAAGACTTTTAAGAAAGTTTCTGGACAAGAAATACCTAATGTTTCAAAATTAACTTTAATTAAGTTAGTGAGAATAATCGCATACAGTGCTGGTGCTGCTGCCCAGCTAAAAAAGTATCCTAATGCTACGTAACGGCCTAAGTCAGGAAAGTTCTTTAATAGCCTTGTGGTATAGTTCGGTGTTCCTCCGGCGACATCTGACCAATGCCTACCTAGACTTTGTACCTGCAAGTTGAGTAAAAAGGAAATAATCGTGCCAAAAAACCAAACTAAGATAGCTTTTGGCCCTAACGCTGCATGAATAATGGGGGCGGTACCAATCCATCCAACATGACCAGTTAACCCGAAGCCCCAGGTTTCGAGATAACTCAGAGTCCGTGGTAGGCGCATTAGTAAGTGCTGATTGTTTTGTGCCCGCGCAGAATCGTTACTAACCATTGTTTCTTAGTGAGATTTACTGACCTTTTCACTCAATAGCTGAATCTCACTAATTATAGCTTCCGTATAACTGCTGAACTTTAAGAAAAGATAACTTATTTATTACTGAATTGTGGATTTTAGATTTTAGATTGACCTGATGCCTAAAGAGTTTTCTTGAATAGAGAACTTTAAATTGGGGATTTGAGATTTATTCTATGTAGCTTGTTTCTCACCGAGTAGGTATAAATTCTCTTTCTTCAGACCTTTATAAAAATTGAAAGGTTCAGATTTGCGACCTACTTAATAGATATAGAAATTTCCAAAATTAAATTATTTATTGCCTGAAACCCTTGTAAAGACGTAGGAATGCTACGTCTTTACATTCATCTTTCTAATTTAATAAATCGGAAATCATGTTGTTAATCAATGATTAACTAAAGCTATAGCTTTTGCAACAACTCCTGAGTTAATTGCAAGAAAGCTTTTGAACCTGCTGATTGGGGAGCATTTAAAACAGCTGGTATAAAACTATCAACAGCCTTAGCAACGTTAACATCAACTGGTATTTGTACCTTACAAATTTTCTCAACACCAAAATCTTCTACAACGCGGTGCATTACTTGTTTATAGTATCTGCCAGTGAGCAGGTTAGCACTGGACATACTAAATACAATTCCCAACATTTTTATATCTATCTTGGTTTCATGTCCGTGACTATCTTTTAATTGGGCAATCCGTCTTTCTAGAAGTTGAATACCCACTACAGATAATGGTTCTGGTTTCGCAGGAAGTATGTAGAAATCACTGGCAGCTAAAGCGCTACGAGTCAATAGATTATAGCCAGGGGCGCAATCGAGAAGGATAAAATCATATTCTTGACGTACTGGTTTTAAGATATTATTAATTAAGACCCTTTCAAAGCGATTCCAAATCGTTTCAAAGTCCTGTTCCCCCAAAGCAGTTGCTTGCTGATGCAGCATTTCTGAAACAACAAATTCATCATATAAATCGATATCTCCCGGTAATAAATCTAGTCCGGGAAGATTACAAACCTGGGATTGAACAATATCCTGAATTGTGAGTTTTGCTTGTGGGTCTGGATTGATAACTTCGTCTATCAGATACCTAAATGTCTTACTTTGTTTACGAAGCTTGGCAAAATCTAAAGGCGACATCAAACTGAGTGTGGCGCTAATTTGGCTGTCTAAATCAAGGACAAGCACCCGCTTGCCATGATTTTTAGCTAAACAGGTAGCTAAGTTGACCGTGAGGGTGGTTTTACCAACGCCACCTTTCATATTGGCAGTAGCAATTACATATCCCATTGATTGAGTCCTCTATTGACGCATTCCCACTCGTCTGTCAAGAAATAATTGAGAGGTGCGGATTGTTTATAGTTAGTGCTAAAGCATAAACTACGAACCGATCAAATCAAACTTGACAGACTACTAGGTAGCGTAGATCGCTGCTGATATTTTAAATCTTCCATTAAATTTAATATTTTTGGAAATTCAAAAGAGTGATTTCAGCGATGTTTACTCGATTGAGGCAGCAACATATAGTTGGATCTTTACCTGAAATCGAGCTACCAGCATCCTTTACTCCATAATGACAATGTTTAGCTTAATGCCGTAACAGCTCGCTCTCATCAAAGCAATTATAGAGGTATTGACAAATACAGTAGCCCTAAATCAATTGTGAGAAAATAATAGTGTTGTGAATATTACTAAGTATTGGATGCAAAATGTGGATGCATTTGCTAATTGAATTGAACGAAGCCGATCGATAATTTCGTGAAATCAAAGGCGTATTTACACACAAACTTATAAGGTAATTAAAATGACTTACGATTCAGAAGATGTCCAACAAATCCTGCAAAAAGCACTCACTCGTAAACAGGAAGGTGAATTTTCACGAGAACAGCTTTTAGAAATGGCATCTGAGTTAGGCATTTCTTCTAAGATTTTGGAAACAACTGAACAAAAGTGGTTGGCTCAACAAGAAGAGGAACGTTCGCGACACACATTTAATACTTTCCGACGCAGAGCCTTTTGGACACACTTTGTTTCTTTCCTAGCAGTGAATTTATTCCTCATTCTCTTAAATTTAATCACTAGTCCTAGTTATTTTTGGGCTATTTTCCCAATATTAGGATGGGGGTTAGGACTATTTTTTCATTGGTGGAGTGTTTATCAGAGTAAATCAGAGGATTACGAGATCGCTTTTCAGAAATGGCGTACACAAATTTAACTTCTCCTTTAACGATCAATCTTGGATATTCAGCACTGTCTAGATAAAATCTTCCCATGAACTACTCACATTCACCGCAAAGGATGAGTGTGAGTTTTGTAATTTATAGGGAATTGCCTGTGATATCGCAAAAATAGGTAAATTTGGGCAACCTTAAACTTGAGGAGTTGTATAATCACGCCCTTTGATCCTTATCCTTGTGCTTGCGAATTTGCCAAAATAGAGCTGTAGGCTAGAATAACTACGCTTTAAGAAGCTTGATTGCCTACACTCAGGAGTAAGGGTCGGCTGGTTAATAAGTAAGAGGAAGGGAGTATGGACAACAACAACTGGTTGCAACAGCTAATGATGGTGGGTCTTGGCACAACCTCTATAGTCGCAGAAAAACTGCGGCAAGTCAGCGATGATTTAGTCAAAGATGGCAAGCTCAATCCTGAGCAAGCCAAGGCAGTAATAGATGATATTGCCCAGCAGTTAAAGTCGGAACAGGGAAACTTCGATGTCCAAATGCAACGGCAAATGCGAAATATGATGCAGGATTTGGGGGTGGCTCGTCAGTCAGAAGTGGACGAACTAAGGGGTAGAATTGACCGTTTAGAGCGTCAATTACGCGATTTAGAAAATAAGCTTTGGCGTTAGAATGCCCTTTCTGATTTAAACTAAATGTGTCCTGTTGGTAATCTTTTTGCCAGGATACCTAAGTAAGGAGAACTGATTTTGAAACCAATTTTCCTCAGCGTGGCTTTCATGCTGGTGTGTGTTGTGCTTTTGGTTGTGGGGCAAGTAGGCAGTAAACAGAATACCGCCATTGCTGCCGAGTTAACCCAAACGCCGCCAGCGTCCACGACTGTAACTGAAAACAATATCTTAATTGCGAGTAATACTATGTCTGATGCTAATGCCGTAACTACTCCCTCTGGATTAAAGTATGTGGAGTTAAAAGAGGGGACTGGGGCGACTCCTAAATCTGGACAAACGGTTGAAGTTCACTATGTCGGCACTCTAGAAGATGGTACTCAGTTTGATAGTTCACGCGATCGCGGCCAACCTTTTAGCTTTAAAATCGGTGCTGGACAGGTAATCAAAGGTTGGGATGAAGGACTTAGCACCATGAAAGTAGGCGGTCTTCGTAAGTTAATCATCCCATCTGAGTTAGGCTACGGCGCTCGTGGTGCTGGTGGCGTGATTCCACCCAATGCAACTCTAATTTTTGAAGTGGAATTGCTAGGAGTTAAGTAAAAACTAGGGCATTGGGCATTGGGCATTGGCTTCTCCCAGTCTCCCATTCCCAGTCCCCAATTCAATGGCTAAATTTTTAAATTTTGAAACTTTGTAAATTGTGGATTAAACAAAAGTTTCGCAGTACCTGTAGGGCCATTGCGGTGTTTAGCTATAATTACTTCTGCAATGCCGCGATCGGGAGTATCGGGAGAGTAGTACTCGTCGCGGTACAACATGATTACTAAATCCGCGTCTTGTTCTATTGAGTTGTGGACAATGATATTATTCGCAACAAAATTATGCAAACCAGGAACTGTAAGATCAAAGACTTCTTCCTCGCCGCTATATTCAATTGAAAGTATCTCGTCCCAATAAACATCACTTTTGGCAAGAGTAACCAGTTTAGATGATTGGACAATGTTGCCGATTTTTAAAGCTCTTTCTCGACTTAAATTTACTTTGTAAAGAGTAGACCCACAAAAGGAAACTCCAATGGAGGCTTGTAATATCCGTGTGGTGAAGCCAATAGCTTGCATCGCAGGTACAACCTCTATTTTCCAAACATCCTTCGGAATTATATCTCTATTAGGGTTGTGAATACTGTTTTCAAAGTGTTGGAAAATATCTTGGAGTGAACGTAGCTTATATTCTCCTACTGCTCCAACATGAATAATAAACAACTGGAGATCGGGCTTACCAGTGATTATTACATGATATTGATTTCTGCCTTTTCCAACTTGAGGAACTGTCCTGAGTATTGCGTTAATGCCAAGTCTTAACAAAAGTGTCTGTATATCAAAACCTAGTCTCTGGCTACTCGTTGCATAATATGCAATAGGTCTTAAGTTTTTTCCTGCAACCAATTTTATACAGCCATCTGTACTCCAAAGGTGTCTTAGAAAGCAACCTATTAACTCTTGGGGTTGTGAGAACAATTCTTGAGGTACAAATTTTTCATAAGACTTTAAACCAAAAACACCGAGAGAGTCTAGCCATTTGGCTATTGGATTTCTCACACGATGAGTTAGATTCTGTGCTGCGGATAAATAAACTTGATACCACCCACGTTCAAGTGAAATTCTAGGAACAATTGAATCTCCAAAAACTTCTGTTGCCAAGAAAGCAACATTCTGAGCTAAATCTATCTCTCTAGTGGTGTACTGTATGGCATGACGTGGCAATGTGCAACCGTCGCCAATTAAATGCCCGAATAATGCGACTTCGGCATAAGTCATGGTTTGTTTAGCAGGACTGGGGAGATGTCTTGGTAAACATAGATGTTGTTTAGGAGTTAATTCATCAAGTTTTTTCCAGCCATTAATTGTTAAAAACTTGTGATTACCTGTGGCACGGATTTTTCGACCCAATCGAGTTGTTAAAGTAAACAGAGGCTTTACACCAGTGGAAAAAGCATTGCTAACAATTGCTTTTTCTAGCTGCATTGTAGCTTCGTTCAACGCCCAAACTGCAAAACCAGATTTACCTGCTAATTCTCTAATTGGTACTTGCAGTCCGCTATCTGCTAATGTCACCAGACTATCGCCTGCTAAACAACCAGATTCTCTCAAATCAGATAACATCGGGCGTTTGTTAGTGCGTGCTTCCACGCCTCGACTCAACTGAGATAAGGCAATAACTGGAACAGATAATTCACGCGCTAAACCTTTGAGTTGACGCGTAATTTTTGATAATTCTTGTACGCGATTATCACCTGCTCCTTCCATCAATTGCAGGTAATCTATTACAATTAATCCTAATTCAGTTCCAATTTCAGCTTGCAGTCTTCTTGACTGACTACGCATTTGTGTAACTGTAATATTCGGCGTATCGTCAATATAAATCGGCATCTCGGAAAGGATACCAATAGCACGGCTTAAAGGTTCCCACTGGGTTTGACTGAGGCGGCCAGTTCGCAGATAACTACTTTCAATTTGCGCTTCGCTAGCTAATAAACGTTGCGTCAATTGCTCTTTGGACATTTCCAAGCTGAAAAAAGCAACTGGTAATTTATAAGAAGCAGCAATGTTATGAGCAAGGTTCAAGCAAAATGCGGTTTTCCCCATTGATGGGCGACCCGCGACAATAATTAAATCAGAACGTTGAAAGCCGCTAGTCATCGCATCTAAATCGTAAAATCCGCAGGGAATTCCAGGTAAGGCAATGCCTTGATTTCTATCTTCAATATCCTGGAAATTATTAATTAGAGTATCAGAAATGTGAACTAAACCCAATTGGGAACGTTCTTGAGTAACACCAAAAACTTTCTGTTCTGCCTGATCTAAAACTTGTGGTAACTCGGTTTCTGTCTCGTAACCAAGATGTACAATTTCATTGCCAGCTTTAATTAACTGTCGCCGCAGGTATTTTTCCATGACTAACCCTGCTAAGGCGTCGATGTTAACTGCTGACACTGTACGGTCTACCAGAGTTGCTAATTTATTTCTACCACCAATGTGGGCTAGCATTTCATGGTCAGTCAGCCAACTGGTGACTGAGAGTAAGTCTGTGGATTTACCTTGGGCGTGGAGCCTCACAGCTGCTTGATAAATATTTTTGTGAGCGCTAATGTAAAAAGCTTCGGGAAGGAGGCGATCGCTAACTCGACTAATCGCTTCTGGATCTAGCAAAATACCCCCCAAAATCGCTTCTTCCGCCTCAATATTTTGTGGTGGGAGGCCTAGTTTACCGCCGTAGGCATCGCTACCTAGCCCTTGAAAACTCAATTCTTCAGCCATAAACGATTTTAGTTTTGAGATTTTGCTAGAGACGCGATTAATCGCGTCTGTACAGGAGCTAGGAGTTAAGAGTTACGAGTTTATCTTGCTCCCTCATCCCCTCATCCCTTCATCCCTCTGGTGAGTTAGCTAGCGACTACTTGAATATCGACTTGCGCCGCTACTTCCGAATGCAGCTTAATTTCGGCTTGATAAGTACCAAGGTGGTTAATATCAGGGATGGTAATTCCACGCCGATCGATTTCCTGACCGGTGGCTGCCTTAATTGCATCTACAACGTCTTGGGTGGTGATAGTACCGAAAATTGCTTCGTTTTCACCAACTGGCTTGGCAATTGTCAAGCTGCCAACTTTTTCTAAAGATTCTTTTTGCTCAAGAGCTTGTTGTCTGAGTTCTAATTGCCGTTGACGCTCTTGCTCGCGACGGCGTTCTACTTGCTTGAGAATACCAGGAGTGGCATTGGTTGCCAATTTCTGGGGAATCAGATAGTTACGAGCGTAGCCAGGAGCTACTTCCACTAAGTCGCCAGATTTTCCGAGCTTGCTGATATCCTGATTTAAAACTAACTGCACGCGTTTCGCCATCGTTTTTCGTTTGTCCTGTAAAATCTGATTAATTTGGGTGGGTTTGGGCAGCATAGCTTACTAAAACAGTGCTGTTAGCTTTCTTCTCTACGAGAGGCTGCGCCAACGGGGCGTTTAGCCCTTGCTGAGTAAAAAGTCCTGAATAACAAGTGTTTTTTCAGAACTTAGAACTCCTGAAATGAGTATATTGTTCCAAGTAGCTTTGCCCATACCCTAAAGCTTACAGATCCTAGCGAAAGGAAGGGTGCGATCGCAACTATTAGCGCTAGAAAGTTGGAGGAATGAGGGATGAGGGAGCAGGGGAGCAGAGGAGAATAATCAATGCCCAATCCCCAATGCCCAATCCCCAATGCCCAATATCTAAAAGTTATTTTTCATTTCCCGTATCCGCGCAAAAGTTTGCACTCCATCGCTACCTTTAACAGTTGATTGTAATGATGGCTGATCCCAACGTAAAAAGGGATTGGTTCGCTTTTCCATTCCCAGCAGTGAGGGGATAGTAGCTTCTCCTCGACTACGATAAGTTTTCACTTCATTGAAGCGTTTTTGTAAGTCGGCATTGTCGCCATCTACAGTTAGGGCAAATTGCAAATTTCCTAAAGTGTATTCGTGGGCACACCAGATCCGCGTATCATCTGGTAAGGAGCGCAATTTGGTTAAAGAGTCTACCATTTGAGTTGGTGTTCCTTCAAATAAGCGACCGCAACCGCCAGAAAATAAGGTATCGCCGCAAAATAAATCGCCTGTCTCACTAGATTTTTCGGGGGGAAAGTAGTAAGCGATGTGAGCGCGGGTATGTCCGGGAACAAAAATAACTTCAGCTATGCGGCCTGCAAACTGGACGCGATCGCCTTGTTGCAAAAATACCTGCTGTCCGGGAATTCGCCCGCGATCTTCGACACCACCGTAGACTGTTAGTTGCGGAAAGTGTTCTATTAATTGCTGATTGCCACCTACATGGTCATTGTGGTGGTGTGTGTTGAAAATCGCTACCAACTCAGCTTTTAACTGTGCAAGTTGCTTTAGTACTGGTTCAGCCTCTGCTGGATCGACAACAGCAGCAATTTGTTGCTGGCGATCTACCAGCAAAAATATGTAATTATCTGAGAGTGCCTCAAGCCTGATTACTTGCATTACTTAATATCTCCCTTTCCAGTAAATACTTTGGAATTTATCAGCAATCTCAAATATCTCAGTGAGAAAAGGTTGAGAAAGTCCATGAATACTATGATAGTATACAACCGTAATAATACTTAAAAATATACTAAGTAACTATAAATTATATCTGGGTATATCAGTAAAATTTCTCTGGGAGGAAGTGTAAAAGCTAAGTTAGATTTATTCTGTTCTTTTTGTCCTAAATTGTCTTTTTTACTCAAAAACACAAAATCAGTAATCGAAAATTTTTTATTTGTACATACTAACTCTTAATACAGAATCTTATAGATTCACTTTGGGTTATTTATAAAAAATAGATGTTAATAATAACAAATAGAGCAATCATGGTAAAAAAGATGAGCTTTCCAACTTTTTCTTTGCAGGTTCATAAATGAAGCTAATCCATACAACTAGCTGGTATTTTCCAGAGACATCAGCCGGTGCTGAAGTATACTTAGACTCACTACTGCATGGCTTACAAGTACATGGAATCGAAGGTATTGTTGCTGCTCCTAAACAAGGTACAGAGGAAGATACCTACGAATACAATGGTATCTCAGTTTATCGTTATCCTGTTTTTCTTAACCCCAGTAAGATACAGGTACACAAACAGCTACCCCACGGCGGCTTTAAAACTTTTGCTAATTGGCTAGAAAACAATCGAGCCGATGTATACCATCAACATTCATGGCGATTTGACTGCGGTTTACATCATCTTGCTCTCGCCGGCCAGTTAGGGATGGCTACTGTAGTCACCGTCCACATACCTGAGCCTATATGTCTGCGTGGTACGATGATGCGCTGGGGTGAAGAACCTTGCAATGGGTTGATTGACTCTGTTAATTGTAGTCAATGTTTGGGAGTAGCAAAACAAGCAACACCTTGGATGCTCAAGGCTTTTAGTCAAGTTCCTTTGGATGTTGGTATAGCAGCAGAAACAAAATTACTTACCTCTAAAAATTTCAAGCTACGCCTGCTTGGCAAAACTCTTGGTATTCCTACTCTAGTGTCTCAACATAGGCGCAATTTGATGCAACTAGCAAACCTAGCCGATCGCATTGTTGTAACGAGTAATTGGCAATACAATGCTTTTGTTGCAAACAACGTTCCTCCCGAAAAACTTACTGTCTCTCGGCAAGGTGTTGCTAACACTTTCAAACGTGAAGTAATACCAAACAAACCACAAAACTCTACATTAAAAATTGGCTTTTTGGGCCGCTGGCAAGAAACTAAAGGGGTACAAGTTTTAGTAGAAGCGGTACATAGTCTACCGAATGATATACCTGTGGAGTTAATTCTTCATGCTACTCATCCGGGAAAATACGGTGCTGCCAATCGCGAAAAAGTTATGGCGATCGCTGCTCGTGATCGCCGGATTCAGATTGCTGAACCACTTTCACGCGAAGCAGTACCAGACGCATTAGCAGGTTTCGATATCCTAGCAATACCGTCGCAGTGGTTAGAAACTGGACCCATAGTTGCCTTAGAAGCACA
Source organism: Nostoc sp. LPT (assembly GCF_017115165.1). Taxonomy (GTDB): domain Bacteria; phylum Cyanobacteriota; class Cyanobacteriia; order Cyanobacteriales; family Nostocaceae; genus Nostoc. The sequence continues at coordinate 26,984 of NZ_JABXKF010000021.1, read as the reverse complement.
AGCTATGGGCATTCCCGTACTAGGTTCAAATTTAGGAGGAATTGCTGAGTTAGTCCGTCACGGCATCGATGGTTGGTTAGTTCCAGCCAAAGATGTCCAAGCATGGGCTGAAGCGATCGTAACTTTAGCCAAAGATGCTGATTTACTAGCTAAGTTACGTCAAGGTATCCAGCCAGTACGTACAATGGATACTGTTGCTTCAGAGATGTTGGCACTTTACCATGAAATCTTAAAAATTCCTCCGAAAAATTTTGTATCTTGATGGATTGATACCTAATTTTTTTAGTTGCTCCAACTCCTACAAAACAAATTAAATTAATAATATTTGCATATTTAGTAACAGCTGACAAATCCTGGGAAAATTAAATAAAAATTAAGTATAAAAATAGTGAAAAAGTTTTCTAAAATATCCTTGTTGGTTTCAGATTTATCAAGTGCAGCGATTTTGCGTGCATACTTGATAGCAAAAGCTCTTAATCAGTTAGGATATGAAGTTGAAATTATGGGTTTTTTATTTGGAAATAACTTCTATTTAAATTTACCATCCGAATTCAAAGTTTATAACTTACCAGGCAAAGACTTTCCAGAGTTTTTTGGACAAATCCAAAAAATTTTACCAAAAATAAATGGCGATATAATTTATGCTATCAAACCACAAATAGCAAGTTTTGGAGTTGGACTATTAAGGAAAATATTCACTAGAAAGCCATTAATTTTAGACATAGATGATTGGGAACTTAGCTGGCATGGCGGTGATAACTGGCATTATCATCCTACACCCAAAGAATTAGCTAGGGACTTATTAAAACCACAGGGCGCACTCAAAAATCCTCATCATACTTTATATGTGAAATGGATGGAAGGTTTGGTAAGTCACGCTGATGCTGTGACAGTGCATACTAAATTTTTGCAGCAGCGTTTTGGTGGTACATTTGTTCCGAATGGCAAAGATGTTTCCTTATTCGATCCCGCTCAATATGATGCTGAGTCCAGTAGGAATCGTTATGGTTTATCTGAATATCGGATTTTAATGTTTCCCGGTGCGCCAAGACCTTATAAAGGTTTAGAAGATGTTCTCATGGCGCTCGATAAACTTAATCAACCAGACTTGAGACTAGTAATTGTAGGTGGTAGTCCTTATGATGATTATGATAAACAACTTCAACAAAAATGGGGACGTTGGATTATCAAATTACCTAAGTATCCAGCCGACGTTATGCCTGATTTGGTAGCAGCTGCTCACATTGTAGTTGTTCCCCAGCGAGATACTCCAGAAACTCGCGCTCAATTTCCCTTGAAGTTGACAGATGGGATGGCAATGGCTAAACCTGTATTATCAACGCGTGTTGGAGATATTCCCCAACTTCTAGGTGATACTGGTTATTTAGTCGAGCCTGGTTGTCCTGAGCAAATTGCTGAACAAATTCAATTGATTTTTCAGAATTTAGAGTCAGCAAGCCAGAAAGGTATCAAGGCAAGAGAAAGATGTGTGGAACACTATAGCATCGAGGCTATGGCTTCTGTGCTCAAGTCAGTAATTACTCAGTTGTGAATAATATTAATAATTAAGTTAAATTGGCATAAAAATACCCAATGTCTACCAGAAAACTAATACTAAGATTCGCCAAACCCTATCCAGGTTTAATTATCCTAACAATGCTGTTGGGATTTTCTGGTGCTTTATTTAATGGTGTCGGTGTGACTTTGATTGTGCCAGTAATTTTGAGAATTGTCGGACAACCAGTAGATTTAACTGGTTTTCCTCCGATTCTCAAAGCTGTGATGTTTCCATTTGATAATCTTCCCGAAAATTATCGGAATTTGGGAATGGCTGGAACAATTATATTTATAATTTTCTTAAAAAACTTATCTAGTTATTGTAGTATTTTGGTATCAAGTATTTTGACTCGGAGATTAAATGCGGACATTCGCGAAGCTAGCTTAGAGTTATTACTAGATATTGATATAGATTATTATTCAAAAATGAAAGTAGGCGATATTATTAATCGCCTTGGGTCGGAAACGGCCCGCACTTCTAGCGCTATCGGGAGTATCATAAATTTAATTATTTTAATAATTACAATTTTAGTTTTTGTTGGCTTATTATTAGCAATTTCTTGGCAGCTAACAATCGCAGCAACAATTTTATTGGGTTTTATAACATTAATAAATCAATACACAATTAGTAGAGCGAAGAAATTTGGTCAACAACTCTCAGAAATGTCTACATCTTATTCCATCAGTGTTTTAGAAACATTGAATGGAATTCGTTTGGTAAAGTCAACTGCCAATGAAGACAGAGAATATCAAAAGATTACCAAATTAATTCGCGATCGCGAGAAAGCAGATTTTCAATCTCAGGTAAACTCACAAGCGATCGGGCCGATAAGTGAGGTGATGGGAGTTATAGCCTTACTTCTGATTGTATTCTTGAGTAAAACTTTCTTTGCCAATCAGGTTTCTTTCATTTCAACGGTACTACTGACATATTTATTAGTATTACTGCGACTCCTGCCTTTGGTCTCTCAATTAAATAGTCTTCGTAGTAGTTTTGCCAATAGTGCTACTAGCGTAGAAATAGTAAGTGAGTTTTTAAGTCGCGATCGCAAGCCGTTTATGAAAAACGGTAATGTTATCTACACAGAATTAAAAGAAGGAATACGTTTTAATTTACTTTCCTTTGCCTACCCCAGTCATGAAAAGTTAGTACTGAAAGATGTAAATTTATTTTTACCCCGTGCTACAACTCTCGCTTTGGTAGGTGGTTCTGGTGCAGGTAAGTCCACCTTGGCTGACCTCTTACCCAGATTTTACGATCCGACATCTGGCAGTATCTCTATTGATGGCACAGACCTGCGTGATTTTGATATCAAATCTCTCAGAACACACATGGGAATTGTCAGTCAAGATACATTTCTCTTTAATGACTCGGTGCGAAATAACATTGCTTATGGAAGACCTGAAGCTACTGAAGATGAAATTATCTCAGCAGCAAAACGAGCAAATGCTTATGAATTTATTGATAAATTACCTCAAGGATTTGACAGTCAAATTGGCGATCGCGGCGTCATGTTGTCTGGTGGACAAAGGCAAAGATTAGCGATCGCTCGCGCCCTCCTGCAAAATCCAGAAATTTTGATTTTAGATGAAGCCACCAGCGCTTTAGATACTGTTTCCGAACGCTTAGTACAAGCTGCACTTGATGACTTAAGTCGCGATCGCACAACCCTGGTAATTGCTCACCGCCTTTCCACAGTCCAAAAAGCCGATCAAATTGCCGTATTAGATCAAGGACAGGTGGTAGAAGTGGGAACCCATGAAACACTGTTACAAAAAGGGGGTTACTACTCACGCCTCTACTCAATGCAATTCGCCGCTCAGACTAAAATTTCCACCAAAACTAATCCCAGCTTTAACCGCATTTCTCACGAACTGCGTACAAGGCTTAACTCAATGATTGGTTTCCTTGGACTATTAGTTGACGATCTAGTAGAAAATTCCCAAGAGAGGCAGGAATTAATTGATCAATCATACAACTCAGCCTTAAGAGTTCTCAACGCCATCGATCTCTTCAGCGATGTAGTTAACTTGAAAATTAACTGGCAGTTATCGTCAGATATAGACCAAAATCAAGATGAACATAACCAGTCTCAAAACTTTAGTCATATTTCGGATGAGTTTCGCACGCGTCTCTATCCTCTGATTAGCTCTCTCCGCTTACTAGCCGATAAATTAGAATCCGAACCCCAAAAACAAAATGTATTAATTGCAGAATCTTATCAATCTGCTATTTATCTACTAGATACATTAAAGCTTTTTGAGAATAAAATTTAATTTTAGTTAATCTCAGGAACAAAAGTACTTATACCATAATCTTGAAAAACCTATCATCCCCAAAAAAATGGTAAATTCTTCAAAGAAAAATCAATATATTTTTTACACCGGAGAGCTATCATTAAAGCCGGACACAGCACATGAAATTCATGATGTTCTTTGTGCCAATGCAGCAGCTAACTTAGGCTACTCCTCAGTTTTAATTTATCAAGATAAAAAAAATTCTTCTGTTAATCTACTATCGTTAATTTATCCTTATCAACCCAAAAGACCCGGCAGAGAATTTATCGAATTTTACGATGTTCAAGAAAAACTCAAAATTGCGGCATTGCCAATGCCTTGGCCTATCGATCGAATAGGTGGTAAATTTACTAACTCTAGTACAGTCGTAACTAAATATTATTTACCAGTTCATATCCTACCTCATACTAAAGTTGTCCACACGCGAGATTGGAACTTTGTTAAAGCCGCAGTCAAAAATAAAGTTCCTACATTCTATGAACGTCACTACTTTCAAGACCGAAAATTTGAGCAGGAAATTGTCCACAGTCCCTATTTTAAAATAGCCATAACTCAGTCAGAACCCATCCGGCAAAGCCTAATAGAAAATGGAATGCCACCGGAAAAAGTCGTTTGGCTACATAACGGATTCAATCAATCATTTTCAATCAGACAGCCCCAAGAAGCCGAAACATGGCGGCAAGAATTGCTGATAAATGGACGTAAGCATTTAGTTGTCTATTCAGGCGCTTTGTATCCTTTCAAAGGAGTCGATCTCTTAATTGATTCCGCTAAAGAATTACCGGAAATTCAGTTTGTTATCACAGGAGGAACAGAAGCACAAGTACAAGCATATCAACAAATAGCCAGAGATAAAAATGTCGAAAACGTTAAATTCTTAGGCTGGATACTTCCACGAGAACGATTAGTCAGCTTGTTTCAAGCAGCTGATATTTTGGTTCATCCTCACTGCGCTGGAAAATCAGCAGATTTCACGAATCCAGTTAAGTTTTTTCAGTACATGGCTGCTGGCACTCCTATAGTTGCAACTGAGATTCCACCTTTAATGGAATTCAAAACATCACCTTTAATTGCCAGTTGGTGTACACCAGATAATCCTTATAAACTTGCCCAATCTATTCAACATACTTTAGAAACTTATCCCAGAAAAATAGAGGGTTATGCAGCTAGTATAGATTTTGCCCAGCAATTTTCTTGGGAGAATAGAATTACCAAAATCTTAAGCTACGTAGAAGAAGATCGGCGTCCACCAATTTTAGGGTAACGGTACAAAAATTAATTGAAAAATAACCGAATAAATACGATTTATGACTATTAAAACTGTTGGCATGATTAGCAGCTATTCAGGTCTTGCTAAAAACAAAGATTGGTTATGGCAACAAACTCCGCACTACTTTGGTGTTTGGAAGAACATGCAAATGTTGAAAATGGCAGAAAAGCCAGATTTTATGTTGCTATATCAATTTGATTTTCCCCAAGCATCGCCGCAAAAATCTTGGTTAGATAGTTTTCGCAAACAGCAACAAAAACCAGTAGTAAATGTTGAATATCTACTGCGTGGTGTCAACAAAGAGCGGATTATTTATTTGCTCAGAGAACCGCCTTTAGATGAGGTTCTAAAAATAACTAATCATAATTATCAAGAAGCCCAGAAGTATTGCGGCTACGTTTCTGGCCCCGATGATTTTGCTCCCATTCCTGACTATATGCCTGCTATTTGGTATCACTCAAATTCATTTCAAGATTTAAATGAAATGCCACCGCCCCCAAAAGTTGCCCTATGTAGTTGGATTACTTCGGGAATTAGCCGCACAGCCAACCATCGCCAGCGTTTGGATTTTTTACAATCTTTGCAATCTAGTGGCATGAAATTTGATTTGTATGGGCGTAACTTACCAGAATGGGCGAACAGTTCGGGGGAACTAGGCAATAAATGGTATGGCATGGCACCATACTATTACAATCTGGCAATTGAAAACTATGCTGATAATAATTTGTATGTGAGTGAGAAACTTTGGGATAGTTTACTTGCTTGGTGTTTACCAATTTATTATGGTGGCCCAGCTGCTGATAAATTATTGCCACCGGGTAGTTTTTTGCGGTTGCCCAGTTTAGATGAAAAAGGCATTGCTTACATCCAAGAAGTGACAGCTACACCTGATGCTTGGTATGCTGCCAAAGATGCGATCGCAGAAGCACGTCAAATCATTTTACACAAATTAAACTTGCTTAACTGGTTATCAAACTTTGTCGATCAATACTCATAAATTATGAATGGTATTTGTACCCTTGGCAATGATTATGTTTTCGATCAGCTGGTGGCTTTGCTCAACAGTATTGATGTTATCTTAGGCCCAGAAACTCCTGTTTGTATTTATCCTTTCGACGATCGGACACAACAGATTGCTGACGAAATAGCTAAACGCCCTAATGTATTTCTTTACGATGACCAAGAATCAATCAACCGCTGGGATCAATTTATGCTTGCAGCAGCCCCAGAACGATTGAATCGGAGTAAATCCCGTCTTTATGGTGCTCACCGTCGTTTTTGCGCTTTTGATGGGCCATTCGAGAAGTTTATCTATTTAGATGCAGACACCTTGGTGATGAAATCACTCGCAGGAGTGTTTGAAAAGCTAGATAGTTATGATTTTGTGGTCTACGATTTCCAATTTAAAGACGTTAGTAAAATATATAATATTGATTCTCCCAAATTACTAAAAGTTTTTGAGCAAAAACGCATTGATTCTGAAATATTTTGCTCAGGCTTTTATGGCGCAAAACAAGGACTATTTGACTCGAAAAAAAGAGATTGGCTAATATCACATTTACAAAATGGTGAGTCAGAAATTTTGTATGGTGGTGCTGGCGAACAACCATTAATCAACTATATGGTAATGAGGTCTAATCTTTCTATTTATAACTTTGCTTGCCAACTGCCAGATAATGAAAAAACAGGATGTTCTGCTAGCTCCAAACACTTCGAGGAACGAGAACATCTTCTTTATGATCGCGGTAATCAACTAACTTATCTCCATTACATTGGGATTCCTCCTAATATTAATCAAGCAGTTTGTGCGGGAGAAAATATTGAGTTTCCCTATCGAGATTTATTTCTCTATTATCGTTACTTACACGAACCAGAAAAGCGTCCAGTATTTACCAATCCTCCTAAGAATTATAATGACGCTCCAATAGCAAATTTACTTACAAGAGCTTTGCGAAAATTTAAGTTAATTAACCAAGGATAATTTATGAGTAGGGGCATTTATATAGTTGCCAATGACCGCGTTATCGATAATGCTATTGCTCTACTCAATAGCATTCGTTACTATGACCCAGAAGTTACCATTTATCTCATACCTTTTAATGACAATTACCACAAGGTAGCAGAACAGCTTGCTACCTTACACAACGTTCAAATTTTCCCAGATTTAGAACTTATTGATACCTTTACCAAACGCATCGGAGAAATTTTTGACCGAGATTTCCTCGCCTTACCCAACAAAATGCGTAAATTGGTGGCGTGGTTTGGCCCTTTAGATGAATTTATTTATATTGATACGGATATTGTCGTTTTTGAAAAAATTGCCGACAATTTAGACAAACTTTTAGAAGTCGATTTCTTCTGCTGTGATTACCATCATGCTAATGAAAAGTTGCGAAATATTTTTTCTCAATTTGTGAAAGAGCAGCAAATTTTTTCTGATGCCCAACTTCAAGATGTTTTCAACAGTGGTTTTTGGGCTTCGAGAAAAGGAATTATTACCGAACAACAAATGGATGAAGCTTTATGTGAGTGTGCAGCACATCGCGAATATTTTGATTTTTCTGAAGGAGTTACAGACCAACCAATTTTAAATTATCTTGTTCTCAAACTAATTTCTAAACGTGGAAATCTCGTTAAAATTCCTGGGGGAGGGCCTGGTAGTTGGGCAGGTTCGCAAAATTTTCAACAGCAAGATTACGCCCTATATGACCGAGGACAACGACTCAAATATCTCCACTGGGCTGGTACGCGGATGAAAACTGGTAGTCCCTATTGGCAATTGTGGGAACACTATCGCTATCTTCATGAGGGTAAATTTGCCTTTATTCCCAAACTGACTCGCCGTTTATTTCCCTTTGTTTCTGCCCGTACTTAATATTAGGAGTATCCCAATGATAGATGGTATTTACACCTTAGCGAATGATGTTGTCTACGATCAACTAGTTGCTTTGCTCAACAGCATAGAAGCTAATGCTGGTAGAAAAATTCCTGTTTGTGTAATTCCATATAATGACCAGCTAGAGAAAGTAAAAGCAGAAATTGCATCTAGAGATAATGTTACTTTATTTGAAAATTCTGATTCCATAGCCTACTGGGAAGACTTTGGCTCTCGTATCTGGAAAGCTCACCCAAGGGCGTTAAAGCTATGGCGAGAATATGGTTTGCCAGAGAATTATCGCATAGAAAGACATCGAAAACTTTGCTGTCTAGATGGCCCATTTGACAAGTTTATCTTCTTTGATGGAGATACCTTATTGATGAAATCACTCGATGATGTTTATCAAAAGTTGGATGAATATGATTGGATTACGAATGACTTTCAATATAGATCCGATTTGAATTATATTTTCAACTGGACAGAAGATAAGTTAGCAGAGATTTTTTCTATAGAAGATATTAGGAATCAAATTTTTTGTTCTGGTTGGTTTGCTTCTAAAAAGGGTGTTTTTAACGATGCTAATTTAGCAAATCTACTAGCAAACTTAGAAGCAGGTGAAGCTGATGCACTCGCATGGGCAGATTCCGATCAAACAGTTCTCAATTATTTAGTTTTACGTAGTGGAATTTCTTACTACAATTACGCCTATCACGGTAAAGCGACTGGTTGCCATTGGACTTCTAAATTTGATGTTGTAGATAATATTCTTTATGACCAAGGGCAGAAATTGACATACTTACACTATATGAGTGTATCTTCTTCAGCTTTTACGAGGCTTTGTGGGGGTGAAGATGTTGATATTGCTTACCGCGATGTTTTCTTATATTATCGTTATTTAAAATCACCTGAAAAACTTCCTCAAAGCTTTAAGCGCCCAAGCAAGCTAACACTTCTGCAAAAGTCCACTAGTAGCTTTATTCAGCAAAGAATAAACAATATTAAGCTGAAGTATCGCAACTTCAAGCATAAAATTGCTCAATAGACATTCAAGAGAGGTTCAGACTCTCTGGAATTTTAAATTATTAATTTCCTACTCTTTCCTAAGAAAAAGAATCTAAATCTAAAGATTGCATACCTTCGCGTTCTATAAAGGTCATCATACTTCCCAACTGCAACCAAACTAGCAAACAAGTAAACAGACTAATTGGTAGACCGACTCCTAAAGCCAAGGATGAGGGAAAGCCAAATATCTCTAAACCTGAAGACATAAATAGACAAGTACCGCCTGTTATACCGATAAATGGTACAAGTAATTGTTTCAGTGAGGAACGTGGCTGAGTATTTTCTGCTCGTTCGCTTGGCCAGTTCTGCACAATTACTTTCAAAGTGCCAGATAATGCCAAACCAGATGTTAATGCAGTCAAAAAGCCAACAAGTAAAAGAAAATAAGGCGGTTGCAGAGGAAAATAGTACATGAAAACTCCTAATTTCTATTAAAGATTTTTTACTTTTTATTTGTTGACTGGTTCTCAGCAAAAGACCCAAGTAATGTCGCTTTTGGGAGGATAGCGGCTGCACCTTCTCTGGATAATTGTGTTAAAATCCCGATCGCTACATTTAATAAACGATCCGGTTTTAAGTCATCTTTAACCAGGTTCCACAGGCGTTGGACATCTTCGGTATGCAGGCGGTCATCTTCGGTAAGAGCAAGCACCAACTGTCGCCGGAGAAACTTGCCTTCTTCGGACATTAAGTATTGGAACCCCATCTGCGCTGTGGGCAATACATCAAAGTTGTTATCGGTACGAGCGATCGCAATCAAATTTTCTAACCGCTGCCACTGAAATTTACCATCTTTGAACAACACATTCAATAATCGTCGCCGTAATGCCGGCGATTCCCCTGTCAGCAACCGCCGCGCTATATAGGGATAACCCACTTCAACAATTTTGAAATTCGGGTTGAGGCTAAGGGCAATACCTTCTTGAGTAACTAGGGAACGAATAATCAAAGCAAACTTTGCCGGAACTCGGAAAGGATATTCGTACATCAGTTCCGAAAACTCATCGGTAATAGTTTTGAAGTTAAAATCCTTGACATTTTTGCCAATAGCGTTCCCTAGCACTGCTTCTAATGCTGGCACTATCGGACAAATATTCGTATCTGGAGTCAGAAACCCTAATTTTACAAAGTCTTCGGCTAAGTCGGTATAGTCTTTATTCACCAAATGCACTAGCGCATCTACCAGTGTTTCTTTGGTGCTTTCTTCCAACTGATCCATCATGCCGAAGTCAATATAAGCCATACGACCATCGGTTACAGCAAACAAATTGCCGGGATGAGGGTCAGCATGGAAGAAGCCATATTCTAAAAGTTGTTGCAATCCTGATGTAACGCCAATTTGGATGATCGCTTCTGGGTCTAAACCTGCTGCGCGGATGTGTTGAGTATCTGTCAGCTTAAAGCCGTCAATCCATTCTAGGGTTAAAACGTGGGTATTGGTATAACGCCAGTAAATACCTGGAACTTTTACTTGTAGGTCGTTGCGGAAGTTACTAGCAAATTTCTCAGCGTTGCGACCTTCATTAATATAGTCAATTTCTTCAAATAATTTTATGCCAAACTCGTCCACTATTAAAGTTAGGTCGTGACCGAGATTTAAAGGCAACCAAGGAGCTAGCCAACCTGCTGCCCAACGCATTAGGTATAGGTCGCGTGTAATTACCGGATGTAAGTTGGGGCGTTGCACTTTTACGGCGACTTCTTCACCGCTAACCAGCCGACCCCGATATACTTGACCCAAGCTAGCAGCAGCGACTGGGTTAGGTGACAGTTCGCTAAAGCATTCGCTAATAGGACGGTCTAGTTCACTTTCAATAATCTGGTAAGCGATCGCATTATCGAAAGGTGGTAACTGGTCTTGTAACTTGATCAGTTCTTCTAGAAAATCTTTGCGTATCAGGTCAGGTCTGGTGGAGAGGGCTTGACCAACTTTAATAAAAGTCGGGCCGAGGCGAGTGAGCATCTCTCGCAACTGGATAGCTCGTTTACCCTTGTTCTGCTCAACTCGATCTTGCCACTCGTCCCACTTCAGACTGAATATAAATCCTACAAAGGAGGAGATAATTCTCAGCAGTCGTCCCCAGGCTAACCAGGGACGGTAACTATAGTAGCGAGCGATCGCATCTGGATTATAGAGTTTTAGTTGAGCAGGTTGATACTGACCCACGCCTTTTTTTGCCTCTTCAACTGAAAAATTTACAATGATTATTTTTCTCCTGACTCACAACTTAGTTGCAAATTCAGAATAGCGGTAGTCTTTTATCTAAAACAACTAGAACTTACCCTTTGGAGATAGTGTTCGAGGCGATTTTAGCATCTGTTACTGCCTAGATTTGTTTATCTTTTTCTTAATTATACTTTATAAAACTACAACTACTTATCCAACTTTTAGATGATTTTATCTTTTCTTAACTTTAATTTATATAAATATAAACATGTATCTATATATGCAAATTGAAACTCAGTAACCGCTTACAATATAAAGATCCCCGAATTCTCTTAGAAGTCGGGGATCTTGGTACTATGTTTATTTATACCTGTGATTTAAGTGGAAAATCAAATATTTTATGTGTCCACAATAAAATTACAGTATCAACTAAAACCTTGGTAATTGTTAATAGCTTTGCCACAATTACCAATTACCTGCTTTTAATTGTCATGTAGTGCTATTTAGATTTGGCCTCCAAGTTTTCTAAACGGCTTCTCAATTCCTGGTTTTGTTGTTTGAGTTGGTCGAAATCTTCACGCAGTTGACGCAGGGTTTGTTCTGAACCAATGTTCTTTTGTACCTTGGAAATTTCTTCTTCAGCATAGCGACGTACACGCCCATCGGCTGTTTGGTCAACTAGCGATCGTAAAATCCCTACTGCTTTGGGTGTTTCCATTTGTCCTAATGCTGCGGCTACGGCTACTTGAGTTAAAAAGAAGGTTTCTTTAGCTAGTTCTGTTAATTTTTCTAAAATCCGTTCCAAATTAGCCGGACTTTGACCTACAGAAATCTTTCCTAAAGCGCGAATTGTGGCTAAACGTAGTGGTTGTGCTACACCAAGTTTGGTGTATTCGATCAGTAGATTTAAAGCTGCTTCCGAAGTTTTGAATTCAGCTAAACCAGCAACTGCCCCACTCCGCACGACTTCATTCCAACCTGCTTTTTCTTCTAAAACGGATTTCAGCAGCTTTAATACTTTGTCTTCCTTGGGTTTTTCTTCCGAGTTTGCCGATGCGATCGCCCCGATAACACGAGAAGCTGCTGCTTCCACATAATAACTGGGATCGCCCTTTTGCACTAACCCTCTCACAGCTTTATAGCTTTCAGCAGTTTTGAATTGAGTAAGTGCTTCCACTACAGCTCGTCGCACATAAGCATTTTTATCTTTTAACCCAGCAATTAAGCCATCAAAGGCTTGATCTAAATTGATTTGGGCTAGTTGTTTTGCCACTTCCACACGCACACCCCACAATGGGTCATTTTTTAGCGATGCAGACAGTGCAATGATAGCTTCTAGCCCACCTTTTTTCGCCAAAGCTGCTGCTGCATAACTACGCGAAATCGGGTCGGGATCAAATTCTAACTGTGCTTTTAACTCTGCGATTGGATATTCCAATGCAACTGTTTTTAAGTAATTATTTCCAACATCAAAGTTGATAAATTGCGGCTTATTCTCTAGGGGAAAGTAGAAGCTTTGTTCGCGTTCATTTACCCGAACGGTGAAAGTTTTGAGTGCTGAGAATGAAGTGCTGAGTTTTCCATTACTCCTGACTTCTTCCTGTTGGGTGTAGCCAAAACCAATAGCTATTTTTAAATCAAACAAATCCTTACTGCCATTTGTACCTTCAGCAGCTTGGGTTTGAATTACTGTAATTTTTGCTAAATTAGTATCCCCATCCCAAGAGTAAGCTACTTTAAAATCGGGATGACCACCACGATAAACGTATTGGTCAAAGAGGAACAAAAGATTACGTCCGGTTGCCTTTTCAATCGCCCTAAGTAAGTCTACTGTTTCTACGGTTTTATGAGCATTATCTTGGACAAATGTTTGGATTGCCTGCCAAAACAACTCATCTCCCAATTGGGCCCGAATCATGTGATAAACACAAGATCCTTTTTCGTAGATGTGGCGATCGTAAAGTTCAATAGCTTCTCGGTAAACGTGCGTTACCATTGGACGGCGATAACGGCTGCTATCTTCACTTAAGTAACGACGAGCTTCCAATAAACGATAGTAAGCTGCTTCTTCTAGACTATATTCCTGTTCTGTCCACATCACCTCAGAGTAAGAAGCCATCCCTTCTTTAATCCAAGCATGAGACCAATGCTTAATCACCACCAAATCGCCAAACCACTGGTGCGCGAGTTCGTGAACGACTAAAGCTTCAGTGTTACGGTTATCTAAGGCAGCGCGTTCATCCAGTAAACATCTGTCTGTTAACAGTGTTGTGGAGGTATTTTCCATACCGCCAAAGATGAAGTCATCAACGCAAACTTGGGCATATTTCGGAAAAGGATATGGATAACCATACTTTTGGCTCAAAAATTCGATCATGCGGGGAGTTTTGCCCATGCTGCGTTTAGCATCTTCCTCCCGTCCCTTTTCTACGTAGTAGGTAACTGGTTTACCATTCCATTCATCCTGAATTTCGGCAAAGTCACCTATTGCCAAAGTCATCAAGTAGGTAGGATGAACTTGTTGCTGTGACCAATGGTAGATTTTGTAATCACCATCTTCTGTGGTGTCAATTAATTCGCCATTGGAAATCGCCACGAGAGGGTTGGGAACGCGGACACGAATTTCCGAAATAGACAGTTGTCCTGGATAGTCAAAGCAGGGGAACCAAAAGCGAGAGTCTTCGTCTTCTCCCTGAGTCCAAACTTGAGTAGGTTTGTTTGGGTAGTGCTTATCTGGTTGAATAAAATAAATACCGCGTTGCGGTTTTGTTACCGAGTAAGCGATCGCAATCAGCAAGGGTTGACCAATCTGGGTTGCCTGAGAAAGTTGGATGGAAAGCTGTTCCCCGTTATAGTCAAAATTTTGTGGCACTTCGTCCACCTGCACAGACTCGATATTTAGGTTGACAGCATCCAAAGTCAAACGATCAATACCATTACGGATTGGCAAGAGGCGAATGCTACAACTGCCTTGATAGCTTTGCTTGGGAATATCCAAGCTAAGATCGAGGAAAATATGCTCTACCTGTCCGGGGCGATCGGGGTTATAGTGTGGTCTTGCTCCCGGTAACTCAAAAGGTTTGTGTCCGTTATTATCTGTATCAAAAAAAGACTGCGACATTGATGCTTACTGACCTTGTAATCCTGAAAAGTCTGGCTTGGTTGGATGTAGTTAAGAAAAATAGCGGTGTTTGATGTATTTTCCAAATCAACAGGGCATTATGGAGGTGAGAACTTCCCTTTGGGATTAGGAGATTAAAATTAATCTCACCCGAACTTCCGCAGATCGGCTACCGATCCTTGGGTTTTTTCCATATCCCTCCCGCATTTACTTTTTCTGATGTTTTGCACTTTTTTAGCATTGAGTCAAGAGTCTCTTGCACCTCGATAGATTCTCATTAAGTACAAATACTCCTAATTATTTTTATAACTTTAGGATAGCTTGCTGCTGAACACGTTCTTTTGTTTAAGATGAACAGCATATTATTTGCAGATTCGCCCCTCATCTGGTTGAAGTATTTTTGAGAGTAATTTTAGACCGCCAATTTGTAAGATTACTAATTTTATCAGTAAATACTAACTGGAGTTGAAACTAAATGCAGCATACCAGTTGTGTGAGAGTACAATAACAGATTTCTGTCTCCGTAAAAACTCCCATAATGGCGAGTGACCGTAAAAGTTGATCGCAGGTTACGCTTGTAGATTGACGTTGCGCTTCCCAAATCCTCTTAACTCTTTTGACAAATCGGCAATCGCTAGCTTGTTTGCTGCATAGATGGACTACGAGATCCAAGTGCTATAGCAATCCTAAATCATTCGTAAACAACAAGATTCCCAACTTTTTAGAGAAGTCAGGAATCTTAGCCTTGCAATTTTTACAAATCAGATAGGATTGCTATGTATTTAATTTGCAGAAACACCATTTGTAGTGAAAAATCACTTTGAAGTTGGATATTTGCTGATTGAATATCACCTCTAATTGAGAATTTTTCTTATTAAGATTAAATTAATGATGCATATCAAAAGCAACAATTTTCAGCAAGGAGGAGGTAGATGTGCAGTTTGTCAACGAGTGTGCTGCTAAATCTTTTATTCATGGGTTAGTCTAAACTCCAGTAGCGATGGATTAGCGGAAATTACTAATAAATCCGAAAACTCTACAGTGACACTTGTATAAATCTCGGTGACAATCTGAGCAAAAGAGGATAACAAAATGCCTGAAAGTAAATCAAAATTTCTCATTCCTGCTGTTGGTGCTGCTGTCGTTGTCGCCGGAAGTATAGCTGCTTATACGTACTTTAAAGGCCCATCAGGAGGTAGTTCGGACGCTCTAGGCAGTGCTAAAGTAGTTCCTTCAACAGCACTGATGGCAACTTATATTACTACTGACTCTCAAGCCTGGGCAAAATTACAGCAGTTTGGCACTCCAGAAGCACAAAAGTTAGTGGCGAAAGGTCTGGAAGATTTCAATCAGCAAATGTTCAGTGACAGTAACGTTTCTTATGAAAAAGACATAAAGCCTTGGGCTGATGGTGTGATGATTGCTGTATTGCCACCAAATCCTGTCAAACCAGCACAGTTAAAGGTACCCTCTGGGACAACTAATGTACCAACAAATTTACAGCAGGAATCCAATATCCTGATAGTGGTGGGAATCAAGGACAAACTCAGCGCCTTGAATTTTGCTAACAAATTGAAGTCACAAAAAGGAGTGAAATTACAGGAATCTGACTATCAAGGTCAAAAAATTGTCGAAACTACACAAAATGGCAAGCCGACGTATAGCGTAGTTTTAAATGATAGTCAGTTGGTATTAGCCCCCGAAAAGCAAGCTGTAGAAAAAGCAATTGATACGTTTAAGGGACAGTCTTCTTTTGCCAGTAAAGAAGGTGCTAGCAGCATTCTTAAAGGAGTGGATGTTAGAAACAGCCTCGCCCAAATTTATGTACCAGACTATGCCGGGATGATACAGCAATTAACCGCTGGAAATCCGCAGGCAAAGCAGTTACCCCCACAAACCCTGACACAACTGAAGCAGATAAAATCTGTGGTAGCGGGTGTTGGTGTTGATGATGCGGGAGTGCGGGTAAAAGCGATAGCTAATTTAGATCCGCAATTAAATAAATTTCAGTATCAATCAAGTCCTGGGAATATAGTCGGGCAATTTCCTGCTGATACCTTTGCTCTGATTAGCGGAAATGGCATTAGCCGTGGTTGGGAAGTGCTGGTAGAGCAGTCAAAAGATTATCCAGAAATGAAACAAGCTCTAGAACAAGCGCGAGGACAACTGAAATTTGCCAATCTAGACTTAGATAAGGATATTTTTGGCTGGATGAATGGGGAATTTGCCTTTGGTGCGATTCCATCAAATCAAGGGGTATTAGCGAGTGTTGGTTTTGGAGGTGCTTTAGTATTTGATACTAGCGATCGCAAAACTGCCGAAGCCACCTTAACAAAATTGGATACCCTTGCCAAAACCCAACAAATCAACGTCGCCAATAGAAATATTGGTGGTAAAGATGTAACTGAATGGCAAATTCCCCGACAAGGAGCTTTATTGGCACATGGTTGGCTAGATCAAGATACTGTATTTATAGCTCTTGGTGGGCCAATTGCTGACGCAGTTAGCGATCGCAAGAATTCATCTCTCGACACTAGCGACGCTTTCAAAGCCGTGACTGGTTCTTTGCAAAAGCCCAACGGCGGCTATTTCTACCTAGATATGGATAAAACTAAAACTGTGCCCCTGATCAATAGTTTTGTATCATCTAACGCCGATACCATCACCATCCTAAATTCCATTCGTGGTCTTGGTTTTACCGCTATTAGCCCCAATAAATCCACCAGTGAATTAGAGGTGTTGTTAGCTCTCAAGCCTGCTGCAAAGTAGGGGATGGGGCAGAAGAGGCAGAGGTGCAAAGGCGTAGAGGGAAAAACTTACTGCAACTTCTCCCCTGCTCCCCTGCTCCTTCATCTCCCTATTCCCCAGAATGTTTTTCAATTTGCATCTAGACTGGCCTCTAGCAACTATGTCATAAGTAGAAAAAGCTGTTAAATGCAAACTGATTTATGACCGCTGCTGTAAACACTAATCCTGGTTTAGCTTCCCGTTTGGTAAATGGCATACTGGCAATCCAGCCTTTAGCTAACCTAGCCAAGCATCAAGCTAGACAAATGATGATTAAACGTGCTGAGAGAATTGGTGTGCCTTGGACGCAAGAAGTCGAAACACTACAAGCGCGTGATTGGAAGACCGATCTAGCTCAAGTAGAAAATCCTCAGCTTTCCTACCCAGAATACTACGTCACCTCATTCCATGCCTACGAAACCGGAAATCTCAGTTGGCAAGCCGCTTTTGAGGTAGAACCTGCTGCTTACGCTGTCCACGCCAAGATTTGGCAGGGCGCTAAAGAAGCGCAAGGCGATCCTATGCTGCGCCAAAGTTACCACAATATCCTGAAAAGTCAAATCCACAATGAGCCGCAAGACATTTTAGATGTAGGGTGTAGTGTTGGCCTGAGTAGTTTTGCCCTACAAGCAGTTTATCCCCATGCCAAAATTACAGGCTTAGACTTATCTCCTTACTTTTTAGCTGTTGCCAATTACCGCGCTGGGCAACGTCAAGCTAAAATTAATTGGCTTCATGCCCAAGCGGAATCTACCGGGCTACCTGATGCCTCGTTTGATTTAGTTTCCATTTTTTTGATGTGCCACGAATTACCCCAATCAGCAACCCGACAGATTTTAGCTGAAGTACGGCGCGTGCTGCGTCCGGGTGGCTACTTGGCAATCATGGATATGAATCCCAAATCTGAAGTTTACAAGAAAATGCCAGCCTACATTTTGACTTTGCTCAAAAGTACTGAACCTTATTTAGATGAATATTTTGCTTTAGACATTGAGCAGGCTATTGTTGAGGCGGGTTTCCAAACTCCGACTATTACCAACAATACCCACCGTCACCGTACAGCGATCGCTCAGGTGAGTGGTTGATTTCTTTCTAGTGTTGTGGGCAGCAATACCACCCTTGCTGCTACTAGCCTACTACTACTATCGAGTGCCATTTGCCCCACCTTTGTTAAAGTTACTGATGTTCTTTATCATTGGGGCAATATCTGGTTTTTTAGCCCTTAGACTCGAATGGAATTTTGAAATTGTAGCGAACTCTTTTGTAGACTGGCATCAGATTAAGCAATCTCTTCTTGGTACAGCCTTGCGGCAGCTTGTGGAAATAGGCCCAATAGAAGAAGGCTGCAAGTTGGCTGCGGTTGTTGTCCCAACCTACTATCTGCGACGCAAGTATCGATTACTTCACTCTACGGTTTTCCTGTTCACCATAGCCGTTGCCCTTGGATTTACTGCCGAAGAGAACTGGATTTACCTTTTCCACGGTACAGCATCAATTTTTGAACGTACTATCGGCACGCCAGTCCATGCTATGTTCTCTGCACCTTGGGGATATGCTTTAGGAATCTATATTTCCTCTAAAAATCGCTTAAATAGAGACAATAAGTTTATTTTTAGGGCTTGGCTAAATTCTGTAATCTGTCATGCTTTAGTTAATATTTTATCTAGTGCTTGGGGTTACTCATTACCCCTACGTTTCCTGAGTTATGGTTTATTCCCGTTTTTGTTGTGGATGTTTTGGCGACTGGAACAATTACTGCGAAAAGTGCAAGGTAAACCTGTAATTACCATGATTTCAGGCCGTACACCCCAGCGCCGTTACTGGCAGAGGAGTTTAGTGTTGTTTGCCCTCGTGCTAGGTGGAAATGCTATTTTCGGGCTGTTTCTCTTAGTCAGGACTGTTAGTCCTTTGAGTCCGTCGAAGCTTTTTGACACTGATATTTTGTCGTTTATAGTTAGTCGCTTTTTACTAAATCTCTTTTTCGGAGTTTTAGCGTGGGGCATTTATCACTATTTGCGACATTCCGCCCGCCGTCAGTATTTTCAAAAGTATCATTTAAGAAAAAGCTAGGGGGTTTCTATGCAAACAACTCCAGTGCGTTGGACGACTGCTGACCTAGAGCTATTTGCTGGCGATCACAGAAATCGCTATGAGATTATTGATGGAGAGCTATTTGTGACCAGATCACCTAGTTGGGATCATCAATCAAGTTGTGGCAATATTGTTACAGTTCTTAACAATTGGTCAGATGAAACTGATTTAGGTAAGGCTGCGATCGCACCGGGAATTATTTTCTCAGATTCTGACAATGTGATCCCTGATGTGGTATGGGCAAGTCATGAACGCTTAAAATACTTGCTAGATGAATCTGGACACCTCACGGGCGCACCAGAATTAGTAGTAGAGGTTTTGTCACCCGGCGAAAAAAACGAGAAACGCGATAAGGAAACAAAGCTAAAGCTGTACTCAGTGCAAGGGGTTCAGGAATATTGGATTTGCGATTCTATACAGAAGAAAGTTGAGGTTTATCGACGCGAACAGGCTGCATTAAAGTTAGCAGCTACTTTATTTAGTCAAGATGAACTGACAAGTCCTTTGCTACCAGGTTTTAATTGCTTAGTAAGTAAACTTTTCTAGCTGGACATGGGCATGATACAAATTTCCTATGTCCTATGCCTAATTTTCAATTAGCTAAACTCGTGCTAGTACTGGCTGATTCACAGTTGCGCTGACTGAATCAGATTCAGAGTCCGTACAGTAAATTTCGCAGGAGTTATTGGGACTTTCAATCAGTTTTACTTTGTAAAGTTTAGCTCCCAATTCCTCAATAGGCGATCGCAGTAAATTACTAATATAAAATGCGATATTTTCAGCAGTGGGCACAACTTCGGCAAAATAAGGAATATCTTTGTTTAAAAAGGTGTGATCGAATGGCTCTAGCACATAATCTTCTACCACTCTATTCAGGGCACCTAAATCAATAATCATGCCAGTACGAGGGTCAATTTTCCCTTTGACAGTGACTTCTAAATGGTAGTTGTGTCCGTGACCGTTGGGACGAGCACATTTACCATAAATCTCACTGTTTTCTTCGTTACTGAGGTTAGGGTGAGCTAGCCGATGGGCGGCGCTAAAGTGAGTACTGATGGTGAGGTAGGCTTCCATTGCGTTTCCCATATAATCTGCCCAAAGTTCAGGATGTTCAAATAACTGGACGCGGACTATAGGCAAATGAGGTGCTAACCGCTGCCAGATAATCCGTGCAATATTCTCAGTCGTGGGCAGAGTTTGTTGAAATTCTGCCCACACATCGTTGAGATAAGAGAAGTCCAATTGACTGGTAACTTCCCGTTTAATTACGTGTTTCACATTAGACAAGTTCAGCACCATACCATATTCATCCAATTCCCCGGCTAGGGAGATGAATAAAACATAGTTATGTCCGTGTCCCGGAAATCTAGTACCAGCACCAAATTTCTCAATATTTTCGGCTTCACTTAGTTCTGGCAACCAATAACGATGACTTGCTGCAAACTGGGCGCGGCGATTAACAATACATGGCATGAGTACACTATAAGCAGAATTTAAAATTTCTTAATCTTTTTCTGTTTACAGCATAAACTAATTCCTAAGTTATGTGTCATCTGTCATTTGTCATCTGTCATTTATCATCTGTCATTTGTCATTTGACATGCAGCGATATTGACCCATGCCCAATGCCCAATGCCCAATACCTATGTAACAGACGCTTGTGCTTCACAGTGCAATCTCGTAGCTATACGGAATAGTTCATGACCTGTGTGTAAATAACGCTCATCGTAGTTCAAAGGAAAATAACCTAATTCATCGAGTCCATCTGCTACTTGATCGAGGCTGTAGTAAAGGTGAGCCGCTGTTCTTGCTAGACTAGGGGGATTTGGCAGGGAGCGAAAAGTAGTTTGTGCCTGCTTGAGGTCATCTCGACAGGTTTTTAAGTATTCCTGAAATTCATCTAACAGCTCATCATCAAAGGGATCGGCAGCTAATTGCTCCATTTGTTCTTCTAACGAATAAAGAACGGTACAAAGCAAGCGATTTACTGGTTGGTAAACTTGGCGCAGCCATTCTTCAACTTGCTCGTCAACATCCCGTCCAGTTTTTCGTCTTGTCTGGTAATGCTGTTGGGCTGATGCTGTACGCTGTTGGCGATCGCTATTTAATTTTTGGGAGTCATCTTGCAGTTCTTGGTCATAATTGCGGCGATTTTGGTTGTCGCCTAAGACCTCATAAGCTGCATTGATGCGAATAATTTGCTCGTGATCGGCTGTTTCCTGATTACTGTCAGGATGAAACAAGTTAACCAAGCGGCGATAAGCTTGCTTAATCTCCGCTTGGCTGGCACTTGGACTAACTTTGAGAGTTTCGTAATGGTTAGAAACGTGCTTAGAATTGACCATTAATTCAATGTATCGTTAACTGACGCTAGCGGCCAATCTTGCCTCCAGGTCTTGGAACAACGGTGTACTCAAATACCTCTCACCAAAACTGGGCTGAATCATCACAATTAAACGTCCCTTATTTTCTTGACGTTGGGCGACGCGAATTGCTGCACATAAAGCTGCTCCACTGGAAATACCAGATAGTAGCCCTTCTTCTTTTGCCAAACGCCGACTATAAGCGATCGCTTCTTCATCGGTGACGGTAATCACTTCATCAATCAATTTTATCTTGAGTACTTGGGGAATAAACCCAGCCCCAATTCCCTGGATTTTGTGGGGGCCTGGTCGTCCCCCAGATAAAACTGGGCTATTGGCTGGTTCAACAGCGATCGCCTTAGCGTTAGGCTTGCGTGCTTTAATCACTTCTGCTACACCAGCGATCGTACCACCTGTACCCACTCCTGCTACAATTATATCGACTTGTCCATCGGTATCTTCCCAGATTTCAAGAGCCGTAGTTTCCCGATGCACTTTTGGATTAGCTGGATTGCGGAACTGCTGCAACATATAGGTATTTGGTGTAGTATTAACTATCTGCTGCGCTCGTTGAATTGCCCCACTCATGCCTTCCATTCCTGGTGTTAGTTCCAGTTCTGCTCCATAAGCACGCAACATTGCCCGACGCTCTCCACTCATCGTCTCTGGCATTGTCAAAATTAATCGATAACACTTAGCTGCTGCTGCCATTGCTAGGGCAATTCCGGTGTTTCCAGAAGTGGGTTCTACCAATACTGTCTTCCCAGGAGTAATTAGCCCCTCTTCTTCAGCAGCGTTAATCATACTTACCCCAATCCGGTCTTTGACTGATGCCGATGGGTTCATACTTTCCAGTTTCACCACAATTTCCGCAACACATCCTTCTGTTTGAGGAATACGGTTCAACTGTACTAGAGGCGTACGACCAACCAGTTCTGTAATGTTACGAGCTATTCGCATAAATTAGTCCTTTATTATTAAGTAGAGTGACATAAATAATTGTAATTAGGACAAGGCAGGAGGCAAGAGGCAGGGGGCACGAGGCAAGAGGTTTTTAGCTATTTTGCCCTTGACTGATATAGTTAAGTTTATTTGTGTCTTCCTACTTAATTATTTAGTTATTAGCTATTGGTCATTAGTCATCAAAAAATGACAAATCCCTCTTGACTAAATGTAGTACATGATATCTAATTGCCGCCGCGAATCTCGTTTTTCACAAAGATCCTGGAGCGTATATTTCTGCAAGATGGAATTTGCCGCGCGACTTGCTTCTTGCCAAATTTCTTCTATGACTGAACTGTCTGTGCTTTTGGAATTAACGTTTTCTTCACCAGCCCGCGCCTCTAAGCCTTCTAAACATTCCAAAATCTCAAAAAGGATGATTTTTCGGGGTTCTCGCGTTAACAGATAGCCACCTTTTGATCCACGCTGACTTTTAACTATACCGCCACGCCTCAAGGTTGCTAGTAGCTGTTCCAGATAGCGATCGGGTATATTTTGTTGTGCTGCAATTTGTCGAATTTGCAGCGGTTCGCCGCTTTCGTAATGAGCGGCCATCTCTAATAAGGCGAGAATTGCGTATTCCGATTTACAGGATAGTTCCACAAGCAGCAATAAGTTAGGGGTTAGAAATTAGGAGTTAGGAATTAGGAGTCATTCAATTTGGATTTGAGATTTTTCCTTCAATCTCAAATCTAAAATTCAAAATCTCAAATTGGTAGAGTTAAGATATTACGCAATATGTAGCTTTATACCGCCAACTTCTACTAAAAAAGCTCGCTCAGAAAGAGTTGCTCACGGCGTAAGTCACTTGTAGAGTGGGCATTACTCTAGTCTATTCATATCAAACCCGCCATAACTGATAACTCCTAACTTTTCTAGTATACTCCGGTTAACTACTGGGGTTTATCCATTGTTACTACTGAAAACAAAAAGCCCCGCCTGATGGCGGGGAGGAATGGAGTTCAAAATTGTCAGTAGATAATCAATGCTCTAGAAGGTGAAAGTAGTTCTGAGCGTACCGATAATAGCATCATCGTTACCTCTGTTTTGACCAGGAGAGGTCAACCAGATTACACCCGGTGTTACAGAGATGTTATCCGACACACGATACTTGTAGAAGCCTTCAAAGTGATAAGGTATATCATTATCACCGCCAAAACCTGGACGGTTAAAGGAATAGGGTTCTGCACCAGCAAAAAGACCTAAAACGTTACCCTTTTTACCGAAATCAGGTAAGGCTAGCCCTACACCGTAGCTCCAAGCTTCATAATCATCACCTGCACCTACCCCAGTTACGTCATGGTAAGAGATGAAGCCACTAATAGACAGTTTGTCACTGGGTCTAAACGCAGCTGACACACCGTAGGAGTTGCTGCTAGATGGAGTTGCTACACCTGCTGCAAGACCTGCTGCATTACCTAAAAAGTTAGCTTGTCCAGTACCTACATCAAAGGCTCCAGTTGCTCCGTCTGTACCAGAGTCAAATAAAGCACCACTTGCGCTATATCCGTGGACGTAGGTAGCAGCTAAAGCCAAGCGATCGCCAACACTAAAGTTCAACTGTCCTAAAGCAGCATAGTCACCGTTGGTCAGACCTAGACCTTGACCATTTATACCAAAACCAGGATTATTAGCTTGGGATGCCAAGTAACCCGCAGTGATTGAGCTATTTCCCAGGATGCCGCCACCTTTACCAAGGGGGAGATTGAGCGCTATACCGGCACCGCCACCAATCCGATAGATGGGACTTTCAGAAGCAAAGGTAGATAAAGCGCCGTTACCGCCGTCGTCAGTATTGTCAAAAAAGTAAGGATTGTTGACAGCAGCATACTGGCTATGCCGTCCGCCACTAGCTACGAGGTAAACTTGGGCTGGGCCTATGGGAGCTTCATAACTCAAGCGGTCTACTCTGACACTGTTGTTACCATTGCCTATACCAACTTGATATGTTTGTGTGCCTTCAGCAGTACCGATCGGATTATTAGCGTCGTTAAATTGTGTAAAGGCTGTTGAATTACCCGCTGCCAGACGAGTATGTAAAACGTCTCTACCAGTGAAGCTGGTTTGCAAGTCTAAACGTACCCGATCTTGGAAGACAGTATTGTTGTTGTCACCAGTGTTACCTCCAAATATATCACTAACGGCAAAAACGGCTTCACCGACTAGTTTTGTGGTAGTGGAGAACTGATTTGCTTCTAATTCAGCAGTCCGCGCTTCTAAGGAATCTACGCGACCGCGTAGGGTTGCCAATTCTGCGGAAAATTCTTCTTGCAACCGTTGCAACGTAGCTAAATCTTGTTTAGTTACCAAGTCAGCTGTTGCTGTGGCAATCAATTCGTTAACCCGATCCAAACAGGCATTTAAACCAGCAGCAAATTCATAACGGGTCAAAGCACGATTACCGCGATAAGTGGAATTCGGATAACCTGCAATACAACCATAGCGCTCAACCAAGGACTGTAATGCTTGAAATGCCCAGTCAGTAGGTTGTACGTCGGAAAATTGAGAAACCGATGTTACTTGAGACTGAGAATTACCTTGGTTGCCTTCGTTACTGTAGCGGTTAACTTGATCTATGGTTGTTTGAGCCAATATTTCTGGCTGTTGGGCAACTTCGGTTACACCTAGTTGTTTGGCTGATGATACTTCTGTGGTTGGGTTTGGGGCTGCCATTACTGTTGCCGAAACTAACAATGTTGCTCCCAAAACTGCTGGGCTAACCACTAAGGATTTCCACAAGAGATTAGACATCTTAACTTTACTCCTCACACCTTGTTTAGATAATTGGTTTCGTTGCACCTAAATTCTCAAAAATGCGACATCTCATTGAAACCTGTGGATGAGATATAGTTGCCACTACTACAATTTTAGTTTTTGCAAAGCTAATAAACGATTAACTTTGGGTTAAAAACTTATGTGATTAACTTATGCAAAAACATATCTTTATATCATAACATTATAAAACATCCGATCTAGATGGCAAGATTGGAGCGATCGCCTTGATAACTGTCACACATACTTATCTAAATATCTAAGCAGGGAGTAGGGTTTGGGTTATTCGCTCTTTATGCCGGCTAAATTGCTGAAAGCTTTAGACACTTAGCAGTTTGCCATTAAAAATCGCTTCTTCCAATTACCCCTAGTATAAATTTCACGCCAGTTAGAACACACTGGCTCGGCTATACAAATCGTATATCGCGGTGACTTCCTATCGTCTGGTGCAAGATGTTAGAAGAAATCACTTAGTTGATCTGGGAAATCACCTGTGCTACATCAAAGTCTGGCTGCGTCAATCCGCCTGCATCATGTGTTGTAAGTGTAATCTTCACTTTATTGTAGGAAATCTCTATATCTGGATGATGTCCGGCTGACTCAGCCGGCTCAACCAGCTTATTGACAAACTCAATTGCTTCAATAAAATCTTTGAATGTGCGGGTAATCTGCAACTTGGAGTCTTGAACAGTCCAATCTGACAGAACCTTTGCCTGTTCTTGAATTTCTGCTTCGGTGAGTAGTTGTGCCATATCAAGAAATTCATACTTATATATTTGTTACATTTTGCATCTGACAAAGGCAAACCCCTTTTATTCTGCACACAGAAAGTATGGGAGGATAAATTAAGCCACAATGCGTATGTCTAGATTTAAATCAGACTTGGCATATAGACGCTATTTCTCACATTTGATCATATTCCAAGGTTTAATGTAAGATATTTATTCTTTTTAGAAAACTTGAATAGGTTGTCTTTATCCACGACAGCGATCATTATCTATCTTTTAAAAATAACTATTGATAAAACAAAAATCACCTATAAAAAACTATCCGCCCTGAACTAGATCGGGCGATCTAATTCAGGGCGGTCTAGCGGGTCTTCAGGTTGCAACCAGACTGCCGGAAGGAACTCCGAGCTTGCCTAGCTACTTGAGCTAACTTAGTATCTCAAAGATGACTAAGGCTAACTTTTAGAGAACAGCTCCGGCACACAGCCGGCTAACTGCAACCTGATGACCCATGCATTTACTACTTTCTATCATGGGCATCACCTCCTTATTGCCTAAGCGGTCTTAGTTTTAAAAGGGCAGAGCATTTACTCTGGGTTCAGAACCTATAAATAATATAACATATAAATTTAGAGATATTAACCATATATATAAAAAATCTCCCACCTATTTGATGGGAGATTACTGGAGAATGTTGAAAATTGACACTTTATTGGCTGATTACAAGGAGATTATTTTAATCTGGGTGTGTCAATTTCTGCCAACCACAACTTTAATTTAGGTCATGGTCAAATTTGAATTCTTAGAGAGCGTTACCGCGAGGTAGAACTTCTTCAGGGAATACAAATTGTTCGTGGGGTTGATCTTGAGGAGCCATCCAAGCGCGGA
>NZ_JABXKF010000166.1 GCF_017115165.1 Nostoc sp. LPT | reverse complement strand
AACTTCTCGCTGTGCTTGAGTCTCAAGCTCTTAAATACTAATTAGATAGTCAGGGTTTAAAAGCACCAGTAACAGTAACATTTGAACGAGAAGATGGCGGACAGTTAATAGTGACTCCACAAGCTGCTTCAGAGCCAGGAAATTTGGAAGTTACATTTAAGGAAGCCACCAATGCAACACAGGGTAGAAGTACAATGAGAATTGAACGAAATGGTTCAGTGTTCTTGAATTAATTAATTTAGAATTAGGGCGAAGGTTATTCACGGCTACATAAATAAGAGCTACACCGACTTGGGCTAAGAGAAAATCAAGCTTTTATAGCCGTAGCCACATAGGGTAGGACAATATTGATTGCTAAAAGCCTTGATTTAACTGGGTTTCTACTCAGCACGGGCTAAACGCCCCGCTGACGCTAACAGCACTCAGCACTTTGCTATATATGCCTGTGTAGACGTGGTTTCCAACCGCCCTTTTAACTACTTTCGCTGAAGCATTTTAGTTAACTGATCCAGCAATTGCAATTCTTGGTTGTTGTCTTGCAATGTCCGCGCCAGTATAATTGCCCTTTCGTAAAAATTGCGGGCAGTTAGGTAGTTACCTTGTTGCTTATATAACTGGGCATAAGATTCAAAAGATTTTAATTCTTCGCGTAAATTTTGTAATTCTTTAGCGAGTGCTAAACGCTGCTCTAGTAAGTCAAAGGCGCGTTCGTAACGTCCTACAACAGTGTGAGCCGTAACTAAACCGTCAATTGCCCGTAATTCATTGGTGCGATCGCGGTTGGTTTTAGCTTTCTGCATTGCTTCACCATAAGTAGCAATGGTATCTTGATAATTTCCAGATGCTAAGTAAGCATCTCCTAAATTATTCAAGGTATTTGCTTCACCGATGGCATCGCCAGTTTGACGGCGGAAAATTAAAGCATTTTCGTACAGTTTAATCGCCTTGTTATAATCTTCCAACCTGGCACTTACTAAACCTAAATTACTCAAAGACAGTCCTTCACCTTCAATATTTTTGACCCCGTGAGCAATTGCGAGTGCATCTTCAACTGTTTTACCAGCAGCACTAGATTCGCCTTGTTGCAGCAGATATGTACCGATATTATTCAGCACAAAAATCTGAGATTGGAAGTCTTTAGTATCACGAGCGATCGCTAATCCTCTTCTGAAAGCATCTTCTGCCTCTTTTGAACTACCAAGCTGCACATAAGCCTTAGCAAGCAAATTGTACGTCAGACCTTGTGCTTTCAGGTCACCAATGGAATGATATAGTTCTAATGCTCGCCAACAAGACGCAATTGTTTTGTCGGCATGTCCTGAAGCGTATTCTTGTTGACCAATACGCAGCAAACCGTCTGCTTCATCTCTTGATTGTCGCCCAACAGAATTATTTAAAGGGCGATGGAGTTGTTCGGAAATATCAACCGCACCCGCTACAGGACTCAGCAAAAAAGCAAACAGTAAAAAGCTGTGTAAAAGTACCTGGGGACAAGAAATCTCACCTACACAAATTAAGCCTACCTTTTGGCAGGGAAATACAAGCCGTTGTTTCATAAAAATTACCCGTAAAGTTGCGGGTTTAAGTAGAAGGTCTAAGAAAAAGTTTTAAGTTTTAAATTGAAGACAATCAATATACGCATTTTTACTGAAGTTTTGATTGAGCTAAATCTTCCCCAAAGTATATAGTGCGGATATCTGTGGGTAACTTGTCCTCTAGCATACGATAGCCTTCTTGGAGAAAATTGGCTACTTCATTAGGAGCGATCGCTTCTCCTTCAGCTTGTAGATAAGCAGCGATTCTAGTTTCACTCCAATGGAAAGTTTGAGCCATTAATACAATTAATCGTAAAACTGGCGGTAGTTGGTCTAACGCCTGTTGTACATAGCACCATAGCGGCGGTGAAGTCGCTTGTAGAGAATAATGAATTGCTTCTGTGGGTGGTAGTTTAATCTCATTTATACAGAAAGCTGTCATATTAATTAACCAATTCTGCATGGTCAAAGCTTCCTCATCTGATTCAGAGTCAGTTAACTTTAGTCCACCGAGTTCGTAATATATATGTCGCCAGGTGAGGGCAAACAGATAATCTGCCTGCACAGGCGATCGCGCCGAATGCCGAATTAAGGTGTAGACTATGGGGCTATAGCGACAAAAAATCACCGTAAAGTACTTTCCAGCATCTGGATAGCGCTGAAACAGATTCAGTAGTTCATGGTCACTGTGATGGAACAGCGACTTCACCAGTGGGTGATTAGCTTCGGGAAAATGAGGAATTTGCACAAGTCTTGGAGTTGATAGTTGTTAAAATAGTTTTGGGAATTGCACTCCCCTAGTTAATCGCATAATATCTTGGTGTTGCTCAGTTTGTAGATGAGATTCAGACTACTTGAGTATTGATAAACTAGAAACAAGGACTTAATTTTAGTCTTAATCGACAATCATAAAATCAACTCTCTTAAAGAATCCTTATTTGTTCATGGTTATAGAAGTTAGTGTGATATCGTTCCTGCTCAGTCCCCTTACTTTAGGCTCCTTTCTGCCTTCCCTGCCCTTAGATAGCCTGTTCTCCACCCAAGGCATTATGGTAATGCTGCTAGCAGCTTACGCTGGTGCTATGTGGATGTTTCTCACCAGTGCCCCAAAAGTACACACTGTAATGGTGTCAGATTTGGAGATTGCCCGACAATTGTATGAAGGGCTGCTAGATTTGCCAGCAGCTGAGGTGCCATTGCACTACTACTACAACTACGAACAAACTATAGGCGCAACTGGCATCGATCCGTTATATATGTCTACTGGGCCAAGCTTGTCTAGCAAAATGATGAATAATGCTAACGATGGGCTGTGGTATCAATTGAAGAAAAACACCCAGCTACACGTCATTACTGGTGCAAGTTTAGGTAGCAAAAATCAACAACGCCACGTTTGTTTTGACCATGACTGCCTGGAAATGATTTTAATGCGAGTCGAAATGCGCGGTTTGAAATTGAAGATTCGTAACCACAAACCCCTGAACTTTTTGGTCAAGGACTATGAAGGGCGAGTCATTGAGGTGGCTGAAGTAGCGAATTAGTTCTGAGATTTTAGATTATTTGAGGTTGGGTTTAGCGTAGCTTGCTACCGTAGGCATCGCTAAACCCAATATTTATTTTTAGATTTTGGATTTTAGATTTTGGATTTTGGATTTTGGTACAAGCTTTACCGCAAGGGTAGGTAAGTAAATAGGTGTAAATAAAGTGGAAAAAATGTACACATCTCACCTATATGAAACAGATTTCTATGATTGGACGCAAAAGCAGGTTAGCTTGCTCAAAACTCAACAGTGGGAACAATTAGATACAGTTAACCTGATTGAAGAAATTGAAACTCTGGGTAGAAGAGAACGGCAAGAATTGCGAAATCGGCTGGGAGTATTGCTAGGACATCTACTAAAATGGCAATTTCAACCTGAAAAACGTAGCAATAGCTGGTTGGGTACAATTCGAGAGCAACGTATTCAAATTAAGCTGCTTCTGCAAGATAGCGCTAGTTTGAAACCCTATCTTGATGAAGTTTTCTTCAGTGTTTATGAACTAGGTTTGGCTTTAGCGATTCGAGAAACTGAGTTGGGTGAAAATGTTTTTCCAGAAATCTGTCCCTACACTTTAGACCAAACTTTGAATCCTAAATTCTTACCAAATGTTAATCAGGTTGATGAACAGGGCGAGTAATTGCCCCAATACTATTATTTTCTTACCGTAAACCGTGGCAAATAAAAGCAGCCCAGTAATGAGGAAGTGAAAAGGGAAATTGCTGAGTAGAGTTTTCGATTTCTTTAATTCGTCTGTTCAATTTGGTATACATATTATATTCAAGCTTCCATTGTTCATATTCGATAGAACCCGAAGGATATTTTTTTCTATTTCCTATCAGTTCTTTTTCCCTTACTTCAACTTCCTGAAA
The DNA here is from genome assembly GCF_017115165.1 of Nostoc sp. LPT. Taxonomy (GTDB): domain Bacteria; phylum Cyanobacteriota; class Cyanobacteriia; order Cyanobacteriales; family Nostocaceae; genus Nostoc. The sequence goes on along the minus strand of NZ_JABXKF010000166.1, from coordinate 89,853 downwards.
TATTTTATTAAGGTCTACTTTTGTGAATTTTCGTAGCTGAATTTGGGCTTTCTGTAATGCTTCAGGACGGTTTTTACCTTCTTGCCTATGCTGGTAGTAAAAAAGGGAAAATAATGCTGTGGCTAAATCATTGACTGACCACAAAGTACTAACAACGCTTCTAGCACCAACACACAAAAAGCCTGTGGAGAGAGTAAGAATATCGTCAGTTAAAGAAGGAGTACCCAAATTAGTTTCGCAGCAAGACAGAAATACTTCTACAAGTTGAGGTAAACGCCAGCTTGGTGTCATCAATTGCCCCAACGTGATGCTACCATCAGCTAATTTTAACTGTGATTCTAAGGGATTATCGAGGCGAGATTGGGCATGGTGGCAGCAATGAAGTACTTGAACTTGTTGTGCTAACTGTCGATACTTGTTAGAGGTAGCTTGACTGCTGCCAATTAATCTGTTTTCTGGTGGAATATTGTACATTTTGGCGAGTTGTTCGCCTTCAAATCTGGCACAGGGAAGGTTATCTTCGGCATCTTCCACAGTTCCATATTGTAGAGATATTTCATTAAATTTCCCTACATTGTCGCGTTGTTGACAAAATTCTAAAATTTGGCAGCTTGGGGTATAACGAATGATAAATTTATCTCCTAAATATTCCTGATATTCTCCTGTAGGCAAAGCAGCAAACGGAATCTGATGTAGTAATATGTGAGGTACTAAAATTAACTCTTCTACTCCTTCAAGATGTTGGTAAATGAGTTCAGATATTTGCAGGCGTTTAGCTAATTCGCGGAGAATACTATTAATTTGAGTTTCCCATTTTTGGGAATCATTCATATAAGGCAATAACCAATTCTGGCTAATCCAGCCTTGTAACGTATATAACCCTTGTCCTGTGCAGGTGTGGAAAGTAATTTGGTTTTGCTGGACGACAAAAATATGGGTGTCGCTGTTGGTAGTGTAGAAACTGAGGATAGCTGTATTGGGTTGGTCAATTAGCTTTTGAATTTCCGATAAGCTGAGGGGGTTAACTTGAATTTCGCCAGCTAATACGGGATCTTCGCGTCTGAGATTTTCCCAAACTTGTTGTTTTTGAGTTTCTAAAGATGCGATCGCTTCATTATAAGCTTCCCAAGCAGCGCGTGTGTCACTGCGATTATTTTCAGATTTATGGCTTTGGCGTTCTTGGTCAATTTGCCATTGCAGTGCTTCATACTGCTGCAATAATTCTTGGAATTTTGGGGGAATTTCTTCGCCTTTAGAGAGGTTGTAGCTTGCCATTAAGTCTACCAGGCGTTTAGAACGCGATCGCTCGGAGTATTCAAAGGCTTTTTCTATTTGTCCAGCATTGATGCAGGCTTGCACCATGTTTTGATAAACATCAATGGATTCTTCTATAATTTCTTGACGGCGGGATTCAGAAGTTACCCAATTACGGCTAGTTTCTACTGCGTCAATAGCTGCTTCATAGCCTTGGATAGCTTTATCCCAATTATCATTGGAGAAAGCTGTGTTACCCAAGTTACGTCCTGTTATAAAGCAATCAAGCGGAAATATGTTGTGTTGATAGACGGTTAAGGCTAACTGGAAAGATTCAATTGCTTTCGTAAAATATCCATGCAAGTTATAAATATGATCAATATTACTATGAGTTAATGCCCAGTCTTCCGGGAAAGCTTCTTGAGTACGAATTTGTAAAGCAAATTGAAAAGCAGTGATAGCCAGTTCTAAGTCGTTTGTGTAATCTTCTTTAAAATGCTCACCATAGCAAATTCCCAAATTCATTTGTGTCATAGCCCAGTTTATAGGATAAAATTCTTTGGTAAAAATTTGTAAGCTTTTTTGTAGAGAAATAATAGCTAAATCCAAATTTTCCAATCTAGTACCACAAATTCTATCCAAATAAGTAATACCTAAGTTATTTTGAGTTCTTGCCCATTCGTTAGGAAAGGCTTCTTTAGTAAAAATTTGGCAAGCTTCTTCAAAAGCAAATATAGCCAATTCTATATTTTGCTCTTTGTCTTTTTGAATACGTTCTAAGTAAGCAAGCCCCAAATTGTTTTTTACATCAGCCCATCCTTGAGGATAATCTGTCTGGCTAAAAACTTTTGCTGCTGCTTGATAACAGGCAATCGCTAATTCTATATTTTCTGCTTTGTCTCCTTTAATACGATAGCGATAGCTATTTCCTAAATTATTTTGGGTTTCAGCCCACTCCTGTGGAAAAGCTTCTTTAGTAAAAACTCGTAAAGCAGATTTGCAGGCGGCTATAGCTAATTCTAGATTCTCTACTTTGTTCCCTCGGATTCGGTCACGGTAAGCAACTGCTAGATTATTTTGAATAGTAGCCCATTTTTGAACAAATGCTTTTTCGGTAATGATTTCTAAAGCTGCTTGCAAAACAGTTATAGCCATTTCCAGATTCTCAGCTTTGTCTCCTTGGATACGCTTGATATAGGCACCAGCTAAACTGTTTTGGGTCATAGCCCATTCTGTAGGTAAGTCTTGTTTATTAAAGACTTGCAAAGCTTCTTGCAAAGCAGTAATAGCAATTTCTATATTTTCGGCTTTATATCCTCGGATACGCTGTATATAGGCAGCGGCTAAAGTGTTTTGAGTCATAGCCCATTCTTGGGAAAAGGCTTCTGGAGTAAAGACAGTTTGAGCTACCTCATAGCCAGCAATGGCAATTTCTATATTTGATGCTTTACTTCCTAAAGGAAACTCAGCGATCAGGTTACTGAAATTAAAAATGTCAGTTGCTAAGATTTCTGCTGAAATTAGATTTTCTTCTATTAACATATCTATAGCCCAAGCCTTCAAACAGCAAGAAAATTTATCATCAATTTTGTCTAGGTTAGCTTGCAGAAATGGATAAACCACTTGTGGATCAGCATGACTACTACTCACTGCTTGTAACAGCATTAGAATAAGTTCTACATAAGTTTCTGCTGGCGATGGCTTACCTATAGTAGCGGAAATTGTAACAGCAACCCTACGGATAAAAATGGCATTTTCTTCGTATCTCTGCTCCGCTAATGTTGCAGCTACCTGCTTCATAGTGTCTACCAAATCACCATCTATCAGGTTTTTATGAACCTCTAAAATTCCCGGTTCTTGTCCCTTAGAAGATTGGAGAAGTTCATGTATTAGCTTTAAATAAGCATTCAGGCATTTTTCTTCTATCACCAATAAATTCCTGCTTATGAGTTTAGTTTATGAATTTATTTATACCGCTCAAAAAATTCCTTTAACTTCTCTAGCAATTCTTCCGCTAAATCCAACAACTCAATTTCATCAACTTCATCACTACTTCCACGATTACTTTCTCTACACGCCACATTAGCAGCCAAAACATTTTTCACAGCAAAAATCTTATCTTTTTCAGATAGACTCAAACATTTTTCCAACTCTACAGCAATTTCTCCGATTGTCCTTGAACCCAAACGCTCTCTCACTTTCACCGCTACCGAATCGTCACTTTCCAGCAGTTTTACCAAAGCTGTTTTCAGTCCATCATCCTCGCCAGAAAACTTCTCAACGGCGACACGCACATATTCCCGCACGCTCATGTTTGCCGCCAATGCTTTTTGGAAAACTACATCTGGTACATCTACCAGCAAAACACCTTCGTTATCACTAGCTTGATATAAGTCATCCCCTTGTTTGACGGCTACCAGCAAATCTGCACCCAAGGTATGTAAATAGTGCAACACCGATTCCAACTCATGTTCCTTTAAGGCGGACTCCAACTTGGACACAGCCGCTTGCTTCACTCCCAGTTTTTGGGCTAGCTCTGCCTGAGTCAATCCTGCTTTATTACGTATTTCCCGCATAGCATCGGTAAGATATAAGCGCAGAAACTCTAACTTTCCCGCCAAAATCACTTCTGGATCATCGCTTACCTTCTGCTGCAACCAAGCTTGAAAATTAGGCTTTTTCATGACTTTTCCCTCTGCTGCAATTCACGCAATCTCACTCTTGCAGGCTCTTTGTCTCTATCTTTAATAGCGTCGTCGTATTTCTTCATAAAAGCGTGCAGCACAACAAATCGCTGAGGAGTTGCAGCCGTTAAAATAAACCTTGGATTATGTTCGCTCTTGGTCATACATAACTCATACAGGTCATCTTCGAGTTTCTCAAAGATGCCACTAGTGAGTGATGCGAGTCCTTTATTACACAGGTAGCCAAGATTAACTTGCAAACGCCTAGTTTCGGAAGGACTCAGTAATGGCTTTGGTGGATTTTCTGGTTGCTCCTGTTCAGGAATCATCCTAATGAAAAAAGCAAGCAAATCTTTGGGGATTTCCCCATTGAAATCTTGATAAAGTTCCCAAGTCCAATTCACTTCCTACCTCAAAGTATAGTATTCCTTATAAAGAATGTCAATATTATTATTACTTATAAGGAATATCATAGAGATTACGGGAGTGCAACTAAGATAATAAAACATTGAGTAATAAAAATGGTGTGTTGCGTTGGGCAAAGCCATATAGCACTTCTGAGTTGAGTTCAATACAGACCTAACCCCTAACCCTTCCTTACTAGCGTTAGGGAGTAAGATTCAAAGCCTAAAACGAGAGGTCAGACTGTATTGCATACAAACAAAAAACGCTATGATGTTCCATTTCCACTCAGCTAAAATAGGTAAATCCCTAACAGAGATGATTTATGAACCAGCCAATATCTGAGAGAGTGTGCTGGACTACCGCCGACTTAGAGTTGTTTCCAGATAACGGGAATCGCTATGAAATTATCGACGGGGAATTATTTGTGACTAGAGCGCCTCATTGGAAGCATCAAAAAACCTGTGTCAGAATTAGCACTTCCTTGGATAACTGGTCACAAATTACTGGGCTGGGAGAAGTTGTGACGGCTCCAGGAATAATTTTTGGCGATAATGATAATGTTATTCCCGATGTTGTCTGGGTTAGCAATGAGAGATTGCCTTTACTTTTAGACGAGGCGGGACATTTGACAGGTGCGCCAGAACTGGTTGTAGAGGTGTTATCTGCTGGTAGTGAAAATGAAAAGCGGGACAGAGAACTAAAACTTAAGCTCTACTCTTCACGAGGTGTCAGAGAATATTGGATTGCAGATTGGCGCAAGCAACGGGTGGAAGTATATCGACGCGAACAAGCAAGTTTAAAGTTAGTTGCTACGTTATTCAATGGTGATGAATTGAGTTCATCTATATTGCCTGATTTTACTTGTGCGATCGCACAACTATTTAATTAATAAAAATTACGAATTACGAATTAGTTAATTGTGCTGTAAAAACTCAACTTTGGGTAATAACGGGTCAGTTACAATACCCACGCCGCTAAAACCCCAGCGTTTGAGCAAGTTTCCCAACTGTGTACGCGCAATAGATTCCACTGCAAAGCGATTTGCCACTTCTGCTGCGTGGGTGTTGAGATAGCTAAGGGCGTCAAAGTTTTCTTGAAACAGCAATAAATAACCCGATGTTTCAGCATCAGGACGAGCTATAAGATAATTCCCGTCAGTTTTTGAGCGCACCAAGTAATAGACATCAGACAGCATGGAGATGAAGTTTGTTGGGGAGGAAAAAAGTCCTTCAAATAAAAACATAGAGGAATATCGCACAACTTTAATTTTCGAGTATCCCTCATTGCTTTAACATCAAAAATGTAAAATATTTATTTATCCAAATTTGCCGCTGACATAATCTCTAGTATCTTCCTGCTGAGGATTGTTGAAAATTACTTCTGTTGCATCATACTCTACCATATAGCCATTACGGGTTCCTGTTTCTGAAGTCCGAACATTAAAAAAGGCTGTCTTATCAGAAACACGGGCTGCTTGCTGCATATTATGGGTGACAATGACAATAGTATATTGCTCTTTAAGTTCGTGAATCAGTTCTTCAACACGCAAGGTAGAAATGGGGTCAAGAGCGGAGCAAGGTTCATCCATCAGTATAATTTCAGGTTGTACTGCGATCGCACGAGCAATACATAACCGTTGTTGTTGTCCACCCGATAAAGATGAGCCACTTTGCTGTAGTTTATCTTTGACTTCATCCCATAATGCTGCTTTTCTGAGACTGCTTTCTACCAATTCATCTAAATTACCTTTATAGCCGTTGATTTTGGCTCCAAAAGTAATATTGTCATAAATTGATTTAGGAAATGGGTTTGGTCTTTGAAACACCATTCCAATTCTCCGACGCACTTCTACAGGGTCGATGTCGGATGCATATAAATTTTTATCGTAAAAAAGTATTTTACCTTCTGCCCGAAATGACTCAATCAGGTCATTGAGACGGTTATAGCATCGCAACAACGTACTTTTACCACAACCAGAAGGGCCGATAAAAGCTGTCACCTGATTTTTCGGTATATCTAGCCAAATATTCTGTAAGGCTAAAAACTTGCCATAGTAAACGTTGAGATTTTCAGTGCGTAAAACGGTTTCAGTGTTATTCACTGTCCTAGTGTTGGTAGGCATAAATTAAATCTAGTGTTAGTTTAAACGATGGGATTTGCACTGTGGATGGTTGTTTACTAAGCTTTTTTGCGAGTTGCCCAGCGAGCGATGATACTTGTGATTAGAACCATCAATACCAAAATTAAAGATGCTGCCCAAGCTAGAGATTGCCAATTTTTAAACGGAGAAATGGCGTATTTGTAAACTAAAACAGCCAGGGAAGCTGTTGGTTGGAATAAACCATCTGGCCAAAAGTTAGAAAATAGAGCAGTAAATAGCAAAGGTGCGGTTTCTCCAGATGCTCTGGCGATCGCTAACGTTGCCCCAGTTACAATAGCTGGTAAAGCTGCTGGTAAGACTACTTGACTTACAGTTTGAAAGTTAGTCGCTCCCAACCCTACAGATGCTTGTCGCAAATCTTGCGATACTAACTGTAACGCTTCATCAGTAGTTCGCAGAATAATTGGCAACATCAAAATTGCTAGTGCAAACCCTCCAGCTAGAGCTGAATACGATCCTAAGTTCAACTTTACCATTGTCAAAACTACAATCCCATAGGCAAATACCCCAGCAATAATTGAGGGGACTCCACTAAGGACGTTAGCCGCAAAACGCACCCATCTAGCTACTCTTGCCGAACTAAATTCTGTGATGTAAATTGCCCCTAAAACTCCAAAGGGGATACTAATCAAGGCAGCAATTCCTACCATCAGCAGCGTGCCTAAAATTGCATTACCAAAGCCTCCTCCCTTTTGGAGAGCTTTGGGTGGCAATTCAACAAACACGGCTAGATTCAGACTGCTAAAGCCTTTAATAATTACGTAAGAAAGCACTGCTAGTAAAGGTAAAAGTGCCAATACTCCGCAGATAAATGCGACTACGGTCATCACTGTATTAAACAGTGTCCTTTGAGACGTGGGGGAGCGAGTTAAACTGCGCTCTGGAAAATTAGAAGTCATAATTTAACCCAAAACTAAGCTATATTCGCTTGACTCTCAGAACGATCAACTCTGCCAGAATATTGACTACCAGTGTCAAAAAAAATAGAATTAAAGCCGCGTACATTAAAGCTGCAACTTGCAAACCACTCGCCTCTGAAAATTGATTTGCCAATAGAGAAGAAATCGTATTGGCTGGTGCTAAAAGAGAAAGACTAATGTTGTTGGAGTTGCCGATTAACATCGTTACAGCCATTGTTTCTCCCATTGCCCGGCCAAGTCCCAGCATCACAGCACTAACTATGCCCGAAAAGGCTGCTGGAATGAGAACTTGCAAAATTGTTTCCCAGCGTGTTGCTCCCAGCCCTATAGAGGCTTGGCGCAAGCTTGGGGGTACAGAAATCAAGGCATCGCGGGATAAGGCTGTGATGATGGGCAAAGTCATAATCGCTAAGATGACTCCCGCCGGTAACATTCCTGGCCCTGTAGGAGAAGTGCTAAAAAATGGCAGCCAGCCAAAGTAACCATTGAGCCATTTTCCCAAGTTGGTTAAGATTGGCACTAAAACGAAAATACCCCAAACTCCGTAGACAACGCTGGGAATAGCTGCGAGCAGTTCTACTGCGAAAACCAGTACCAGCTTCACTTTAGCAGGCAAAAAATCCTCGCTCAGTACAATAGCAGTACCAACCCCAATTGGCACTGCTATCAGCAGACCAATAAAAGAACTCAAGAGAGTTCCATAAATTTGAGGTAGAACTCCGTAGCTATCATTAACCGGGTTCCAAGTGGTGTTGACTAAAAAGCCAGCACCAAACTTTTGGATAGCAGGCCAAGAGGCAATTGCAACCTGCGACCCGATCCATAATAAAGTCCCAGCAACTCCAAAAGCAAAAATTTTAGTCAGCCAAATAAAACCCAAATCTAAGGATTTTTCGGCGTCAGAGCGATTTTTCATCGCTGATGAAATATTTTGAGAATTTGTAGTCATGAATACCGACTTTCAGAATTAAATCAGAGAAAAATATGGGAGGCAACCAGATTAGTAAAATTGTCGCCTCATTATCTATTTAAACTGATACAAACAATAGTAACTCTATGTTCAAAGTTACTACTGAATAGGCGTGTTTGATTACTTACTTGCTAGCGCTACTACCACTAGCGACAGAAATTTTGTACTCTGGACTGATTTGGTCAGCAGCAGCAGCCACCTTTGTGATCACATTTGGCGGTAGAGGAACATATCCTAATGCACTAGCCTGCTTCTGTCCATCAGTTAAAGCGTATTCGATCGCAGCTTCAATCGCCTTGGCTTTTGCCGCATTGGGATATTTCTTGTAAGCCAAAATCCAGGTGTAAGTGACGATGGGATAGGAATCAGCCCCTTCGGGATCGGAAATGAAGGAGCGGAGATTTGCAGGTAAAGGTACTGATTCGAGAGTTTTAGAAGCTGACTCTTCACTAGCTACAACAAACTTACCGCCTTTATTTTCCAAAGCAGCAAACTTAAGACTATTTTGTTTGGCATAGCCATACTCGACATAACCAATGGAACCTTGAGTTTGTTGGATTTGAGCAGTAACACCCTCGTTACCTTTAGCACCTACTCCCTTAGGCCAGTTGACAGTTTTGCCTTCACCAACTTTACTTTTCCACTCAGGGCTGATAGTGCTGAGGTGTTTTGTGAACACACCCGTAGTTCCGCTACCATCGGAACGATAAACAACTGTGATTGACTCTTTCGGAAGCTTTGCACCTGGGTTAGCCTTGGCAATTTGGGCATCATCCCAAGAGGTGATTTTGCCTAATAGAATATCGGCGTAAACGGCTCGTGGGAGTTTAAGTTCTGGAACATCAGGCAAGTTGTAAGCCAACACGATGCTACCAGCAGTCACAGGCAGTAAAATAACACCTTTATCTGCTGGTACTTTTTGGATTTCTTCATCCTTCATTGCGACATCGCTGGCACCAAAGTCTACAGTGCCTTTGATAAATTGTTCAACTCCAGAACCGCTACCAACTGATGCATAGTCAACTTGCAGATTGGGATATTTTTTGTTTAAATCTGTGAACCAGGTATCGTACAGTGGTGCCGGAAAAGACGCACCAGCCCCGCTTAACTTTACGTTTCCGCCAAGGTCTAATTTAGCTGGGCTAGAGGCAGTAGTATCTGTCGCAGTGCCAGAAGGTGTATCTTTGGTGGCTGTACCATCTGGTGTTTGCTGTCCGCCACAAGCTGCTAGGCCGATTGTCAGTGCTAACACTGAAATTGAACCTGTGAGGCGATGAGTTTTTGTTGCACTAAGACGTGAGAGCATCGCTATCAATTTTTTAGTAACTTTTCAGGTGAGCGTTTCTAAGATACTCCCAAAGAACAACAATAGAGATTAACGAAAGGTTAACAAAGCAAAAAGATACTTGTTTTTTTAATGAAGTGCAAACCCTTATTTTTAGATTTTATTGATAAACTTTATACTCTTATTTTAGGTTTAAGATAGGAATATGTACTATAGTAAGTTTCTTGTATATATTTACAAAACTTTATTGATAGTGTAATTTAGTTGGTCAAGTTATAAAAAAAGTATATAAATATTAATTAAGATTAAGCATTCAAAACTTTGTAGCCAAATTTAGGCACTGCTCGGCCAAACTTAGTATAAATACTAATATAAATAATGCTATTTTACCATATTTTAGGTTAAACACCAGAATTCACAGCACGCCTCAGCTAAGAAAATCAGATAATAGACACCTCAGCTGCAATTCATAGAACTGAAAAATTATATACCAAAAAGGCAAAAGAAAATATGCTAGTTCTTAAAGATGTAAGCACAAATTTCATTTCAATATTAATGAATATACTAGTTGCTGTTGGTTTTCCCTTTTGCTTTTCCTTGGTTGCCTGATAAATGTTTGCTGCTTCCAATCAATTACTATGGTCTATGATTGGCTTACTCCTGACAATGGGTGGTACCTTCTTAGAAGTTTATGGCATCACCTTACCTTGGACTTGGAGTCAGCACGGAATTCAGACTTTTCCTTTAGGTGTCAATTTTCAAATTGGCGCAGTATTGTTGGTGGGTTGTTTAGGGGGCAAAAATGCGGGTGCACTCTCGCAAATTGCCTATTTAGTCATGGGGTTAACCTTACTACCAGTATTTGCCGATGGCGGCGGTATTGGTTATGTCAAGCTATCTTGGTTTGGCTATCTACTAGGCTTTATTCCAGGAGCTTGGATTTGTGGCTTAGTTGCCTTTAAAGCAAGACCTCGACTAGAAACTCTTGCCTTTAGTTGCATCTGTGGCTTGTTAACTCTCCACATCTGCGGTATTACTTATTTGATTATTAGCTATCTTTTTCAGTGGAAAGGCACAGAAAATCTAACCTTGATGCAAGCAATCTTTAGATACTCCTGGTTTGCACTACCAGGTCAACTAACTGTGGTCTGTGCAGTTACTGTAATAGCATATATACTGCGTCACTTAATGTTTTATTAGTTCATTGTTATTTGTCCTTTGTCATTTGTCAAAAGCTCATGACCAATGACCAATGACTAATGACCAATGACCAATGACCAACGACTAATTTGCCATGCGTTTAAAAAATCGTCTTTTCTGGATCGCTGCCTTCATCGCTTTTTTCTTAGACCAAATAACAAAGTATTGGGTAGTACAAAGCTTTAGCTTGGGGCAGACACTACCACTCTTACCTGGGATATTTCACTTCACTTATGTCACTAACACTGGTGCGGCTTTTAGTCTGTTAAGTGGGAAAGTAGAATGGTTGCGCTGGCTATCTTTAGGAGTGAGTTTAGTATTGATAGCGTTGGCGTTAATTGGTCCAACATTAAATTTGTGGGATCAGTTAGGCTATGGTTTGATTTTAGGTGGAGCTATGGGCAACGGTATCGATCGTTTTGTTTTAGGCTATGTCGTTGATTTTCTTGATTTTCGCCTAATAAACTTTGCTGTATTTAATGTGGCAGATTCATTTATTAGTATCGGTATTGTTTGCCTGTTAATTGCTTCCTTGCAAAAAACACCGACTTCAACTGGCAGATCGCATTAAACTATTAAGCCTGGGATGATTAACCCCAGGCTATTAACTTAGTTAAACCCTTGCTCTGTCTTATATGCGAAGACTTTACGTATAAGGTTTTAGCAATTTTTATTTCTCACCTGACACCAGTTTGCATAACTGGTGCAAGAGTTCAAGGAAGATGCACCTGCGATCGCTGATTGGCAAACCATTATTTAGATTATGCCCCAGCTTTTAATTTAATTACCTGTGGTAGGAGTTTTTGGCGAACTAGAGCCGGGAGTACTGGGAGAGCTACCTGGTTCGATACTGCTACCAGGAGTGCCAGGAGTGCCAGGTTGTTCTGGTGGGGTTGCGCTTCCTGGGTCGGTAGTGCTACCAGGAGTGCCAGGTTGTTCAGGAGTGGTTGAGCTTCCTGGTGGAGTTAAGTTGCTAGGTGCGCCTTCAGGAGTGGTTGGGCCTCCTGGTGGAGTTAAGTTGCTAGGTGCGCCTTCAGGAGTGGTTGGGCTTCCTGGTGGAGTTAAGTTGCTAGGTGCGCCTTCAGGAGTGGTTGAGCTTCCTGGTGGAGTTAAGTTGCTAGGTGCGCCAGGTGCCGGTGGGGTTATGCTTCCTGGTGCTGGAGTGGTTTCGGGAGTGCCAGAGTCAGCAGGGGTGGTTCCTGGTGCAGTTGTACTATCAGGAGTGGTGGTGCTATCAGGCGTTGTTGTTTCTGTTGGTGCTGTAGTGCTACCAGGAGCGCTAGGGGTGGCTGCTGTGCCGCCGGGACAGCGGGAGTTGAGCGGAAAGTGCTCGCACAGAATTTTCTTACCTTCTGGCGACAGCTTGATTTCCGTTGGTGCGCTAGTGGAGTCGCTGCTAGATTGGGCTATGGGGGATTTACTGGATTCGGCTACAGCAATATTAGTAGTAAGTGCCAAAGATAAAGCTGTACCAATCAGGCTCAGAGATTTTCCCATCATTCTGTAATTAACCTCAACGGAACACTCGCCCTATTAAAGCAGATAACTAAGTTTTAGAAAATCCTCCTAAATGAAGATATTTAGGTTTGTTTCAGAATATGTGGATATGTAAAACTGGTAAAAATTAAATCAGTTATTTATTGAGAACTAGTGTTTAAAAAGACAAAATTAAAAATTATATTTGTAGTTATTGAACTATCAATATTAGGGTACATAAGCTTTTGAGAATATAGAAAAAATCTTTGCTTATATAAAAAAGTAATTAAAATCACAAACTAATTCTAGCTTTAACATAACTTAAAGTATAAATTAGCTCAAAAACTTACGTATAGCTAATTTATGCTTTGGCTTATGAGTAAAATGATGAAAGACTAACATCTAAAATTGATTGTAATTTGCCCGATTCTTCATTAAAAACTGTGATGTGAATAGCCGATGAGTTCTCCCCAACCCCCTCACAAGCCACAAACGTTACTAGGTCAGCTGACTCAAGCAGTACATACGATTCAAGCTAGGGTCGATTTTTCTAAATTGGCGCTCAAGCCTAATGCCAAAGTACCAGAACTTTGGGTGCAGGATGCGGGGGCGGATAAAGCAGAGGTATATCCACTGTTGGGCGATCGCTATATTCTCGGTCGTAGCTCCAAATCCAGCGATATCGTCATCCGTAACCCTGTTGTCAGCCAAATTCACCTGTCACTATCGCGGAATTCTACTCAGCGCACAACAGTTTTCACGATCAAAGACGAAAACTCCACCAATGGCATTTATCGTGGTAAGCGTCGTGTTAGCTCCCTAGAACTGCGTCACGGCGATATTCTGACTCTAGGACCCCCAGAACTGGCCGCTTCTGTACGGTTACAATATGTCGATCCACCAGCATGGTATGTCAAAGCTGCAAGTTGGACAGCTTATGGAGTTGGTGGTGTCAGTGCCCTGTTAACGTTAGTGATTGGCGTCGAATGGCTGAAATTTTCAGTCAGACCTCTACCGACAGCGACACGCGCCCCAGTAGTTGTTTACGCCCGTGATGGAGCCACTCCCCTGAGAGAACCTCGGACAATCTCTCATGTAGACATGAAGCGATTAGAGGAATTTGGCCCTTATTTGCCTGCTGCGGTAGTGGCTTCAGAGGATAGTCGTTATTACTGGCACTTTGGGGTTGATCCTCTGGGGATTTTACGAGCTGTGTTGATTAATAGCCGCAGCGGAGATGTGCAACAAGGAGCCAGCACTGTTACCCAGCAAGTTGCCCGCAGTTTGTTCCGCGAGTATGTAGGTAGACAAGATACCCTTGGCCGCAAATTGCGGGAGGCAGTTGTCGCCCTAAAGCTCGAAACGTTTTACAGCAAAGATGATATTTTGCTGATGTACTTAAATCGGGTTTTTTTAGGAGGAGATACCTCTGGCTTTGAGGATGCAGCCCGATATTACTTTGAGAAGTCGGCTAAAGAATTAACTTTGGCAGAAGCAGCAACATTGGTAGGAATTTTGCCTGCTCCCAACGCTTTCGATTTTTGTGGAGATGGGCCAAATAAGCTAGAAGCGGCTGAATACCGAAATCGCGTAATTAAGCGGTTGCTAGAGATGGGCAAAATTAAACCAGAGGATGCAAACCGAGCTAGACGTTCCACTGTCCAAATTAGTCCTAAAGTCTGCGAACAGCAAGCTAAAACGATCGCACCTTATTTTTACAGTTACGTCTTCTCTGAACTCGAATCAATTTTGGGGGAGGGAGCTGCAAGAGAGGGAAACTATATCATTGAAACCAAGCTCGATTTAGGTATACAGAGACAAGCAGAAGCAGCGTTAAATAATTCGGTCAACAACTCTGGTAGAACTTTTAATTTTTCTCAAGGGGCATTAGTCACTCTTGACTCTAGTACAGGCAGTATCCTCGCAATGGTAGGCGGGACTGATTACAAAAAAAGTCAGTTCAATCGTGCTGTTCAAGCCAAAAGACAACCAGGTTCCACCTTCAAAATCTTTGCTTACACTGCCGCTATTCAACAGGGAATTTCGCCATCCAAGAGTTATTCCTGCGCCCCTTTAACTTGGCAAGGCTTTACTTATAAACCCTGTCGTGCTGGTGGTGACACTAGCTTCGATATTGCCACCGGGCTGGCGCTTTCAGAAAATCCTATTGCCTTGCGAGTTGCCAGAGAAGTCGGGCTGGATAAAGTTGTGGCAATGGCGCAGCGTTTGGGGATAAAATCAAATCTCGATCCGGTTCCTGGCTTGGTACTGGGTCAAAGTGTAGTCAATGTTTTGGAAATGACTGGTGCTTTTGGCGCTATTGGCAATCGCGGTGTGTCGAATCCTCCCCATGCCATTAGCCGAATTTTAGACAGTGGTGATTGTCGCGATCGCAATGATATTAAAACCTGTCGTGTAATTTACTCCTTCGACCAAGATCCAGGTGCCAACAAACGAGTGTTGACAAATGATGTCGCCGATGAAATGACTGGTTTGATGCGTGGTGTAATCGCAAGAGGTACTGGTCGTAGTGCTGCCATTGGATTAGGTGAAGCTGGTAAAACTGGCACGACTGATAAAAACGTTGACTTGTGGTTCATTGGTTTTATCCCCAGTCAGCGACTTGTAACCGGCGTTTGGCTGGGAAACGACAATAATTCCCCGACATCTGGCAGCAGTGCTCAAGCAGCTCAATTATGGGGAAATTATATGCGGAGAATTACTCGGTAAACGGGCATGGGGCATTGGGCATGAGGATTGGGAACTATTGATCAATAAATGATCAATGGACTTTTGTGAGAAGACCTGATTTTGAGGACTTAAAAGTTTATCAACTCGCTGAAAAACTAGCTAATGAAATTTGGCAAATGTGCAATTACTCTAACCTCTCACGAGTTAAATCAGGTTGAATTTGCAGTGCTTTATCATAGGATGCGATCGCTTCTTTATGGTGTCCTAAATCAAATAGCGCTTTCCCCCGGTTGTTCCAAGCTTCGTGGTCATCAGGTTGAATTTCCAATGCCTTGTCATAGGAGGAAATCGCTTCTTCATTGCGTCCTAAATCTCGTAGTGCATTGCCCCGGTCATTCCAAACCTCGTAGTCATCTGGTTTAATTTTTAGTGCTTGGTCATAGGATGTGATCGCTTCTTCATAGTGTCCTAAATCAAATAGTGCTTTCCCCCTGTTGTTCCAAGCTTTATGGGTATCAGGTTGAATTTCCAATGCCTTGTCATAGGAGAAAATCGCTTCTTGATTGCGTCCTAAATCTCGTAGCGCATTGCCTCGGTAATTCCAAACCTTGTAGTCATCTGGTTTAATTTTTAGTACTTGGTCATAGGATGTGATCGCTTCTTCATAGCGTCCTAAATCCTTTAGCAAAAGCGCTCGCAAGCTCCACACTAAGTCGTAATCAGGTTGAATTTCTAGTGCCTTATTTACGGATGCGAACGCTTCTTCATTGTGTCCTAATTTATAGAGCGCAAGCCCTCGCAAGTTCCAAACTATGTGGTCATCAGGTTGAATTGACAGTGCTTGGTCATAGGATGCGATCGCTTCTTCATTGCGTCCTAAATTACATAGCGCAAACCCTCGGTTGTTCCAAGCTTGGTGATCATCAGGTTTACATTCCAGTGCTTTGTCGTAGGATGCGATCGCTTCTTCATGGCGTTCTAGTTCCTGTAACGCCTTCCCCAGCCAGTACCAAGCATAGTAATCATTAGGTTTAATCGCTACTGCCTTATTATAAGAGGCGATCGCTTCTTCATTGTGTCCTAATAGATAGAGTGCAAGCCCTTGCAAGATCCAAACATAGTGGTTATTAGGTTGAATTTCCAGTGCCTTATCGAAGCATGTGATCGCTTCTTCATATCTACCTAATGTATTTAATGTACTGCCTCGCCATTTCCAGACATAAAAAATGTCAGACAAGTCATCATTAACTGTGAATTCTAAAGCTTTGTCTAGGCTAATGAGTGCTTCTTCATATCTATCCAGTTTGTTAAGTGTAATGCCTCGCCATTTCCAAACATAATAAAGGTTAGATAAGTCATCCTTAGGTTTGAATTCTAAAGCTTTGTCTAGGTTAATGAGTGCTTCTGCATATCTACCCAATTTTTCCAATGTAATACCCCGACTCTTCCAAGCATAGTAATCATCTGAGTTAATTTTTAGTGCTTGGTCGTAGGATGCGATCGCTTCTTCATAGCGTCCTAATTTATCCAGCACATACCCATGCCAGTTCCAAGCATCGAGGTAATCTGGGTTAATTTTCAAGGCTTCTGTAAACGAGGCGACCGCTTCTTCATATCTACCCAAGTTGTATAGCGCTTCTCCCCTGTGAATCCAGCCATTTTCACAGCTTGGGTCAGTTTTTTGAGCTTTATTATAGCTGGTAACTGCCTCTGTGTACCGTCCTAAACTGTTTAGGGAAATGCCAAGATTATGCCAAGCGTAATGGTCGTCTGGGTTAATTTTCAAAGCTTGTTCGTAAGAGCTAATTGCTTCTTCATAGCGTTCTAAATTCTTTAGCGCAATTCCCCGGCTGACCCAAGCTTGGTAATCATTAGGATCAATTTCCAGTGCCTTATCATATAATGCGATAACTTCTTCATAGCGTCCCAAATTGCCTAACGTGACAACCCGCCAGTACCAAGCTTCGTAGTCATCTGGTTGAATTTTTAGTGCTTGGTCATAGGAGGATATCGCTTCTTCATGGCGTTTTAAATCTCGTAGCGTATTGCCCCGATCATGCCAAGCCTCGTAGTCATCAGATTTAATTTTTAGTGCTTGATCATAAGATGAGATCGCTTCTTCATGGCGTTTTAAATCTCGTAGCGTATTGCCCCGATCATGCCAAGTCTGGTAGTCATTAGGTTTAATTTCTAGCGCTCTGTCATAGGATGTGATCGCTTCTTCATAACGTTCTAAATTTTGTAAAGCAAGAGATTGGTTGATCCAAGCTTCGTGTTTATCCGGGTTAAATTTCAGTGCTTGGTCATAGGAAGCGATCGCTTCTTCGATGCGTCCTAAATATCGTAGCGCATTGCCCCGCTTGTACCAAGTTAGGTGATCGTTAGGTTTGATTTCTAGCGCTTTGTCATAGGAGGATATCGCTTCTTCATAGCGTCCTAAATAATCTAGTGCAATCCCGCGATTGTACCAAGTTAAGTGGTCATCAGGTTTAATTTCTAGCGCTCTGTCATAGGATGCGATCGCTTCTTCATTGCGTCCTATTTCACCTAGCGCATACCCAAGGTTGTACCAACCTTGGTAGTCATCAGGTTTAATTTCTACTGCTTTGTTATAGGAAGCGATCGCTTCTTTATAATCTTGATAGTATTTTCCGGCAGACTGTAATTTTCCCAGGTTAATCAGTAAATCATATTGACGATCAGGTGTTTTGTGATATTCTGCTATTAATTCTTGAATTGCTATTATTTCTTGATTTCTTTCTTCTCTTTTTAAGCTGAGATATTTTTCATAATCTGCATCCTTAATAATACGTGATGACTCTTTTTCTAAAGTTTCTGAATCTCTAGGAAATTCAAATAATCCAGAACGCCAGTCAAAAAAGTCTGGGGCACGTTGAATAAAATATTTAATTGCAAATCTCGGTAGCAAGAACACAAAACAGATATTACATTTCTCTTTAAAACGTTCTCGCTGTTGGTTAAGGTTAATTAAAACTGGTGGTACACCCTTCCAACTATATGAATAAATATCTCTACTATTCCAACCCATTAATCTTTTGCATTCTTCATATTCATAAAAAGAATGCTCTAATCCTGTAAAAAATAAAATATTTATTTTTCCTTGATTTTCTAAATTGTCAATTATTTCATATAAATTAGTAACAGCTTTTTCAAGCCGCATAACTTCGATATTTTTGTGGGGAATATCTTCTTTTACTGTAGTAATTAACTGCTCACCTTCAGCCGGAGAGCAATGGACAAATAATAAAGCAAAGCCTTCTGTAAAATTCAGAGTGCGGACTAAGGCTTGATATTCTTCATTTCTTTCTGATGGTAAATCCTTATCCCAATCAGTCAGTTCTAGGGTCATAATCTTAGCTGTGTAATACCTGATAGCCTACGGAGGTAGCCTTTGTTCCTATAGCGACACCCTTATAAGATGTTGCATTTTGGCAAAGATATTGTGAATGACACAGTAATTTATTTTTATGATGGATACAGCCGATTAAAGGTATCTTGAAATTCTTTAATACCTTTGATAAGAGGATGAATATCATACCAAACTTGACTTTCTCCTTCTCTATTTAAATAACGATATTCTAAAATACAGCGATTAAATAATAAGCCTCGATACAATGGATCGTTTTCTATTTCTTTAGAATGATACACAGTTGCCAGTGCTTCCCATTCATTAGCAAAAACTGTATTTCGATAAGTATTTCGCAACTCGCTCATTGAGCGCTGTAAAGCTCTGGTAGGAATGGGTAGAGTGTTTGTATATTTAATTGCCTCCTTCATTAATAATAATAAATTTCGCACATGACCTCCACTCATGAGGCATAGTCTTTCTAAAGCTTCTCGCTGCTCAAACATCTCTACCACAGATAAACTAGAGTCTATCAAACTCAGACGCTTTTGCAGTATTTCTATAACTTTATTAATACCGCGTTGATAGGGTTGATTTTCAGGCGTTTGCACCATAATCATCGGCAATACCTGAGTATTACCATAGATATTAGCTAGGTCTGCGGCGCGATTAGAATACAGCAAAGAAATGGGTACTGTATAAAGCAAATGGCAATCTAGAGCTTGGAGTTGTTCGCTACGGTCGAGAAATATTTGGTCGTGATTGCTACGTCCATCTTCTTGAGGTATAGGCACAATCCGGTCTAAGTTATCAGCAATTAATACAAGTTGAGAATATCCTGAAGGTAAGTGCTTTTTGGCATCTTGAATAAACTCATTTAAAGCTGCAATCAAAGTAATTGTATGCGGATTGACACGCTCACGAATTTTTTGGCGTTGAGTAGGTTCTGTTCGCAAATTTGCTGTTAATTTGGCGAATTGGGCAATTTGCCCTTCTATACTTAAGCTTTGTAAGGAGACTTCAGTTAATGCCAAATCTTTTAAATCTTGCCAACGCTCGTTTAACCAGTTCAATAAACTAGCTGGAGATGTGCTATCTTTTAATGTTTCTAATAAGTGGCGGGTACAAGCTAAAAGAATATCAGTATATTGGGCATCTTCTGGATCGATATCTTGTTCATCGGCGGGAAAATAAACAACAAAGCAACCTTCCTCATCTAAATATTGCTGAAGACGCAGTAATTCTGTAGATTTTCCAGCACCACGATGACCTGCATACAGTTGAGAGGTCATTCTGTCTGAATACAAAATCTCTCTACCTACTTCTACTAATATGTCACCATCTCCCCGCACTTCTGTACAATCAACATAAGCGGGATCTCCTGCGGGTAAGGGACGAAATGGGTCAAAAGCATTGTATATCCGCTTTAAAAAGGCAAAATCCTGGGTTATAAATCTAAATTTCTCAGGTTAGCGCCATATTATCGCAAACTTACAGAGATAGTTAGAAAATTAAATTGTCAGGTGTGTTATTGCTCAGAGTGGGGCACAATTGACAAATTACGGTGCGTTAGCCTACGCCAGACAGTTATTGGCAAATGAACAGGTAAACAGATTTAAACCAATTCTTGATGAACTGTTACCCAAACTCAATACTTACGTAAAAGCCATAGGGAATAGGGAATAGCAACTTAATTTTCTTGCCCTATGCCCCATGCCCAATTACTGATATCCCTTCCAAGGAGTGACTTCGAGCTTGCCGTTAGACTTGAATAAAACTTGGAAGTGGGCTAGAGGTTCTTTGTCATTGGGAGCAGCTACATTAGAACCGTAGATAGCGTTAAACATCTTGGGAAGAGGTGTTTCTCGGAAATAATCAAAGGCGACTTGATTGAGTGGTTCATAGTCAGCAATTACACCATCTTTGTTGACTGCTACCCGATATTTTAAATCTCGTGTAAAGGTGGGAGTGCCACTCCAGGTTTGGCGAACTGTATTATAAAGCTTTTGATTTAAACCTTTAGTGATATTAGAGTCGGTAATTTTTGCACCGACTACCTCTGGTGTCTTAGCATATCCTCGCCAAGGGCTAACTTGCAGCACACCATTTGTAGTAAACACTATTCGGAATTGGGCGATTGGTTCATTGGAAATGGGAGCGCGGTTCGCAGGATTATAAAGTAGGTTAGGCAGAGGAGTTTGCCCAACTCCTTGATTAGCTTCTTTATTCACCGCTTTATAACCAACGATCGCTCCATCCGCAGCTACACCCAAACGATAGATCAAATCCTGTTGCAATCCTGAACGCTTAGTCCAAGCTGGATGGATTTGGTTATACACTTGACGATTCAATGCACGCAGCTGGGATGGATCGGTAATTTCTGGAACTGTATTTAAAAGTGCTTCTAAATCTTTAACTGCTGGCTTTTCATTAGCTGTGGGTGGTGGTGTTGGTGTTGCAGCCGCGATAGGTGTTGCAGCTGGTGATGCTGGAGGATTAAGGCTCTTTGTTGTAGAGCTAGTTTGCTCATCTGGCTTAGGCTGCGGTATACGTATTTGGGGAGGTGGAATCAAGTTAAATGCGATCGCTGCTACTGCTAAACTCGATACTCCCACGGCAGCAGGAACAGCCTGCCTGATTACAGCCTGACTAGCACCGCCATAGCGTCTAGTAACTGGTTGTAGTTCTAGGGATAATTCTGGTAAAGTCTGGCTATCAGCAAAAAACTGATCCACTGCTTCTACCAAATCAAACAACTGCACCGTATTCAAATCTATTTCAATCGGCGGACGTTTAGAATTATTAGAGTGATCGAACCCCTCTGGAGCACTTTCGGAATGTATGATTAACCTGTGGAGGTTGCCGTCAATTTTTTGAAACTCTACTAGCTCTGATTCTTGATTGTGTGCTTGCGGATTGGGTACAGTACTCAGAAATTCTTGAGCATAACCACTAACAGCCCTCACCAAACTTTCAAAAAATTCTCGCCCTCCGGTTAAGGGTTGATTGTAACCAGATAAATAGCATTCTGCATTTACCAATATTGATAATTCTGGGCGCATTTCCTGGAACTGTGCAGCCCTAGTGACATCACTTAACCCTTCTAAAAGAAGAGTACAATTAGGTAGACTGTACTTACGTTGAATATTCATTCCACTTCACCGTCAAAAAGACTAATCCAGAACCGCTGCATTCCAGCAGTACCAGTACAAAAGAGTAATTGTCCTAACAAATTTATTGCTAGCGCATCTAATTTTTCATCAGAAGTTAATGCTAGTACACCAGAACGTCGAGAATTCATTCGGCTTTTAAAATGCGCTCTAAACCGCTCTAAGTAATTAGATAGCCGCAAATTCTGTTCTAATGGAATCTGTTTTTCTTCCATTTGTTGACATATCATCAATAACTGACGGATGACAACAGTTAAACGCCGTGCTATATAGCAAGCAATGACCACCAGAGCTTTTGCTTCCATAATAGTTAAGGGACGGCGTATATGCGCTCTTCGTAGCGGGTTAGAGCTACGCATCCGCCATAAATTCACCCTGTCTTTAACAATTCCTTTAAGATCCAACTCTTGAGCAAAAGCTAGGATTGCTTCCGAACCACCAAGTTCTAAAGCTTCAATTGCCAGTAAAATCAGGTCAATTTGCAGCCTAGTTCTGCGAGGACACGTTTTAGAAGCGATCGCAGGATCTGGTAAAGTGTCCAGAATCATCGGCAGTGAGTCTTGGGTTGGACTGTTGAACGGCGTTAAACTTGCTGAAACATTCATTCTATAAATACCTTGTGCGGTTCCAACAGACTAGATAAAACAAATTTAAGATCGGTAGCCAAGACTTGAGCCTTAGACTTGTGGCAGTAGCATGACTACCTGATATATACATTACTTAACTCTTTCTACTCAAAGTTTTCCCTATATTGAAATCAAAATTTTAAAACATAACTAAATTCACCTCATTTATTAATGAAATACCTTTTATAGCTTGGTTTAGATTCTAATTATCGTCAATGAAGGGCGAAGCTTCAGCCTTTACCCCCACTTGACCCCCAGCGTATGACATTATAGTGTACGATTTTTCAGGTATCTGAAATTGGGCATTGGGCATTGGGCATTGCTTATTAATTTATCTACCTCATTCCCCATGCCCCATTCCCCATTCCCTACTTCCCATCCCCCATTTTATGGATTTAAAGTCTCTCATTCGTGACATCCCAGATTTCCCGAAACCCGGAATTTTATTTCGGGATATTACTACGTTACTGCGCGATCCAGAGGGACTGCGCTATACTATTGACTTTTTAACACAAAAATGCAATGAAGCTGGAATAACAGCTGATTATGTCATTGGTATGGAGTCGAGGGGATTCATTTTTGGTTCACCTCTGGCTTATAAATTAGGAGCTGGTTTTATTCCCATCCGCAAAAAAGGGAAGTTACCAGCAGCCGTTCACTCAATTGAATATCAACTAGAGTATGGTACAGACTGCCTAGAAGTGCATCAAGACGCTTTACACCAAGGTAGCCGAGTTTTGATTGTGGACGATTTGATTGCCACAGGTGGAACTGCAAGTGCCACAGCAAAGTTGGTGCAGAAAATTGGCTGCGAACTAGTAGGATTTGGGTTTATTATCGAGCTACGGGATTTACAAGGGCGTACACATTTACCGGACGTGCCGATTATCTCTTTAGTTGAATATTAATCATAGGTCATAGGTCATTAGTCATTGGTCATTGGTCAATAGCAAAACAATTGGCAAATGACGAAGGACAAAGGATGAAGGACAAAGGACGAAGGACAAAGAACAAATGATATTAGTCATTAGTCATTGGTCAATAGCAAAACAACTGGCAAATGACAAAGGACAAATGACAAATGACAAATGACAAAGGACAAAATATAAATGACATCTGCAAAAATTTCCTTGGAGACAGGTCGGGATTGGCTAATCGAGCTAGTAACGAGCGAAACTTTTGTTTATGTGGCAAAGCGGCTATTGCAGGCACTGCTAACTTTGTTGTTGGCGTCAGCGTTGTCGTTTTTCATCATTCAACTCGCTCCTGGTGATTATGTAGATACGCTACGGCAAAACCCGAAGATATCTCCTGAAAGAATTGAGGAAATCAAGCGGCAGTTTGGTCTAGATAAGTCTTGGCCAGAGCAATTTGGGCTGTGGCTATGGCGAATCTTGACCAAAGGGGATTTTGGCACGAGTTTTATTTATCAACGTTCAGTAGCATCGCTGTTGTGGGAACGAGTACCAGCGACTTTGCTATTAGCGATCGCATCTTTAATTGTCACATGGGCGATCGCCATCCCTCTAGGGATCTTTGCGGCTGTTAAACAAAATAAGCCAGCAGACCGGATTTTACAGGTGATTAGTTATGCCGGACAAGGCTTTCCCAGTTTCATTACTGCCTTAGCGTTGCTGGTTTTAGCCCAAATCACCTCGCCGTTGTTCCCAGTGGGTAGCATGACTAGCATCAATCACTCAGAACTGTCGTGGTTTGGCAGAATCTTAGATATCGGCTGGCACATGATTTTACCTACAATCGCACTCTCAATTACTAGTTTCGCTGGTTTGCAACGCATCACTCGCGGTGAATTATTGGATGTTCTGCGTCAAGATTACATCCAGACGGCTCGTGCCAAAGGTTTGCCAGAAAACCGCGTCATCTACGTTCATGCACTCCGCAATGCGATAAATCCCTTGATTACCTTATTGGGTTTTGAATTAGCTGGTTTATTAAGCGGTGCCTTCATTGCCGAATTCTTCTTCAACTGGCCAGGTTTAGGAAGGTTAAGCTTACAGGCTGTATTAGCTCAAGATTTATATTTATTAATGGCAAGCTTGGTAATGAGCGCAGTGTTACTGATTGTTGGCAATTTAATCGCCGACTTGATGCTCAAAGCAGCCGATCCACGCATTCGCCTAGAAAATCTCAATTAGCAGCAATTCAAAAATCCAAAAAATCAAAACGTATTGGGCGATTTTCAGAGTACTGCCAACTATCAAACAACAAACAGATAGCCAGAGTGCGGATGTTGTTGAAGAAAGTGTTGCTGATTTCTCATCCTGTCTTGAATTTGGCTACTCTCAGTTTCAAGCTATTTCTGTATACTGCAAAATTGTGAATTGCTTTTTAACTAATTATTTTACTAAGATTCAGACTTAGTTTTTGCACTCGTATATTTAAGAGTTTTTTTCTAAGCGGGCGGCGGGAATCGAACCCGCATTAATAGCTTGGAAGGCTATAGTTTTACCACTAAACTACGCCCGCAAATTTCCAACCATATAAACTTAACATAGCTTTTGCCAAAATTCAAGTATTTAGTTGGAATTGGCAGGTTGGATTTTGATCCTGACATATAGATTGCTCAATTCTGGTTTTGTGCCATCGTTATTGTGGGCAGCAAGAAAGTTTTCTGTTTTGAAAACTTCATTGAGGATTTGCTCGTATGTGCTTTTTTTACTTTGCAGTGCTGCTGGTTCTATTTCTAGAATTACGGCTTGTTTAAAGTTGCCATTCTGATCAATTATCAAGCTAGCCAAGAGTTGTGCTGCTTCAAGTCCAGAATTATGGACAAGAAAACTTGGGTCTAATTGTTTTGTGTTACTTCCTCTGTATAAAGCGATAACGTCGGGTAAAGCATCTTGTCGGAATCCTCTTGATTGTATCAAGCTAATCACTTGATTTCTAGATAAGGGAGCTACTATTGCTACCGATGCTCCCCCAGCTGAAGTTGCTGGAGTTTCTCTAGTCGAAGTTGCTGGAGTTTCCCTAGTCGAAGTTGCTGGAGTTTCTCTAGTCGAAGTTGCTGGAGTTTCTCTAGTTGAAGTTGCTGGAGTTTCTCTAGTTGAAGTTGCTGGAGTTTCTCTAGTTGAAGTTGCTGGAGTTTCTCTAGTTGAAGTTGCTGGAGTTTCTCTAGTTGAAGTTGCTGGAGTTTCTCTAGTTGAAGTTGCTGGAGTTTCTCTATTTTCAGGTTCTGAAACTGGTCGATTTGATGGAATACCTGTTGGTAGTTGCGTTCCCTTTCCCAGTTTTATTTCTTGACGACGCTTCCAAGGTAAATTACCGACTGGAACTGTAGGTGTCGGTGTGGCTTTAGCTATAGGTTTCGGTGTGGCTTTTGTAGGTTTCGGTGTTGGCGTGGGGACTATCTGTTGTCTAGAGGGTTGACTATTAGGTTGAGAGGCGTAAATTCGGCTGTTTTTTTGGAGATTTTCAGGGGAATTTATTGCGCCAAAATCTTCATTTTTAGGCGTAGTTCGTGCTGTTTGTGATGAACGTGTTGGTACAGACTTTTGAGTTGAGGATAGTGAGTTTGACGAAACTATTTTGGCTGTTGATTTTGATTTGATTATTGATTTTGTTTTAGGAGCAATTTCTATCAATTCAATGGGAACAGCAGATTGATTTTGCTGGGGAAACCACAGGCTAAATGCATTAGATGAGCGCATCAGCCAGAACACCAGCAAGTGCAAAGAGACTGAACTGACAACAAAAAAAATCCACAAACCTGGTGGATCGGTGTGTCGTCTCCAGACCTTGGCTGGAATTGGCGTTTTGTCTGCAACCGATGGTGTCATATTATATAAACTGGATATGATTATGCACTTTTACTCATTGGTAATGCTTTAAAATACCAGTCTAAATTTTAGCGATTAACCATTACCTCTGGTGAAACAGCGAAAGTCAAAACTGTTTCATCTACTCCTTTAAGTTCTAACGGCTTACCTTTAGTAATTGCTCCTTCCTGTAAATAATCTGCTACGGCAGCAGAAACCAGGATTGTACCGGGAACAGCAGCAGCTTGCAACCTTGCGGCAATATTTACACTTGGGCCAATAGCTGTATAATCGGCACGTTCAGCGCTACCAAACATCCCCACAACAGCAGTACCTTGGTGAATACCGCACCGAAATTGTACGCTAGTAAGTTTGTCGCTATCGAATACACCTTGCTCTCGCCAGCGCTGGTTTAAGTCAGCCAGTGAGCGGTGCATTGCTCTTGCTGTATTAATAGCACGACGTACTTGTTCATTAGGAGTTAGTTCTTCCGGCGCTCCATACAAAGCTAAGATAGCATCTCCCATAAATTTATCTACAGTACCGCCATTGCTAAAGACAACTTTGGTCATGGCTTCTAAATATTCATTTAGCAACTCTGCAACTCGTCGGGATCTGAGAGTATTTGCTAGCTGTGTAAAACCCACAATGTCGCTAAACAAAACTGTAATTAAGCGTGGTTCTGGGCGCAAATCTAACGTTAAATCTCCGATTGCGGCTTTTTGCACTAATACAGCAGGCAAAAAGCGCTTTAGCACCGATTCTGTTAAATAAGTATTTAACTCCACAATGCGCCGTTCATTTTCTTTCAACGCTAAAAGATTCCGAACTTCCGCCAAAAGTTCCCGATCGTTAAATGGTTTTGCTAAATAAGCGTCCGCGCCATATTCTGTACCTTCGATGCGGGTTTCTTCATCTACTTTCGCTGTCAGCAGAATGATTGGTGTTCCTTTCAACGTCTCCTCATTGCGGATCATCTGAATCATCTCAAGTCCGCTCACTAAGGGCATCATTAAGTCAGTCACAATCAAGCTGGGTATAATTTCCTTAGCTTTACTGTGCCCTTCATGACCGTTACGAGCTGTCTGTACATGATAGCCATTGCGGCGGAAAATTTCAGATACATAGGTTCGCAAATCGGGGTTGTCATCTACAACTAAAATTGAGTGCTGAGTCTTAAGTGCTGAGTCTTTAGTATCAACACTGGGGGAGAGGTTTATTGTAATATCTTCAATATTGTCTGTTGTTGACTCTACTAGTTCTAAATCAGCCAATTCTACGCTAGCGCGGCTGGTATTCAGTTCGGTAGGCGTTTCTAGTACTTGCTGTGCAGGTAAATGAGCATTTCCAGTCACCAGCCATAAACTAAAGGTAGTACCTTCACCATAGACTGATTCCACACTGACTTGACCACCATGTAATTCTACTAATTCTTTAACTAAAGCTAAACCCAAACCACTGCCTTCATAGGAGCGATTTGCTGAACCTTCAGCTTGGCGAAAGCGCTCAAATAGGTGAGGAATTTGTTCTTTAATAATACCAATTCCAGTATCTTGTACTTGCAAGATGCAGCGATCGCGCTCAGATTTTAGTCGAACATCAATCGTGCCACCTTCGGGAGTAAACTTCATGGCATTTGACAAGAGGTTATAAACCACCTTGTCAAATTTTTCCATGTCTAAGTACACCGTCGAACACTCATCTAACTGGGTGAGGAGATGCAGTCTCTTTTTCTCACAGTAGGGACGAAAAGATTCCACTATTTGGCTGACAAATTCGACTAAATCGCAGGGATGGAAATTTGGCTGCATTCTCCCCGCATTCAGGCGTTGTAAATCCAGGAGTTGATTTACCAGTCGCAGGAGACGGCGGGAGTTACGTAGGGCGATCGCACTTTGAGAGTAAGATAATCCCTCACCAGCCGCCACCGCCGACTCTAAAGGCCCTTGAATCAAGGTAATCGGTGTGCGAAACTCATGGGAAATATTTTGGAAAAATTCGGTTTTTTGTTTGTCTAATTCCAGTAAGCGTTCAGCTTGTTGACGAGTTTTTTGATATAAGTGTGACTGCTGCACAGCGATCGCGGCTTGCGCTGCTACTGCTTTGGCTAAATCAATATCAGATGGCAACCATTGGCGGACTTTTTTACCTTCATGTAAAGTAATACTACCAATACATTTACCATCAGCCAATAATGGCACAAACATTAGCGATCGCGCTGGCATTTTTAAAGGCAAATCAAAACCCCGCACATCAGAGGGAGAATGACTCACATTACCAATTACTACAGGTTCAAGTGTCTGTAGCATTTGTTGGAGGATTGGATTCTCCTGAATAGATACTTGAGAATAGGGTAATCTCTGCCTTGGTAGGTGATTATTACTACTTAAGTTATTGTCTGGGGCTGCCGAGCTTAAATTTTCTAGATGTTGAAAACTGTCATACAAGCCCACACACTCAACAAACTCATCTTCCTCAGTCCACAAAGATAGGACGCAGCCATCGACTTGTAAAGCTTGTCCCAATTGCTTGGTAATTGCTGCAAAGATATCTTGAGGATCTAGGCTAGAGCGAATCGCGCTAGTAATCGTATTAATCAAGCTCTCTCGCTTGGCAAGGGCACGTACTTGTTCGTAAGCATAAGCTTGAGACAAAGCTAAGGCTGCCTGATCTGTTACCATCAGTACTAACTGCACCTCATCATCACCCCAGAAGCGAGGCAGAGAACACTGGTGCAATGCCAGCACTGCCATCAGTTCTTGTTGACAGATCAATGGCACAACTAAACTAGAACAAATGTTAGCAGCAGCAAAAGCTTCCGCACGCTCGCGCAGTTCGGGAGTGTTACCGTGAATGCGCTCATCATCAATTGCATCATGAATCACCTGGACTTCACGGGTTTCCCACACCGTCTGAGCCAAAAGAGACAGAGGGGGAGCAGAGGATATGGCGGGCAGAGGGGAAAGACTTACTGCCACTTCCCCTTTACTCTCCTGCACCTCTGCCTCTTCAGAAAGAGGCTTCTGATAAATAAACCCTTTATCCGCCAACTGCTCATCTTGGAAGGGACGCAACAGACAGACATCCACTTCCAACATGTGACCCACTGTATCTACAATTGCTTGCAAAATTTGTCTGTAGTCTAAAGCACTGCGAATCGTATTGGTAACGGTATTCAGCAGCGATTCTTGACGGAGTGTGCGAGTAAGTTCGCGGGTTCTGGCTTTGAGAACATTGTGGGTATCCAAAGCTTGGCGTACCACTGCTTTGAGTTCCTCCGCTTCCCACGGTTTAGTGACATATTTAAATACCTTACCAGCGTTGATTGCTTCCACCAGGTCTTCGACATCGGTGTAGCCAGTTAAAATAATCCGGATAATATCTGGATATTGAGTTGCTGTCAGGCTCAAAAATTCTGTACCGCTCATCATTGGCATCCGCTGATCGGAGATGATCACCGCGATCTCTCCCTCTTGAGCCAGCAGATCGAGGGCCGCAGGGCCAGAGGTTGCCCTTAGCACCTTATAATCACGATAGAAAGTGCGGTAAAGCAAGTCAAGGTTGTCTGGTTCATCATCGACAACCAAAATTTTAGGCTTACTGTTTGCTTGGGATTTCATGCACCGCTTTCCTGCTGCAACGGCAGTCGGATAAAGAATAATCTGATCAGGTAAGGATTTTTCTGAGTCAGGTAAGAGCAGAGCATTTCGACCAATAGGGCTGTTTGGCTACATGACTGCTGAGTGTAGAAGCGTTTACTCACAGTAATTCGTCTCATTTGCTTGTACCGATTACCGTTTGCGTTGGTGCAGTGTAATTGCTTTCATTGTCAGTTTTAGTTTTACAGAGTCGACGCTTGCTTGCCAAATCTTTTTTCACCTCCTGTGAGCAATGTATGATAATACATACAGCGCTCATAGCCAGCTGAAAAATCCAGATAAAGCTGCATATTAAGTTTTCCCTTTGCAGCTGTTGTAATAACACTTGCAGGTAAATTTTATTTATGGTAGTCATGGTAGAGTCAGCCAAATTAGAACAATTAAGATTTAAAGCCAAAGTATACTATTAGACAAATACCTCTTTCTAATTTAGCAATCAGAACTATCATTAAGACAAGTGGTAGTCGTTGAGGAGTTAGAGATTAGGGATTAGAGAACCTTGCAGATTCTTGTCCCAGTACCTGTACAGCCTATTTGAATGACTTGGTAGCAAAGTAGTGTCAGTGTAGCGGCAACTGCAAAAACAAGTTCAGTACTGCAAGCAAGGGTGGTTTTAAACCAGAGTTTGCCAATAGTGTACTTACTTAACAATTTCGGAGATGCTGCTTACGGACAAGTTATGCTATTCCTCTGCCCACTCATTCAAAGCTCTATCACTTTACAGATGCTTTTGTGGCAATCAGTTTGATATTCTGACTACCTAAAACAAGGGATGCAATGAATCTACTGAATTTAAGGTTATAGATTTATGAAGTTGTAACTCCTAATACTCTTTCAAAAATGCTGGTTATAAAACTTTAAACTAAAGTGTAAAAATTTGTTTAATCGACAAGCAAAAGTGAATTAGCAATACTGGTTCAGTTAAATCTCCTGGGCAACTCTAAAGTTATGATTTAGTTTAAATCTTGTTTTAGGATATTTGAGAAAATTTTTGTTGAATAAAATCAATACTAAACTAGCCTTGAAATATCGGTTTTTTCACCCATACCACCAACAGCCAATCGATCCAGCTTCCTACCAATTCCAAATTCGTACAGCTACATCGGCTGATTTGATTGGTGTTGCCCAAATTATTACTGAAAGCTTTCACTCCCACAATGGTATATGGGGATGGGCTTTCCCGTTGCTACGTCTGGGTATTTACGAAGACTTAAGGCATCGGATGGCATCACCCACGCCCCGCCATATTTGCTTAGTTGCCCTTGAATCTACTACTGGTGAAGCTAATAACTTAGTGGGAAGTGTGGAACTGGGTGTACGTTATAGTAGTGATTTATGGAGCCAAGTTGGTGTAGGTTTTCCTTACTTATCTAATTTAGCGGTTCACCCAAAATACCGTAGACATGGTGTGGCTTCAGGATTGCTTACTAGCTGTGAAAAAGTCTCTCGCGAGTGGGGATTTCAAGACTTATATCTCCATGTTTTAGAAAATAACCATCAAGCAAGACAGCTTTATTTCAAACTGGGATATCGAGTACATAAAGTCGAATCTAATTGGAATACATTTCTTCTAAGACGCTCAAGCCAGATGTTATTGCACAAGCACCTGAGTGCTGATTCCATTCTCTGAATTTTGTTTTGGCAATTGTCAAGTTTTGTGTTCCATTCCAATTAATTCGATAAAATCTATAATTCATAGCGGTAATCAAGCACAAACTAAGTTAAACCACGTCTACCTTGAGAATCATAGTTCTTTTGACTTAGAGAAAGCTCAAAACTTAAGTTAGGACTAAAAAATATATTTTTCTTAAGAACTCCAGCTTTTAAAATAGACGAGGGTTAATTATAAATCTAGCCAATCTTAGCTAAATATCCATAGAAATCCGCTTTAATTTGGAGGACTTACTTGGTTTAGCAGGCAAGAGCTAACGATAAAGAAGGCTCTTTCAGTTATACTGAGTTTTTTCATACAATCAAATAGGAGTCCTATAGATCAAAACTAAAACATGTTTGTAATCTCCGAAACGAGTAAATAGCTTTTGATAATTTTTTCTCAAAATAATATTTGATTTAAAATTTTTACGAAAAATTCCCTCATCCGTATAAACAAATTATCTTTTCGGTAAATATTTTTAATATTAAAAAATATTAAATTTATCTTTTGGGATTTATGGTTAACAATTTTTTGAAAGGATTCGATATAGATGAAAATGGACTATAATCGGAACTATAGGCGAAATCGCGTTGAAAGAAATCATTATTTCCTCATAATAACTTTGTAATTAAGATATTCATCTTTATAAAAACTTTAAGAAAATATTAGTATAGTTTACAGACAAATCTAGTTAAATCTCTTAAAATATAATCACTCAATTACTGAAACAACGCCTTTATATTGCTATTTTTAGTTGGATTGACCAGAAAAATCTTGATAATAAAAAAATTCAAAAACTTGATTTGATATAACAGCTAATTCTGTTTTGAAGTGCATACTACAACAACATTCATTAAAAGTTTAAAAAACATGGATAGCGAACAGCATCGACGCTATCAGACCTCTATGGTATCAATTTATTACCCTGAAACAACTTTCCTTGACTCTGTTATCATGTCAGATGGAACTGAGCAATCGCCAGGCTCGGATATCCTTACACGTTTGCACAGTGGAGAAGTTTTCATTGTCAATAGTCGTAGACAAAATGGATTAATACTCTTTAAACGCTATCATGCAGAGTTTGCTGGGCCTGGGGCTGCTGTAGGTGGGGATTACGATTGTGATTGCCAAAAGGCACTGCCTATAGGTAATTTTTCTTTATTAACTCCTGAATCTAATGAAGAACGCCAGAATGCTTACAAGATTAGGCGACAGTGGATTCGATTAATCAAACAAATTACAGAAAACCCAGTGCCTGGGCAGCGAGTCCAGAAAATTCTCGATCAATTTGAACAATACTTTCCACCAGAAATAGTGGCTCTTTTGCCGGATGTTGCTTTTGCTCTTTTAGTGGGTGTGCTACCACAAACAGTGGGAGTAGTTCGCCGTTTGGGCAGCGAGGTGAATAGCAGGTTTAATTACTGAGTAAATTGCTAAGATGACAAATTGGACAAAGCAGCTTTTACTCGATTAACGGTGCGGGCGTTTTCTTCTATCGTTCCGACAGTAATTCGCAATCCTCCGCTAATGTATCGTACAAGAGTGCCCAGTGTTCTAAGTTTCTGGTGGAAAGTTTTTAAAGCAGCTTCTTGTGAATTAAAGCCATTTGGTTTAAGACGCAGGTAAATAAAGTTGGCAGCACTTGGGGTAATTTGTAGTTCTGATTGCTGGGATAAAATTTCGATGAGTTTAGCTCGTTCACTCAGGGTTTGGGGAATTGATTCCAGCAAGAGTGTACGATTTTGTAAACCAACTAATGCTGCTGCTATGGAAAAACTGGGGAGATTGTAAGGTAAACGAACTTTTTCTAAAATGGCGATCGCTTCGGGATGAGCGACGCAATAACCTATACGGAGAGATGCCAATCGGAAAGCTTTAGAAAAAGTGCGTAATATTACCCAATTAGGACGCTGTGCTAATTCACCTACTAAAGTAATTTCACTGAATTCAAAGTAAGCTTCATCAATTACTACCAAAATATGCTCTGGCAAACTTCTTAACCATGCCAACTCTGCCTCAGTTAAACTGTTGGCAGTCGGCGAATTGGGATGTACTACGAAAACTACGCGAATCGGAGGATTTTGAGTTTGTTCGAGCGCAGACTGTGCAGCGCTTATGTCAATTTCAAAATTTGTTTCATTTCTCCCCACTGCCACTACAGGAATGCCCAATGTTTGCGCCAAAATCCCGTACATTGAGAAAGTAGGATTGGCAACTAAAATTGACCCTTCTCCTCCTAGACAGGTGGCGACTAATAAAGAGCGGATTAGTTCATCTGAACCATTACCAACAGAAATATTGGCAGCAGTAAATAAGGATGATGAGAGGGCAGCTGATTGATTGACGTATTCGGCGATCACATCCTTAAGTGTTTCATGTCCGCCATCTGGATAACGATTTGTTTCAATTACTTGCTGATACGTCCATGCCAGCTTCTCTTTTAACTCAGGTGGTAAATCGTAGGGGCTTTCATTTGTATCTAACCGATCAAACTGTGTGGCGACATCGGCTGTATCGCTGCTAGGATGAGGTTTATAGGCGGTGAATTGGGCTAAATCTGACCGGATGAAGGGAAGCATAGTTTTAGTCATTAGTCATTAGTCATTAGTCATTGGTCATTAGTAACTAACAAAGGACAAATGACTAAGGACATTAGTTATGTGTGAGTCTAATATTTTACAACTTCAAGGTAATTGGCAAAAGAGGCGAATTGCTTGCCAAATTTCTTCCATAACATTACCCAAGGCGTGGTCACTATCGAGTTCGACTAACTCCACCCAAGGACGCAATCGCGCAAAGTCACGACTAGCTTTGATCGGAATGACTTCATCCTTTTTGCCATGCAAAATCAGTGTGGAGATAGGGCGTTGCAAAAGCTTTTCTTGGTATTGGGCAGCATCTGTAACGAAATCGTAACTTAAGGCAAGCGATCGCTGCTCTCCATAGTGGTAGACCATAATATATTTTTCTTGCTGCCAACGCTGTACTTCTTCATCCCCTAGTTTGGGCAACCAATGGGATAAAAACCCAAAAGCTGGTGCTAGCAAAACTAAGCGTTGTACTTGTAAGTTTTGTTGTCCCAAGTGGGCAGCAGTCAAACCACCCAAACTTGAGCCAATGAGGGTTACTGGTGTAGAATCATTGCTGAATTCTGCGGCAACTTGAGCGAGCTGACGAGTAATTGTCAATTGGGAAAAATCGCCAGTATTGAAATCGGGAATTATCAGCTTTGTCTGAATTTGAGTAAAGCGATCGCTTATATTCCGCGCTTTAGCAGATTTAGGGCTGGAAGCAAAGCCGTGAAGATATATGTAGTCCAAAGTTGTAAATAGTTTGGAGTTAAAAATTATTGAGTGTTGATAAATTTTTATTTATCATTTTTTGTGGCTTACTTATAATTCATAACTCACAACTCCTCACTCCTAAGTTTTATTAGCGCATTGTGACAAATTCCTCTGCCGATGAGGGATGAATGCCCACAGTGGCATCAAAGTCTTTTTTAGTTGCGCCCATCTTGAGTGCGATCGCCACACCTTGGATAATTTCAGCTGCACCTTCACCTACCATGTGAGCGCCTAAAACTTTGTCGGTGTTGCTATCAACCACCAACTTCATCATTGTCTTCTCTTGCTTACCAGTCAAACTATGGTACATGGGGCGGAAGCGAGTGCGAAAAATTTTGACGGCATCACCGAGTTTTTCCCGTGCGTCGGCTTCTGTCCAGCCGACTGTCGCGGCTTCTGGGTTAGAAAATATGGCTGTGGGAACAGTTTCGTGACTGAATTCGCGAGGGTTATCCCCAAATTCACTATCAGCAAAGGCGCGACCTTCGCCAATGGCCACGGGAGTTAAATTGATTCGGTCGGTGACATCGCCAACAGCAAAGATATTCGGTTGACTAGTTTGACTATATTCATTGACTGCGATCGCACTTGTGGTAGGGTATCCAGGCCCTTCCATAGAACTGGCGACAACATCAACCCCAGCGTTTTCTAAACCTAATCCATCTACATTGGGGGTTCGACCGGTCGCTACTAAAAACACATCAGCAATTAATGATTCTTGGTCATTCCCTGATAAAGTCAGTTTCAACCCTTCTGGGACACGTTCAATTGCTTTCACCACATTATTCTTAATCAAGCGAATTCCGTGGTTCGTCATACCCTCTTCAATTTCTATACGGACATCTTCATCAAACCCATTCAAAATCTTTTCACCTCTGGTAATTTGTGTCACCTCAGAACCCAAACCGCGCATAATACAAGCAAATTCCGTGCCGATATAACCAGCACCAATAATAACGATGTGTTTCGGTTGTTCTTTTAAATGAAAGATTTCGTTGGAGGTAATGCCATGTTCCATCCCTGATAAATCTGGCTTAATGGGACGCCCACCAACAGCAATTAAAATTTTGTCTGCTGTAACTTTACGTCCATCAACTTCTACGGTGTGAGGATCTACCAATGTGGCGCGACTGGAAAATAGTTCTACTCCGGCTTTTTCTAAGAAGCTGATGTGTAGTTGTGATAATCGTCGAACTTCCTTATCTATAGATGTGATGAAATATTCCCAGTCAAACTCAGCATTACCCACTTTCCAGCCATAGCCTGAAGCTTCACTGAACAGTGCAGGAAAGTGAGAGCCATAGACCATGAGTTTTTTGGGAACGCAACCGCGAATCACACAAGTGCCACCAACTAAATCATATTCAGCGATCGCTACTTTTGCGCCGTAGCTAGCCGCTCGTTTGGAAGCCGCCAAACCTCCAGAACCCGCACCAATTACAAACAGGTCGTAATCAAAAGTCATAAGTTTATGTTCTCTTTAGCAACAAGTTAGTTCCTGGGAACTTACATACAGAACCTGATTGAACTATATAAGGATTCTGGTGAACCCTGTGTAAGTCCTGTCCTTGATTTAATCTAGCGTTAGCAGATGCTATCTGGTCGTAGGGAATATCACTTTTTGCTTTAGCGGCTTTAGAGGCAGTAGTTAACAGTTGTTATAGTTCTACCCCTGGTCGAGCATAAGTCTGTACTACTGCTACTGCATTGGAGCAGCTAAGTTCCACAGGACTTACGCAAAATTATGACAAAACGTACTGCCTTCGGCGATCGCAGAGCATTTTTTACCCATTAGCAGTTTTATGTGCTTGGAGATTCTGTTGGGGTTACGGGTGTTGGATTTGTTGGGGTTACGGGTGTTGGATTTGTTGGGGTTACAGGTGTTGGATTTGTTGGGGTTACGGGTGTTGGGGTTACAGGTGTTGGATTTGTTGGGGTTACGGGTGTTGAATCTGTTGGGGTTACAGGTGTTGGATCTGTTGAGGTTACGGGTGTTGGGGTTACAGGTGTTGGATCTGTTGAGGTTACGGGTGTTGGGGTTACAGGTGTTGGATCTGTTGAGGTTACGGGTGTTGGGGTTACAGGTGTTGGATCTGTTGAGGTTACGGGTGTTGGGGTTACAGGTGTTGGATCTGTTGAGGTTACGGGTGTTGGGGTTACAGGTGTTGGATCTGTTGAGGTTACGGGTGTTGGGGTTACAGGTGTTGGATCTGTTGGGGTTACGAGTGTTGGATTTGTTGGGCTGATTGGTAATGTGTTATTTTGCGGATTTTTATTTGTCGGGTTTTCTGTTGACGAGTTTTGAGTTGGTGTTAGGGTTGGACTAGAATCAGCACCAACGCTACTATCCTCAGTGTTTACTTTGCTGTTGTTACTACTTGGTACACTCTGCTGGTTAGTATTTGTCGAGGCTTCTCCTGTTTTCTCTGAAGAGTTTGCTGAAGAATTGTCTTTACTACTAGACAAATTTGAAGGACTAGGAGTTAGCTGCACAAAAGAGGGGTTTTCAATTACTCCCTCGCCTTTTATCGGTGGTTGTGCTTCCAAAGCCGCAGCAGTTTCGGCTTGAACACTGGTGATTGCAGGATCGGGTGTAGGCACAGGATTCTGCCTGTTCAAATCAAGTTCCCGAACCATCTGGCTCGTTTCAT
This sequence comes from Nostoc sp. LPT, assembly GCF_017115165.1. Lineage (GTDB taxonomy): Bacteria > Cyanobacteriota > Cyanobacteriia > Cyanobacteriales > Nostocaceae > Nostoc. The sequence continues at coordinate 52,560 of NZ_JABXKF010000166.1, read as the reverse complement.
AAAAATTTCTTAAATCAAAATCATATAACCTCTGAAATTCGCCTTTAATTATAATCACCATTTGCCCTGCTTCCAACACCTGGCTTTGAGAACCTTTCTTGTTAAAAACTTCAATGCCGCTATTTGTCAGCGCACCCACAATCGTGGTGTCTGTTTGTTGGTCGTAGCGTACAAATAATGCTGAACCACGAATTGCTGCTGCTGCATTTGGTGTTTGTATACGTGTTTGCCCCTTTCCTGGTGGGATGAGCAACAACACAGTCCCGTTTGTCAGTTTAAAGTCACGAGTCTTCGGCAAAAATTGAAATAACGCCTGTTCTCCAACTCGTGCCAAAGAGCCATCATTAAAACGCAAATCCGCTAGGGAAGCTTGACCAGTTGACAGCCCGTCCCCAGGAGTCATTGCATCTAATTTGCGTGCAGGACGTTTCTTCAATTTATCTTTGGGTATCAGTTGTACGATGTTGCGGAGGTTCTGAATCTCTGCTCGCGTTAGAGGAGTTGTAGCACTTACCCGATTTGGCAAAGGCAGTACTATAACTCCCCATAAACCAATCACTAATAATGGAAACGATTTATAAAACATAGTTTGAGAAATGTTGACTTTCAACTAATATCATAAAAATTAAATTTTAAGCTAATCCTAATTGTTGTAATAGTTTTTTAGGTAAATTAGTTTAAATTTTGATTTAGATTTAATGCATAAAATAGATAATCAATAAAATAATGACTCATGTTTGATTTTTGAAAAAACTTAGTAAACATCTATTACCTTTTTTCGTGTCCATCTATTCCTTATCTATGTAAGCAAGTTCATAAATCAAATTTGGATTACTATATGTATTTATTTGATTTAAGTTTTCCTTGTGAACCTGAAATTATATGCAATAAAGTCTGTAGCAGATTCAAAAGTTAGTATTTGATATAAACAATTAAATCAGAAGTGTCTTACATATAATCCTTTATAATCAGTTCAGCTAGAGGATCGTTAATTATGGGGGACAATAACTTGCTAAGGATTTGTTGTGAAATTACCCACTAGCTGTATTTCACTAAAATTTAAACAGCAATTTCATGATAGCATCTCAGTTTTACAAAAAATCTGGGAAAAAATCCGAAAAGCAGCAATTTTAGTTTGTAGTCTAAGTATATACCTACAAAGCTAAAATAGATGCAATCAACTGTATCTTTGTAGTCGGAACTTCCGATACAGCTTGTGGGTCTACATTTGCCAAACGCAATTAATGCGATCTAACCAGATGCGACTTAAGAACTGGAAAAATTTGTTTTTTTGTATTTTGTTAACGTCCAGTGGTGGAACCTGGTGTTGCATTAGAGTAGATGCGACAGAATCTGCAATTACAGATGTTTGGCATCCTAATAATTTAGCAACTACACAGGTAACTCATGAGCAGTTATGTCATAAATTGGAGCAAAAGGCAATTAACTCTTTGTGCAAGCTGTCGAGTGAGTCACATACTTTAGATTCTCGGATGCCGTTAAATCTGGCACAGCAAACACCAGAAACGAGTCAAATCCCAGATCAAACCGAAGAACCGATAGATACTCAAAAGCAAAATGACCCGCCACAGCTAGAATCGCAGCCAAATAATGTGCCCATATCTCCTTCAGACTCAAAAGAGCAACTATTAAATTTACCTGAGATAGAATATTCCCAAAGGCTAGAGAGGTTGATAGAACTGCTACGATCGCCAAAACAACCGTTTGAATCTAATAGCGATCGCGAATTGGGGTTACGGGTGCGGTTACGACCTCTAGAACAACAGCTACCACCACCGACAGAACAACCCGTACCTAAATTTAAACCTATCGGCTATCTACAAGGACGTGTCGGCTACTTCCAAACAAGTAACATTTTTTCCTCAAATGATAGTCCCATAGAAGATGGTTTAATTATTTCTGGACTGACACTAGCCTCTACATATTTTCCTTTAGGATCTAAGACTTTTGTAAATGGCTCAATTGATGGCAATCTGATTCGTTATATAAATCAATCAGAATATCATTACAACCAGGTGAGATTCAATCTCGGTATTTACCAGCAGCTATCCCAACGAATGTTTGGAGAAATCAGTTGGAGCAATCAACAGTTATTTTATGCCAACAGCAGCGATCGCTTCGATAGCTTCAAAGCAGGCGATCGCTTTTTAAATGAAAATTCCCTACAACTGTCTTTGGGACGCCGAGATCCCTTAACTTCAAGATTAACCCTAGATAGCTTCTACGAATTGAATGTAAATTTTGCTGATCCCCAAAGTCGTAATCGGATAATCAATTCCTTTTGGGTGTCTCTCAACTACTACTTGCAAAAGCCTCTCCAGGTTGGTATTGGCTACCAAATGAATTTATCAGACTTTACACAGCGCGATCGAGAAGACGAATTTTATCGGCTATTCGGACACTTAAATTACCAAATATCCGACACCATTAATATGAATATGCAGGCTGGAGTAAGTTTAGGTAGTTCAACCGCCGAAAACATTGATTTTGATGGCTGGTTCTTCACTATTAATTACAGTTTGCAATTAGGTAGGTTTTGAAATTTGTCCTTTGTCATTAGTCATTTGTCCTTTGTGATTTATCCTTTATTAAAAACTAATGACCAATCACCAATGACCAATGACTATAAATAGGAAATCCAATCACTCCAGCTACCAGCATAAAGTTTACCCTTGCTAATACCAGCTAATTCTAAAGAAAGTAAATTCACACAAGCAGTAACGCCAGAACCGCAATATACCAAGATTTCTGCGGCTGTTTCTAGCTTTTCCCACCGACGCCGTTGTTCTTCTGGAGGGAGTAGGTAGCCGGAAGAGTCTGTAACTTCTTGCCAGGGATAGTTGACTGCACCGGGAATATGTCCAGCAATCGGATCGATAGACTCTCCTTCGCCTCGGTAGCGATCGCTCTCTCTTGAATCTACCAATGCTACCTCGTGGCTATCTTTCCGGCTTTTCACCGCTGTAATATCTACCACCTTTTCTGTTTGTACTTGAGCGACAAACGTACCCATTCGGGGGGGAGGAATAACATCTGTAACAGAATACCCAGCTTTTTGCCATCCAGCCAAGCCGCCATCCAGTACTGCTACTTGCTCGTGTCCTAGATAGTGCAACAGCCACCATAGACGAGCCGCAAAGGCAAAGCGCGAATCATCATAAGCTACAACTAAACTTTTTTGGTAATTTACCCCAATCGCTGCCAATTTGTTAGCTATATCATTAGGGTTAGGTAAAGGATGTCTTCCACCATGCTTACCCACTGGACTGGAAAGATCCTGATTCAAATCTAGATAATATGACCCCTCTATATGACTTGTTTGATACTGTTGTTGTCCTAGTTGTGGATCGGCTAAAGAAAAGCGACAATCCACAATAACGACTTGCGGATCTTCTAGATGTTCAAACAGCCAAGATGGCGAAACAATAAATTGAGGATTGGGCATGGGGCATGGGGCATTGGGTAAAACAGTTCCTCTTTGCCTAATACTGAATGAATAAGTTATATTTATTACTCAATATTAATCAAAGGTATCGGTCATTATTTAGTTTTTTTGTTAAAATGTCAAACTTAGAAAATTTTACACCTAAGTTAACAGCAGATGGTTCTTTCACCTTTGTCTCTCAAGAGTTTGGTGAATCGTTTCACAGCCATTCTGGAGCGCAGCAGGAGAGTTTTTGCAAGTTTGTGGAACCTACTCAACTGGCTACAGCAGCGCAAAAACCAATCTTGCGACTATTAGATGTTTGTTATGGTCTAGGATATAACACGGCTGCTGCTTTGCAAACAATTTGGGCAGTGAATCCTAGTTGTTGTGTTGAAGTAATCGGTTTAGAACTGAATCCAGTGGTGCCACAAGCGGCGATCGCTCATCAGTTGTTCGACAATTGGAACTGTAACTATATTGAAATTTTGAAAAAGCTAGCTTTTGAGCATCAAGTACAAACACCTTGCCTGAAAGCGAAGCTACTAATTGGCGATGCTAGAACTACGATAACTTTAGTACGTCAGTCGGGTTTCTGGGCAGATGCAATTTTCCTCGATCCCTTTTCACCACCACAGTGTCCTCAATTATGGACTGTTGAATTTATTAAACAGCTGTCATTGTGCTTACATCCAGATGGTTTATTAGCCACCTATTCTTGTGCTGCTACTGTACGCACAGCACTTTTGTCTGCTGGCTTGGTGATAGGTTCTACCCCACCCGTAGGAAGGCGATCGCCTGGTACAGTGGCAACACATTCTAAAAATGCTGAGTCTAAACACCACTCCCCACTGACTACCCTCTCAGAACTTGAAAAAGAACACTTGCTAACTCGTGCTGCTATTCCCTATCGCGATCCTCAATTGAGCGATTCAACCGAAGTCATAGTCAGGCGGCGACAACAAGAGCAACAAATCTCTTGCCTAGAACCTGCCTCCCATTGGCGAAAAAGGTGGCTATTGGGAACACAAGGTAGGGATTTGATGGGAACTAGTTTGTAGTTTGATTGCAATATAATACAATATGCTACACTTAGGGACTGCAAGCCTAATTCAACGAGTTTTTACGAGCCGAATAGCTTATCTATATGTTAGTATTCGAGATTACATACTGTTTAACAGTACTTGAGTATTGCTATAACAGAGTAAGTAAAAACATTTATATTTAATGATTACAATGATTACTATACAGACTTGAAACTCAAAATCCGATATTTCGATATAAAAGAGTCAATTATAACGCTTTCTGACGCCACAAGGCTAAAAAATCTCCGTAAAAAACCTGATTTAACATTTGTGAGAATTTATCATACTGGAATTAGAAGCAAAAAATTTGACAACAAAATCCACCTTGTTCTTAACATAAAAGATACATGCTGCGAAAAATTCCGAGCGGCAGCTTGACATCATGCATAATCCATATCGAAACTCTGACTCAGATACAGTCGAATCTTAAATTTGTTTTTAAAATCTGACACTGTTAACTAACTTGTGCAAAAACTTGGAGTGCCTTTGTGATTCAATGGAAATCCAACCATACAGGCTTTACAGAAAAAATTGTTAATGGGTCAAACCCCATTAGCACAGTGAAGAGTATCGGTTCAAATCATGCCGTGGAATCGCAAAATGCGGAGGGTTCTTCTTTAGGCTTATCTCAAGGAGATCTTATGCTTGAAGATAGGCAAGCAATGTCTTCTTGGATAAAATCTGATGTTAATTGTGGTGATGATTCATTGGTCTCTAAAACACTACAAGCCAAAGGTTCTAAAGTGAATGGGTTTGATTTAGATCCGCCGAAGGTTTTAGTAGTTGACGATCATGCCGCCAGTCGGATGACTGCTGTTGCCCTCTTGGGGATGGAAGGATACGAAGTAATGGAGGCGGACAGTGGTTCTATTGTTGTGGGATTGGTAACTCAAAAACAACCAGATTTGATTTTGCTGGATGTAATGATGCCAGGAATGGATGGATTTGAAGTGTGCCAATTGCTTAAACAGGATGAGCAGACTAGACTAATCCCAGTAATTTTTATTACAGCGTTAAATGACAGGCGATCGCGCATTCGGGGAATTGAAGTTGGAGCAGATGATTTTCTCACCAAACCCTTTGATCGGGTGGAACTAGCGGCGCGTGTAAAGTCCTTGGTGCGGCAGAAGCGTCTGAACGAAGATTTAGACCATGCCGAACAAGTACTGTTTTCTATTGCCATGTCCATTGAAAGCCGCGATCCCAATACAGGCAACCATTGCGAACGTCTAGTAAAACTGGGACAAGTTTTTGGTGAATACCTCAACCTCTCACGCTATCAAATTCGAGATTTGATGTGGGGTGGTTATCTCCACGATATCGGTAAGGTAGGTATTCCCGATGCTGTACTGCTAAAAAAAGGCAAACTTACCCCCGAAGATTGGCAAATTATGCAGCAGCACGTTTTGATTGGAGAAAAAATCTGCCAACCACTACGAAGTATGCGCGGTGTAATTCCGATTATTCGTCATCACCACGAACGCTGGGATGGCTCAGGCTACCCCGATCGACTCAAGGGGGATGATATTCCCTACCTAGCGCAAGTATTTCAGTTAATTGATATTTACGATGCCCTAACTAGCGAACGACCTTACAAAAGAGCTTTTACTTCAGCAGAAGCCCTTTTAGTGATGCAAGAAGAAGCTGATTTTGGTTGGCGTAATCCGAAACTAATGCAGCAGTTTGCAGAGTTTATTTACTATTGTCAGCAAAAAGGCAAGAGTGGGGAATAGGGAGTAATGATTTGTAGCTGCTGTAATCAACGCTAATTGGTATTATGGTAATCTCCACTTTTGAGGAGTGAAATTATACCGACTATTGAATTCTGACTCCTTTGATATTTTCAGTCTTCTATAATTAGCTGGTATGATTTGAGCCGAGATTTTAAAGTACCAACAGCATTAATCACAATTTCACTGATAGCTGATAGCTAATTATGGTAGTTGTAGCAATTCTAGCGGCAGGACGCGGCACACGGATGAAATCACGCTTACCCAAGGTTTTACATTCTTTGGGTGGGCGATCGCTATTAAAGAGAGTTCTCGAAAGTGTAGAACCACTTTCGCCCTCACGGCGAATCATGATTGTGGGATATCAATCCGAGGAAGTGCAAGCCGCCATGCATTCAATTCCCAGTTTGGAGTTTGTCGAACAGACTGTGCAATTGGGGACGGGTCATGCTATCCAGCAATTACTTCCTCACTTGGAAAATTACACTGGAGATTTGCTGGTACTTAACGGCGATTTACCGTTAATACGTAGCGAAACTCTTAAGCAGATGTTACAAACTCACATCCGAAATCAAAACGCTGCCACTATTCTCACCTCGCACCTACCTGACCCCACAGGCTACGGGCGCGTTTTTTGTAACGATGAAAATATTGTGCAGCAAATGGTCGAACACAAGGATTGTACAGCTGCTCAAAGACAAAATCAGCGGATTAACGCTGGAGTTTATTGCTTCCGCTGGCCAGATTTGGCAAAGGTGCTTCCCCACCTCCAGGCAAACAATGCCCAAAAAGAATACTATCTTACCGATGCCGTGACTCAGGTGGGACAAGTAATGGCAGTGGATGTGGAAGATTATCAAGAAATTCTCGGCATCAACGATCGCCTGCAACTAGCAACAGCATCCGAAATTTTGCAAAAACGAGTCAAGGAAAAATGGATGCTGGCAGGTGTCACCCTCATCGACCCCACAAGCATCACCATTGATGAAACAGTGGAATTGCAGCCGGATGTAATTATTGAACCCCAAACTCACCTGCGGGGAAATACGGTAATTCAAACAGGAAGTCACATCGGGCCAGGGAGTTTAATTGAAAATAGTCAGTTAAGTGAAAATGTCACAGTGCAATATTCAGTAGTCATAAATAGCACCGTGCAGGCCGGAAGCCAAATTGGTCCTTATACTCATTTGCGCGGTCAGGTACAGGTGGGTGCTGGTTGCCGTGTGGGGAATTTTGTGGAATTGAAAAATACGCAATTAGGCGATCGCACCAATGCAGCACATTTGTCATATATAGGCGATACTGTTGTCGGCAATCAGGTGAATATTGGTGCTGGTACAATTACTGCCAACTATGACGGCGTGAAGAAACATCGCACCAAAATAGGCGATCGGACAAAAACTGGGGCCAATAGCGTTTTAGTAGCTCCACTCACCTTGGGAGATGATGTCTATATCGCCGCTGGTTCTACTGTGACAGAAGATGTACCTGATAATTCTCTAGTAATTGCCCGTAGTCGTCAGGTGGTGAAACCAGCTTGGCGCAGGAAAAGTGTTGACAATAAAACCACAGATCAACATAAATAATTCATCGGTGTTAATCGCGGTTGATTTGTGGTTTGAGAGCATAAACCAGGATTTTTGCGAGTTGTCTAATCTAGCTAGATTAGTAGTAAAACCAAAATCTCAACATGTAACATGGAAGAACTGCTAGAACTTAGGCAATTTCTAGAACAAGGCAAAATCCATGAGGCGCTGCTGTTGGTGGATGAGTTAGAAGAAATGAGCCTCAGTGACAAAATCAATAAAATTGATAGTTATGGTGTGATTCTGCTCATCCATTTAATTAAACAAAAGGCTGAAAAACGTTCTACTCGCTCTTGGGATGTTTCAATAGAAAATACAGTACGTGAAATCAACAAAATAAATAAGCGCCGCAAATCCGGTGGTTTTTACTTGAATCAGGCAGAATTAATCGATATTCTGGAACAAGGATATCAAGTGGCACTGAAACGAGCGGCGCTAGAAGCTTTTGAGGGGCGTTATGAAGCCCAAGAATTAGCCGCAATGGTTGACCAGCAAGAAACTTTAGCCGAAGCGCTGAAACTGATTCAACAATAGCCGATCAGTTCGTTGCCAGTCCATTCCAAGGTGTCGCCAATTTGTTCGCCATTGTGGTAGGCAGCGAGTAAGATTTCGCTAGTTTTTCCCCAAGCGATCGCTCCACTAGCATCTAAGGCGATCGCTCCCAAATCGCGTTTGTTCTCGTGGGCTTCCCCAAAGGATCGCTGCATGGCATCCTTTAGTGACATCCCATCAGTGACACGCACTACAATCCGAGGAGCTAGACACTCATCGATGATATCTTCGCCAATGCCAGTACAGCTAACACCAGCATTACTAGTAGCATAATTACCTGCTGGCATCGCCGAATCACTTACCCTGCCAATCCGCTCAAATCCCTTACCACCAGTAGAAGTGCCAGCAGCTAACTTACCAGATGCATCTAAAGCTACTACACCGATAGTACCGCGTCCGGCATTGCTGGTTTCTAGCAGTTCGGGTTCTGCTACCACACCAGCCATTGTGCTTTTAAAATTATCCTGGCGCTCTTGTATCCACTCTTGTAACCGCAAATCAGTTAAAGCGTTATAGCTGGGAATTTGCATTTCCCGCGCCAACTCAGCCGATCCGAAATCTGATAGCACCCGATCTGGCGAGCTTTGTAAAAATTGCGCTAAATCAATAGGATTTTTCACCCGCGAGATATTAATCACACCACTAAACCGCCCTGATGCACCATCCATCAAGGAAGCACTCATACGAATTTGTCCATCAGATTGCAATACTGAACCAGTACCAGCATTAAAGCGGGGGTTGTCTTCGAGCATCTGGCAACCCTGCACCACAGCCTCTGAGGCAGCTGCTCCTGACAATAGTAGAGAATAAACTTCTTCTATTACTGTATGCAGCGATCGGCGCACCGCCTCTAATCCGCCTTTACCGTGGAGAGAACTACCAGCCCCTCCATGAATAATTAATTTAGGTTGCACCTGTAACTTCATTAATCTCTTGCGCTATTTGCGTCTGTATTGCGGTTGGTTTCATTTTGAGGTTCAGAACGGCGACGACGACAACGTTCTGAGCAATATTTCACATCTTCCCAGCAATCTTGCCACTTTTTACGCCATGTGAAAGGACGTTGACATACCGGACAGATTTTTGTAGGTAGGTCAGATTTAGAACGAACACGTCCCATATAAATACTGTGTAAATGAGAATTTCATTTCCGAAGGAGATGGAAAATAATTATAACCAGTTTGCTATGAAGACAGGATACATTCAACGAATAAATATCTTGTCAATCTATCTTTAGACCTATTTACGACATCTCTCTTAAAAGAAAAGAGGCTTTGAATCTTACTATCTTTCTTTCTTAGGGACTTGCAAAAAATAAATTATCCCAAATTATTTCTAGATTTGTAGGGGCACAAGGCATTGCATTGGCGTCAACTTAAGGTTAAAGCTTTTAACAGATTATCTCGCTCCCTGTCGGAGACTAGGAATGCCTAATGGGAGGCACGAGATTTTAAACGAGTTCTAGCTTAAGTTGACTGAGATCAATGAAGGCCATGAAACATCCCTGACGGGTTAGGACAAGGCTGTTTCATTGCCTAAAAGGTGCTGATTTACAGGCGTTTCAAGCAAAAAAATCAGGTAAATAAAAAATCTGATTGCACAAGAAGATGGTGATGCCTCCAGCAAGGTTTCGCCAACGCACTGAAATTGACTTTTTGAAATAGTAATTTTCCGATTACTAACTTCCCCAAATTTATTGCCTATATTGTTAACAATATCTTTAATAGATTGGTGAAACAGCCTTGGAGGTTAGGGAGATTAAAAGTGCCTAAACTCATATCGAAACACTTTTCAAACAATCTATAAATACTAAATGTTGCCAGTAGCTTGATAATACATAGCAAAGTAATTTTTAAACAATTTATAAATACTAAATACTGTAAATAACTTGATAATATAATGTTTTTTTTCTTTACAAAAAATTTACGTAAAACTACTATTTATCGAATTCTAATAGTGCTATTGTTTGTATGTCACTAAAAAACAAGTTGTAGTGGCACAACAACAAACAAGTTGACCTTACTAACTCTTAGGAAAGTAAAATCATGATTATCAACGATCTTTCTCATGTCGAAACCGTTCTTGAAAATGAGAATGTTCAAGGTGGATTAGCACTTGCAGATTCTACTGCAGTTGCATATGCTTTGGGTAAAGACTTCGCTGGCATAGCAACTAACACCGCAACCTTTACTTACTCCGGCAAATTCAGTGCAGCTGGTGGTGCCTCTAAATCTAAATCTGCTTCCGCCTAAATATGCCTTAGTACTACGATGTACTACAGTGCATTTTAGATAGAAAAATTGCTGAAAGTTGTTAAAAACTTTCAGCAATACATTTGTTTTTCAAGGAGAGCTTTTTTTATGGAACGATTAAGAATTTCCGATCTGAGTTTTTGTGAAGATGAAGTTTCCGATCTTAGTCAAGTACAAGGGGGATTTGAATCTGGTTTCGTAAGTAGTCTTTCTACTGCTATCAATAGCAAATTTGAATCAGGCTACTACGTTGATAAGAATGGCAAAATTGTCCCTAAAATTGAAGCTAGCACTAGTGGTGCTGCTGCTGGCGCTGTTGCTGGTGGTATTGCTGCTGGTGGTAAGCTTGTTTTATATAGCTCTACATTTGCAACAGCTTCCTAAAGCTTGCATAACCACATTGTAGGTAACTTTTATGGGCGATGTCCATAAAAGCTTCTTATAAATATTTCTATACCTCTATCTTATACCACATATAGCAGTATAAGACAGTAGGTAAAAGCGACACTTCAACGTCGCTCACTGACCATGCTTGTTTTGGAGTTCAAAGCTTTTGAAAAGTCAGCCCAGATAACAGCAGTAGATAATGCAATTCTGACTGTAAAGTTCATTTTAAATAGCTGTATTTTGCTATGAATGAATGTTAAAAATACAGCTAAAAACGATTTGCATCAGTATTGAATTGATTCTGCTGTATTTGCAGCTAACTTTTTTTTTGCTAATGAACTTAACTCAATGGCAAGACTTACCAGTGGAAAACAAGCATGGTCTTCTATCTCTCGGTTTTATGACAACTGTAAAAAGGGTACTCTGGGTTTAAAACGATATCCACAGTTCTTAGTATCAGTTCCGTATTTGAGTTGAGTATTTTGGGAAAGTTTTTTTAAGTCATGGTTGCGTTAAACCCATAATATACAAGCCAGAAATACTCATATTTGTAGTGAAATTGTCAAGATTACACTATCGACTAGAACACACGTTTGTAAGTGTGTTTGTGTAATTAATAGGGACGAAAACGCAGCTAGAAAGTGCGATTCATTCAGTCGAAACCAAATAATTGGGGGATGACTGGCTTCTACAGGGTAATCAATGAGGATTAAGTTTGCACTTTAATCCCTTGGAGATGACAAATTCATTGTTATAGCTATTTATTAGCATTTCTTTAATGCTTGCCTGTCAGGGTGCAAAATCACAAAATCATTTGCATACCTAATAACTTGGGGTTTCCATAAATGCCATTTCCCCTTAATTTTTATTTTTCAGGGAAGACGCTTTTTATAGCAGTTCTCGTTTATGTGAGTTACACCCTGCTATATTATGGTTTCTAGACTGTGCAGAGCGACATTAGCCAAAAGTACAGAGAATATAGCGATTCTCAGTTGAATGAGGTACAAAAACCCCCCACCCCCAACCCCCTCCCCGCTTTTCGAGAGGGGGCTATGATGTACCTCATGTGATTAGGAAACGCTATAGAGTAGTTTTGGTCTGGCTTATCAGTCTCTTTTACCCAGTTCGCTTTTACGATGGATTAATGTGACTTTGCTTTCGCTATCCATCACCTGAACTTTCCTCAATGCAAACATACTAAACAGACCTTAAATCCTTATTAACAAACAACGCAGCCGAAGAAGCTCTTTTACGCTTGCGTATCGAGACAGCACCAAACATAGTGCAACTAAACAGCGAACCTAGAATTGTTGAGGGTTCTGGGACAGTATAGACGCTCACCTGATTACTTTTAGATTCTATTAAAGTTAAACGAGTTGACTTATCGAAAGTACGGGAATATTTACCCTTAAAGCTAGTCAAAGCATATTCTTGTGTCCCGCCAAAAGATTTATCAATAGAAGTCTGACTTGAATCAAAAGTTATGCTACTACTAGGTTCAAATACAAAAGCATCATTATTACCTATAGTTGATAAATTTCCAGAAATCTTGAAAGAGTCCAAAAGATTACCAGTATCGCTGTCGTATAACTTATATAAGAACTCTCCACGAGCATTTGCACGTTCAGTCAATGCATCATCAATGGATGTTTTAAGGTTAAATAAGCCACTGAAATCAAAAGAAAACTCTTTGTCCACTGTAAAATCATAGCCAATAATCGCAGCAAAGCTTTCTGCCGACCCTGTATAGCCATCACCCTGACCTTGAGCTTGGCTGAAGGACAAATTGGAAGCAGAGTTGTTTGCATCGACATTAAACTTAGCCTCAGCGTTAGCATCAGCAGTTACTTGACCACCTGTGCTAATTGTTTTAGTCACAGTATCAGTCAGAACCTTAACACTTAAAGGGCTGCTACTAAAATTGTTGATATTGAATTTTGACTCAGAATATGCAATGGTAGCAGCTTGGCTCGGTAAGGTTGCCAATATCGAAGTAGCGATCGCTGGAGTAGCTAGTGTCAAAAAACGCTTTACAACTTTGGTGTATTGTTTCATACGATTACTCATTTTTACTTTTATAATGCTAGGATTGTAAATTTGTCATGCTTACTGACTCCTTGCTAATGAGCAGGAGTAAAATATAGGCAAGCATGATGAACAACTTGGGAAATTATCAAGCCGTTTTTGTCTTATGCAGAAGAAATCTTCTATTCGTAAGAACAAATTTTATTTACCGTCTGTACAACATAAATTCAGTAATAACCACATCAGTGATCTAGTTATGAATTATGGGCAGCGAATAATTAGTTACATACTTATACTAACCACGATCTATTTGTTTCTTGTAAAGTTTGAGTGAAACGGAGAGTTTTTTTATTGGTATTTACGTAAGGATTTAGGTAGGGAGGAGTTGACATAAGTGACGTTGTTGCCAAAGCATCCTTTGATGAGCAAGGAAGTCACTGTAAAATCAAGCAACGATCGCCTGTACCAATGGTCGAAGTGAAAATTGGTAGCAATACGGTTCGGTTAAGCAACCCTTAATCCGCCACGATTTTATGCAAAGCTGTACTAATAATCATGAACAGCTAACGGCAACAACAAGCGATTGACTACCCGATTATCTGGTAACTGATAGAAATTCAACTCTCCTCCTAGTTGCTGCATGAGGTTTTGGCAGATCGCCAGATGTAAAGCTGGTGGTTGGTCGAGGTTGGAGGGAGCAAGCACATCTTTGGGTGTATTATTATGTAGTTCTGTGAGTAGCTGTGGTTCGATCGCACCGTTATATGTAATCGATAATTCTAACGATGTCTGATGTTCAGCCCCTCCACTTGTAGAAGAATATTTTGTATCTAAGGGTTTTAACGCATCTAAACGGCGACACCAAATATCAATTCTGCTACTGGTTTGAGAACGGTTACAGGCAGTAACCAATAATTCATGGATAACTAATTCAATTTTGACAATATCACCAGCGATCGCTATTGCGGATTGAGTGCTGGAGGTAGGAACGCCTCTAACTAATGAAGAATTCTTGGGTGATTCTTGCTCGTCAATCGGTTGTCCCAAACCATGTACCCCAATCCACAGCTTTTGTTGTTTAAGTAAATTTTCAATCCGTTCGAGCGATCGCTTCAGTAAACTGGCTATGGGCATAGTTTCCCAACTGATATGTAGCTGCCAGTTCTCAAGTTTTAGCATTCCACTCATGGAGGTGGCTGTATGGTCTAACTGCCGCAGCAATAGTTGGTAGCGCATCTGAGTCAGTTCATTAGCAGGAATGCCCAGATCGTGTATTTGTTTCAGGGAATGGGCCGTTATTCTTTGAATTTCCTCTAGACGACGATGTTTGTACCAGTTGAGTTGTCGTAATTCTTCGGTTGTGGATTCTAAAAGTCGGGTAATTTGCTTTTCACGACGCCACCAGGCTAATTGAGAAATGAGAGTTGCTGTTGCACTGAGGTTTTGTTCTGACCAGCGACGCTCTTGATAGTCTACTAGCAACACTACACCAGTAGTTTCATAATCAGCAGTTGTACGCAATGCCATTACCAAAATTTGACTTTTGTCTGGAACATTCAACCATTTCCGGGTTTCTGGAGGTAAATTATCCACCTTCAAAGTCAGATAACTCTCTGTAGCAAGTGCCCACTGAATTAAGGCTTCAGCCTGGATAGAAATAGATGCATCAGAAAAAATCCCAAATTGGCTATTGTCAATCACTCCAGGAATAATTTCTGCCCAACTTTCACCAGGTGCCCAGGATAGCATTAGCGCTAAGGGACAACCCAAAATTGATGCTATTTGTTCGAGAGATGCAGCTTCTAAATGCTTTTTTTCGACTTCAATGCTGTTTTGGGATTGTGTCAGAATGCGTAAGCATTGCTCAAATGCCTGGGAAGTTTTTTGCTGCTGGGTGGTGCGATGATGTAATCGCCACTGACGAACAATTACACCAATCTGTTGACTGACGACCCACAGCAATTCTTTTTCTAGAGTTGTCCAAGAACGATAGCTTTCATGAGTAATCACCAAAAGTGCTGCTGGTATATGTTCGTGAGTGCATTTACAAACAAGTAGCGATCGCACATTATTCTCTAACAACGAGGGTCGCCAGTTAAAAAAGCGTAAATCTTCATCTAAGTTCTCAATTTCCACCGCTTGAGTTGAACTTTGCAAAAGCTGCCCATCTAATTCTTTGAGAGTATGAAGGGTAAATGTCAACGGTCGGCGATTATGGGGCTGACTTTGGTAAGTAAATTGATAATTCTTCTGCTCAGGGTCATACTGCAACAGTAAAAAGCGGGTAGCACCTAATCGAGCTAAAACTCTTTTAGCACAACTGTGTAAAGTTACCTGAAGGTCATGTTCGCTATAGATACCTTGGGCAACTTGGCTAGTCAGTTGGGCATCCTCTTGAATCTGTTTGATAGTACTTTCCATGCTTTCGGTCGGTACTAATAGGGAAATTAAACCAGCAACACCCTGGACGAAATTTTTGTCTGTGTCCGTCCAGATGCGAGGTTCATTGCTTTCCACCGCCAGAAAACCAACTAAGTTCTTTTGCCAGATAATCGGAGCTGCCAGAAGCGATCGCACCTTCAAGCGTTCCAGCAATTTTGCCGTAAAATGGCTTTTTAAAGAACTGCGGGCATCACCAATGGAGACAATTTGGTTAACTGCCAAAGCATAATAAAAATCGCTCAAGTCCTGTACAGTCATTCCTGCTGCTTGCTGACTGCTAGAATTGCGATCCATTTTGACCAGCTGATTGCTCATTCGACACCAAAAGTAGCGCCCTTCGCGCTCAAACCAGTAAACATTTGTCCGGTTGGGGGAGACAAATTTATGAGTTGCTTGCACCGCTACTTCAAGTCTTTGATTCAGGTTACTGAGGGTGCGTAAATTTTCTAGCAATTCTAATAATGGCTCGTCGGTTCGCCTAGTTTGCTTTTGGTGCTTATACATTTCATTTTGATAAAGCACTGCCCCTAGTTCACCTAAAACCATCATCAAACGTGCTTTTGTTTCTCCTGTCAGTAGGTAGCCCCAGCGTTCTGAACCCAATAACAGCAAGCCCAAGCAACGGTCTTTGTAGCGAATTGGTAAAAGAATCGTTCCTTGGATGTGGAATTTTTCGGCAATTTTTCGCCATTCGGCGGCGCGGATTTCAGTTTGCAAATCAGCTACGCCTAAAGGATGCTGTTCAATTACTACTTGTTCTAATAAATCCCCAGGACTGAGAACAACTCTTTGGCGTAAAAAGCTCATGTCACGATCGGGTGTGATGCCTCCTTTGCCAAATAATATGTGATTCAGGCGATCGTAAAGAGCAATCCAAATCAGTTTATAGTCAAACTCTTCCTTGAGATAAGAAATAGTAGTTTCAATCAGAACGTCAACATCATCTTCTTCTCTGAGGTTCTGGAGGACACGCCCCAAAGAGAGGATCTGCTGTTCGGCGGCTATAGGTTTTTGTGGCTGCCCCATCTGATTTATTGGTTAACATAACTTGTAATATATAAGATGCCCAGAAAAGCACTCTGAATAATATCGCCACAAGTATTAAACCACTCAACAGTAGTCACAGAACAGTTATTAACAGGTCAATAGTAAAATACAAAAGGTTTTAAGATGAAACAACGCAACTTTCGTACTATCAAGACAAACGGGGTTAGTCTGAGGACAGTTGTTGAAGGTCAGGGGCCTCTAGTAATTTTGCTTCACGGTTGGCCTCAATGCTGGTACTTGTGGCGTCACCAAATCGACCCGCTTGTGGAAGCAGGCTTTCAGGTGGCTGTTCCCGACCAACGAGGTTACGGTGGCAGCGATGCTCCAGAAGAAATCAATGCTTATGACATAATCCATTTAACTGGAGACGTTGTTGGCATAGCTGATGCCCTTGGGTATGCAACCTTCACTGTTATCGGACATGACTGGGGTGCGCCTGTAGCGTGGAACACAGCACTGCTGCATGAAGAACGAGTAAATGCTGTTGTCGGTATGAGCGTCCCTTACTTTCGTTACCCGGTCGGAGCATTAACAAAGCAAGAGAATTTTGCAGACAACTTTTGGTACATGGTCTACTTCCAAAAGCCTGGGATTGCTGAAGCTGAGTTTGAAGCAGACATCCGTCGTTCATTGCGGATGATTTATGCTAGCGTTAGCGGCTCTGCTCCTGAAGGAATTTTCTTCAACCCTAAACCATCAACCTCCGGTTTTCTAGATGGGTTAATCGATTCTGAGCAGCAACCGTTGGGGGTAACCCAAGAGGATCTAGATTATTATGTAGAGCAGTACAAACGCAGTGGCTTTCGTGGGGGATTAAGTTGGTATCGGAATATTGACAGGAACATGGAAATTACCCCTGAACTGCAAGATAAAAAGATATCCCAACCAGCATTGTTCATTGCTGGTGAAAAAGACGTGGTACTGAAGTTTCCTGGAATGAATCTTGATGAAATGAGCGAGTGGGTTCCGAACTTGAAAGGACAAGTCATCATCAAGAGTGCTGGTCACTGGGTAAGCGTAGAGTATCCTGAGGTGGTTAATGAAGCCTTACTTAGCTTCTTAAAGGATTTTGGCTCTCAACGATAACTTCTGTAAAATCTCTCGACAAAGCTGAGTAAAAAGATAAAAGTTAAAAGTTCAAAGGAAATGCCCATAAATAAATTCTCAGCGTAGTACTATTTTATTCTTCTTTCTTTTACCTTTTAACTTTTGCCTTGTTCGGTGAAAATCTAAACCTATCCAGATACAGCAGATTTAAAGTTAGTGAAGTACACAAATTAGGTCTGGTAGCCAAGCATAAAGCCTGTTTTACTTCTGAATTTTGCTGGATCTGGGTTCTGAGCGAATTGAAGGAGCAATTTGAGCAGCTATAGCAATCCTATTTAATTTGTGAAAAATACTCTTTTTAACGAACCGCAAAGGGGAGGCAGCGCGGTCTTGGGGGTCTCCACGCCAGTTGCTTCAAGTCGGCAGAGCCGCCCAACGCACTGGCTCCCCATGAGCGACTGCCGTCGCAAAGAGCGCAAAGATAAGAAAAGAGAAAGAATTTCACGAATGATTTAGGACTGCTATAGTCCGCGAGAAAATTAGACAATCCCAAGGGGAATGCTCTGTGTCAGATCCAAAAATAAAAGCTAATGGATATTTATCAAGTTGCAATTCGTCCACTGTTGTTCAATCTGCTAAAAACAGACCCAGAGTGGTTACACCAGCAGACGATTCGCAGTTTTCACTGGCTATCACAAACAGGTACTCAACAAAGAGCTAGTTGGCTAAATCGCCGCTTACAAAAATCGTTGTGCTTGTCTGATTCACGCCTAAAACAAAATTTGTTTGGGCTAAAGTTCCCAAATCCCGTAGGTTTAGCGGCTGGATTCGACAAAGATGGCGTTGCTGCTAACATCTGGTCTAGCCTGGGTTTTGGCTTTGCAGAATTGGGAACTGTAACTTTTCATCCACAGCCAGGAAATCCCCGTCCCCGTTTGTTTCGCTTGCCGTTGGATAAAGCTGCTCTCAATCGCATGGGCTTTAATAATCGCGGTGCAGCAGCAATGGCGGCACGATTAGCACAAGAAAAGCAGGAGTTAACCCGATCAATACCCATAGGGATAAATTTGGGTAAATCTAAGGTAACTCCCCTAGAAGCAGCCGCACAGGATTATCTCGATAGTTTTCGCTTACTCAAGGATTTGGGAGACTATTTCGTTGTTAATGTCTCTTCTCCCAATACACCGGGGTTGCGATCGCTCCAAGATGCTTCTATGCTCAGTGCCATCTTAGATTTATTACAGCAAGAAAACAATGCACAAAAACCTATTTTTGTCAAGATTGCGCCAGATTTATCATGGGAAGCAATCGCTGACATTATAACTCTTGCTAAAACCTACCACCTGGCGGGAATTATCGCTACTAACACCACGATCGGCCGTGATGGACTGAAAACCCAAGTGATTGACCAAACTGGCAAATCACCCCAGGATGAAGCTGGCGGAATTAGTGGTGAACCATTACGCGATCGCTCCACTGAGGTAATTCGTTTTATTTGGCAGCAAACTCAAGGACAAATCCCGATTATTGGCGTGGGTGGCATCTTTTCTGGTGAAGATGCTTGGGAGAAAATTACTGCTGGTGCTAGCTTGATTCAGGTTTATACAGGCTGGATTTACGAAGGGCCGCTGATGGTACGCCGCATTCTAGCTGATTTACTTTCCAAGCTAGAACAAAGTGGATTAAATTCCATCAACGAAGCTGTTGGTTTAGAATTCAAAAATCAACGAAGGCAGGAGGCAGGAGGCAGGAGGAAGGAGTAAGACTATCCGTACTCTATAACTGTTACCACCAGAGGGAGCAAGGGTTTAAGACAACAGTACTGAGCGAGAGTTCAGGGCTGCCAAATAATTCTCGGTCGAATAAAGGGGTGATTTTCCCCTACTGCCTCCTGCCTCCTTCAAACTTCTTTCTCCACTGGGAAAAACTCCTTGGTTTTTTCCGAGTATGACCAGGCAATACCATCAGGGTCTTTGCTGCGACTCCAGTCAGGAAACTCTGGATCGTTTCGCCGTTTATAAACCGTGCTGGAATAGACATTTAGCCGTTTAGCAAGTTCAGATTGAATGAGAGAGCCAAAAATTAACTGTTTTTCCAGCGATAGTTTAGCTTCCTCATGGGTTTGCTGTGGGAGTGATTCGGTTTCTGGTTCTTCCTCCTGTGGGGTTGGTGGTGGTGCTAGGAGCGATCGCGCTGTTTTAGTAACTGGTTGAGCCGGAAGTTCTTTAACAGGCTCACTACTATCAAGAATATTGCCGAGAATGCTGGCAGTTATAAAGTAATAAGACTGCCCTGCCTCTTCAGAGTTGACTATACTGGCACCAAATTCCGAGGCTTTAGTATCCAAGTAGCGTTTTGCCGTTGTTCCAGGAAAATTGCCCCTGATTGCCAAGTCCATTGGTGTCAGTCTACCCTGATTTTCACGAACCAATTGATGAAAAATTGGGTTAACTCGCATAGTCCACTGTTGCCATTGATATTCCTGCCAAAGCTTGAAGGCAATTACCAGCACAATTACCGCCAGTAAAATTCTCCAAGTGGTAACTAGGAAAATAATCAAAAACGAGATGGGCAAAAGTAGAACGAGAAAAGCCTTACCGTTACCTTCTATGGATTTCTCACTCATGCCGATTTTTGCCAAGTGAATTTTGGGAAATAATATTATTATATTGGCAAAAATTGAGACACTTTTTTGTATCTTTTGGCAAAGTTACGGCAAATTTTTCGGCAAAATCTTTACTCAGTAGGAGTTATACGTTTATCAACCTTCTGGTGATCTAACATTGGTCTGCGATCGCGCAAAAGTTTTTTACCAGAGAAAATAAGAGGGTTTTGATGAGAGCGATCGCCATACATATTGGATAATCTGCTCCCGAAATTTTGAGCGACGGTTTAATTGTACTCCTCAGACTTTTCTTTCCAAAGCAATAATCCTAAATTGGTTTGCTAGACCCTTGACAATAGATAATACCTATACTACATTTATAATACAAGTCAACTTTCACTAGGAAGTTAGCTTTCAGCAGTAGCGAATAGCTTAAATGGCAGAGCGCCCACCTTGCCCGGAAGGGCCGACGTATTGAGGGTTATCGCATATAACTAAAACACCCTCGATCTAACTTCTGGAGGTGTAGGTAAAAATCCTACTTCGTTACAGCAAATTTATATGTAGTGGGTAGCTCAGTGGATAGAGCACCTAAATATCCTTATTCACACCTTGCCTGAAAAGGCCGACGAATTGAGGGTTATCGCCTGCCAAGCGGGAGGTCGCGGGTTCAATTCCCGCTCCACTACACCAATTAATTTTAGATTTTGGATTGAATTTAAATTCAAAATTTTCATGTGGCGGGTAGCTCAGAGGTAGAGCGCTAAACATCCTTGTTCACCCCTTGCCTGCAAAGGCCGACGAATTAGGGTTATCGATTAGGGTTCGAGAGGTCGCGGGTTCAAATCCCGCTCCGCTACACCAAATAATTTTGGATTAAATTTAAAATCCAAAATCCAAAATTTTCATGTGGCAGATAGCTCAGTTGGTAGAGCGCCGAAAAACATCCTTGTTCACATTTTGCCTGAAAAGGCCGACGAATTAGGGTTATCGCCTCTTAAGCCGGATGTCGCGGGTTCAAATCCTGCTCTGCCACCTTTCATTTTTGCCCGCAAGGGCCGGGAGATGAAACGATGAATTACAATTTTTTCACTAAAAAGAAGACAACTACACCTCAAAATCAACCTATCCCCGGACGAGAAGCAGAAATGGTTCAGGGACGTTCCGGCGGCTGGATGTTTGATGCTGGTATTTGGAAAATGCTGCGCCGTTGTTTGTTGGTTGGCACAGCAAAAAGCACTTACTACGCTGGCAAACAGGAATTAACTGAGGATTTTGTGACAGTTGTCAGACAAGCTGTTGCCGAAAATCCTGGCCGTGTCGCAGAAGAAATTCTCTATGCTAGCGATGGACGCGCCATCAATAATAGTGCGCCTATCTTGGCTTTAGTGTTGCTATCAATGGGTGAAGCACCAGAAGCAAAACAGGCGTTTGGTGAAATTTTCCCGCAAGTTGTCCGCACTGGTAGCCACTTCTATGAATGGCTGAACTACACCAAATCTCTGCGGGGATTTGGCAAAGTAGTGCGGGAAGCTGGTAAAACTTGGCTCTCAAGGGAAGATGTCAAAGGCTTGGCTTATCAACTGTTGAAATATCAACAGCGTCAAGGTTTCTCCCACCGAGATGCGTTGCGGTTGTTCCATGTCAAACCGCCTACAGAAAATCACCGTCAACTATTTGAATGGGTAGTTAGAGGCTGGGAAGAATTGCCAGCAGATATCCCCTCAGAGGCATTGGCGCAGATTTGGTGGTATGAGTGGCTGAAGCGGAATCCAACCCAAACCCATGAAGCTATTTCCCAAGGACGCTTAACCCACGAAATGGCTGCACCAGTGGGCAAAATGGATCAGCTTGCTTGGCAGCTGCTATTTCAGGAAATGCCAATAGGTGCAATGTTGCGTAACTTGGGTTCTTTAACTGAACTGGGTGTGTTGCGAACAGATGAAAGTGCCAACTTGCTGCAAGTGGAAGCAGTTCTTAACAACAAAGAACATCTGCGTAAAGGTCGCATCCATCCAATTGATGTTTTGAAAGCACTCAAAACTTATAAATCTGGTGGAACATTAGGACGCAGTAAGAAAACTTGGAACACAGTTCCTCGGATTGTAGACATTTTAGAAAAGGCGGTTGAACTGTCTTTTGATGTTGTGCAACCCACAGGTAAAGTGTTCATGCACGCCGTAGACGTTTCTGGTTCTATGGGTAGCATGGTTGCAGATATGGGACTGACTTGCTGTGAAATTGCCACCACAATGGCACTGGTGACAGCAAAAGCAGAAAAAAACTACATGATTCGTGGTTTTGCTACCGAATTCCGGGAATTAAGTATCACTGCTAAAGATAGTTTTAGTTCTGCGGTTCGCAAAGCTAGCAATCAAAACTTCGGTGGAACGGATGCATCGGTAGCTTATGACTGGATGATTAAGAATAAGTTTAAAGCTGATGTAGTCTGCTTTTGGACTGACTCAGAAAGCTGGGCTGGGTATAAGCATCCAAGTCAAGCGCTGAAGGAGTACCGCAAAAAGGTAAATCCTAACGTCAAGGCGGTGTATGTC
Source organism: Nostoc sp. LPT (assembly GCF_017115165.1). Taxonomy (GTDB): domain Bacteria; phylum Cyanobacteriota; class Cyanobacteriia; order Cyanobacteriales; family Nostocaceae; genus Nostoc. The sequence goes on along the minus strand of NZ_JABXKF010000166.1, from coordinate 29,802 downwards.
ACCCTGACACCTTACCAAATTACTTTGGTAGATCCTGAAGATTCGCTGTCTTGGGATTTGGCAGGGTTCGACCCAGGTACACCTCGGATCATCCAGATGCTGGCTACGGGTGAATTGTAAATATTGCTGAAGGGTAAAGGATGAAACACTTTATCCTTCATGCTTCATGGCGGGTTATCCTTGTTCGCAACTTGCCTTTCGGGGCCGAAGAATTTAAGGTTATCGGTTACGTCTCCACCATTGTGGGGATAAGCGGGTTCAATCCCCGCACCCGCCTTTGTTTTTGATTTTTACCTCACGCAAGAGTGCAAAGAAGAAGGCGATTTAATTTTTGAATGGTCGTTTTTCTATTTCAGCGATGGGTAAGAGTAGGGTGTCTTCGATGTGCGATCGCACTTCATCAGAAGCACTATTGAGACAATAAACAAGTAATTTATTAGCATTGTAATACTGTTGAACTAAGTCCCGTTGCCTTTCTGTGAACTTCCAGTCATGCCCAATATTACGATATTTAATTAGCATTAATCTTAGTTTTCCTGCTAAATTCTTTACTTCACTTGACCAATCATCCTGCCAAGAGTTTTCATATCCTCCACCATATAAGAAAGACATGGAAGCACTGTAGTCTAGAATCTTATTCTCCAAGCTTTGAAGTAATTTTACTAATTCAGGTTCTAGAGCATAATGCTTAAGATCAGTTTTTTTAGGAGAATCACCAAAAGCATAGGCTAATTCAAGGTCAATATAAATATTATTAAATTCGTCAAATTTTTCTGTTAATTCTAAACCTAAAATAAAAGCTATTTCAGGATTAAAATCGTCTTCAAAGAAAGCTATAACAGAATTAGGACATAGATGATAAATTGCATGATTGATACTCAGTGCTAGATACAAGTAAAACGCTCTAATGCTTGGTTTATTAAAAGTACACTTGATGGAAGATGATTTTTCTTGTACCCATACAAGAAATAATTGCAACTCAGGTTCTGCTTCTAAAATTGCATCAACTTGTTTTTTAATTAAAGGTAGCTGCTCGTTATTTAAGTCATTAATCAATAAACTGAAATTTTCTATAGATGCTGCACGAATAAATGTATGCAGGTAATATTCATCATCACAATTTTTGATTAAAGAATAATCGCATAAATCATCAATTACCCGTTGTTGCCGATTTTTTGGTACATCCCAAAGCAAACAAAATAGCCATATTTTTGGTACGTTGATTCCTTGATTAGGGTAAAATCCAAAACGGCAGAGAAGTTTATAAGCCTGTATATTATCATTTTTGAGCTTATCAAACTGACGTTGAACAAGTTTTTCTATAGTCCTATGTCTTAATATATCTTCACGGTTATCCTGCCAATAAACTTTTAAATTCCCTTGAGCTTTTTTGACAATCTCAGGACTAAGGATAAACATAGCCTCAGCATTTCCACCATAGGCTTGGTGCATTTCACTAAGAGCATCATCATCTATACTAATTTTGCAAATTTCAAAATACTGTTGCCATGACTCTTGCTTCAATCCATCCAACTCATAATTAGTAAAAGTTTGAATACGTTTTACTATATGTTCATAAATTTGCTCACGGCTTGTAATAAGTGTTATCGACTGTACATTTTTATTAGCTAGTACAGTTAATAGTTCTACATAATAGCTATGATGTGGTTCTATAAACTCGCCATTTATTAAAGCAGGTTCAAGATTATCAATTAAGACACCAATTTTTTTAGTTTTTAGCTGGATTTTCAATTGCTCTAGCATAGTAATAAAATTTTGCTCTGGATTTACTTTAAAGTAATTTATTAGCTTGATTCTTACCCAATCTTCTACTGAGTTCAGGTTCTGGGGTGTACTTCCTACAGGCAGTTCAAGACACTCTAAACCTTGAAGCTCAAACCATTTTGTAGCTAAGGTTGTTTTACCTATACCGCCCTCTGCGTGAATTAGAATAACTTTTGCGCCTTCCTTAACAAGGTTGTTGAGGTGTGCGATCGCTTCCTCACGCCCCACAAAATTATTATTGTTGATTGTCGTATCTTGAAGTTGCTCTGTTCTAGGTTCGTTAGTTGGAATATCAACTATCTTTTTCCAATCTAAACCTAGCCTTTTACAAATTTCTTCAAAATTAAGTCGGTCAACTGCCGTACTGTTAAAAAAGTTATGTACTGTTGACCGAGCTATTCCTAACTCTAAAGCTAAAGCCTTTTTACCCAAAGCGTTACGAGTTAAAGCTTTGCTTGCTTGTTCTATTCCTTTTAGAGATGCTTTAAGCGATCGCCCAGTCATATTTTAAATATGCAACTTTGAATAATTTTAACTGAGTTAATTAAAAGTCATACGTACTCATACACAAAGTCAGACACTTTGGACTTTTAACTCAGACACTATCTCAGACAGCAGCCCTCGAAGCTAGTTGATGTAGTCATTCACAACACTTATGAAATCTACTTACATCAACGGACGATGCTACTATCAAGGTAATAATGGTGTTCTTCTTCCTGCTGTTACCACAGTTTTAAAAGCGACACAGCCACCAAAGTCTCTAGCCGCCCTTTCCTATTGGCGTAATAAAGTTGGCGATGCAGAAGCAAATCGAATCGCTGCTAACAGCCGTTGCCGAGGAAATGCCTTGCACCAGTTGATTAAAGAACACCTGCAAGGTTACTCACCCAAACCTGACAGCAGCCTGATTCAACCTTACTGGGATAGCGTTCAATCTGTGCTAAACCAACTTAGCGATGTTCAACTGGTTGAGCAAGTTGTGCCTAACTATCAGGAACTTTACGCCGGGAAAGTTGATTTAGTTGCTCGTTACCAAGGTGTTCCCCATTTAATTGAATGGACTACAGCCCAGGAACCAAAACTAAGAATTGATAAGCTTTATGACAAGCCTTTACAACTAGCTGCTTATGGTGGTGCGATAAATCGGTATTATAGTGATCGCCTCTTTAACTGTAAAATTAACCATGCTCTGATTGTCGTAGCCTTGCCAGGTGAGGAAGCAGAGATTTTTGAATTTGACCGTGCAAGGCTAATTCATGTCTGGCATCAATGGCTTAATCGGCTGAATTTTTTCTTCAGTGCAGTTGCTGCATAAAAGTGCGATCGCCTACGCTCGGCTGGAAGCGATCGCAATTTTTTTACAAAAAGCGCAACGCAAAAATTTGATCGCCGATCATTTATTCAACTACCAAATAATTAATTAAACAATTGCCCCAAGAAATTGATAATTGGTTTCCAAAAGATACCAGTTAACACATAAGGAGCGTATTGTAAAAGCGGGAAACTTGATTGCTTCGACGGTTTTAGCGGTAAACACTCCAAGAGAAAAGGCACTATACAGGTAAGCCCATAAGCAGTTGCTAACGCTCTTTTCCATTCAGGATCATCGCCTGCGATCGGGCTAAAGTAAATACCCAGCATAATGAAAGAGATCATTAAAAACTGCTCCCATAAAAACCAGGATTGGGGTGGTAGAAAATAAACTAACTGGAGAAAGCTATTGTTATTTATTTTTTGTCGCATTCCCAAAAGTACAGCCCAAGTTGCAGCCCCAACAATACCATCATCTTTCAGTCCATAAGTTCTTTGAAAGCGTTTAACGCCTCTTTCAGTTTCACGACTAAAATACCCGTCAGGTTCTTTTTTGAAAAATCTTTCTTCATTGAGAATAGTTTGTAGTTCCTTAACTGCATCCTGTAATTTTGGGGATATACTTTTTTGATTGCGGTAAAGCCGTGGGTAAAAAAGGCAAGCCCAACTCAGTGGTCCAACTACTCCATCTACCTGAAGATTATTGGCTTTCTGAAAATTTATTACAGCCTCTTCTGTTTCTAAGTCAAATTTACCACTAATATCTGAGAGAAAACCCTGGGCTTGCAGTCGCTCTTGCAGTTCATTTATTGATTCCTGTGCAGAGTTGGGTGAAAAGCCTCGGTATAATATAGGACGTTTATTGAATACACAGACTTGTTTCTCTTCTGGAAAATAACGCCGGGATTGTTTTAGTCCAAACAGGAGGTTTAGAAAGCTAAGTGTTTTATTTGTCATAGTTTTATTGAGTAATTTGTGAAAAAATAACCTGGCACAGTTCTAGAACTGAGAAGCCAGTATGTGGGAAGCCTCTACTTAGTAGAGACCAAAATAAACTTATAAATTAGCTTAAGGAATAAATTTGTGACATGCCCTAACACTGTTAAAAAAATGTTAGTGATTTAGAGAACTTCTGTTTGTTAAAATGTTGTGACTAATGCCACATTGATAACCAATTTATCGGGTGATATTTATGTCAGGTCAGTCAGAAGGTTGGAATTTACCTAAAAGTTGGAATCGCAAGATTTTGCAGGACTGGGAGATAGATCGACTACTGACTAACTTGGAGGTTACGCTTCAAAAGCGTTATAGACAAAGTACTAAAAAAGACCTGTTACTTGGGTTACTCTGTGGGTACAGCTTGAAAAAGATTGGTCAAGATTTACACAAAAAAAACGCTGTTGTCAGAGCAGGGTTAAGCAATATTTATCGGGACATTGAAACTTTGACAGGAGAAACAAATAAAAGTGTCAAGTCCAGTAATCTTGTGTATATTTTGGAAAAACATGGATATCGCAGAAATTCTGTCGTATCTGCTATCAAAAGCCGCTCCATTCCCCACAATCTGCCAGCACCGACTTACACCCAATTTATTGGTCGGGAAGCGGATATGAAGAAGCTTCTGGAACGCCTTTCACCGGATCATGGTGCTCATATGATTACAGTGCATGGTATTGGTGGCGTAGGTAAAACGGCACTGGTGTTAGAAGCTGCTTACCTATGCTTAAAAGCCAGTAACAAAAACTCTTCTGACGCACCCAGATTTGATGCGATTATTTTCACTTCAGCCAAACAACAGGAGCTCATTCCCGATAGTATTTTGCGGCGGCAACAGGGACAGCACAACCTGCGCGATATCTTTCGGGAAATTGCTAATGCCTTAGACGACCCAACGATTATTCAATCTCCTGCCAATGACCAATTTGACCGTGTACGCCAAAGTCTCTCGAAACAGAGAACACTGTTGATTGTGGACAATATGGAGACTATAGAGGACAGGAATGAGGTCATAGAGTTCTTATACAATCTACCCATTTGCGTAAAAGTAGTAATTACTAGCCGTGAACAAATTGCCTTGCTGCCGATCCGTCTGCAAAACTTGCCCTTAGATGATGGTTTGCAGTTGATTCAACAACAAGCTGAAGAAAAAGCTATAACTATCAACGATGAAGACTCGAAGCGGCTGTACGATCACACTGATGGAATCCCCCTCGCCATCGTATATGCGATCGGTCAAGTATCCAGTGGCTACTCTTTAAACTCAGTATTGGATCGATTGACCTCGGCTACAAGTGATGTAGCTCGTTTTTGCTTTGAGCAATCAGTGCAAGGAATTAAGGGACAACCACCTCACAAGTTACTGATGTCACTGGCGATTTTTCTTGACTCTCCTATCCAAGCTGCTGTAGCTGAGGTTGCTGGACTAACAGCCGCTCCTGATGCTGTAAATAATGGCTTGGCACGTTTACAGCAACTTTGCTTTGTGAATCTCCACCTAAAGACTAAGCGCTTTGAGATGCTCTCTCTGACTCGTGAGTATGCCTTAGCAGAATTAGCTGCTTACCCAGATTTTGAAAAAGAAGCACGGAATCGGTGGGTGAAATGGTATCTGGATTTTGCCTACAGTTATGGCGGAGAAGATTGGGAAAAATGGATACATTACGACAGGTTAGAGGAAGAGGAAGGAAATCTGCGGGCAGTACTTTATTGGTGTAAAAACCAAAACCACTATGCAGAAGTTAGGGATTTGTGGTTGCTCTTGAACCACTACGCCAATCTATATGCTTATTGGGACGATCGCCTCGATTGGTTGCAATGGCTCATAGAACAATCAGAACGACGTGGTGAATGGTCATCTTTAGTGAAATTCATGATCCGCAAAACCTGGCTGCTGATTCGCGAATGTTCACCTGAAAGTCTGAAAAAAGCAGACGAAATTTTACAACAGGCATGGGTTTTACGTGACCATGCAGATTCATGCGTTCAGGCTGACTTAGCCGAAAGTATAGCTAGGCTGCAAATCAGACAGAAAGATTATCAAGATGCACACCACTGGCTAAATGTAGAAGAAAAATTGGTGATTGAGGCGAATCTAGAGGAGCGAAAGCACATCCGCTATTTTATTCCCGTTCTTTATCATCGGGCTGAAATCTTTTATTCAGAAGGTGAATATCTTTTAGCAAAGAAGCTATTTCAAGATGTGATGGAAAGTGCAAAAAAAATTAATTGGCATCGGGTGATCAATTCTGCTCAAAATTGGCTTGCTGACATTGCCATTGAACAAGATGATTGCGATGAAGCTCAAAAACTATTAACTCAAGGCTTAACAGTCGCCAAAAGCACCAATAATAAACGTCGTTTGGCTCGCTACCAACGTTCTTTTGCTCGCTGGGAGAGAAATTGGGGAAGTCCAGAGAAAGCCCGTCAATTATCAACTCAGGCTATCAATGGTTTTGAGCAATTGGGAATGACAAAGGATGCACAGGAGATGCAAACTTTACTTGATTGCCCATAATTATCTGCAAACAACGTATTTCCAGTTGTTTTCTAGTATGGCTGCTGCCCAAATTAAGCAATGGGTTACACCTTGTCGCCAGCGATCGCACTTCTAAGTACTGCCTAGACAAGATGCGTTATTTGTCAAAAAAATGTAATATAAGTTAGTAATAATTGGGCGATCGCTGTTCTTTTTCGATCTAATACTATTAATGCGGCAATATCCTACATATTATCAGCCTGATTTCATCCCAAATTGTCCATCCAAAGACAGTAGATGAAGTTTTGTCTGAATCACTATAAGGGATGAAATAGCTCTGCTTTCCAAACAGTAAAAAAGGAACAGATTTTTATGACATTTGATTATGATTTGTTTGTCATTGGTGCTGGGCCTGGGGGATTGGCAGCAGCTAAAAAAGCAGCTAGTTATGGTGTACGTGTCGCTGTTGCCGAAGAAGAAGCCATTGGTGGAACTTGTGTAAATCGCGGCTGCGTTCCGAAAAAGCTGATTGTCTACGCTGCTGACTTCGCCCTGCAAAATCAAATAGCGCATAGTTATGGGTGGAGTGACTGTCAAACATACTTTGACTGGACATTATTTATTAAGTCAGTACATCAGCACATTGACAGCGTTAACCAATCCTATTTTCAGCAATTGCAAAAAGCTGGAATTGAATTAATATCTCAACGTGCCACTTTCATCGATGCCCATACTATCAATGTTGATGGACGCAAAGTTACAGCCGACAAAATTTTAATTGCTGTGGGAGGGCAACCCCTTAAGCCCAATATCCCAGGTATAGAATACGCCATCACATCCCGCGAGATGTTTCAGCTACCCTATCTACCGAAACGTTTAGCAATTATTGGCGGCGGCTACATTGGCGTAGAATTTTCCAGCATGATGCACGCTTTCGGCTGCGAAGTGACGGTGATTGAAAAAGACGAGATGATTTTATCGGGATTTGATGATGACATTCGCTCTGCTGTACAACAGGGTTTGATTAAACGCAAAATTAAGTTGTTCACCAACAGCACTGTTCAAGAAATCAAATTCTCAGAAGAGGGTTTGTTGTTAACTATTACTGGTGAGAGCCAAGAAATAATTACAGCAGATACCATCTTAGTTGCCACAGGTTATGCTCCAAATACTAAGAATCTTGGTTTGGAAAATGCCCATATTGAATTAGGCGAGGATGGTGCAATCAAAGTAGATGAATACAGCCGCACCAGCCAAGAAAATATTTTTGCTGTGGGTGATTGCACCAGTCGGGTGCAATTGACTCCAGTGGCTAAGGCAGAAGGTATTGCCTTTGCCGATACAGTTTTTGGCAACAAGGCGCAAAAACTAAATTATGATTATGTGCCCACTGCTGTTTTTTGTCGTCCAGAAGCGGCTAGTGTAGGGATGACGGAAGCGAAAGCACGGGAAAAATTTGGTGAATCTGTAGAATGCTACCGTACCCAATTCCAACCACTGTTGTATCAGATGATCGAACAAAATGAGCCAACCACTATAAAGTTAGTGGTTAATGCTGATTCTGGACAAGTTTTGGGCGCTCATATGGTGGGTGAACACGCAGCAGATATCATTCAAAGCCTCGGTGTGGCAATTCGCAAAGGCATTACTAAGGAAGATTTTGATCAAACCATAGCCATTCATCCCACAACAGGAGAAGAATTTCTGTCGTTAAATTAAAATCATGTGCAGGGCTGAGTGAAAAAGCCACAAACAGAGAAGGGGGAAATCCTTCTTCTCATCTCCCCACTATATGGCAACTCCAAAAATTAAATTACAACTATCAGATTTTGCTTCCCCTACTCAAGAACAGCTTCCACAGCAATTGGATACTTTTTTATCATACATTCAAGGGTTTAAATCCCCTATGTCTACACTTAGCATATTTTGAGTCGGGGTTTAAATCCCCAACTCAAAATGTCTTGAATTTTGAATTTTGTTAGCGCCGGCGGCAAGCGAGTCCGCGTACTCTTACAGAGAAGCAAGCTACGCACAGCGTCTCGTAGAGAGCGTCATTTTGAATTTTGAATTGTTAATTGGAAGTCTCTTGTCCTTCTGAGTAAGATTTTGTGGGAGCGCTTAATTCATCTAAAGTATTCATTAATAAGTCATCTTGTGGGATATAGTGTCTGTGTTGGGAATTTACCAAATCGTCAAGTGCTTGAAGAGCTTTAAGAGCTTCAAGATCCTTAAGAGCTTCTGATGCAGACTGATATCGCTGTTTAAAGTCATCCAGCACCATTTTACTGAGAATCTGAGCTAGGGAGTGACTCACCTGAGTGCGATCGCTCCATTTGATCTCCCCGTTAGCATCTCTATCTAGCTCACGGGGTGCTACACCAGTTAAGGCTTTAATCCCAACCATACCAACTGCATAGATATCACTACTGTAATGTGGACGCCCAAAACATTGTTCGCTTGGTGCGTAACCCTGAGTACCAATTCCAATGGTGAAAGGGGTTGACTCTTGACGATCAAGCTGTTTGATGCCGACTTCCTTAACGGCTCCAAAGTCAATCAACACCAGTTTTCCATCTGAGTGTCGCCGGATGATATTATTGGGTTTAATATCCCGATGAATCACGTGGTTTTCATGGACAAATGTTAATGTTTGCAATAAGTCCCTGATAATTTTGATCGCGGCAATTTCTTCAATTGCTCTACCTGCTAAAAGTTCTTGATTTAAAGGATGACCAATTATCTCTTCTTGCACTAAATAAAATTCTTCATCTTCTTCAAAATAGGCCAAAAGTTGAGGAATTTGAGCGTGCCTTCCCAATTTTTCTAGTGTTTGTGCCTCTGAGTTAAATAAACGTCTGGCAAGTTGCAATCCTTCTGGTTTGGTGTTGGCTGGTTTTAGTTGTTTGACAACACATCGCGGATTTCCAGGACGTTGGGTATCTTCGGCAATGTAGGTTTCACTAAATCCACCGCAACCGAGAACTTTGACAATTTTGTATCGTCCAGCCAAAACTTTCCCTGATAAGGCTAAATCTCGTTGCTGGATTAGGTGTTGGAAGTCATCTTGTTGGCTGATAATCTCTTGGACAACGGGGGAAGTTTTATACTTCTGAAAAATGTCTACTAATTGGCGTTTTCTGATGCTTTCCCTGATGACTGAGGTTGCTAAATAGCAAATTCCGGTCATGGCGATCGCCATCATTGGTACACTGGTGGGAAAAATTAACTGACCATAGACAAATAACCCATAGCTAATTACTCCCCAAGTGCCAGACAAGGCCAGGCTATAGAAAAATCTATGGATGCTACGCTTGCGTCTGCTAATCATCAAGGCTGAACTGCCCACTAGCATTAGCACAAACAAACCCTGCAATGGTGGACTCTTAATCCCTGGGGCGATCGCTTTCCCTGTCATCAAAGTTGCGATCGCATTGGCGTGAATTTCTACGCCCGACATCGATTCAGTGCTATTACTACCAGCGACTGGATAATAATCATTATGTAACTGATCTGTTGCACCAATCAGCACGATCTTGTCTTTGAACACCTTTCCCTGCTGCAAATAGCTGTTCCAGTTTTCCGGGTCGAGTACGTGCCAAAAAGGTTTTTGCTCAAATGTACCCGCAGGCCCCCAAAAATAAATGCGATCGCCCTTTGGTTGAGGATAATTTACTTGTGCTGCCCTCAGCGCTGCTTCATCAAAAGAGAGTTGCTTTTTGGTAAATTGATTATCTTCACCTAATAATTTGGGAAACTCACTCGCTAATCGATGAATTTTTCCATCTACTTCTAAAGGAAAATTAACTGAGCCAATGGATACTGACCCTGTACGAAACATTTGTTGTGGGTCTGTTAGTTGCGTAAAAGAGCCTTGGTGCGTCTGGGAATTTTCGTAGACGGCTGCTAAAGTAACTTTTTTGCCATATTTTTGCAATACTGCCTGAAATTGGCGATCGTCCGTAACTCCATAACTGCTTGCTGTGTCAAAAACTACATCTAATGCTACAGCGCGAGCACCTGCTTCGATTAATTTTGTGATTACCTGGGAGTATGCAGCACGTTTATAAGGATAAGATTTTAGTGTTTCTAAGTAGGCATACTGTTTCGGATCTGTTTTATAGTACTGTTCGGGAACCGATATTGACTGATCGTCTATTGCTAAAATTACAATGTCTTCTGGAGGTGTGATCGGCCCGCGCAGTTGAAAAAAGCCAGAAAGCACCTGATTGTCCATCAATTGAACCAATTCTCCACCAGAAGCGCTCAATAGTGCGCCCCCGATTGCCCAAGTACCTGCCAGTAGATGACCTAAGCGAACCATCCACCGGGAGTGGCGAGCAGATGCTGTAGAAGTCACTTTTGTTGGTTTACTTGACAGTCCTTTGGCAGTAGAGACATAGTTTTTAGTTAAGGTAGATGTAGGTTCTTCTGCCATATCGTGTTACTGATTGATTTAAGTCCAACACTTTTATTTATTCAGACCACGTTTTAGTGTAAGCACATTGAAATAAGACTTAAATGATAATCTTATACATTTGTAAAGTATCTTCTATTGATCAACAAACTTTGATTGGCAGAGCTAGCCCCCAAGAAATTCTTACTCAACCACTAGTTAATTTATTCTTTTTCTGTTGAATGAGTTACAAGTAGTGATTGTCTCATAGATTGGAGCCGGATATACTCTACCTGTGCATTTGGTTGTGGCAAGATTTTACCCTCACCTAACCAACATACACGTTATTAACTGGGTGCTATACCAGAAGCACTTCCAAGGCTGTCTTCTGTCTTTGGTGCAATGTTGGTAATCTCCACAAACGGTGTCCTGATACTGACAGCTTTACCGAAAGATAGGCATTAATTTATATTTTACCTTAAGCCGATGTTATACCTCTTTAGGAGTAAACTTTAGTGTTATGCAGCGATGAATGCTGTTACTGGGTCAATTTTATGGGTAGATTTTGATCGCCGGGTGGCTCTTGCTGTGCTGGGTGAATCAGGTTAACACCCTGGATCTCAACTCCAATATTGTAGGCGTTTTTATGTCTTGAAAGAGGTAGGATAAAAGCTATAGATAAAGAACTACGTTATAGATATTAGCAAACAAGGCATTTGAAAATTGCTATAATCTATTGTTCCATCTAAATTCATATATATTATTAGGTGTAAATTTGTATGGGTTCTCCAATGAATCGTCTGTCTATTTTTGTAGATGGAAACAATATGTTCTATGCTCAACAAAAAAATGGCTGGTTTTTTGACCCGCGGCGAGTCTTAGAATACTTCAAACATGAGCAATCAGAAACAACATTAATTAATGCCTTCTGGTACACTGGCTTAAAAGATCCACAAGACCAGCGAGGTTTCAGAGACGCTCTAATTAGTCTAGGATATACAGTACGAACTAAAATTCTCAAAGAATATTATGATGATACGTCAGGTCGTTACTCGCAAAAAGCGAATTTAGATATTGAAATTGTTGTAGATATGTTTAATACAGTAGACCAGTATGACCGAGTAGTATTATTCAGTGGTGATGGAGATTTTGAAAGAGCAATCGAACTATTACGTTCAAAAAATACACATATTACGGTAGTATCAACAGAAGGAATGATTGCTAGAGAACTACGCAATGCTACTGATAGATATATAGATTTAAATGATATCAGAGATCAAATAGAAAAAACTGAAGGTTAATAGCTTTAACAATTATTTACAAAAAGAAAACCTAGAGTTGAAGATATATTAAGCCACAAGTAAACACTAAACAACAAAGGACAAATGACAAACAAAACCGATCGAATCATTATTTTTGATACAACATTGCGAGATGGAGAGCAGTGTCCGGGAGCGACTTTGAATATAGACGAAAAGCTAGTTATTGCCAAGCAATTAGCGCGTCTAGGTGTAGATGTAATTGAAGCAGGCTTTGCCTTTGCTAGTCCTGGAGATTTTGAAGCAGTCAAGAAGATTGCTCAAATTGTCGGCACAGAAAATGGCCCGGTAGTTTGTAGTTTGGCAAGAGCGATTAAAGCAGATATTGAAGCGGCTGCCGAAGCATTAAAACCAGCAGTTAACGCCAGAATTCACACATTTATTTCGACTTCTGATATTCATTTAGAGTATCAATTGCGAAAGTCACGGGCAGAAGTACTAGCGATCGCCGAAGAAATGGTAGCTTATGCCAAGTCCTTCATGACAGATATCGAATTTTCCCCGATGGATGCGGCCCGTTCCGATCCAGAATTTCTGTACCAAGTGTTAGAGCGAACGATCGCAGCTGGTGCAACAACAGTTAACATTCCCGATACTGTGGGTTACACAACTCCTAGCGAATTTGGGGCAATAATTAAAGGCATTATTGAGAATGTCCCCAACATCGACCAAGCGATTATTTCCGTACACGGTCATAATGATTTAGGCTTGGCAGTTGCTAACTTCTTAGAAGCCGTAAAAAATGGCGCACGGCAACTAGAATGTACGATCAATGGCATTGGCGAACGCGCTGGCAATGCATCACTAGAAGAATTGGTAATGGCGTTGCACGTGCGGCGGCAATATTTTAACCCTTATCTCGGCAGACCAGAAAATTCTCAAGAATCCCTGACAAATATCGACACCCGACAAATTTATAAAACCTCACGCTTAGTTTCCAATTTGACGGGAATGTTAGTACAACCAAATAAAGCGATCGTCGGTGCAAATGCCTTTGCCCATGAGTCTGGAATTCACCAAGATGGTGTGTTAAAGAACAAGCTAACTTACGAAATTATGGATGCCCAATTGGTTGGCTTAACAGACAATCAAATAGTTTTGGGCAAGCATTCCGGTAGAAATGCTTTTCGTAGTCGGTTGAAAGAATTGGGCTTTGATCTGTCAGATACTGAATTAAATAAAGCCTTCGTCAGATTTAAAGAAGTAGCAGATAAAAAGAAAGAAATATCTGATTGGGATTTGGAAGCGATCGTTAACGATGAAATCCAACAAGCACCTGATTTGTTCCGGGTAGAGTTGGTGCAAGTTTCCTGTGGTAGCAACGCCCGTCCTACTGCTACAGTTACTCTGCGTACCCCAGAAGGTGAAGAATTAACTGATGCTGCGATCGGTACTGGGCCAGTGGATGCAGTTTACAAAGCCATCAACCGTGTGGTGAATGTACCCAATCAGTTAATTGAGTTTTCTGTGCAGTCAGTAACAGCCGGTATTGATGCCATTGGCGAAGTGACAATTCGTTTACGTTATGAATCTAAAGTCTTTTCTGGTCATGCAGCGAACACAGATATCATCGTGGCATCCGCGCAAGCTTATGTAAATGCATTGAATAGGTTGTATGCATCTTTGCAAACTCAAGAAAAACCACAGGAAGTAACTGCACAGAAAGTCTGAGATCGGATCTGTCAAACTGCCAGTTTTTAGCTGATGCTAACAAACTCCTCTCCAACTTTGGGGAGGAGTTATTTGTGAGTTGCAAAAATTTGTTGGAAATTATGCTGACAGAAAAACATATAAATATCAGAGAAGCTACCACCAAAGAAGATTCACTGATTGCAAAACACTCTTACCAAATGTGGCTAGATATTGGTGTTGATGAGAGTAATATTATTCTGGAGTGGCAGAATATTACTCTCAAATTTATAGAAGAAGCGCGTCGAGATTTGTTTTATAAAGCTTTTGTTGCAGAGATTGATAACACAGTTGTGGGTTCTGTAAATTGTCAACTGTTTGCAGGTTTATACCCGAATGTTTTTAAAGATGAATACCGCAAATTTGGATATATTTGGGGCGTTTATATTGAACAATCTTACCGCAGACAAGGTATTGCTAAATCTCTAACTAATAGAGCAATTGAATATTTAAAAGCGATTGGTTGCACGCGAGTGGTTCTTAACGCCTCGCCATTGGGTAAACCAGTTTACTCCAGTCTCGGTTTCTCTGAAGGTAATGCAATGCAATTAGATTTGATTTAAGGACAATCGTACCAATGTTCAATTCATGAAAGTCTTGAACCGAAATACCATCCAAATTTCAATTTGGAAGAGGGGTGCTGGTTACACATTAGCTTCAGGTAGTAGCAGCAGTGCAGTGGCAGCTGTTGCACATATTGGTTTGTGCGATTCCTTCATTACTGTGCAAATGCCTGGTGGAGAAATTTTGATCCAAGTCAAGGATGATTTTACAATTTCTATTACAGGTTCTGTGACAAAGGTTGCTGAAGGTGAATTATCAGCAGAATTGTTTGCAGACTAAAAAGCTTCTAAATTCAATAGGATAAGTTTCTAGCTCAAGAAGCCTCTGTGATTGCTCGTGTTCGCATTTGTGCAATATTGAGTTGATTATGAATATTTTTTACTTTTTTAGATTTTTCGATTTACTTGTATGCATAAAACTTTATTCTGAGAAACGATGTTTATAGTCAGCCAGCTTGTATGAGTAGCGAAAAAACAACAGAATTGCCACTCTGGGTACAAGATAGAGATATAGTCATTGCTCATGATGAAGAAGTACAGTGGCGAGAAGGAAAACGCCCGGATTATTCATACACCAATGAATTTCTTCATCAAGAGAGTAAATTTCAGCATCCAGAAGGTTCTTTAGAAGCGATCGCTCAAAACTTAGTCCGCACTTTTGAGATGGAAGCTTCTAATAAATCTAATCCTCAACAGTGGCTTTCGATTGTTACTGATAAGTTTAAGATGAGTACCAATGGCGGACAACAATTCACTGCTGAAGATGTTGCAGTTGAGGGTACATATAACCTGTTTTTGGGTAAAACTGAGCAATATAACTCTGAAACAGAAACCTTTGAATCTTCATTTCAAGTTTTTCATAAAGCCTTTCCCAATGGCTTCCTTTGGGAATTAACAGAAGTACTTTCGGGGCCGCCTAATGTTACCTTTAAGTGGCGACATTGGGGAACATTTAATGGTTCCTATAAGGACTATGTACCCACAGGTGAAACAATAGAAATCGTCGGAGTTAGTATTGCTCGCGTCACTGATGATTTGAAGATTGAGTCTTTAGAGCATTATTTTGATAATAATGTCTTTCTTCAGAAATTAACGGCAGGTGGTTGTCCTTTCCATTCCTAAAATCAGTAGATCTATAGGAATCCGATGTGATTTCTGAAAAAATCTAAGTATCTGTAGGGGAGCCAGCCGCATAGGCGGGTTTCCCGACTTGAGCGGACTGGCGTTGTGTTACGCTACGCGATAACACACCAAAAACAATATTAGGAATTAATTACTAAGGCAGATGACTATTACTATCAACCTGACTCAAGCAACTGGCAAAACATTACGACATTAGTTACCAACATTACGATATTAGTGAGTAATATTACGACATTAGTCATCGAACATTACGACATTAGTCACTAACATTACGATATTAGTCACCAACATTACAATATTAGTGAGTAATATTACGACATTAGTCATCAAACATTACGACATCAGTCAGCAACATTACAATATTAGTCACTAATATTACGACATTAGTCATCAACATTAAAGCGATCGTGAATAAACTGAAGCTTGTATGAAGTTCAAATATATTATCTCTATCAAAATCAGCATCTAGTTCTTGACTTCAGCAAAACTACTGGAATTGCCTACAAATATTATTAGAAAAAATATAATGATTTGCGAGTTTTTCTGATACAGAATACAGCTTAATTGAGGCAAGCTAGTTCTAGAAATATCTTCAAGGAGTACATCCATGCCTCGTACAAAGCGGACATCGCGGATTCTAGAAAAAGCTGAATTGAGAACGTCTGGATTCAAAGCAATTGATTCAAACATGGATTTTGGTAATAGTTGCGATTTGGAAAATCTGACTCAATCAATTGAGGAGTTTCGCACTATGCTTGATACTTATAACAACGCTTTAGCTGTGGTTGACTCTACTAAAACTAAAATCGATCAAATGGAAAAAAAGTTGAGTAAACTTTCAGATAAGATGATGAAGGGAGTTGGTTTCAAGTATGGCACAGACAGCAGCGAATATGAAATAGCGGGTGGCGTTCGTGACAGCGTACGTGTACGCAAAAGCAGGTTGACTCGCTTGAAAGGTAGTGCAGGGCAGACATCAGATGAAAATAAGAAATCTGCCTAGTTCCCGCATGGGTAGGGTATAGAAAAAAATATTTAACGGCGTTGCTGAATTGCAGTATGAACCCAGATGTAGAGACGTTGCATTGCAACGTCTCTACAGGGATTTTGATATCATGCACAATCATTTTCATACATGAAATCAGCAACGCCTATTTAACCAGAGATGAAAATACAGCAAATTGCAACTTGGTGAGGTATAGATAATCGTAGGGAACATGGCTATGTCCCTACCTGTGTACTTCATTTACGCTGTAGATCCTTGTAGTGAAGCACAACTGTCACTGGTGTCAGCCCCTGCGGGGAAGTCAAAAGTCAACTTAAGCTAAAAGCCTTTTAAAAAATAGTATCTTATATTTCAGCATTTTTTATTAAAATATGTTTTGATACTTGTGAATTAAAATAACATTGAATATATTCACAGGAATAAAATTTCAATGTCTAACGAAAATCTAATAGGACTTACGGAACTAATTCAAAAAGTCAAGCAAAAACTGCTTGCTGCCTCTATCCCTGCCTCTCCAAATGAAGAGACCGATATTCCTCTTTTTAGCGTAGATTCTGTAGAATTGGAGCTACAAGTAACAGTAAAGAAAGACGTAAAGGGAAAAGTTAAAGTCTATGTTCTTGAAGCTGGAGGGGGAGCTAGTCGAGATGATGTACAGAAAGTGAAAGTTACCTTATCTCCTCTGTTGAAAAAAGAACAGTTATTAGGAATTTACAAATCTCTTTATCCGGAACGTTGGCAGGAATTTATGAAAACCAGTGTGGATAGTCTCACAAAAGGAAGTGAAGAACCGGGGTTTTAAGTTTTAAGTGAGTTGTTTTCATTAGAACTAAGCAAGCAATCAAATGGAAACTTTTGAACTATATCTCACGCCCATAAATGCTAAACAATTTAAGGCAATAGTGACAAAATCTCCTGTAGGTGAGGGAGAAACTGAATCGTCATTGCCCTTCTTTGAAGGTGAGATTGACTGGCGGATGACTGTGCTGAGAACTTTGGAAATAAGTGCTTTCAACTTGCAATATTTTCAGACTGCTGGAGAGCAGGATTGGATGGTCAAGTCTGGTATACTCAGCAAAGACATTAGCGCTTTTCATCCTAACTATATAGCTAATATTGGGCAAGAGTTATACAAGTCACTGTTTCCATTAAATAGCAAGGTTAAAAACGCGTTGTTTGCAGCACAACGAGTGGCTGAGAGTGAAAATAAACAATTACATATTCAGCTAAAAATTGAAGCAGATGTAGTACAGCGATCGCGTTTAACAGATTATCCCTGGGAACTGCTGCACGATGGTAAAAAATTTCTACTACACCAACAGATAACGATTTCCCGCTACATTGCTTATGACTCTGTTCCTCCAAATTTAGCAAAGGTTGAACAGCTAAATATTTTACTAGTATCATCTTCTGCCTCTGACTCAGAATTAGGGCTGAACCCATTTAAGCCGAAGGAACAACAAGCAATTCTTAAAGGATTAAAGAGTGCTGCACAAGCAGGATATATAAACTTTAAGAAATTAGATTATGCCACACTTAATTACTTAAGAGAATATTTGACAGAGAATCGGGAAAACAATACTCCCCATGTGTTGCATTTTGATGGGCATGGGCTGTTTGGTAAGCGCTGTAGCCATTGCGGTGCAATGAATCAGGGAGTTAAAGCTGCTACTTGTCGAAAGTGCAATTTGCAACTGCCACCAGCTCAAGGCTATTTGGTTTTTGAGGATGAAAATGGGGATGCAGATTACATCAGTGCGGAAGAATTGGGAACATTACTGCGGCAGTCTAGCTTTGGTGATGGCACTAACAAAAGTGGTGGTGTTACACTAACTGTCCTGAGTGCTTGCCAGTCTGCAATGACATTTGTCGGAGATTCTGTATTCAACGGCACAGCACAAAATCTGATTAGCCAGCGAATTCCGGCAGTAGTGGCAATGCAATATTCAGTCGGTGTCGAAGCTGCTACCAAATTTGCCGAGCAGTTTTATCGGTCTTTAGGACAGAAAAATTCTCTAGCAACTGCTATTAGCCACGCGCAAGAAGCAATGGGGGCTGGGGGAAACCAGTGGTATCGCCCGGTACTCTACCTGCGGTGGCGAGATAATGAAGGAGGGCAACTCTTTGCTGTTCTCAAATCTGCTACTGGTATTGGCATCCCATTTCAAGCACCGAGTTTACCTGCTAATTTTGTCAAGCGCCCACAAGTTACTAAAGAAATCAAAGCTCGTCTACTGGAAAATACATCTAATGCTGGTGCTTTGCTCATCAGTGCAATTCACGGTTTAGGTGGCATTGGCAAGACAACTTTAGCTGCTGCCCTTGCCCATGATGAAGATATCAAAAAACGTTTCTCTGATGGTGTGCTTTGGGCAACTTTGGGACAGGAACCAGATACTCTGGCGCTGCTGAGTAGCTGGGTGCAAGCTTTGGGAGACTACGAATTTCGTGCTATTAATATAGAAGCAACTTCAGCCCATTTGCGAAGTTTACTATATGATAAGGCAGTCTTACTAGTAGTTGATGATGCTTGGGAACCAGATAAAGTTAAACCCTTTCTGGTAGCAAGTTCCCAATCCCGATTATTAATCACTTCTCGGCGTGCTGATGTGGCTAATAGTGTTGGTGCTGATTTGCAACAATTGAATTTGATGACGCCAGAAGAATCTTTGGAGTTATTTTCTAACTCTTTAGGACGAGAAATAAAAGAAGTAGAGAAACAAGAGGCTTTGAGAGTAGCCGAGACTGTGGGATACTTACCCATTGCGCTGAATTTGGTAGCGGCAAGAGTAAAATGGGGAATTACATGGGCGAAGCTAGAAGCAGCTTTGAAACAAGAGGTTGCAAATTTAAAAGTTTTATACGGGCCGCGTCAAGAAAACTCTTTAGAAGCAACTTTTAATTTAAGCATTAATGCTTTGCAGGACTATAACGAACAAGCTTGGAAAAATTTTATTTGGTTGGGAGTTTTGCCAGAGGATGTCACAATCGCCGCACCAATGGCAGTTACATTATGGGATATGGAATCGCAGGATGAAGCTGATGAGCGTTTAGAGCTACTTTGGAATGATGCCTTACTTCAGTCTGATTCACCTGTATTTGTCGGGGGTGTTGAGTGGAAAGGCTACAAAATACATGATTTATTGTATGATGTCGCTCGTGACCGATTAATTAAATCTCCACCTATAGGAATGGATTTTAATTTACCCGACGCTCACAGCCAACTCCTAGAACGGTATTGGCAAAAGACTCAAAATAATCTTTGGCATACTTTACCTAATGATGGTTACATTCATCAAAATTTAGTTTGGCATTTAGAAAAGGCTCAACGGATAGAAGAAATTCACTCCTTATTGCGGGAGGAGTCACAGACAACAAGCAATGGCTGGTTTGAAGCGCGAGAAAAATTAGGACAAGCTGGGGGTTACATTACAGATATTTCTGGTGCTTGGAAATTAGCACAAGCCAATTGGACTGAATCAACTTTGCCGCAAGTTGTAGGTTTGCAGTGTCGCTATGCTTTGATTACTGCATCCCTGAATAGTTTGGCAGCTAATGTACCAGCAAATTTATTGCTTGCCTTGGTCAAAAGCAACAAGTGGACTCCCGAACAAGGACTAGCTTACGCCCTGCAAAACCCAAAGCCATACGAGAAAGTCAACTCGCTGACAAAACTAGTTAACTATCTGCCACGAAATCTTCAAGAATTAGCACTGCAAAAAGCCCTTGCTGCTGCCAGGGTGATTCAGGATGAGGATTATCGTGCCAATGCCTTGAGTGCCTTAGCCGAGAAACTGCCAAATATATTGGAAGAAGCCCTTGCTGCTGTCAGGGCGATTCAGTCTGAGTCAAATCGTGCCAATGCCTTAAGTGCTTTAGCACAGAAACTACCACAAGTTTGGCCAGAAGCCCTTGCTGCTGTCAGGGCGATTCAGTCTGAGTCGAATCGTGCCAATGCCTTGAGTGCTTTAGCTGACAAACTGCCAGATATATTGCCACAAGCCCTTGCTGCTGCCACGGCGATTCAGGATGACTCTTCTGCTGCCAAAGCTTTGAGGTTAGCTGACAAACTGCCACCAGAGTTATTGCAACAAGCCCTTGCTGCTGCCACGGCGATTCAGAATGAGTCAAATCGTGCCAATGCCTTGAGTGCCTTAGCTGACAAACTGCCACCAGAGTTATTGCCACAAGCCCTTGCTGCTGCCACGGCGATTCAGGATGAGTCAAATCGTGCCGAAGCCTTGAGAGCCTTAGCTGACAAACTGCCAGATATATTGCCACAAGCCCTTGCTGCTGCCACGGCGATTCAGGATGAGTCAAATCGTGCCGAAGCCTTGAGAGCCTTAGCTGACAAACTGCCAGATATATTGCCACAAGCCCTTGCTGCTGCCACGGCGATTCAGGATGAGTATTCTCGTGCCAATGCCTTGAGTGCCTTAGCTGACAAACTGCCACCAGAGTTATTGCCACAAGCCCTTGCTGCTGCCACGGCGATTCAGTTTGAGTATTCTCGTGCCGAAGCCTTGAGTGCCTTAGCTGACAAACTGCCACCAGAGTTATTGCCACAAGCCCTTGCTGCTGCCACGGCGATTCAGTTTGAGTATTCTCGTGCCGAAGCCTTGAGTGCCTTAGCTAAGAGTTTGTCACAAATGTTAACTGCTGAACTTTTCCCCCTTTGGCAAGATACACTTTATGAGCTATCCCTTCGCACTCGCCGTGATTTGCTGCAAGATATCAAAGCATTGTTTCCAGTTATCTTTGCATTAGGTGGTAAAGAAGCAACGGCAGAACTTGCCCGTGCAATTGTCGATGTAGCGCGATGGTGGAGGTAATTTAACAGGGATTTACAATGCCCCTACTCAGTATCGATTCAAATAATAATTGCTATAAAGAATAAACAATAAATTTCAGTTGAATGTACATCACTACCCAGAAAGAGGAATTTAGCTATGCTTACATCAATGCGATCGCCTCTGCTGCGGGTTATTCATTTCAAATAGCACCCAGACCATTAGATTTAGTGGGGGTTTATATGATAGTTACCGTGCGTGACCCGAATATTCTCTCTAATTTAGACCCTCAGAAATTAACATCCTATCTACAAGCACAGGGGTGGTATCAAGAGAGTCAAATTGGCAATAAAGAATCAGTTTGGATTAAAACAACTGATTTTGGTGAGGAATTTGATATTACCTTACCTCTCAATCCCGAAATCAGGTCTTATGCGCTACGGATGGCTGAGATTTTGTCAATTCTAGAAAAAGTTGAAGTCCGCTCTCAGTTAGACATTTTGAGTGATCTCATTACAATAATCCCGAATACTGAAATCCAGGGGATAGTGATTCGACTAACAGAACGAAATCATCCAGGCAATGTTACAATTGTTGGCTTTGTTGTGAGCAAGCCCCGCCAAATCCACCTTTTTTTAAGTGAATCTGAATACAATGTGGCTCTGACTGCTTATCATCAGAGGTTGCCAGTCGTTTGTACTGGGGATTTAATTAAGGAGAATGACACTTTTGTGCTGAAAAAAACTACTAGCTTTGCTTTAGATGATACTTTGACCGAGCGAGCAGCAGTCTAAAAGAGGAATATATGGAAATAATAACTAGTTGGGAAAAAAAGCTGCCCAAAAAGCATTAGAGCAAGTCGCACTTAATTCACTGCGTGAGGGTATTTCAGTGGAAATAGTTGCAAGAATTACAGGGTTGACAGTAGAACGAGTGCAGCAGTTACAAGCAGAATTACAAGCTGGAAATTAATCATGGTATTACTGTTTGCACAGTACTAACTAGTGTAACTGGAGGTGTAAATCCAGCCAGTTTACCCAACTTTTGGGGTACAAAGTCGGTTTCTTTGCTACCTTGAACCTCAGATAAGTAGCAATCTCGCACCGCCAACAATAAGCCTTTAATGGCATCTTGTCTGCCTGTTTTGACTAAATCATCTGCCTTTTTGAAAAAATGCGATCGCCATTTGCCATCGTTATTGCCATATAATTCGATTAAATACCAACCTGCAAGATACTCAGCTAAAGGGTCGAGACAGAAACGGATTCTGTCTTTGGCAGAACCAATAGTTTGAATCAGGTGCAGACGCTTTTCCAGATAATTGAGGTGTGCTTCGGGGTCATCAATACCCAAAGCTGCTAATGCAGCTACTGCATCTACACGCTTGGCGGTTCCTGGTTGATAACTTTGCTGCAAGCATTCCCAGGCGATGGTTTTGGCAATTTGATGAACAGTGCGGTCATCAAATTGCTCGTCTGTAACATCACGATTGAGTTCATTGATATAACCCAGCATCAAATTAGGAATATTCTCTGGCAACGCAGAAATATTAGATGCAACTTCTTTACTGGCGATTAACTGTTCAGCATAGAGTTTAGCCAGCAAGACAGTGATATTATTTTGACCGACCATCAGAGAAAGACGGTTACAAGCGTCAAAAAATTCCTGGTCAGTAAAGCGATCGCGTTTACCTCGCTGCATGAGATAAGCTTCCATAAAGGACGATAGTTTATTAGCCTCAATCCGCAAAGGTTTAATTATCGTCTTATTAACCCGCCCCAGCTTTTCCTCAATTCGGGAAGTAATCACCAATGCATTCACCGGAAACTCTGGCGACTCCGGCTCAATTGCTTCTCGTGTAGTCGCATTCATTTCTGAGAACCGATCTACAATTACTAAAATGCGTTTCTTTCTTAACAAACGTAACAGTAATTCTTGACAAATCGGCTCTGGCTCATCAATTAAAGCTTGCAACTGTCCTCTGATGGCTTCTAAAAGCGACGACTTACCTTCAGTTACCCGAAATTCTTCTTCTAACAGCACTGGTAACATCAAATGTTTGCAGAGTTGTTGGTCTTCAGTCTCAGCCATTGCCCACCCAGCTATTCGACACGCTAAACTGGTTTTACCTATACCCCCTTCCCCACCAATTACTAAACAGCTACGTTGTTTCTCGAAAGTTGAGCGCAAATTCTCATTCATCAGTTGCGGAACTGTTGTACCATCCAGAACAACGGGAATGGGAATATAACAAGCGCGACTGCTAACTGTATCCTTTTTGGGAAATTGTTCGCGGGCTGCTTTGATATATTTAGCTACCCATGCATCTAATATTCTGGGATGGTAATGAAACCACCCAACAAATAGCACATATCGCAGAGGTACATTAACGCTGATAAATGGGAGGGAAAAGTCTGTGTAGGGTTTGAGGGCGTTGTTAATTTTCAACAACCATAAAGGGGCTAGCCGCAAAAGAATTAACCAAATAGAAGGCAGTAAGATAACGTAGGCGGCAATTCCCAAGAGTAATTTATGCTTAAATAGCGATTCTAGAACTCTATCAAAAAGGCGAGTTTCTTTTTCTGCTTTCAGGGCATTGAGAGGGCGACGTATCAGCCTGATGTCTGTCTCTGTGAATTTATCTTTGTATTTTTGTATAGTTGTCAATACCTGCTCAAAGTCTGAGATGACTTTCTGCAACTTGGAGGTAGGTAAAGCATTTGCTTTGTCCTGAAAGCCTGCCGCTATTCCTCCTAAACCTTTGATAGCACCCAAACGCACGTAAAACTGGTTATCATTCAACAGGGCAATTAAATTCGGGACAGCCGATACTGCATCTGTACCCATTGCACCCAAAGCGTAGGCTGAATTGTAACGTACAGTGGGATTATGATCTTTTAAGGCAGCAGTTAATACTGGGACAGCTACTTTCGCTTCTACACCAATTTTTCTGAGTGCAGAAGGAACATAAATGCGAACGAATTGCTCCTTGTCTTGTAATGCCGCCATCAAGGATGGAACTGCTGCTTTGGCTGCTGTACCAATATTTCCTAAAGCTAAGGTGGCGTACAAACGGACTTGTCCATCCTCATCCTGCAATGCCGCACTTAAGGCTGGAACTGCTGGTGCTGCTTCTGCACCCAAATCTCCTAAAACTGAAGCGGCGTGCCAGCGAAGATTAATATCCTGATTTTTCAAAGCTTCAATCAGAGATGGTACTGCTGGGGAACCGATATTAACTAATGCATCTGCTGCAAGGCTACTGATGTGGGTATCGTTATCTATCAGCTTCTCAATCAGCGGAGAAATTTTGCTGTCAGTAGTGATTTGCGCCCAACTATTGCTTGTGCATAGTAGGAACAGTGTCAGGTATAAGACAACCACCTTGAGCGCACTAAGTAATACTTGTCTGGTATGCTTTGTCATTGAATCGGATTGAATCACCCGATGAACAACTCCAGTCAGAGAAACTATACCTAGATTGTAATCTAACTGTCAATGCGGGTTAGCGATGTCTACGACGGGCTACGCCTACGCACTAGTTTGCCCCCGCTTTGCTCAGACTTGATTAGCATTGGCATTTAAACGCATCATAATTTTTTCCGGTTCTGTCAAATTTTTAAATCCATAACGGCGATAAAGTCCATGAGCATCTTTTGTGCCTAACAACCACCTTTGAACGTCTTGCAATTCTGGATATTCTAAAATGTATTCTACAAACCATTTTCCTAAACCCTGTCCTCGATAAGGCTCCAAAATAAAAACATCTTTTAACAACGCAGAAGTTGCATAATCAGTGATGACTCTCGCAAAGCCAACTTGTTGATTATCTTCATAAAGTCCAAAACATAAAGAATTGTTTATTGACTTTTCTACAGTGGTTAACGGGATGTTTTCAGCCCAATAGGAAGTTTGTAAAAAATCATGAATCATTTGAATATCTAATTTAGATTTGTCGGTGTTGATGTAAAATCGATGTTTTAATTCTTCATTCATCTCACTACATCTTTTATTTAATAGGTTGAAAAATTATAATTCATTCTTAGGGTCAGTGGTTTGTAGTGTCAGATGATGAAATTACTGAACCATTAGCTGGATAACAGAGGCTATATTCAGCATTCAAGGATATGGGTGCATTTATCATTGATTATGAATCAGTCTACAACCAAATCTTGGCAAGAAGTCCGCGCAGCTTTTCAACAAATCTGGGGTTATGAAGATTTTCGTCCACCGCAGGGAGAAATTGTCAGCAGTTTATTGGCACAGAAAGATGCGCTGATTATTATGCCCACAGGTGGCGGGAAGTCGATTTGTTTTCAACTTCCTGCACTGCTACAAACAGGATTAACCTTGGTAGTTTCGCCCTTGGTGGCGCTAATGGAAAATCAAGTACAGGAACTACGAGAAAGCCACCAAAAAGCAGCACTTTTGCATAGTGAATTACCTTCATCTCAACGCCGTGCAACTCTGCAAGCTTTAGAACGTCAACATCTAAGATTACTGTACTTGTCACCAGAAACTTTATTAAGTGTGCCAGTGTGGGAAAGATTATGTCACCCACAATTGCAAATTAATGGTTTGATTTTAGATGAAGCTCATTGTTTAGTGCAGTGGGGTGATACTTTTCGCCCAGCTTATCGCAGATTAGGGGCAGTGCGTCCGGCATTGCTAAAATCAAAACCACCAGGAACAAAAATTAGTATCGCCGCTTTTACTGCTACTGCTGACCCCTCAGCCCAAAAAATTATTCAAACAGTTTTACAATTACAGCAACCAGAGATTTTCCGCTTGAATCCCTACCGTCCGAATTTGCATCCCAGCGTTCGCATTGCTTGGACACCACGAGGTAGGAAACAACAATTATTAAAGTTTATTCAAAACAGACCGCAACAATCGGGATTAGTTTATGTTCGCACTCGGAGAGATAGTGAAGATTTAGCCCAATGGTTAGCAGAGATGGGTTATGCTACAGCTAGTTATCATGCGGGATTAGGTGCAACAGAACGCCGTGAAGTAGAAGCAAGCTGGTTAAGTGGTAAAATACCTTTTGTGGTTTGCACCTGTGCGTTTGGTATGGGGATAAATAAATCAGATGTTCGCTGGGTTGCACATTTTCACGCGCCACATTTGTTATCTGAATATGTGCAAGAAATTGGTCGCGCTGGAAGGGATGGGAAACCGGCAGAAGCCTTGACGTTGGTAAGTGAACCTACGGGATGGTTAGATTCAGGGGATAAACAAAGACAGGAGTTTTTTCAACAACAAATGCGATCGCAACAGCAAATAGCGCAGCAACTTGTGAAAAAATTACCAAAACAGGGAGAAGTGAATGCAGTAGCTCGACAATTTCCCGAAGGTGCGACAGCGCTAGCTTTACTCCATAGCAACGGTCAGCTAAACTGGCTTGATCCTTTTCATTACACCATTGCTCAAAAAGCGGGAAATCAGCCAGCGACGCAATTACACGCCGCTAAACAGATGCAGCAATATCTAACAACTAAGCAGTGTCGTTGGCAGTTTTTGTTAAATGCCTTTGGTTTTGATAAAGAAGCAGCTAACTTGCGTTGCGGACATTGCGATAATTGCCGTCAATGAGTATAAAAGACTCGTACACAAGTATCAAAGACTCATCGCCGAGTATCAAAGACTCATTCGCGAGTATCAAAGACTCGTTGCCGAGTATCAAAGACTCATTCGCGAGTATCAAAGACTCGTCGCCGAGTATCAAAGACTCATTCACGAGTATCAAAGACTCGTCACCGAGTATCAAAGACTCATTCACGAGTATCAAAGACTCGTCACCGAGTATCAAAGACTCATTCACGAGTATCAAAGACTCGTCACCGAGTATCAAAGACTCATTTATGAAGATTACTTCCTTGCTGCTTGTTCGCCGTTAGGTGTTCTTGCTACAATACCTAAATTCTTTTAATAACTGCGATCGCACAGCGTCTCGTTAGAGAAAGACGCAAAAGAAAAGATAAATAATCTTATAGCCAACAGAAAGTAAGTTAAAACTTTTTTCTTGCCCCTTCTCTGCTAAATATTCTCTAGCTAGGTTCATCCAATAGGATGAATTGTCATTTTCACCACTAAGTAACAATAAAGAGGTCAAGTAGAGGATAAAAATATGTCATCTGCTCAAGCACCCTCCCTACCACCGTTGATTCCGCGCGAAATTCTGTTTGGGAATCCCGAAAAAACTAGTCCACAACTCTCGCCTGATGGTAAGTACTTGGCATATATCGCCCCTGATGAGAAAAATGTCTTGCAGGTATGGTTGCGAACTATAGGACAAGAAGACGACAAGATACTAACTGCTGACAAAAAGCGTGGTATCCGCATTTTCTTCTGGACTTATAACGCCAACCAGTTGATTTATATGCAAGACTCGGATGGCGATGAGAACTTTCATCTCCACTTGGTTAATATTCACTCCAAGATTGTGCGTGACTTGACGCCATTCCAGGGTGTGAAGGCCGAACTTGTGGAACTAGAACCAAAATTTCCAGATGAAGCGCTGGTAGCGTTGAACTTGAACAATCCTCAAAAGTTTGACGTTTACCGCATCAACCTCAAAAATGGTGCAGTTGAGTTCGATACTGATAACCCCGGTAACATTATCAGTTGGACATCTAACGCCCAGTTACAAATACGTGCAGCAACAGCTAGTACACCCGATGGTGGTTACGATTTATTGTTGCAGAAACCCGATAAACAGTGGGAAATTCTTCACCATTGGGGGGCAGAAGAGGAAGGAAATTCTGTAAGTTTTTCAGATAATGGTAAAACCCTTTATATTCAAGGGAATCATGATGCTAACGCCAAACGTCTGCTAGCTGTTGACCTAGAAACCCGTAAAGAAACTGTGATTGCTGAAGATGAGCAGTATGATGTCGTGGGGATAATTATTCATCCACTGACGCGAGTTATTCAAGCAGTTTCTTTCTACAAAGATAAACAAGAATGGCAGATAATCGATCGCAGTATCGCCGCAGATTTTGAGGAAATCGCCAAGGTGCGTCCTGGAGAATTCTCTATAATTAGCCGCGATTTGGAAGATAAAACTTGGGCTTTAGCTTATAGAACTGATAATGGCCCAGTTTATTACCATGCCTACAATCGAGAGTCCAAAACTAGCACTTTTCTTTTTAGCAACCAGCCCAAACTGGAAACGTTGCAGTT
Organism: Nostoc sp. LPT; assembly: GCF_017115165.1. Lineage (GTDB taxonomy): Bacteria > Cyanobacteriota > Cyanobacteriia > Cyanobacteriales > Nostocaceae > Nostoc. The sequence goes on along the minus strand of NZ_JABXKF010000166.1, from coordinate 1,143 downwards.
AGCTTCAATGCAACCGATTTCCTATGAAGCGCGGGATGGCTTAACTATCCACAGTTACTTAACAACTCCTGTGGGAATACCGACGCAGAATCTCCCAACAGTCCTGCTGGTTCATGGCGGCCCTTGGGCGCGGGATACTTGGGGTTTCTCTCCCACAACGCAATGGCTAGCTAACCGAGGTTATGCCGTGTTGCAAGTGAACTTTCGCGGTTCCACTGGCTATGGTAAAGCATTTTTGAATGCTGGAAATCGGGAATGGGGTGGCACAATGCACGATGACTTGATTGACAGCGTGAACTGGCTGGTAGAAAAAGGCATTTCTGATCCGCAAAAGATTGCGATTATGGGCGGTTCTTATGGAGGTTATGCCACCCTAGCGGGGTTGACTTTTACACCCAAAATTTTTGCTGCTGGCGTGGATATTGTCGGGCCGAGTAACCTAATTACCCTGATAGAAACTATACCGCCCTATTGGGAACCGATCAAAGCAATGATTTATCATCGCATTGGCAACTTGGAGACAGAAGAGGAGTTTCTCAAATCGCGATCGCCTTTATTTTTCGCTGACCGAATTCAAAAACCTTTACTCATTGGTCAAGGTGCAAACGATCCGCGAGTGAAACAATCAGAAAGCGATCAAATTGTCAACGCAATGCAACAAGCTGGTTTACCAGTGCAATATGTACTTTACAGTGATGAAGGACATGGTTTTGCCAGACCAGAAAATCGCTTGCACTTTTTTGCGATCGCCGAGGAATTTCTCGCCAAATACATAGGCGGAAGATTTGAACCTTTGGCAGATATCCCCGGTCATTCAGGAATAGTTAAATAAAGTCTCAAAATGGTGGTTAGTGTCATTCACCAACCACCTGAATATTTTCAATAGTTAGCAAGGTTTGCATATTTCAAAGGGAACTCGAACAAGCTCATCATTACCCACCAATATCTGAACAGTCCAGATTCCTGGAGCAAAAGCTTGGATTTGGAAGAAAAGCACAAACTTTTGTCGAACAATCTTATATGAACCCTGCATATCGGCAAAAAAAGAAGTTTCAAAAACCACGATGTACTCTGAATTAAGAATTTTTGGCGTTGCATAATAAAGGGATGAATTGAGGTGTTCTACTGTGTATTGTCCATACT
>NZ_JABXKF010000012.1 GCF_017115165.1 Nostoc sp. LPT | reverse complement strand
AACTTCTCGCTGTGCTTGAGTCTCAAGCTCTTAAATACTAATTAGATAGTCAGGGCTTTCAACATCGAAATTACAGATTATCATCCTTAAAGGAGAACAACATGGCACGGCCACCCATACATCCTGGAAAAATTCTTGCTGATGAGCTTCATGAATTGCAAATGAGCGCAAGTGAGTTAGCACGTATTCTTCATGTACCAGCAAATCGTATTACTGAAATAATTAATGGTGAACGGGCAATTACTGCTGACACAGCATTACGATTAGGGCAATGGTTTGGTACTGGTGCTGAGTTATGGATGAATTTACAAAAAAATTATGAGCTTAGACTAGCTGAAGAAAAAATGGGTGAAGAAATTCAGGCAACTATTTCACCCCGGATATTACCTGAGTTAAAACAAGTCAAGGCATAAAAAAATTGAATCTTCGATTTTTTTGGATAGATAGCAAGAAACTTTGACACATTGTTTCTTACTGTGGCGAGCGCATCTGTTGAGAAAATTAATGCCAAAGAAAGTTAGGGATCTCAAGCAAATGCTTCGTCAACATGAATAAATTCAAGTACCAAGTTTTTGCTATCTATAATCAATTAGCTTTAACATTCAGCGCGTATTCTTTAAACCTTTCCAAATCAGCTTGAATTGTCGATTCAACGATCCGCCCCAAAAATAAGTTATCCATAATTTTGCCAAGAAGTCCGGGGATGGCGTAAGAAATGGTCATTTTCACAATGCTACTATTGTGGCGATCATAAAAGCGAATCGCTCCCTGATTCGGTAAACCATCAACCGATTCCCATTGGATAATTTGGTTAGGAATAACTTTGAGAATTCGGGATTGCCAATTAAATTCTAGACTGCCCGTCTTTAATTTCCAAAGAGATATATCTGGATTATCTGGCGGAATTTTCACCGAATCAATCCACTTCATCCACCGGGGCATTTGCTCCAAATCAGACCAAAGGCTCCATACTAAATCTATGGGAGCCTCTACTTCTACCTGCACAGTATGCTCTAACCAGTCTGACATTTCTTTTGTTCCTTCTCTACGAGATGCTTTGCGATTGCGTTCTTTGCACCCTTTGGAGTTCGTTATTTCTTTAAACTCTCCAAAATCACTTTTGCCGCACGTCGTCCAGAAATAGTAGCACCTTCCATGCTGTCGATATAGTCTTGCTGAGTATAACTCCCTGCAAGGAAGAAATTATCTACTGGTGTTTTTTGGTTGGGACGGTACGCATCCATCCCTGGCGCTTCCCGGTAGAGAGACTGAGCAAGTTTTACCACGCTGTACCAAGTCATATTTAGCTCCCGCGACGAGGGAAACAGTTCATGAACTTGCTTGAGAACATGTTGTGCGATCGCTTCATTACTTTGTGCAATAAACGAATCTCCCGGTGTTAGCACTAGCTGTAACAAAGACCCCTGTCCTGGGCGATAATAATCCGCAGGGCTAGTCAACGCTAAATCGGCAAAACAAGAAAAGTCAGCATCGGCTGTGTAAAGTAAATTATCGATTCCAGCCGCATGGTTTAGCTGTTTGCGTTGCTCTCCGTCGTTCAGTTCTGTTACCCAACCATCAAAGCGTAACTGCACTGTAGCCACTGGCACTGCATCCAGTTTGTAGATATTGTCAAATTCTGACCACTTACGCCACTCGTGGGGTAGGATGCGTTGAATTCCTGGAACATCACAGGCAAAAACGTAAGCATCAGCTGCGATCGTTTCTACTACATCACCTTGGGCAACTACTATACCAGTGACACGGGTTTGTTCGGCTGACTCAGTAAACTGAATTTCTCGAACTTGTCGGCGCGTGTAAACTTTGGTGCCTCTAGCTTCCAGATATTCCAGAATTGGTTTGTGTAAGTATTCAGATGGAGAACCTTCCAGCATTCGCAAAACTGAAGCTTCAGTTCTAACTGCAAATAGCTGGAATATGGTTAACATGCAACGGGCAGACATATTTTCGCAATCAATAAATCCCAATGCGTAGGCAATGGGGTTCCACATCCGCTTGATGCTGCCATTACTTCCACCATGACTGCGAAACCAATCGGCAAAGCTAACTTTATCTAAATTGCGGATAGTTTTCATCGCCCCATTAAAGTCTACCAATCCGCGAACTATCGGACTAGTACCCAAAGCGATCACATTTTGCAATTTATCCTGCAACGATAGTTGAGAAGTAGTAAAAAATGCCTTTAAACCATTGAAAGGCGCACCTGTAAGAAAGCGAAAATCTAAAGCACCAGTGCGCCCCCCTTTATTAATAAAAGTGTGGGTATGTTCCTTGAGGCGTAAGTTTTCTAACACCCCCACTTTTTTCATTAAGTCAAATAGTTGGTAGTAGCACCCGAAAAATACATGCAACCCCATTTCTAGATGGTTGCCATCTCCATCAACCCAACTGCCAACTTTACCACCGACAAAAGGACGAGATTCAAAAATCTCTACTTCACAACCAGCATCAGCTAAATCTACTGCGGTTGCTAGCCCAGCCAGTCCCGCACCTACAATTGCAACACGCATTCCGTCGTTCCTTTTCAGTTTCTTTACAGATTGTAACTGGCTTGGTGTCGGAATTTGCTACTTAATATCAACTCCAGCAGCATATTAAGGATTGCCAATATCGATACTAAAACCTCTTTGATTACTTTTTTTAGTCCCGGTAAATGACCAGACGCGATAAAAACGCGTCTGTATCATCTAGACAAACTTTTGTCCATAGCGGCGGACTCTCAAAAGTATCATAGATATTTTTTTGGTAGGAAAGCAGTTTTCTGGATAAGTCGTGAAAGTAACTTCTTAGTTGTTTGCATCTTTACTGTCGTCGGAGACAGGCAAACTTCTAATCAGTTCACGAATCACATCAGTTGCAGGTCTACCTGTTTGTTGACAATATTTTTCTAGTTTTTCTGCTTCCTGCGTTGCGAGATTAACTGTTATGCGTTTAACGGCCCATTTTTTATTTGTCATTATCATGCTATCTGCTGTATATTTAGATGGTCGAAAGAGTCTAAATTAAAGAGGGAACCGATAAGGTTATCAGAGTTTGTCTCACGAAACAAGTAATACCATTAATATTAAAAATGTTTGTTTTGTCAAAGGATCGATCATTTTCTAAAAAAATCAAAACACTACACTTTATTTGTTACTATTGTGACAGCATAAATAGTACATAGTTGCTTTTGAAGATAATAACCCTACTAACAGCATGAGTAAAGCCTGACAATGAAATTTTATAAATGAATTCGAGATACCTACTGTTGACTCAATGAAGATTTTCAAAGTTATTCTCCATTGAAAGCATTTGACCTTCTCTCTTAACTAAGTTCGTCAAACCCCCTTGGAGAGAACATCCGCTAGAACACCAAAAAATAAAGCTTCAGAATCATTATCATGCTGAAATACTGGCTTACTGGCGGGTTGCAGTGGTGTATATAGAGCGTGGATAGTCACTTATAAAGTAGGCAAATAAGCGACAAATACCCATCTGTAACCTTACTATAACCAAGAAGTTCAGGGCTACTTAAACAGTTATGAATTTTGGTTGACCTCGATCAAGCTGATTGCTTTCTAGTGCCAATATAGTAGCCAGAAAAAAGGGGACAAAACTCAGTCCACTGAGTGTAAATTGCCAATTATTTTGGTAAAATTTGACAGCAACATCTGTAATTTTACACAGATAAATTAATCCAGAATAGATGTGATGTTACTTGACTGTTGCCAATACTAATATTTTAGTTTTGTTTCATGCTTCTATAATAACTCATCGTCAGAATGCAATAAACTTTTGCATATTTTTATCTTCCTTCCAGCGATATAACTTAATTTAAAATGAGCATTTTTTTGCGATTTTTCGTATTCATCTGTTTGAAGGTTATGTAAATCATTTTTAGCCAAGTAGGGCACTATAATTTTGCCATAAAATCTTTTCCTCATATCTAAGTCAAGATATAAATTACTGCCAATAAAATTTTAATTACAACTATTTTTTATTTAGTAAATATATCTATAAAATAATTGTATATTTTAATTTTTTCGGTATTGTGTTTATTATAGCTATTATTTAAGCACTTTAAATAATCTTCATTTAGACATTAACAAAGCTATTTTTTATCCTTTATAAAAAAATTACAAAGAAAAAGATAAATATCTGAACATTTGCTTAATGATATTGATATATAACAGGATGCTAAACTCAAAAACTTGTTAAAAAAAAAGATTCCAATATCTAAGTGCATCGGTTAGGTTTGATTCAACTAGTTTTTGTAAAATAATTTTATAGATTTTTGTAGTTATTTATACTTAAAATACTCCTATAAAATAACTGAAAAACTATGAAAATACAGGTACTTCATGAAATTTAGGTAAAGTTAGCTTCTCATGATTGGTCGCCTATTAGTATTGACATATACGTGAATATTCATTACAAAGTGCCGCGCTCTGGTAGGTACGGGGATGAATAAGGCTGAGTGGAACCAGAAACGCTCTGCCTCCGGTTAATAGACTGCATAGGAGGGATGGGAAGGGTAAACGTTAACAGACAGACAAAGCCTTCCCCTTTTCCTCTCTTAAATGCAGTTTCAGTCAATATGCCAATCAAATACACATCAACTTAATTTCTCATACCGATAATTTTAGATTCAGGATTACAGTAATTCATGCAATTAATCAAATTTAAGTTGGGGCATAAGTTGGAGAGTGCCAATACCTAAATTTTTTGGTGAAAGCGATCGCCCTTCAAACAAAGCCATCATATCTCGTAACTGAGGATTGCCACGGGAGGCTCCCGTTAGTCCTTTGGCAATGATTAAACCACAGTAGCCCTTAGTATTTTTACACCGCTGATTCCATTTTTTTCGGGCTTCAACATGAATCGGATCTTCATCTAAAAATTCACCAAATAGGAACAATTCGCCGTTTTGAGTTTGCAATAAACCCAGGTCGTAGCGATCGCCATCAAAGGGATCGGCACCTGGATTAAAGCAAATTGCTCTCAATCCGCCTGCTGCTTCAATTCTTTCAATTACAGTCTTCGCCTTGGGTCGGGAGGTTTGAATTAAAATCACCGGCAAACCATCACCCACTTGTTTGATTTCACTAGCCTGATGGTAGCTGACCCCCTTTCGTAGAGAATCCAACATTTCCCAGGACACTACACCTAAACTGAGGAAGGAATCTTCTGGTATCAAGTCATCTCGCAATGATTGGAAATCAAGATTGTCAATCTCGCGATCGTCAATACCAAAGCCTGTCATTTCCTCTAATTCTGCTGCTAACTGCGGCATGGTAGAGACTGTTACAGCTACAGATTTAGTTGATTCTTCTGACTGCGGCAGAGAAATGCGATAGCGACGGCTGAGGGTAGGAAAGATGTCCTTATGAAGTTGGCGACGATGATCGCGAATAAAGCGACTCAGGCTTTCGATCGCAACCAAGATTACCAATGCTTCTTCGTCATACAAAACAGATCGTAGTCCTTCTAAGGGGTGGATATTACCAAAAGTAGGGTCAATTTCTGATAATGGCAGATCCGCCAAATCATCTTCTTCATCGTCATCTTCATCAGTTTCGTCAACGCTCTCAAAAGTGAGAAACAAGCAATCTTGCTTGAGGAACGCTTCTTCTAGATGCTCTGTTGATTCTTCATCTGTTAGAACTGCGGCACGAAACTGTTTTAAAGACTCTTCTGAGCGATAAAACAAAATCCCATACTCCATTCCCAGCATTCCCATGACTGAGGCGTAGAGTGTGCCAACATCCCACTTATTAATCTCGATTGACAAAATTTGCTGTTCTTCCAAAAATTCCCAAGGTGCTGCTTGCCAAATTGCAAATGCTTTCTCTCGCAAGATTTGCGCATACTGTGGGGGTAAGTCAGGGGTTTGACTATCGAGGATATCGGCGAATCCACGAAATAGTTCGTCAATTAAAGGCAGTTCTGGCGCGTAGTCAATAGCGATATCCAAATCTTGTAACACTCCCCGCAGGTAAAATTGAATCTCGCGGTCTTTGACTACAATTCTTTGAGGTCTGGCAGGTCTTGCTGGACTTTGAGGATGCTCCATTGCTTGCATTAAGGTGCGAACTATTGCTTCTGGGCCGACATCTGAAGCTACCACGTCCATTCCTCGAACAACACCTTGGGAGTAATCTACCCAAAGAATGCATTCTCCCTTTGCCTCTGAATCTGACAGCTGGTTTGGTGATGACAACGGACGGCGATCGCCCTCCCATACAGAAGGAATTTGAGTTAATTTCTTCAACCGACGACTGGTAGAGCGATTAAAACTTGTCATAGAGATCAAAAGAAGCAATTTGGAAGTAAACTTTGAGGGCTAGCTAGCCTCGGATTAAATTTTTATGGCTGCACCTGAAGGGTGGTTGCTTCTCAGGCTGCCGCAAGGCTTGAATTTTAAGAATACTGAATGTATAAACACATTGAGTCTCTCAATTCTAGAATAGAAATCTTTGGCTACTTTTGACGGAGTGTTTACAATTTGGCATCTAGCAACATCTAAGCCGCTAGAATGAATACAAAAACACTTAACGAGCAACCCAGAAGCATTAACAAGCCGATATAGGGTAAAGCTTATACTAATTAAGGAGTTGAAAAGCAGATGACACAAGCAATTGAAGCTCAACAACGCGGAATTCTGTTGAGCGAAGCCGCATTGCACCAGGTAAAATCTCTCCGGGACAAGCAAGGCACAGACTTGTGCTTACGGGTAGGAGTACGTCAGGGTGGCTGTTCTGGGATGTCTTACATGATGGACTTTGAAGACACTAGCAAGATCGCCCCTCATGATGAAGTTTTTGACTATGATGGCTTCAAAATTGTCAGCGATCGCAAGAGTCTGTTATATCTCTACGGTTTAATGCTCGATTACAGCGATGCCATGATTGGCGGTGGTTTCCAATTTACTAACCCCAATGCTAATCAAACTTGTGGTTGCGGCAAGTCATTTGGGGTGTAATATTGTCAGTTGTCATTTGTCCCTGATTATTGGACGAAAGACAAATCACAAATGACCCTTCGGGTGACGCTCGTACCTCGCTACCGCTACGCTAGCGCCAGTTGCTCATGGGGGAAACCCCCAAGACCGCACTCGACTCACCAATGACTAATGACTCATGATTAATTTACTATGACTCAAACAGTTGAATCCCTGTTTGATACAGGTTTAGAACGCTATAAAGCAGGAGAATCAGCAGAATCTTTAATCCCCGTGTTTAAAGAAGTGTGCGATCGCGCTCCTAAAACTAGTGCAGCTTGGGTTTGTTTAGCGTGGTTGTATCTACTCGATAACAAACCTAATTTGGCTTACAAAGCTGGACAAAAGGCAGTCAAGTTAAATCCACAAGATCCCCAGGCTAGAATCAATCTCGCCTTAGCAATGCTGGAAACAAAGCAAAAAGGTTTGCGGGAACACATTGATATAGCACAGCAGTTGATTTTTGTCAACGATGAATGGAGTGATGAAATAAAAAATAGTATTGAGGACGGTTTAAATAGAAAACCAGATTGGCAAAGTTTAACAAAGGTTAAAAATTGGCTGTTTGAAAAGTAGAGGATGGGGACTGGGAACTGGAGGTTAGGGACAACGAGGAAAAGGGAGAATTTATTAAAGTAACTCTCTAGGTTGTCTCTTCCCAATGCCCAATGCCCATTACCCAATGCCCAATGCCCAATGCCCATTACCCAATCCAATCATGAAAGATAAATTGTTAAATTGGCTAAACATGGTTTTAGTCGCCGATGTTTTTTTGGTTTTGTTTGGCTTTGGCTGGTTAGCGATCGCTGCGATCGGTGATGCCGCAGGAGTAAACCTGGGTTTGGATTTGTGGCATAAACTGTGGCAACCCTTGTTCAACCCCGCAATTGGCATTCTCATGGGCGGTGCTATTCTCAGCGGTATTATCAGTTGGGTTTCCAAAAAATTTCTTTCTAGTCAATAGTCACTAATAGGGTATAGGGGGTAGGGTGTAGGGTATAGGGAGGACGGCATTGGTCGAGGCAAGTGATAATGACCTTTTGCTACGGCGGTGAATTGACAAGGCAAGTGATATTGATGGTTGTTGGGGCTCTCTAGAAGCTGCAACCCCACACCCCAAACCTGCAACCCCGCCCCACGGACGGGGCTTGGTCAAAAAATCAGGTATGGGGCATGAGGCATAGAGGATTGGGCATTGGGCACAAGAGGCAGAGAGAGGTAAAAAACTTACTGCAACTTCTTCCCTGCTTCTCTGCTCCCTTGCTCCCCTGCTTTTCCACTTCCTCATCCCCATTACCCCTTATCCCCAGAGGGGGCCCCACCTTCCCCAATCCCGTTTAATTAAGAATTTGTGTTAATGCCGATTGCAAATTAGGATATTTGTATTCAAAACCTGTTTGCACGGCGCGTTTTGGGATAACTTGCTGACCTTCTAAAACTACTATAGCCCCGTCTCCTAAAAGAGCTTCGATCGCAAAAGCAGGAACAGGCAACCAAGAAGGTCGATTCATCACTTGTCCCAAAGTTTGGCTTAAATCTGCCATTCGGACTGGGTTAGGGGCAGTGGCATTATATACATCTTCTATTTCTGGTTTAGTTAAAGCTTGCAAAATCAGGTTAACTAAATCGTCTACGTGAATCCATGAGAACCACTGCCGACCACTGCCAATAGGCCCGCCAGCAAAGAGTTTGAAAGGCGGAATCATTTTACTTAAAGCACCACCATTGCCCAAGACAATCCCAAAACGCAGAATTACCAGTCGCACACCAGCATCTTTTACTTTTCTCGCCTCAGCTTCCCAAGCTTGGCAGACTTGGGCAAGAAAATCGTTACCAGATAGACTGGTTTCATCAAAGGTAGCAGTTTCACTGGTGCCGTAGTAGCCAATCGCCGAAGCGTTAATTAACACAGATGGGAGGCAGCGCGTTGCGGGGGTTCCCACGTCACTCCCCCCAACGGAGGGAACCTCCGCAAGGGGGTGGCTCCCCGTTGTAGCGACTGCCGTTTTAGGATTAGCATTGGCTATTGCTTCAACTATTTTTTGTGTACCTAACTTTCGGCTATTGAAGATTTCTTGTTTCCGTTCTGGTGTCCAGCGTCCTTCACCAATAGGTTCTCCGGCCAAATTAACTACGCCATCACAACTAGCGATGACACTTTGCCAAGAACCAGATGCATTTGGTGTATAGGCAACAATTTCTACATTAGGGAAAGCCTCAGATGGAAAAACCTTTTGCGCAAAAGTGGTATTCCGAGTTAATACTACTATTTTGTGACCTTCTCTATGTAATCGTTGTATTAAACGACTACCGACAAATCCTGTTGCTCCAGTAATTGCGATTTTCATTTTCTACCTCAGCCAAACCTTTATTGTAAAGTTTTCGATCAAACTTTCAGCTTACCAAAGAGGCAAGATACAGGAGGCAAGAGACAGGAGGAAGAAAACATATTTTTTGCCCTCTGCCACTTTCTTCTAGATCGAGTAAATTTATTTATGTTCGCGGAGCGTGTCTTAGACAAGAAAGAATAAAATATGTATTTCGAGCGGAAAGTGCCACAAAAAATACTGCGTCCTTATAAAAACCCCGTTCAGTTGACGCTCACGGAACGCCTAAATTTATTTATCGGGTTTACCTCCTGCCTCCTGCCTTCTGCCTCTTCGTTGACTGGATATCTAGGAGTACCTGCTCTCAAAAACTTTGATTTTTTAATGACTTTATATTTAGATACTTCGGTATTATAGGATGGACGGAGTGTTGCAAGGCTTGGGGCTATTATGGCTCGCTATACCTGTTCATTTATTGTTTCTGTTCCTAGTGACCATCTGTTGCCGTTACTTGTAGAACTTCTACAGGACTGTCAGTTGGATATTCAATATCACACAGCCGAATATATTATCGGTCGTGAGGTTCCTGGAAATGTTCCTTTTCCTAAATTAATAACAGTAGAAGTACTGATTGATAAATCAAAATCTACTGAAACAGAAACCCGGATGAGTATTGTAATTAAAAATGAAGAACTACCACTCCACCTAGATAATTACTGCCGACAAATGTTTGAGTTAATCAAGCAAGCTATTGAAAGTAGCCGCCATTGGCATTTGATTGAAAGTATTGCAGGATAGCTTTGGCGATTAGAATTCATACTCCCACGGCTTGAAGTCGTGGAAGTGTCAGACTGTGATTGGTAGTTATAATTCACTCTCCTACTCCTCTAAATCCTCGGCCATACCGGGGTTTATTAGTGTAATATCGTACTCACTCGCATCCGTTTGTCCTAAACGCTGAGTATTTCTTAAAAGGTAATAAATGGCACGTACTTGAGGCCCAAAAACGATCTCGTCTTCATTTCTGAGATCGTGGGCTGGTATCTTGCGTCCATTAATCATCAAACCGTTGGAACTAGGCTTACCTTTGGCATCGCCATCTACAATCCGGTAATAGTAGCTATGACTATTATGCTCTCGTGGCAATCTCACTAATGTGGCATGGCGGCGGGAGACAAACTGCGACATTAAACGGATATTACATTCGCGGTCTCTACCAATAGAGTAGACGGGGTGCTCCAGAGAAAATTCTTTGCGACCTTGATCGTCTTCAATAATCAGTAGATGGTTTTCATTGGTTTCTGCTGCCATTGACAAATCGGTGGAACTGTAATTGATTAATATTTGTTTTGTATCGTATTTTGCCATTTTCGCGCACCATCAGTCTGTAGTGCTAATTTAAATAAGCTTTAAAATTGCATAATACCTTGAAAGAGTAGAACATGGCCGTTCTACTCCAGTAGCTATGATAGCTTTAGTAAGTGTCTCAAAAAGCTTTATGAACTGGTAAAAGTTGAATACCGACTCAGTTTAATCTACAGACGATGAGCGAATCGCCGTAATAATATTGAGTTGGTAACGACGCTAACAGAGCTAAAAGCCATTAATGCAGCAGCACCAGATGGGTTAAGAACAAAACCCAGACTAGGCAATAAAACACCTGCTGCTAAAGGAATGCCAAGTGTATTATATGCAAAAGCCCAGAATAAATTTTGGCGGATTTTGTTGAAGGTGGCGCGACTAAGCTGAATAGATTCGACGACATCGTTTAGGCGATCGCGCATTAGGATAATTTCAGCAGTTTCCATCGCCACATCTGTCCCGGAGTGTAAAGCAATTCCGACATCAGCTTGGGATAAAGCTGGAGCATCATTGATTCCATCTCCGACCATTGCCACAACTGAGTGCTGAGTGCTGAGTGCTGAGTGCTGAGTTAGGAGTGAGAAGTTAGGAGTTTTCTTTATCCCCTTGTCTCCTTGTCCCCCTTGTCTACTTGTTCCTTCTAACTGGAGAGACTGGATTGCCGCTGCTTTTTTCGCTGGGGGAACACCTGCGATTACATCAGCGCTATCTAATCCTAATTGTTTGGCTATGGCGCTAGCTGCTTCTTTGCGATCGCCACTGAGCAACATTACCCGTAAGCCGATCTGACGCAACTTCTCTACGGTGGATCGAGCATCCGATCTGAGGGTATCAGAAACACCAATTAGTCCGGCTAAAGTTCCCCCAATTGCGACGCAAACGACTGTTTTACCATCTGTTGCCAAATCCTGTGCTACCTGTTGTGCGGTTTCGTTAATCGCAATGCCGTGCCAACTCAACCATTCCCAGTTACCCAACAATACAACTGTGCCCTCTACTACAGCAGATACCCCTAGCCCTGGTTCTGTGTGAAAGTCTACAGCCTCTGGAATAGATAACTGTTGCCGTTGTGCTTCTTGCTGAATCGCTTTTGCTAGGGGATGGTGAGTACCGCTTTCTACGGCTGCTGCTAGTTGGAGTAGCGATGAGGGGGATGAGGGGGATGAGGAAGAATAATGATGTTTGCTTACTCCATCATCTCCCCCATCTCCCCCATCTCCCCCTACTCCTCCAATTAACAGACAATCTGTCACGATAGGATTACCTGTGGTGAGAGTGCCAGTTTTATCAAATACTACGGTGTCTAACTGGTGTACTCTTTCTAAAACGTCGCCACCTTTGATTAACAGACCCCGTTCTGCGCCCATAGCAGTTCCAACAAGAATGGCTGTTGGTGTGGCAAGTCCCAAAGCACAGGGACAGGCGACTACCATAACTGCGATCGCTAGTTTTAAGCTGATTAGGAGTGATGTTAGCGGATAGCTAGGGTTTAGCCCGTGCTGAGTGCTGAGTGCTGAGTGGTGGGCTTCATGTGTAGCGTGGCTGATCATTTCCATGCCACCAGACATGGTGATATCAGTCCAGATGTGAGTTCCGAAAAAGTACCAAAAGACAAATGTTAAGACAGATGCTGTCAACACCCCGTAGGTAAAGTAACCTGCTACTGTATCTGCTAATTTCTGTACTGGGGCTTTCCGAGTTTGGGCGGCTTCTACTAGGGCGACAATTTGAGCTAGAGTTGTATCACTTCCAATACGGGTTGCCTGAATAGCGATCGCTCCTGACTGGTTTAGCGTCCCTCCTGTCACCATATCTCCTGGTTTCTTGATTACTGGCACTGCTTCCCCAGTTAGCATTGATTCATCAACCGTTGTTTGACCAACCACTACTTCACCATCAACGGGGATTTTATCACCTGGCAGCACTTGTAAGCATTCACCGACACGCACCTGTTCAGCAGGAATCTCAACACTAGAAGAACCCATTCCGGCTTTCTCTGGGTTGGCAATCAATCGCGCTAACAGTGGCTGGAGTGCTAGTAATTTCCTAAATGCAGCAGCCGCGCGACCTCTAGCTTGTTGCTCTAATGTCCTTCCTAAGAGAATAAAGCCCAGCATCATTACTGGTTCGTCAAAGAAGCATTCCCAACCCAATTGAGGAAAAAGCAGCGCTACTAAACTAGCAATGTAGGCTGTCAGCGTTCCCAATCCTACCAGGGTATTCATGTTAGGCGCATTTCGTTGCCAGCCCAACCAGCCATCTACTAAAATCGGGCGGCCGGGAATTAACAGCGCTACTGTCGCCAGTCCACAGTGAAACCAGATGTTATTTAGCACAGGCAGCACTGAGCTACCAAGATTACCAAAATGTCCACTTCCCGACAATATCAGCAACACCGCAGCGATCGCCAACTGCCATAGAGAAGAACGCATTTCTCGGCGTTGTCGTTCTGCTGGGTCTGGTAAGGTCGATATTTCACCTACTACTGTGCCACTAGCTTTTCGGGGTTGAGTCGGGAATCCAACGGCTGTTAATCGCTGTGCCAGTGCATCTGCATCTACCGCACCAACTTCTGACTCTACAACTGCTACCTCTGTGGCCAGGTTCACACAGGCACTCTTGACTCCTGGATGTTGGGTCAGCTGTCGCTCTACTGCGTTCACACACCCAGCACACTTCATACCCCCAACATCTAGAATAATCTTCTCTAGGATTGGGTCAAGTTCTAGGGCTGGCTTAGTTTTCGGGACAAGTTGCATGGCTTGTGTTTAGATTCGCTACAGAAATTCAACGCCTGACTAAAAGCGTCTCTAATTCGAGCGTAGGCTAAATATGGAACTATGACTCAATGTCAACCATATTAAAATTATTAATTTATCGTACTTCGTTGAGCATGAACGACTATCGCTGTACTTAATTCAAGATTCCAAGTTCCCAGATTTATCTCTAGGGTTTTGAATTTGGAATTTTAAATTTGGAATTTTAAATTCCCCTACAGGGGGTTGACAGTTCCAACGTCGATAAGTGACATAAATAATAGCTGCTACCTGCATTGGCGCGATCGCAATCAGGTTTTTTAAGAAATAGTTGATTTCTAAATGAGACATAACACTAAAATATCCTAAGCCTAACAAGAAGAACATTGCCCAGTTAAGCTGTTTAGGTTTGAAAATGAGCATATCAATAAAAATAAATAATAGGAGGTAAAAGTGCTGTATAACTTCTGCTAAAGGTAAAGGGTGAAGCGGAAGGGAAAAAGGATGTTTCTTTTGTCACTGCCCTTTATCCCCGAGCTTTTGCTGCAATCTTAAGCTTAAAAGCGTCTGTTACCATCTGCTTCCAGTAAGAAGGCTATTCTTGCACTAGAACCAGCCCTGCTTATTCGCAAAATAGGTATTTACAAATCCTTCAGGGGATTTATTTAAGTAGATCATGCCTTCAATTAGACCTACAAGTTGCATAATTAACAAAGCAACGCCGTAGGTGAAAGAACCCCCAACTACAGAAATCACTAACATGATAAAGCCTTCCGAAGCGTATCCTAGAATAAATTTATGAACCCCAAATGCTCCCAGGATAATGCCACAGTAACCAGCTAGAAGTTGTTTGGTAGGGTGACTTGGGTTGAGATTTGCCATATAAGTGCTGCTCCTTGATAAGTGAGTATAAAAATAAAGTCCTTATTGTAATGGAAGCAAATATATTTACTTACTTAATAAATAGATTTTTAATTTTTTCAGTACAAGTAAGTTCAAGACGAATAATTAAAATCAGCTTCTATTCCAGAGGAAACACCAAGATGTCTTGCAGTATATGCCGATCTGGCGCTCCTTGATGACTTTTGGTGGATTTGACGATCGCAAACCCTAATGCAGCAGTTTTGCAGATTTTTAGCTCAGACGTTTATCTTGAGCAAAAGCTGCTATTTACACTACTTTTTACAAATCCATCAGTATTATTTCCGGATTCTTTTGCGTAAGCGTAGCCTGTCTGTAGAAATCGCTTCCAGCACAAGTGAAACGCCATCGCACTAATCACAAGACCAACTGTGTGGTTAGTGGAAATTTAGAAGAAGCGCAAAAAGCATCTTCCATATCTTTACTAACCACTTTTTAGTTACCAATTCCTACTTCCATGAGCGCAAACCGGAATTGCATTCCAATTCATGACAGCTAAAAATGGTTCAAGAAGACAAATAACATCTCGAAAATGGCTAAAATCTACTTGAATGAGAATAAATGCTTAACTAGATAGTTTGTTGTCTATGTTAATAGCATTCTTTAATTTGCTTTTGCCATTATCTTAATTGGCTTTTCAGCTAGTATTTATGCTTATAACCAATTATTATTAGTAAATTGTCTCTATCTATGCAGATAAAATCAGATATTTTCCTTTTTGGCAACAGTACTATATTTGTTTTAATTACTACCTAAAACAAACAAACTTAATAGTGTACCACTATTCCAGAGGCTGTGAAGGAGCATAGGAGCGAGGAGATTGCGCGATCGCGTGTAAACTACTCCCAACACAATGCCCAATGCGGTTAGGGGGAGAATTTCTGATAAGCTGAGGTGAGCGATCGCAAACAATAAACTACTGATCAGAATCGATCCCCATACGGGTAAGTAACGAGTTAGAGAGGGTAACAAAAAACCGCGAAATAGGATTTCTTCAAAAAATGGAGCGGCGATCGCAGCTGTGGAGAAAAATATGCCAAGTGCTATACCATCTTGGCTTTCCAGCGCTAGTTGCAACAGAGGATTACTCCCACCCTGTCCTTGCCATAGCTGCTGATTAATCAAAGATACCACCACAACTACAGGTAAAGCCGTGCAATAGCCTCCCAGTCCCCACAAAAACCAGTTATCTTGAAAACGGAAGCGAAACCAGAATTCTGGTAGTGGAAAAAAGCGCTTGAGAGAGAAATACAGCACTAACAACGCACCTAATGCTACTAAGAAGTAACTAACCAAAACAGAAAACGCCTGAAGTCGCACATCCACAATGGGACGCGGGATGGGTAGCAGTGATATTACCAAGGGCACAAAAATTTGCCCCATAAAGAAAAAGCCGATGATAAAAACCTCCAAAACCGTTTCACCACCCCAAGGCGTTGACCAAGGGATATCAGCATTTTGAGCTAATAACGAGGCTTTTCCTTTCAACAAGCGTTGAGCAAATAATAAAATCAGCAGTATTAAACCAATTAAAGCTGCCAAAGTGGGAATAGTGCCAATAACCACCAATTTCACCACTGCTTGAGCAGAAGATTCTTGTTGTGCAGCTTTTACTGCTGATAACGCATCTTGTCGTTGCTGGAGTTGGTATAACTTAACCAAAGCAGTAGAGCGAAACCAACCTTCTAAATTCTTTTGAATTGGTTCTTGAGCATTTGGGAGGATACGGGGAGGATTGCTCCACAGTCCAGTCAATACAGCGGCAGTTTCCCCAAACCCTGGATTAATATCTGAGCGTTGTTGTAATTCGCTCCAAGTCTTGAAGGCTGTATCCGTCTGTCCTTGCTGTGCTTGTAAAATTCCCAAGCGCAGGTCTAATTCAGCCAGTAATTTTTGTAATTGCTTAGACTGTTGTAACTGTTGCTCTCCCTGTTTAGACGTTTCAATAGTGGGAGGAGCATCCGGTAGAGGTTTCGGAGGTATGGGAGTTATTTCCGCTTGAGAGCGTAATTGTGCAAGTTTGTTATTAACTTTGTCTAAATTAGCTTGAACTGATTGACGCGCCTCCTGGTACTGCTTTGTAGCGCTTTCTAGAGGTTGCTCACCAAGTATTGCTTCCTGAATCGCTTGAAGTTTGTCATCACCGCTATCTTCTGATTGCCAAGCTTGAGCTTGTAAAGCAATATTTGTTTGGTATAGTTCTAAACGACTTTGAAATTGAGGTTCTTGCCAACTACCGAATAAAGCCGAAACTGCTAACAGAACTGCTATCGGCGTCATCACAAAAAATAAAACCAACCGCTTGAGTGTCATCTATCCTCCTTTAACTGACCAGTGGAGAGCGCGTCCCCCTTGGGAATTATCGCAAGAAAAAGTCAGAGGTGGATAGATATCATCAATATTATAAGTTTGCGATGAATGTGCGATGCTTGCGGTTTTTGCTAGCCTATGCACCCACGATGTTAAATTACAGTAGTGTTCTCCCACTTTGAGGAAGCTGATAATCTTTGTTTTGAGCGATGAATCACTCACTACGAACTAGGATTTTATTTTATGTTTAATTATGCCTACTATACCTAGTTACTAAGTCTCATACCATTTCTTTGTGAGGCTGTGCCAAATTTTCTTTCTTCCTTTGTGTCCTTTGCGCCCTTCTCTAACGAGACGCTGCGCGAATGCGGTTCGTTTATTATATAATTTGGCGCATCTTTATACAGAATTGGTATCACCAGTTTAACTTAATACAGCATTTCATTAATTTGTAGCGAATTAAATTTGGCAATACCTTGCAATACCAATGCATCCCGATACGATGTTAATGCGTCCCTCTGCAATGCCAATGCATCCCCATACAATGTTAATGCGTCCCTCTACAATGCTATTGCATCCCGATACAATGTTAATGCGTCCCTCTGCAATGCCAATGCATCCCGATACAATGTTAATGCGTCCCTCTGCAATGCCAATGCATCCCGATAC
>NZ_JABXKF010000016.1 GCF_017115165.1 Nostoc sp. LPT | reverse complement strand
GTCTTACTTATCCTGACTGATTTTCCCCCTCTTTGCAAAAAACTGGGATGCTCCCGGGCTTAAGTCCCTTGTCTGGTTAATTGATTGGACTTTGGACGATTAACAGTATTCGTGTACTTTTTATTTGTCCGAAGTCCAATAATTTAAATGTTAGCTAGATTTACGCCGTACATGTTTTGATAAAAAAATTTCCAAAATTAACCAACTTACAATATATAAGACTGGTAATTTTGGATAATTTTAATTAAACTCTAATTTTGAGAATTGCTTTGGTATTAGCTTCGTAAAGTTAACGCTTCTTTTTCGATGTTTTCATCCATCCAAGAAAACATATCACCAATTGATTTAACCATATCTTCAACTCCTTCACGGAAGAGTTCAACATCTTTCTCAGACTTGGTATAAATTTGGGCCACTTGAATCAATTCGTCTGTATGTTCTGGATCTAAGTGACAGTGAAGATGAAAATATTCGATGGTATGGTCATCAATCCCTTTAAATATCTTACGAATTCCTTCGATATATTTGATGAAAATTCCAGGTAAGACTTGCTCAATTGCTGCAAATATTCCTAAAGAGCGTACTATAGGTTCATCATCACAAAATTCAAATTT
This sequence comes from Nostoc sp. LPT, assembly GCF_017115165.1. Taxonomy (GTDB): domain Bacteria; phylum Cyanobacteriota; class Cyanobacteriia; order Cyanobacteriales; family Nostocaceae; genus Nostoc. Next base: position 17,005 of record NZ_JABXKF010000016.1, on the reverse strand, counting down.
CTTAAAGCGTAATGCCGGAATGAGAAACGCTCCATCATCGGCATTGATATCAATTTTAGGACAATCAATACCTTTCATAAAACGCATAAACAGTGCTACATGAGCAAAGTCTGGGTTGAGTTGTCCATGCTCTGTAAATGCATTTTCTAGCATAATGGTTCTAGCATGGTAACTATCCATTTTTGACGCAACTTTCAGAAATGCCATATTGAATCTGTTTGAGCCAGGTAGCATTTTTATTGCAAACTGGCGGATTGCATCTTGTGAAAATTCTCCTTTGGCAAAGCGTTGAACGAAGGGATGTAGAGACAAATCCTGTGCAGTTGTGAGTTCTAACAAAACTTGCTGTAATTGGTTGGATATCTTAGTATCCAAAGAAATAGTTGTAGTCATTATTCTAGGGGATAAGTGGATTGTTATTGATGCTTGATTGTCTAATTTGGTGTGATTATCTGGACGATTATTCACACAGGTTGTATAGCAAAGTATGCATACTTTTTGTAACTTTGCTTCAGAGTATGTTTGCAAATGCTTATTAACGAAGTGAATTCACTTCATTTACTTGATTGACTGACTTGATGCGAATAATGGACAATTACGAGGCAGTTAACATAGTAAAATGTGCATACCCTTTGTAACCATACTTCACATAACTGAACTGTATCCACAGTTCTTTTGACTAATTTGTTACCCTCTTTAGTAAAACAATTCAGTAAAAGTTCGTACTCTGTCCTAATAAAGATTTTAGTGTTTTATTTTTTTGTACGCAAATAAAAAAAGTATCATTAATTAAATCTTTACTTTTTTCTGCAATTTCTAAAGTTGGTATAAAACTATCAAGCGGTTTTATTTCTAAGACAACTTGCTAAATCTCCAAATACTCGGCATTTGCAAGATAATCCCGTATATTGAAAATATTTTGGGCAAAATAAAGGAAGTATAGCGTAAAATTTCTCCATTGTTCAAATATGCTTCACTGCATATCTTTTTCTGCTTTTCTCACACTTTTCCTTAAAAAATGGTATAAATACCATTTGCCCTAACGAAACTAATTAAATTACTGTCATTCAAATTACCATCTGTCAATAGCAATAAAAACAAAATCCTCTTGAACAAGAATACAGAATGGGACGTGCAAGACTCACGCCCCACAAGAGTTATTTGGAATTTGGTTATGCAATTTAGATAACTTTCAGCTTAATCATTGCTATTTTTGAATTTACGTTGCAATTGTTTTAATGATTGATACATATCTGGCAGGCGACCATAAACAGCAGATACCTTGAGATATAGTTTGTAAGGAAGGGCTGGAGTTCCGCAGACAATTTCTCCTGGTGCAACATCGTTGTGAATTCCAGTTTGAGCAGATGTCATCGACCCATCTCCCATCTTCACTTGATTGACTATTCCTGTTTGTCCAGCTAAAATAACGCGATTTCCCAGTTTAACACCTCCCGCCATGCCAACCTGACCTGCGATCGCACAACCAGAACCGATTTGGCAACCATGACCTATTTGGACTAAGCTATCTATTACTGTATTCCGACCTACTCGTGTTTCTCCGACTGCTGGGCGGTCAATGCCACTGTTACAGCCAACTTCCACGCCATCTTCTAAGACTGTATAGCCGGATTGTTCCATTTTGAACCAACCAGTCCGGGTAGGAACAAAACCAAAGCCTTCTGCACCGATGACAGCACCACTGTGAATAACGCAATCTGCACCGATGCAGGTGCGTTCGTGGATGGTACAGTTGGCGTGTAAGGTGGTGCGATCGCCTATTTTGGCATCTGGATAAATCACTACATTGGGATGAATGATTGCACCATTGCCAATTTCTACCCCTTGTTGAATCACAGCATGGGGGCCAATATAAACATCACTACCAACTTTTGCGGTGCAGTGAATCACAGCGGTGGGATGAATTTCTGGGCTGGGGCGATATGGTTGGTAAAAAAGGGCGATCGCTTTGGCAAACAACAGTCGCGGATCTGAGGTTGCTAGCCAGACAATACCTCTTTCTTGTGCAAGCGCCTGTAATTTTTCGTCTTGGGGCAAAATTAAAGCACTAGCATTGGTATTGCCGACAAAAGACCCAAATTTTGCACCTTCTACGTAACTGATCGTACCGTTGGTAGCTTCATCAATGGCTGCTACCCCTGTAATTTCTGGGTCTTGGTCTGGATTGCTAGTCAGGCTATGATTGGTGGCCGCGTCACCAAATTGACGGAGGATTTCGCTGAATTTCATTGTTAGGTGTGTTCAAAATTGATCTACAATCGCAAGATAATTTTCCCTCTTTATGCTCCAATACAATAATTTTGTAGACGCGTAGTGATGAAACAATCAGACTGTTCCTAAATTCACTTCAGGTTGGATTACTTTACTGACATTCTTCTATTGATGGCTTTTGTGAGCTTACTTTCACTGAATCTTGTCTCAATAGCGTCTTGAGGCGTTGATTATCTTCGGTAGCGATCGTTTCACCATAGTGATGAAGTTGAAAAAGCTGGCAATAACGGTTTTGTTTAGCGCAAATCAAGCAGCCATAGGCATGATTGCCGTTAGTACCGCATAGCCGATGTCCCATCACCGGGCCGAGAGAAATATTTTGCTCGCTAGCAACAGTGCTGAGAATTGAGCGTAGTTTTGACTCGAACTCTAATGACAAGTATTGCTTACGTCCTGGTTGTGTACGATCCCATTCTGGAACGATTAATTCCTGTTTTAACAGACTCGCTTCAATCTCTTCAGACATCACAAGCCCAGACAGAATAACGTGACGGGAAACATGGGGCAATAGTGTCCGTGCTAATTGCCACATTAAAGCTTCATCAAACCACTCTTCAACCAGTGGACGCAGATACCAACAACAGGGTATACCAAGGTTTACTAAATCTTGCAGCAACTGTACCCGGCTCTGAATTGAGGCTTGCTCATAGCCTGGTTTCAAGGGTGGTAGACTAACAAAGACAGTGACTCGAAGTGAATGAGGCCGCTCTAAAGTTGTTTTGAGACGCTCTAGAAAAGATTGACCAGGATGGACTTTGGTGGTGATGTAGACGATGTTGGCAGCTTTGCGGTCAATAAGTGCATCCAGAATTGATAATACGCGTTCTCGATGGACTCGAATAAAAGGGTCAGAGTAATCGCATAGTGAAATTGGAAAGCCCTTTTGTCCCTCTTGGGTAGCAAAAATGTAGTCTAGCAAAAGATCGAGCAGGTCAACTGGAGCTGAGACATCCTGAAAATTTTGTGGATAATGATGCCATTCACGGTCTTGATGACAGACACAATAGGCACATTCAATCGGGCAACGATTCTGAGCGTTTGGCAAAAATGGATTAAGGCTAAAGTATTTGACAGCACGCTCATCATCAGGAATACCAAGCACTGGAAAGCCATGCAGCATATACTGGCTTCCCTGCAACCTAATTTCAGACGCAGTATTTTTATCAGTGTTCATATATTTTTTATGAAAAAAGTAATACACCCACACAAATTTGTCTTCTCTAGGGTGGCTGCTGTGAATGTAGAGTGGCAAGGTGGGAAATGCTGGAGGATTAGTGTGAATTTTGATAAGTAAATATAGTTAAGTAGCGATCGCTTGTTCCTAAAGAACTGGTAAAATGGGTTCGGGTTAACACGGAGAAAAATCTCCGCGTCTTTGTGTCACTCCAAATCCATCAATTTTGGATCGGCAGACTATTCGTGGCTATTCGCCATTGCTACGCCTGCTAAATAACCGGTTGTCCAAGCACTTTGGAAGTTAAACCCACCGGTAACGCCATCAATATCTAAGATTTCTCCGGCAAAATAAAGACCAGGAACTAACCTACTTTCCATCGTCTTGAAGTTGACTTCTTTGAGCTTGACACCGCCACAGGTAACAAATTCTTCTTTGAAGGCTCCTTTGCCGTTGATTAAATATTGTCCTTGAGTAAGTTCTTGCACCAGTTGATTTAAGGTTTTACTAGATATTTCTGCCCAACGGTCTTCTGTGGTAATGCCTACACGGGCAATGATATATTGCCAGAGACGATGGGGGAGATCAACGCCGCGATGCAATGCGATCGCTTTCTTTCCCCATTCATCTTTAACTGCTAAAACTTTTTCTCGCACTTGTTCTTGGTGCAAATCAGGCAGCCAATTAATCAATAATCTGGCTTGGTAGCGGCTTTCGTGCAGAACTCTTGCACCCCAAGCCGAAAGCTTCAAAACAGCTGGGCCACTCAAACCCCAGTGGGTAATTAGTAATGGCCCAGTTTGTTGCAATTGGGATTTTCCGCCCGCAGATAACAGCAATTGAGTAGGGTTAACGCTAACTCCAGCCAATTCCCGCAATTTTTGATCGACAATGTTGAAGGTAAATAACGAGGGTACTGGCGGTTCAATTTCATGACCTAACTCTCGGACAATTTTATAACCCGCAAGGCTACTACCGGTCGCCAGAAGTAGGCGATCGCATTTAATCGTCTCTCCCGACTTCAGAAGAATATCAAACCCCCCGTCTGCTGCGGTTCGTTTCACCGAAGTTACAGGTGTACCGATATAAAGTTTTACCCCAGATGTCGCCACCGCTTTAATTAGACATTCCACAATGGTTTCTGAAGTATTAGTGACAGGAAACATCCGGCCGTCAGCTTCCGTTTTGAGATAGACTCCACCAGCAGCAAACCAAGCTACTGTATCTTGAGGCCCAAATCGAGTCAAAGCACCCCGCAAAGCTTTTGCACCTCTGGGGTAATTTTGCACTAACTCCTCCGGCTCAAAGCAAGCGTGAGTTACATTGCAGCGTCCGCCACCAGAAACTAACACTTTCGCTAGGGGTTGACGACTGGCTTCGAGTAAAGTAACTTGGGCATCAGGATTGGCTTTAGCACAAGTGATCGCGCCAAAAAATCCTGCTGCTCCACCCCCAATAACTACGATTTGTAACGGTAGCAAGTTCTAAAATTTCTTAATAGTACGTACTTTACTAGGCTAGCCGTTATCTTCACTATTCAACTAGTTCAAATTGATCTTTTGTAGCACCGCAAGTCGGACATACCCAATCATCTGGTATATCTTCAAAGGCTGTTCCTGGCGCTATATCGCTATCTGGATCGCCTACTTCTGGGTCATATTCATAGGTGCAAACAGTACATATATACTTTGCCATGTTCGTTTCCCCTCGTAAATTGTTGGCATTGCTTCAGTATTAAATACTTCTGGTAATTAGTCAAAATCGGCTTAGTTATTTGACAAATGACTAAAAACGCCACCATGTCCTTTGGGCATAACTAATAATCGCGATCGCGATCGCCCCAAGTAGCAGTAGCCAAATAATTCCACCTGGGATAAAAGTGAGAATACCAATACCTCTCAGTACCCAGATGGCAACGCTAATGCCGAGAAGTATCCCAAAAATCTGGATTAATCTACGATTTAAAGAAGATTGACTCACCTAATTTTCCTCTCAACTTAACAGACATTACACTTGATATTGATAATTAAAATATGAAGTTACGATGAAGTTGTAGTTTCATCAGAAATACCACGTAAAAACCGAGAGATACTATCCAAACGTTAGAGTAAGGTACTTGATGTTAAATCGTGTTTGTGCCATTCTAGCTGTTAACAATGCAGTTTTTAATCTACAAGTGTTACTTTGACAAAACTCACTGAAGTATTAATTATGTTAATTGTGATAAGAAACACAGTTTTTACAGTAAAGTAACTGAAATGATGAGCAAAAAATCATCCTTTCCGGAAAAGATAAGTATTAAACTGGAACTAATTTAATGGGTTGGATTTAAATCAAGTTTTATGGCTTGTAGTTTCAACTCTATTTAGGTGGATGAGTTGAGGAGTAACTTAATCATTATGTCTGCGTCTTATATATCAGATTCAATTATTGCAGGTTCAGATATGGCTTGGAGTCAAGACAAGCAAAAGTTGCTGGTAGAGGGTGAAATTTTGGTAGAAACGCGATCGCACAAGATATCGGGTGGCGCGGTGACAGCCTGGATGTATTTGCCGATGGTGCGATCGCACGTTTGGCAGCAATTAACTGATTATCCCCGCTGGGTACAATATTTTCCCGATATCACCAAGAGTGAGGTAGTACATAAAGGTGAAGTCAAACGTCTGTATCAAGCAGCACAAAAAGCCTTCTTCTTTTTCACGGCTCAAGTGGAAATTTACCTCAATGTTGTAGAAGTGCTGGGTCAGCAAATCCAATTTCGCATGGTAAATGGGACTTTTGAGGATTTTGACGCCAATTTAGAACTAAAAGATTGTGGTAATGGCACAATACTTGCTTATACTGTGCAAGCGACACCTCTAATTCCGATTCCATCTATTTTTATTCAACAAGCGATGAATTTTGAGTTGCCTGCAAATATGCGTAAAATGCGACAAGTTATGTGTAAGACTCATTAACAATTCAAAATTCACGCATTCAAAATTCAAAATTGAAGAGAGTTTCAGACGGGGATTTAAACCCCGACTGAAACTGAACTACATGTTGACGTTGCGGGTCTTAAACCCTTTAATTTACGATAAAAAATTCAGGCGTTGCTGATTGGATTTTTACTTTACCTCTGGATAATTCAAAAACCCGCTCTCTGTGAGAAAACGGGTTTTTGTGTGTGATTTATCAGGTGTAATTATCCGGTAAATACTTCAACTGGTAAACGGCTAAAGGACAACCTTTCATTTTGCACATCAACAAAGATGGTGTTGCCGTCGTTGAATTCGCCGCGCAAGATGGATTTAGCAATTTGAGTTTCTAACTCTCGCTGAATCGCCCGCTTCAGTGGACGTGCCCCATACACTGGGTCATATCCTACTTCTGCTAAAAAGTCAAGGGCAGCATCCGATAGTTTCAGAGATATTTTGCGATCGCTCAGTCTTTGCCGCAATCTTTCCACTTGCAATAGCACAATTTGCCGCAATTCCTTCTTATCCAAACCGTGGAAGATGATGATTTCATCAATCCGGTTCAGGAACTCTGGACGGAAGCTATTTCGCATTGCTTCCATGACTCGACGGTGCATTTCGTCATAGTGGGCGTTATCCCCAGCGATATCAAGAATGTACTGCGAACCGATGTTGCTAGTCATGATGATAATAGCGTTCTTGAAGTCCACCTTATGACCTTGGGCATCAGTGACGCGACCATCATCAAGAATTTGCAAGAAGATATTAAAGACATCGGGGTGTGCTTTCTCGATTTCATCGAAGAGAATCACTGAGTAAGGACGACGCCGAATCGCTTCTGTAAGTTGTCCGCCTTCTTCATAACCCACGTATCCTGGAGGCGCACCGATTAAGCGAGAGACGGCGTGTTTCTCCATGTACTCAGACATATCGATTCGCACCAACGCATCTTCGCTATCGAACATATACGCTGCCAGCGCTTTCGCCAACTCGGTTTTACCCACACCCGTAGGTCCAAGGAAAATAAAGCTAGCAATGGGACGATTGGGATCGGCTAATCCAGCCCGCGATCGCTGAATTGCATCCGCTACAGCTGTGACTGCTTCTTCTTGTCCAACTACCCGGCGGTGCAGTTCATCTTCTAAATGCAACAGTTTTTCTTTCTCCGATTCCACCAACTTGCTGATCGGAATTCCTGTCCATTTAGAAATAATTTCGGCAATATCACCTTCAGTGACTTCTTCCCGTAATAGTGATTTCCCACTTCTTTGAGTGCTTGCCAATTCAGCTTCTATTGCTTCCAATTGACGATGCAAACTGGTTAAATTACCGTATTTCAATTCAGCAGCGCGGTTAAGGTCGTAATCGCGTTCTGCTTGCTGAATCTCTAAGTTTACCCGTTCAATCTCTTTTTTAACAGACTGAATTTTGTCAATGATATCTTTTTCAGACTGCCATTGAGTATTCAGAGTTTTTTGTTCTTCTTTGAGATCGGCAATTTCTTTTTCCAATCTTCCTAGACGTTCGCGAGAAGCGGCATCGCTTTCTTTTTGCAGCGAAAGCTTCTCCATTTCCAATTGCAGAATTTTGCGATCGATTTCGTCGAGTTCTTCTGGTTTGGAGGTAATCTCCATTTTTAATCTCGCGGCGGCTTCATCTACCAAGTCAATGGCTTTATCAGGGAGGAAGCGATCGCTAATATATCGACTCGACAATACGGCGGCGGCAACTAAAGCACTATCAGAAATCTTTACCCCGTGGTGGTTTTCATAACGTTCTCTCAACCCGCGCAAAATCGAAATACTATCTTCTACACTAGGTTGATCGACATAAACCTGTTGAAACCGTCTTTCTAGTGCGGCATCTTTTTCGATATATTTGCGGTATTCATCCAGGGTTGTTGCCCCAATACAGCGCAATTCGCCCCGCGCCAACATCGGTTTTAATAAGTTACCAGCATCCATCGCGCCTTGGGTTGCACCAGCGCCGACAACAGTGTGAATTTCATCAATAAATAAAACAATATTGCCGCCAGATTCAGTAACTTCTTTTAATACTGCTTTCAGGCGTTCTTCAAATTCACCCCGGAATTTTGCCCCCGCAATCAAAGCACCCATATCTAAAGCGATTAGCTTACGGTCTTTGAGGGATTGAGGTACATCACCTGCGATAATGCGCTGTGCTAATCCTTCAGCGATCGCAGTTTTACCAACACCCGGTTCACCAATTAGCACAGGATTATTCTTGGTGCGGCGAGAGAGAATTTGCACAGTCCGACGAATCTCATCATCCCGTCCAATCACTGGATCGAGTTGACCTTTACGTGCAGCTTCTGTAAGGTCACGCCCGTATTTTTCCAGTGCTTCGTATTTGCCTTCTGGATTTTGGTCGGTCACTTTTTGACTCCCACGAATTTGTTTAATAATATTTTTTAGCTTGCCTTCGTCTAAACCAAATTCTTGGAATAAACCTTTGCCAAAACGGTCATCTTTAGCGTAAGCCAACAATAAGTGTTCAATTGAAATATATTCGTCTTCAAACTCTTTGCGATATCCGTCTGCCCGATCTAGAAGTGTATCTAAGCTACGTCCCAAGTAGACAGAACTGCTGCTACCGGATACTTTGGGTTGACGTTGGAAAAATTGTTCAGTGCGATCGCGCAGTTTTTGAAGGTTAACACCTGCCTTGGTGAGAATGCCAGTTGCTAGACCATCTTGTTCTAACAGCGCTTTCATCAGGTGTTCACTTTCTATCTGCTGCTGTTGATATTGTTTCACAATATCCGGGGTATGGGCGATCGCTTCCCAGGCTTTTTCTGTAAATTGATTTGGATTAGTTGGTTGCATAGGCTTTTTTGAGGAACGTAGACGCCCAACCATGAGACAATGCTGCCCAGAGTTGTCTGAGTGCCGACTTCCGACATAATCGCTGGGACGGCAGCTTGTCTTCAGATATCAGAACTTTGGGGGAACACTTTTTGGGCGAAGTGTTCGTCGCATACAGAACAAGAATCAGTTTTGTTCTGATATCGTCATTGTAAAAACATGGAGGCGACTAGCGGGATCGGTCTTTACATCTTTATAGAGTAGTAGTATTACCGCTCGTGGAAATAAAAATTCATTATTTGTACTTTCTAGGCAGTCGTGAGATGTTTGAGGCAATGAACTAGGCGATCGCCTTAAATGGTGTCAAGCCCATCTTTACTTTCACGCCTGTATTGCGTAAAACAGTCGCTCGACACTGTAAGTATAATTAGCTTCATTGATCTGACGAGCATAGTTCTCGTCCCACATTCCATTTGCTTACAGCCTTGGAGAAAATCATGTTACTTGATAATTTTCGCCGCCAGTTGCGTCAAGAAGCGCAACTATGGCAGGATGAAGGACTTATTGATGCCGATTTTTACCAAATACTCGCACAAAGGTATCAATTTAATAATCTAGAAACTGCCGCTCGCGATCGCTTCGTTTTTATCTTGATCGCTGTGGGTGCAACATTGTTAGGCTTAGGTGTAATTACTTTTGTAGCTGCCAACTGGCAAGCTTTGAATAGAGAAGCCAAGTTAACACTACTGTTAAGTTTATTCCTGACAACTAATATTGCTGGTTTTATTTTTTGGAGACAACCTGCAAGCAATAATATTTCCCCAAGAGGCCGAAAACGCCGCCAACAGGTCTTTGGAGAAGGCTTGCTACTTTTAGGTGCGTTGACGATAGGCGCAAATATAGCGCTGTTGGCGCAAATGTTCCATATTAGCGGTTCAAGTTACGAACTGTTCTTAATTTGGGGATTGGCTGTTTTGCTAATGGCTTACGGTCTGCGCTTGACTTCCTTGGGGATGCTTGCCCTGATCTTAGTGCTAATCGGGTATTCGATAGGATTATTTTATGGGTACTTTGCACAAAATGAGCTGACATGGGCACGGCTGGTAATACAACATCTGCCCCTACTCTTAGGTGTAGTGTTTGTACCTCTAGCTTACTGGTGTCGTTCCCGTTGGATTTTCAGAATTGCGGCGATCGCATTTGTTACATCCTGGCAATTTCATCTCCAGTCGCTGCAAGTTCTGACATACAGAGATGCTCCACCTTGGATTGCTATAGCCGCCTTTGCCCTCCCCCCAGCATTATTGTGGAGTTATGATGACTTAATATTTTGGCGAGTTTCTTCCAGGCTATTTCAGCCCTTTGCCAGGACTCTAGCTAGGGTGTTTTTCAGCATCACGTTTTACTACCTGTCTTTCCGTTGGTTATGGTCAGCTCCATCTGTTGGTTATTACACTGAATTTCAAAATAATCACTTAGCAACTTCGCTACCCTTTATTGATGTGGCAATTTTCACAGTTTTAGCTCTGTGGCAATGGTGGCATTTGCTACGATCAACAGGCAACATGGAACGCCAAGGAATAGATTTCAAGACAATCTTTATTGGCAGCTTGATTGTCATAACTGCTTTATTAATCTTCGTTCATCAAGCTATTACTTTGATTCCAGCTATTCCCATATTTGCTTTTAATGTCCTTTTAGCAGTGTTAGGGTTTGAACTAATTCGGGAAGCGCTGGAGTTAGGACAACGACGCGATTTTTGGGGTGGACTAATATTATTAACACTACAAATTATCAGCCGAACACTAGAGTACGACACCGCTTTACTCTTCAAATCTTTAGTTTTTGTTTTGTGCGGTGTCGCTGTAATTTTTGCTGGATTGTGGTTTGAACGTTATTTGTCGTCTTTACCAGTTTTATCAACTTCTGATGAGAATCGGTCATAATACAAATGCTCTATAAAGAAAGCACTAATTACTTGAACCATATCTTACTTTGCATCTTTGGCGGTTCGTTTAATAAATATCAAGTGCATCTTTATGCAGAATTTATGTAAGAAATCTCTGAATTCAAAAAAGCTGATCGTTCAATACTTCAAACTCATTTTTCGGATTATCCCCTATGGAAACTAATCAAGCATTACCTTTGCAAAATGAACCTTCACAAAAGCCTATAGCTCTTTGGCGGTTTGTAGTTCCCCTACTAATTCAAACAGCGATCATCTTGGCAGTACCAGCCCAATCAGTTTACACACTTGTTACAGGTAAAACAGCTATTTTGCAAACTCTACCTGTAGATCCTTACGATTTGCTGCGCGGTTACTCTGTGACGCTAAATTATCAAATTTCTCGCATAGATAATTTAAAAAAACTTCCTGGTTGGGAAGATTTGGTGAAGCAAAATCCTGTTCCCGACAAACGAGGCGAGCCTCTGGCGCAGGGAACCAACTTGTATATAATTTTGGAAGAGCAAAAATCCTCTAGTGGAATTCCTCAAGCTTGGAAACCTGTGCGCGTAAGTGGACAATTCCCAACTTCTCTAGCTGCAAATCAGATCGCCTTAAAAGGTCAATATAGTGGCTATAATTCGATTACTTATGGCTTAGAAACTTACTACATCCCAGAGGATCAACGGAACAATATTAATAACGATATCTCTAAAGCCCGATCAATCAAACCAGGACAGCCGCAACCGATAGTAGTGGAAGTGAAAGTGAATGCACAAGGCAAAGCTATACCTATAAATATGTGGGTACGCGATCGGAAATATCATTTTTAATTCTCAGCAGTGCAAGGTGTTGTTAAACTCCATCAACTTTCAAGTCAATGGTACAAAACCATCTCCGTATCTCCTCATTTCCCTGCCTCCACACAGAGTTACCATAATTCCAGGTCGCCTAGTGGATGCTAAAAATGATTGACCCCTACGACTTTGAAGATGATGACTTTGATTTTGAGGATGAGGATTTCTTGAAAATAAAACCCATCAGCCAAATGACTGAAGGGGAAAAGCTACAGAGGTTTAAGCGGTTCTTCGACAGCAGCAGCCGTGCTATGTTGCAAGAGTGTCTATTTCGCATCGTCGATTACGAAGATGGTACGGGTACGTTAGAAATACTTTGCCCTAACGAAGTCGTAAGGCAACGCCTTTCCAAAAAAAAGCGCAAAATTACCAACAACATCAACACCTGCTGGAGTCATATCAGATGGTTTTCGCTATGTGTCCAGCAAGATAGTGAGTTGCATTGCCAGAAGTTTACCCGTAATGGTGATTTGGTGACATCTTGATTGGGGACTGGGGATTAGGGACTGGGGACTGGGGGATGAGGGAGCAAGAGGAGTAGGGGAAGAATAACAATGTCCTATGCCCAATGACAAATGACTAATAACAAATGACAAATGACAAAAAAACAAAAATTTCCTTACCTAGTTGGTTCTAAGTGGACAGCACAGCGAAAAGTTGATGGCTGGCGGCACTTCCAAGTTGTTAACCGGAAAAATCAGGCTAAGTGGGTTTACGCCGAAATGGTTTCTGCTTGCGATCCTAAAGTCCGTTTTTGGATAAATGCCAAATTACTACAAGATAACTCCCAGTGGCAAGCTGGCTGGCAAACATTACAGGAAATCCAGGAAATTGAAACTGAGGTGTCCTAATTTGACTCGTTCCCAGTCTCAGACTGGGAATGCCCATTAGTGGGCTGCCGCCGAAAAATTTTAATCAAATTAGAAATTATCTGGAAATTTAATAATTTTTTACAAAACCACACTAACTTACTCTCAAGCAGCAATTAAATGGTTGTGACTAACGACTGAAAACTGGTAATTTATCTGCGATACCTTCTCTACGAGACGCTACACGAACGGTGAGCTACGCTAACGCAAATTCCAGTAGTATTTCCAGCATCAGGCTGCATATACCTCTCTTTCGCCTTGACCCTGCGTCCCAATGCCTTGAAAACACGTTGTCTGACCATCAACTAATTCTATGAAAAGCATTCAAAAAAGCCGATTTCAGTTTTTTGTATTTTGTAACTATTTTTATAAAAATAAGTAATAAAAACTTTTTCATGACTATTTTGAGAGCTTTTAAAGTCTTTAATGTTCATAAAAAACCAAATAAACACAATTAAGCTTTAATTCCTCGGATAATACCGTTTTACAGATTAGGAGCCACTTTCTTTTCTAGGTAATTTGCCCAATAATGACATCAACAGACCTCACGCATCGCCATCTCAGGAAAGGTGAAGGCAAATGTTTGAGCCACAAGTTTGACAAAAAGCTATAAGAGGCAAACAACAGTGAAACTAGCAGTCTACGGAAAAGGTGGTATCGGTAAATCCACAACTAGCTGTAATATATCCGTCGCCCTAGCTAAACGTGGCAAAAAAGTGCTGCAAATTGGTTGCGACCCCAAACATGACAGTACCTTTACCCTGACTGGGTTTTTGATTCCGACAATTATCGACACCCTCCAAGAAAAGGACTATCACTACGAAGATGTCTGGCCGGAAGATGTAATTTACAAAGGCTACGGCGGTGTTGATTGCGTAGAAGCTGGTGGCCCACCTGCGGGTGCTGGATGCGGTGGCTACGTAGTCGGTGAAACCGTGAAATTACTTAAAGAACTCAACGCCTTTGATGAATACGATGTAATTCTCTTTGACGTTCTGGGTGACGTAGTTTGTGGTGGTTTTGCAGCACCACTCAACTATGCAGATTACTGTCTGATTGTTACAGACAACGGCTTTGATGCATTGTTTGCGGCTAATCGGATCGCTGCTTCAGTCCGCGAAAAAGCAAGAACTCACCCACTGCGTCTAGCTGGGTTAATTGGCAATCGCACCTCCAAACGCGACTTGATTGAAAAATATATAGAAGCAGTGCCCATGCCAGTTTTGGAAGTTTTACCTTTGATTGAAGATATCCGTGTTTCCCGTGTGAAAGGTAAGACTTTGTTTGAGATGGCAGAGCAAGATCCTTCCCTAGACTACGTTTGCGACTACTATCTCAACATCGCCGACCAAATTCTAGCGCGTCCCGAAGGTGTTATACCTAATGACTCACCAGATCGGGAATTGTTCTCTTTGTTATCTGATTTTTATCTAAATCCGGGTAAACCCCAGGTTCCTAATTCAGAAGAGGAACTAGACTTGATGATTGTATAAATCACAAGTTCTCAGGATGGGGGACAATAACATGGCATTCTTTAACAGCTTTACGGATTCAATAAAGCAAAAGTGGTTGCAATTTTTCCAGAATAATCGAGACTGGATTACCCTCCACATGGAAGTGGAATCGGTCTACACCCCTGATGGTGGGAAGCGACCACCTTCTTACCTCATCCTGGGAGTTCTTAACGCCCTAGAGCCAAAGCTAGCGCAGTTAATGTTGCCCTTTGCCAAACTCAATCCTGACGCCGATACCCTAATTGAGGTGCTGGATTTGCATTTTGACCCAGATTTAGCTCTCGGTAATCGCTTCGTCGTCAGCCCAGAAGTAGAGAGATACGTAGAAACACCAGCAGATGTCATTGATGAAAAGCCTGAAGATGAAACTTTGACACATTCTCATACAAATGGCTTTGTGTCGGTGGCGGTAGTAGACGTTCAAGAGTTCGCAATTGTAGATTCTGAGGATGAAAGCCTGGGAATCAGCGAGTTGGAGGAAACCGAAAATGGCTTTGGTGATATTTCCTTAACCAACGGACACGATTCAAAAGATGAGTCTCTTCAAACCTCTAGTTTAGAAGCAGATGAGTTTGGGGAAATTGCCTTCGATACAACAGCTGCAACAGAAGTAAAGCTGGATGAAGACGAAGACAATGCACTTGAAGATAGTCCACTAGATGAGAATGCGTTTAAAGACGTGTTATCAGATGTCTGGGGTGATGAAACAGCTTTGCAAAAGGCTGAAGAAAGTAACGATTTTTTGGGGGAAGAACTGCCAGCAGGCGTTTTTGATGAATCAGAAATTGCCCGTCTCTTCCCCAACGCTTAATTATTGTCGTTCTTCGCAATTTTAAGTTTTAGATTTGGGGTTTTGGATGAGGAATTAGGGAAATTGTCGTTAGACACAGGATACTTTTGTTGTCCCAGTCTTCAATCCAAAATTATCAATCTAAAATCTAAAATTGGTTGACCTGCCATTAAATATCAAGGGGAGAAAAAACCAAAATGACTGTCGCTCAACAACCAGAAGCTTTAAACTTTGAATGTGAAACCGGGAATTACCATACCTTTTGCCCAATTAGCTGCGTGGCGTGGTTATACCAAAAAATTGAAGATAGCTTCTTTTTGGTGATTGGGACAAAAACTTGTGGCTACTTCCTGCAAAACGCGATGGGGGTGATGATTTTTGCTGAACCTCGCTATGCAATGGCAGAGTTGGAAGAGGGCGATATTTCCGCACAGCTGAATGATTATGAAGAGTTAAAGCGGCTGTGCTTGCAGATTAAACGCGATCGCAATCCTAGTGTAATTGTCTGGATTGGCACTTGCACTACCGAAATTATCAAAACAGACTTGGAAGGTTTGGCACCGAAACTAGAATCCGAAATCGGGATTCCCATCGTTGTAGCGCGGGCAAATGGTCTAGATTACGCATTCACCCAAGGGGAAGACACCGTATTAGCAGCAATGGCTAACCGTTGTCCTGATAAGGCTCCGGTGGCGGAAACAGAGAAGAACGAACGCAATGCGATCGCTAAATTGCTCAACTTTGGTAAGAAGAAAGAAGATGTCGCCCAAGATGAATCTGAGTACGTGGATCATCCACCCTTAGTTCTCTTTGGCTCCCTTCCCGACCCTGTAGTTACTCAGTTAACCTTGGAACTGAAGAAACAAGGCATCAAAGTTTCCGGCTGGCTACCCGCGAAGCGCTTCACAGAATTGCCAGTATTGGAAGAAGGGTATTATGTCGCTGGTGTCAACCCCTTCCTCAGCCGCACAGCTACCACCTTAATGCGCCGCCGCAAGTGTAAACTCATTGGCGCACCCTTCCCGATTGGCCCCGATGGCACTCGCGCTTGGATTGAGAAAATCTGCTCAGTGTTCGGTATTACTCCCAAAGGTTTGGATGAACGGGAAGCCCAAATTTGGGCAGGCTTGGAAGATTACGTGAAACTGATTCGCGGTAAGTCTGTATTCTTCATGGGTGATAACTTGCTGGAAATCTCCCAAGCAAGATTCTTAATCCGTTGTGGGATGACAGTTCACGAAATCGGCATTCCTTACATGGATAAGCGCTATCAAGCTGCTGAGTTGGCATTGCTGGAGAAAACTTGCCAGGAAATGAATTCACCCTTGCCAAGGATTGTAGAAAAGCCGGATAATTACAATCAACTTCAGCGAATTTATGAGTTGAAACCAGACTTGGTAATTACTGGTATGGCTCACGCTAACCCATTGGAAGCACGCGGTATTAATACTAAGTGGTCTGTGGAGTTTACTTTTGCTCAAATTCACGGCTTTACGAATGCGCGTGACATATTAGAGTTAGTGACTCGTCCGCTACGTCGGAATAATAATTTGAAAGATTTGGGTTGGGATAAGTTGGTGAGAGAAGAAGCGAAGATTTAGATTTTGGGTTTGAATTGAGCAACAGCATAACACCATGTTAGGGGCGAACTTTCGAGTTCGTCCTTTTTTTATCTCACGCAGAGGCTCGGAGGAGAGGATGAAAGTTATGTTAGATTTGTACACATTATACCAATTCTCTAAAAGCTGGCTACAGATAAAGCTACCAAAATATATTGCCTTC
>NZ_JABXKF010000007.1 GCF_017115165.1 Nostoc sp. LPT | reverse complement strand
ATGGAGTTCAAAGACTCATTAATGGAGTTCAAAGACTCATTAATGGAGTTCAAAGACTCATTAACGGAGTTCAAAGACTCATTAATGGAGTTCAAAGACTCATTAATGGAGTTCAAAGACTCATTAATGGAGTTCAAAGGCTCATTCACGAGTATCAAAGACTCGTTAACGGAGTTCAGAGGTGGATTCATCCAGTTCAAATACTCATTTGAATTTTAAATTTTCACGGGATCTGGAAGGTTAGAAAGTATCACAGACAACAAAACTTTTCTGAATCACCGCACCCAAGAAAACTTTTTGAGTTATTTAAGACTGATAGGATTGATTTAAAGACTTGTGGAATCTGCTCTTCCTAAACAGACTAGACTTGCATAAATTACTATCAACAATTTTTGATTGACATCATGAACCGCTTTGCCTCTATTTTGCTCGCCGGCTTGATAGCATCTGCATCAGCTTTGGCTATTTCTCCAAAAGCTGATGCTAATACATCAGTGGATTATCTTGCTGGGTTAGATAGCTACGGCTATCAACGCAACGATGATGGTTACTATGAACTTCAGAGTCGTCACCAGAGAAATGGTGATTATGACCGCCAGAACGACCTTCGCAACATTCGTGACAATAACTATCGCTATGAGCGCGATCATAACCGTCGCTATGAACGCGATAATAATCGCCGCTATGAGCGCGAAAATAACCGTCGTTATGAGCGCGATCATAACCGTCGCTATGAGCGTGACAATAATCGCCGTTATGAGCGCGAAAATAACCGCCGCTATGAACGCGAAAATAACCTTCGCTACATTCGTGACAATAATCGCCGTTATGAGCGCGAAAATAACCACCGCTATGAGCGCGATAATAACCTTCGCAACATTCGTGACAATAACCATCGCTATGAGCGCGATCGCAACTGGGGTCGTGGTTAATCCCTCCGCCTTCATTTATTAAGCTTGGTTCTAGGTGAACTGAGCATTGATTCTACTTGGCGGTAGGACAGACACAATCTCTTTTTCCACTCATTCCAAGACCTGACTTTTCACTCTTATCTAGAAAACCTCGCTTCCATTCCCTAGTAGGGAAGCTTGCTTGGGGGTTAGGTTTAGCGTTAGTTTTTCTACCCGACGTGAAAAGTCAGATTTTAATTAAATCAAGAATTTGCCCTCAGTTTAGAAGTCTCTTTCTCAATTACGAATTACGAATTTATCTCACGATCTTGGGCGCAACAATTGCACGAAGGTATCACTCACAGTATGGTCTTTGGTATCGGCGGCGTATTGAACTAGTTTTTCCTTCAGTTCTTTGGCAGCATCTAACGGGAGTAAGGTTGCTAGCAAAAAGTAGACACCACGAAAACGGGGGTCGTCCATGTGGTCAAGGAGACGGTTTTTAGCTTCCCCACTCTCGCCAAGAAAGTTTTGCACCAAAAAGAAATCCATAATCTTATCGTGGCGGAAGTACCATTCTCTCTTGGCTTCGCCTTTTTCGTCTTTCCACTGACGGCTGACAACCATTTTATATTTATCGTCTTCCAAAGACTGTAATACCTGGTAAAATTCATCCACAGGTAACGCCTGTTCATCGTTCAGCCGCATTTGATAGACAGCATCGGAGAATTTTTTCAGCGGAAATTCCTGGTTCCATTCTTGCAAATATTCTGCTGCCATCAATTGATATTGATGTTGTTGCAAGTGGAACAAATCGGGGTATTCGCCTTGGGATAGCATCAGGGCTACCACAGTTAAATCCATTGGATTAGAGAGAACCTTCTCAATCGCGGTTAATTCTTGTGGTGATTGCTGATTACTGAGGGCTTTGGTTAAAAAACTAGCAGTGGCTTGCTCATAATTAGTACCTTGAACTTTGGCATTTTTGGGCAGTCGTGGCTGACGGGAAATCAGAAATTGCTGAATTTGTGGTTCTTCAAGGGGGAGCAATTTATATATTTTGGCTGTTGAGGGTGGTGTCCACTCTAGGGGTTGGGTGGTCATGATGATGTTACCCCGAAAATAGCTTTCGGCAAATTGGCAGATTTTTGCCCTGGTGTCGGCGGTAACTTCATTGAGTCCGTCAATGCAGATATCTAATGCACCACTGTAAATTAAATTCTTGAGAAAATCAGCATCTTGTGCTTGTCCGTGCAGCTTCGCTTGAATTGCCTCAATTACCCCTTTGTCACACTTGTGTGCAGGTAGATAAACCACAAGCCGCCCAGAAGTTTTTACCAAATAGCGCAGAAACATTGACTTACCCAAGCCAGAATCACCTTCCAAGATGACTTGTCCTTTGATGCTAGGTAGCACTTGGGTAATTGGTACGGGTTCCTCCACACCGGGAACTTTCACTTTAGAATTTGGAAAGTAAGCTTCGGGGTTAAAATTATCTAACCCGGCATCAGCTAGTAGGGAAGGCTTGAAGGGTTCAAATAACTTTTCGCGGAAAAAGGGAACCCAGGTGAGAATTAAGCCGACGTAGCCAACACCGAGAATGCGCCTCACCCAAGGGTTCCAGAAGAAGATGGCTTGAACTTGGGGAAACTTAGGATAAGCGAAGATGAGGGCAAGCCAAAAGGTAGCGTGAATCAAAATAATAGTTCTGGCGTTAAACAACCACTGCCAAGTTTTGAGGTTAACTATGACTGATTGCAGCGAATCAGCTTCGTTGTAGCCGGCATTTTTGAGGTTGTTATAGTGAGTTTCTAAAATCACAATATCTTGTGGTTGCCAATGGACTTTTCTCGCAACTACAGCAATTTGCTTTGCTAAGTCTTGCTGTAATCGTTCTAAATCTCGACTCGGTTCCCAGACTTGGGCAAAGATTTTGAGAGTTTTATCACCGCGATCGTGGCTTAATGAAACAGGAATTGTTTTAGTCTTAGGAAAACCCAGCCATGTGAGCAGTGTTTTGACTTCATCAGTGCCGCCACTCAGAAAATATGTCAAAAATCGCCACCGTGCAAATTCTAATTGACCTGCATAATAGATGCTATCCAGAATTACAACAATATTATTCAAGTTGAGTTGTTCTATCTTTCCCAATGCCTCTGCTGCATTGAAACGAACAATTAAGTCAACGGATTTATCCTTGAAGAAGTCGAAGATGTCTTTGATGTAGGGTTTGGCAGCCTCCCCCAGATTTCCCAATGCCACTGCTGCACCTCTACGAACATAGAGATCAACGGTTTTATCCTTGAAGATGTCAGCGATGTCTTTGACATAGAGTTTGGCAGCCTCCCCCAGATTTCCCAATGCCGATGCTGCATCGGAACGAACATAGGGTTCAACGGATTTATCCTTGAGGAAGTCGAGGATGTCTTTGACGTAGGGTTTGGCTGCCTCCCCCAGATTTTCCAATGCCAATGCTGCACCTCTACGAACATTTGAGTCAACGGTTTTATCCTTGAGGATGTCAGCGATGTTTTTGACGTAGGGTTTGGCTGCCTCCCCCAGATTTCTCAATGCCGATGCTGCACGGGAACGAACATAGGGTTCAACGGATTTATCCTTGAGAAAGTCGAGGATGTCTTTGACGTAGGGTTTGCCTGCCTCCCCCAGATTTACCAATGCCTCTGCTGCATTGGAACGAACTGTTGAGTCAACGGATTTATCCTTGAGGAAGTCGAAGATGTCTTTGATGTAGGGTTTGGCAGCCTCCCCCAGATTTCCCAATGCCACTGCTGCACCAGAACGATCACGATCGTTAACGGATTTATCCTTGAGGAAGTCGAGGATGTCTTTGATGTAGGGTTTGGCAGCCTTCCCCAGATTTCCCAATGCCACTGCTGCACCTCTACGAACTGTTGAGTCAACGGTTTTATCCTTGAGGATGTCAGCGATGTCTTTGATGTAGGGTTTGGCTGCCTCCCCCAGATTTCCCAATGCCGATGCTGCACTGTAACGAACTCCTGAGTCAACGGTTTTATCCTTGAGGAAGTCGAGGATGTCTTTGACGTAGGGTTTGGCTGCCTCCCCCAGATTTCCCAATGCCGATGCTGCACCGGAACGAACTCTTGAGTCAACGGTTTTATCCTTGAGGATGTCAGCGATGTCTTTGACGTAGGGTTTGGCTGCCTCCCCCAGATTTCCCAATGCCGATGCTGCACCGGAACGAACTCTTGAGTCAACGGTTTTATCCTTGAGGATGTCAGCGATGTCTTTGACGTAGGGTTTGGCTGCCTCCCCCAGATTTCCCAATGCCGATGCTGCACCGGAAAGAACATAGGGTTCAACGGTTTTATCCTTGAGGATATTCAAAACTTTCTGAGCAATATCCTCTGGTTTCTGAACCACCGATTTAAAATTTTTTAGATCATATTCATTGAATTTACCAAAAGCGAGTTTCTTTACTGCGTCATATCCATCATTAAGGGCAGCAACGATACCGTTAATCTGCCACGCTTCTGGCTTCAGCTTCGGCTGTTCTTTCGCACTCACCCCAGGCAGGGCGAGGAGGAGAATCAACAGCAAGGTAAAGGGAAAAAGGAAATAAGGCGACGATCGTTTTTTAATTATGTGCAAATGCATTAGTATAATTCGTAATTTATTTAGTAATAAAAGCTGTTTCTGCCCTTTCCTTGGTAGGGAAAGAGAAGGGAGTTAGGTTTTTACTAGTAAATCAGGAACCGCTACAGTTATCTTTTTACCGTCTGATAACTCAACCTAGCCAGAAATGGAATATTAATGTAAATACTACAAGAATTTAAAAAGATACGCCCAGAGTATAATAATGAGCTTCCTTGAGCGATGGTGCGTAGGCGTAGCCCGCACTTCGGCTGCGCCCTTCGGCTACGCTCAGGACAGGCTCAGTGACCATCGTAGACATCGCCTACTCAAACCACTGCACGAGATAATAACTATACCTCGTTCAATTGTTGGCGATCGTTAATGTCCTTTGATAACCTCTGCAAACTCCTGTCCGAAAAACATCCTGCTACCTTTGCCAGTTGGGTATTAGGAACACCGCAAACTTCCGTCAAAGTCCTCAAAACCGAATTGAGCATTGAACCAATTCGCGCAGATTATGTAACATTTTTACAACTACAAGGACGCATTCTCCATCTGGAATTTCAAACCAAACTAGAATCTACGCCACCTCTACCCTTGCGGATGCTAGATTATTGGGTACGCTTGTATCGTTTGTATCGTCTACCAATAACGCAAGTTGTTGTATTATTACTTCCCCCTTCACCAGAAACAGTAATTGAAACTATCTTTAGTGTCGAAACTATTCGTCACGAATATCGCGTGATTCGCTTATGGGAAGAAAATCCTGAACCATTCCTCAATGATCCAGCTTTGTTACCATTAGCACCACTGGCGGCAACCACGCAACCTCAAACCTTGTTGCAACAAGTTGTGGGAAAAGTTAATCAACTTGAGCCAAGACAACGACCAGAAATTTCCGTTTACACCCAAATCTTAGCGGGGTTAAAATACAATCAAGATTTGATTCGACAATTATTTCGGGAGGGTATGATGCGCGAGTCAGTGATTTATCAAGAAATTCTTGCGGAAGGAGAACAACGAGGAGAACAACGAGGACGGGAAGAAGGACGAAAGGCAGAAGGGCAATTGCTCATTCTCCGTCAGCTTACTCGACGGGTGGGAGAATTACCCCAAGAGGTGCTAGCTCGTATTGAAACTCTCTCCTTAGAACAATTAGAAAATCTCGGTGAAGCATTGTTGGATTTTCAGGCGATCGCGGATTTAGAAACCTGGTTTAGTACATTAGACATAGGAGTGAAAATGACGTAGATACAATTTATGAATTATGCCTACCAAGGATTTCGGGCAACGCATAATTAATTTCACTCCTATGTCTATTAGATGAATTTTTCCATTTGAGCCAATGTTCTGATGGCGCTAGGGGAAAAAATAGTTTCAGAAGAACGAAGGCGAGTTGAGCTTGTCAGATTGCCACATTAGAGTTCAATTAACTTGAAGCCCCAAGGTTTGAGAGCCGCTAAAGCTATTTCTTCATTTACACCCTCATAAGCCTCCCATTCCAAGGGATGCTCTTTAGGATGTCCATCGCCGACATTACCTGCAACTTTGATGATCGGACAGTTGGCGATGCGATCGCGCTCCAGCCCTTTTGGAACTACTAGTTGGATTTTGTGCCCGATAAACTTCGCTGTACTATCATTAGCTACAGATTCACGGATTAAACAAATATCACCAGCAGTCCCCCAAGTCGTTTGGTAAATGTGGAGGAATGATATATAAGTTGCTGGTTTGATGGGTTTTTTTAGAACGTGCATTATCTGTAATCCTTATACTATGAGTCAAAAATCATAAATCATACAAGTATTTTCTATCACGTTCGTAGGGAAGAATGTTTTTAACTAACATTTTGCACCTAGCCCAGGCGATTAGAAACCGCCTGGTGGAAGATGTAATACCATTTCACTTTAAGGTTGATACATTTAGGTAAGCAGAGGAGCAGAGGAGAAAATATTTGTATCTTTCATTTGGTGAAATGGTATAAAGCTCAAAAGACGATAATTGCCCACATACTAACTCCCAACCCAATTGCTGCTAGGTGTTGCCAAAGGAGCGATAGTTTCGCTAATCCCTTTGGTGTACCCACTGATTGCTTGGCAATTTTTTGCGTTAAGAACATAGTCATCAACACTGAGAAAATTATCGTTGTACCTTGCAAAAAGGCAATCACAGCCGGATGAGCAACCAATATTGGCAATTGTTCCCCACTCAAACCAAGAGTAGCAAAGGTAACAGGTAAAATCCGCCCGCCCTCGCCTAAGCCCAAACGTAGATAGTGAGCCAAGTTGCCTCCCAATACTAATGGTAGGTAGCCGTAGGCGAGTTCTACAAACGATCGCGGCTTACGGTTAAAATTGAACACTTGGATCAAGCCATAAGCCCCCAAGGTAAGAGCTGCTGGAATAATTAACACTAGCAGCGATAATCCCAAGTGCTGCCAAAACTCAGTTAAATCCAGTTGCAGCCCCAACCAAGATTGCAACTCTGGTAAGCGATGTAGATAGATACCACCCAATAGCAAAAACAATAATGCTACTTCATAAGTGCGGGGTACATGAGTTGTCCACAGCTCAATACCAGGGGGACGCAAGTTGAATTCAACGGAACGATGGGGACAGGCTTTCAGGCAAGTCATGCACAGTACGCAATCTCGGTTATCTTCTAACTGGGCTGGGTGTGAGTATAAAGGACATCCATTAGTTTCCAGCCCTTCGCCTTTTTGCGGCCCTCCTTTATAACATTGATAAGTGGTGCAACTGGCAGAACAAATACCTTGCTGTGCCCGGAGTTCCGTCATTGAGAGTTTGGCAAATAAACCATTCATCCCGCCGATGGGACAGAGATATCGACACCAAAACCGCCGCTCAAAAAGAGCCGAGAAAATCATCGCCCCAGCAGTAATTAACAGCAGCAAACAAGCGCTGAGGTAGGCAGTATTTTCTAAATGCCAGAGTTCTTCCCATAAGAAAATTAGGGTAAATAACCCAAACATAAACCATCCGCCCCATTTCTCAGCTTGTTCTCTCGGCCAGCGTTTGAGTTTTCGAGGCCACAGCCATAAAGAGAGCTTTTGGGTAATTTCCCCGTAAATCATGAAGGGACAAACAGAACACCAGATACGTCCCAAAAAGGGAAAGAGAAATAAGAAGAAAGGCCACCACCAAGCCCAAAATAGATTTAAGACGAAATTGCGATCGCGGGTTTGTGGTCCAATAAATAATACTGCAACGATAATTGCAAAAGCCGTTGCAGTAAAACCATAATTAATGCGATCGGGCCACCAGTCACTACGTAAAAACCGCCTTAAAGAAGGATAGGCATTTAACAAATTCACCCGAAATCGTTTTTTCTTAGTTTCGGCTGGCCAGAAAATTTCTTCTGTTAATTCATTCGCACCCTCAGCTTGGACGATCGCTCTTTCTACCAGATTTTTCAATTCCCTGAGGTTGCCAGGAAAATCATAAGACTGGAGGCGACGCAAAGCTTCTGGGGTCATGTGCGGTTTAGAAATGCCTCTAGAGCGTGTATAAAGATTGGTATAATATTCAACTTGCGTCTGAATATCAGCTTTCCGCACCCGTAGCGGTGGTACTTTAATAATGTGACCAACAGAACGTTCAACTGTCGGCTGAGTTTTTTCTGAAACAATCAGAATTCTGGCTTGACTGGGACGAGGTTGGGCGGCTGAATCTTCAGAACGACTGATGGGAGTATATTTACCAGTTTTGAGCAACTGCGTCACGGCAGGTAATAATTCTTCGGGTAATTCTTGGATGTTGTTGAGAACTAAAGTGCCTTCCCCCAACCATTCCAACAGTCCTGGTTTGCCGCCAGCGCGACCAAATAAATCTGCACCGCTAGTTTGGAGAATACCACAATTTACTTTAATAATTGGTTCTCGCCGTTTGGGAGAACCAAAGTGGATGAGAGCTGCTATATTGTCTTTTTCTAACCCTGGTTCTCCGAAAATATCCACTGATTTGCGGTCAGCAGCCGCTTCTCGAATTTGCTCCCGCAGCCGTACAGCATAGCGACTTGTACCGACAATTCCCCGTTGCGCCTTGGTGACTAAATATGGACGCAAGGCAATAGAACGTTCTTGTTCATAGCCAAGTGCAGATGTTACCTGAGCTAATTCTTGAGCCAATTGACGCGAAAAAGCCTGAGCAATTTCGGGGTATTGAGTGACTAATTCCCGAAATTTAGCAGCAGGTACAACCCACAAGTGACATTCGGTTACTGTAGTAATTGTGAATGGAGTTAATTCTTCCAACAGCAATTCTTTGAGTTCAATCACCGCACCGGGAAGGAATCCACAAGCTAAGGCTGGGTTGTTTTGATTGGTGGTATTGCTTTCTAGTTGACCTTCTACAAGAATATAAAGGGCCTCTGGAGAATTGCCTTCGCTAACTAAGTCAGTTTCGGCACTCACTACTTGTTCTTCAATTACTTGAGCGATCGCATTTAATACTTCCGGTGAGAGTATTCCTAAACTCGTCCGTTCTTGTAGCCATATAACCGTTTCTGGAGATGTCATATTAAGTTCTCCCTCTAGGCTGCTGTATAACAAGAATTATCCCTGAAAGGGTATGTCAAAATATCTATATTCAGTTGTTGTGCAGAAAAGGATTCCGCCCGCTAGGGGCGGGGCTAATACCTACGTACATAAGGATTGAGTAAGTCTTAATTTACTCTAAGCCGAGGGACTCATATCATGTCCGGCTGATTAGTTATGATTCTTGCATCTGTGCAAAAATCTGAAAACTCTTTCTCCCCCAGCAAGAACAGCAAGAACTGCCTTCTTAATGATAAGTCTTTAACCGGACATGATATCAGGACTCAGTACTGAGTTTGGTAAACCATATCATAGTGCATCAGCTTGTTCTGGTTCTATGTCTGTTAGAATCAACCACGGGTCTTTGTGTCCCAAATGCCAACGAGCAAGCAATGTACATTCAAGTGGATTGGTTTTAAAACAAGCAACTCGACCTGACCATGATTGTCCTGGAGCGCCAAGAACATTTGCAAGCGATCGCCACTGAGCTTGTGGAGGAACTTCCGCTGCTAAAATCTTGCATAGTCTCTAGTTTATAGAAAATGCTTCGATACCGTAACCAAACAATATTTATTATTATTTCTGCGCTCATCGTTGTACCGATAGGATTTTTGTTTAAGTATTATAATGGGCCTGCCCATCACTGGTTTAATGATTACGGAGCAGCTGTATTTTACGAAATATTTTGGTGTCTGTTCGCATTTTGGTTTTTCAGAAGTCGAGCAGCGGTAATCCAAATTCCTATATGGGTTTTTGTCATCACATCTATACTAGAAATATTGCAACTTTGGCATCCGCCACTATTAGAGCAAATTCGTGCCACCTTGATAGGTAAATTGTTACTTGGTACGACCTTTGTTTGGTGGGATTTTCCTCATTATGCATTGGGTTCTATTTTAGGCTGGTTGTGGCTGCGACAATTACACGGAATAGGTTATGCAAAAAAAAGTCAAGGTTAAACCTAATTCAAAACAGCAAAAAATTGAAGAACAACCTGATGGCAGTCTAACTGTTTATTTAAAATCGCCCCCAATTGATGGTAAGGCTAATGAAGAGTTAATTAAACTACTAGCAGATAAATTTGATGTACCCAAGTCTCATATCAGAATTAAGTCAGGTTTCTCCTCTCGGCAAAAGCTGATGGAAATTAATACGAATACCTAACTGCTGCTTCATAATACCTTTTTTGAAGACTTTGCTACTTTCTGAATGTGAGCTACATTCCACCCAGTACATTCTCTACTAGAGACAAGAAACGAGAGATAGAAACTTGCAAAATCTAATTTTTATCCTCTGTAATACTGATATACCTTGGTTGAGTTTTGACTCTTTCTATCCAAGCTTGGATAGCAGGATATTGTGTTAAATCAAACCCACCTTCATCAGCTACATGAGTATAAGCGAACAAGGCAATATCAGCAATTGTATAACGTTCTCCCACAAAAAAATCTTGAGAAGTTAAGTGTTTCTCCATCAAGTTAAGTGCTGCATAGCCTGGTTCGCGTTTTTGTTTGATAGCTTCACTATATTCTTCAGCTTTACCTAGAATAGAAATCCAAAATCTTGATGTAGCAATAAAAGGCTCATGGCTACATTGTTCAAAACATAACCATTGCAGCACCTGCGCTCGTAAAAAGCGGTTATAAGGTAAAAACTCTGTACCTTCACTCAGATAAACCAATATGGCATTTGATTCTGCCAAATATTTCCCTGGCTCGATTTCCAGAACAGGTATCTTACCGTTAGGATTTTTACTTAAAAATTCTGGTGTTCGAGTCTCACCTTTTAAGATGTTAAGCTCTATCCTTTTAAAAGGCATACCTAGTTGTGTCAATAAAAGACGTATCTTATAACCATGACCAGAAGGTAAAAAATCGTACAGATGCAGTAGTTCCATGTTAAAATACAGTTAGGAATATGTTGATAAGTGAATGTTCAAAATACAATATTTTACCAAAAGATTTTCCCAAAACCGGATATTTTTTTGTATTTGGTATCTGAACATACTACATAAAATTATTCGATAAAATGAAAAAAATATTATCTATTTCTAGATTGAGATGTTTAATTTAGTTAATGGTCGAAAAGAAAACTATGTGTGGAAGATTTACTTTAAACCAGTCAGCAGCAGGATTATCTAAAGTTTTCCATGTCGAGTCAGTTCCCGATTTGGCAGCTGAATATAACATTGCGCCTACGCAAATGGTGGCGACAGTGTTACAAAATCCCGAAAGCGAAAAGCGGGAATTTAAGCAGTTGCATTGGGGATTAATTCCGTCATGGGCGAAAGATGCAGGAATGGGGGCAAAGCTGATTAATGCTAGGGCAGAAACTGTTGCCGAAAAACCTGCTTTTCGTTCGGCTTTTAAGCACAGACGCTGTTTAGTGCTAGCTGATGGCTTTTATGAATGGCAACGCCAACAAGGTAAGAAGCAGCCATTTTATTTTCGTCTTCAAGATGAGCAACCCTTTGGTTTTGCAGGTTTGTGGGAGAGATGGCGATCGCCATCTAACGAAGAAATAATCTCTTGTACAATTTTGACAACGGCAGCTAACGAATTACTCCAACCAATCCACGAGCGGATGCCAGTGATTCTAGAGCCACAAGATTACGATTTATGGCTAGATTCCCAAGTGGAAACGCCCCAAACCCTACAGCAGCTATTGCGTCCCTATCCAGCGCCAGCAATGATTGCATATCCAGTTAGCACCTTGGTAAACAACTCCCGACATAATAGTTCAGAATGTATCGTACCCCTCAGTGAGAAGAATGCCCCCGCAAATCAGTTAAATTAACTATTGAGTGAACTATGGAATTGGAGAGATGAGGGAGCAGGGGAAGCAGGGAAAGTAGGGGAAGCAGAGGAAGAAAAACTATTGATTATTGCTCAATACCCAGTACCCAGTACCCAGTACCCAGTCCCCAATACCCAGTCCCCAATCCCCAATGCCCAATACCCAGAGAGAAATATGCCAAGAACACAAAAAAACGATAATTTTATTGACAAATCCTTTACTGTGATGGCGGATATCATTCTAAAGATCCTGCCAACTAACAAAAAAGCTAAAGAAGCGTTTGTTTATTATCGAGATGGTATGTCGGCCCAAGCGGAAGGGGAATATGCTGAGGCATTGGAATACTATGAAGAAGCTCTAACACTAGAGGAAGATACCAATGATCGCGGCTATATTTTCTACAATATGGGGCTAATTTATGCCAGCAATGGCGACCACGACAAGGCTTTAGAACTATATCACAAGGCAATTGAGTTAAACCCACGTATGCCCCAAGCCTTGAACAACATCGCTGTGATTTATCACTACCAAGGTGAAAAGCAGAAAGAAGCTGGAGATAACGAGGCTGGCGAAGCGCTTTTTGACCAAGCAGCAGACTATTGGATTCGCGCTATTCGCATGGCCCCCAATAACTACGTCGAAGCCCAAAACTGGCTGAAAACCACCGGGCGATCGCAAATTGACGTATTCTTTTAGTCATTAGTCATTAGTTCTCTGTTACAAAGTTGAGGCAGTCCGTTGGCGGGGTTTCCACGCTTAAAGGAACTGCCGTCTAATCCAAGGAAGCCTTGGCTCAGACTTTGCGTGTCATTTGCTAAGAACTAATGACCAATGACCAATGACCAATGACAAATGACCAATGACAAATGACAATTTATGATTGACCAAGAACAAGTTCACAAAGTAGCTAATCTTGCTCGTTTAGAATTGACTCCAGAAGAAGAGGAACAATTCACTACCCAGTTGGGAAGTATTCTGGACTATATCGAACAATTGAATGAACTTGATGTCAGTAATGTGCTGCCAACAACACGCGCAATTGATGTCAGCAATATCACACGAGAGGATGAATTGCAACCCTATCCTGACCGGGAAAGTATTCTTAACAGTGCACCTGAACAGGAAGGTGAATTTTTCAAAGTACCAAAAATCCTCAATGCTGAATAGTCAAACAATTTGGGATTTGAGATTTGCAATTTTAGATTGACGATAGTGTAGCGTAAAGCCTTCTCTTCTCACAAAGGAAGACGCTACGCGTAGCTTGCTTTCACGAAGTGGTAAGAGAGGCTTGTCTGCGACACTTGCAGGAGTACGCCAAGGCATAGCAACTCTTAGAGATGCTAGCGCGAAAGCTTAGAGCAAGTCCTAACAGCGTATACTTATACCAATTCGCAATTCGCAATTCGCAATTCGCAATTAGCAAAGGCAGACAGAACAAGGCTTTGGAGGCGTGTATCTGGAGCATTCTTTTTTGAAATTGGTATTAGATTTGTTTCACGCACAAAGGGCAGGGAAGTAAAACATACATAAGTTATGTTAAGCTGTTACGCAAATAAAATTGTATATTTACTCGTGTTCGCGCAGCGTCTCCTTCAGGAGAGGGTTGTCATTAGTCATTTGTATTTAAAAGGACAGATGACCATTGACTGCATGACAGTCTTAACAATTGCAATGTACAATCTAGACGCGCATCAGCTTAAACATTTGTTTATATTATTGGCAACTATTAAAACACTTGCTCGTACTGCCAAAGTATATTCTATGTCTAAATCTCTAATCACCGTTACCGTCAAATTGTTCGCTGCTTATCAAGAAGCCTTTAGGGTTTCGGAACTAGTGCTGGAATTTCCTAATAGTATGCCAGTCAAAGCAGTATGCGATCGCCTCATAGCTGAACACCCTGAACTCTCACAATGGCGAGATATAACCCGTTTTGGGATTAATTTGATATTTGTCGAACCAGATACCCTACTACAAGATGGGGATGAGGTTGTGTTGATTCCACCAGTCAGCGGCGGCTAGGAAAGCAGTTAGGAGTTAGGAGTGTTAACAATTCACGCATTCACGCATTCAAACATTTTAGACATTTCAGACGAACGCGAGTGCGTCTCTAAGAGTTGAGAAGTGCCAACTCCTGCGGGGAGACGCCAAGGGCGATGCGCTCTTTAAGAGCGTTGTGGCAACTACGTTCCATTTAAACCCCGACTGAAACTGGTGCTACATATAGATGTAGGGGTCTTAAACCCTTGAACTTACGATAAATTAAAGATTCATTCAAAGAGAATTGGTCTTAGCAGTTAGCTTTATTAAGTTATCTAACTCTTGCTGCATCTGACTAACAACTAATTCATAACATTCATTGACATAATAGCGATCGCTAGCTGCTTCAGAACCGTAGCGTTCAAATACAATTGGCGGACAAACTCGCGTATATATGGGCACTGGTAATGGAATATTAGGCAATGGGCCAATTCCTAATCCCCACGGCAGTCCGAGATAGATTGGAAAAACTTCTGGATCGATACCTAATAGCCAAGGCATTCCCCACTTGTGGAGTTGCTGCACAACTTTGTAGCAGTCAGCAATTATAATGAGTGTATCGTGAGCGCCCCAGGAAATCACAGGCACAATCGGCACATTTTCCCGTAACGCTAACTTGATAAATCCTTGTCGCCCCGCCAAGTAGATTTTGTTACGTAAATAATTCGGTCGGAAGAGATCTTCGGCTCCACCGGGATAAACTAGTAGACTCGCTCCAGAGCGTAAGGCAGTGTAAGCCATTTTTGGATGAGCGAAGATTGCTCCAGCCTTAGCGACTAGTTGCGCTAGTGGCGTGCTAACTTGCCAAACCTTGGGATGCATCAAACCATAAACTGGTTTCTCTACACCAAATCTTCGGAACCAGTCGTACATCATCATTGACATATCAGGGGCCGCGAGTCCCCCATTGTGCGAACCAACAAGTAAGACTTTTTCTTGGGGTGGAATATTATCCCAGCCACTAGTTTGAACTTGGAAATAGTACTGATACAAAAAGCCAAACAGCGGCATCAGAGATTCTATGAACTTCGGATCTCGCTCATCCAAAGACCAACCGGGTTTTTTGTTTAAGAAATGTTGCTTTTTTGACATTGAGGCATTTTAACAGGATTGGCAAAGTTAAAACAATCCTTTTTTTAGATATAACTCAATACGGTTGGGTTAAAACTAAAACTCTGTTATTAAAATCAACGTAGACGCATAGAAGTTGATTTTCCTTAATTGCGATCGCTTAATCATTAAACATTTGGTGAAATTAAATATGCGTTATCCATAACCCATGTAGAGACGTAGTAGTACTATGTCTCTACATTACTTTTCACTCATATTTCTATTGTCACACAGCGATTAATTTGGTGATGTCTATCTAGTAGTTGCTGGTTTGGAACGTTGCTGCTGATAAAAACCCACAACTTTTTGAAGATATCTAGCAGTAAATCCGCTGTTGCAGCCTGTATAGCTGCCAGTCATCCACCAACAACCGACGCCACGTACAGCAGCTGTTTCATTATTATTGCTGACGATAAATTGCTTGTTAAACTCACGGCGCGTGATGCAAGATACAACTTGGCGTGCCTTCGCGGGGCTATTTTCAAACTGCGTTGGTGTTAGTTCTTGTTTGAGACAATATTTCGACCAGCCTTTTAAGGTTTCTGGTTTAACTTGCCATTCACTGTAAAGTCCATCATTGGCGATGCCGGTCTGCGGTGCAGCTAGTCGCAACGCCTCTACCATTGCCGCGACTTGGGCATCAGAAACCTTTTGTTGTGCTTGAGCTAACAATGATGACAGTCCAAAGCTGACAATCACTCCGCTAAGTAGTAATGCTATCAGGTTTATCCTCATGATTTTGGACTTATTTTTAGATACCAATATGTAGGATACTACGTTTTTACACTTAGCAATTATCCTAACTTTTCACGGAATATGGAAAACCTCTCTCTAAATCTCTCTCCTAAAAGGAGAGAGACTTTGAATTTTTAGCCTTAGAGCGTCCTACCATATACACAAAAGTCTTTTAGAGTTACTGCGTAATGTAGGGTAGGTTAATTTTTGCAAGTTGATGCAACAAAGGGTCTTGTCTACTTTTGGTGAGCATTTATTTTCGGGGCGGCTCATGTCAGGTTCGCTACTTTTACCCCATCTAGTTATCCAATAGACTAGGGAGAGCCAAGAGCTATGGCTTCACTAATAGAAGAATTGAAAAGATTTTTATAAAATCATTGTTGCGATCGCTCTTACCCTCCGTCCCCCATTTCTGCTATAGCTAGTGTTGATCGCTAGCTATAGATTTGTGTGCATACCGTAGCTGAAAGCGTCAGGAAAGGGGTTAGGTTAATCGTTAGCTTTTCTAGATGAGGTGAATTTTGAATTGTTAAGCTGGGTTCCAAGTGCCGTGGAAGCCGTGGGGAATGACGCTAGGTAATCCTAGTTTGCAAACTGGTTCTTCATCCAAGCGATCGCTATCAAATACCCAAACTTCACTACTATGAGAATTACCATCGTATACAACAGTTAGCACCCAGCCTTGCTCAGGGTTTTGGGCATCTTGCGCGTGGATGGGTTCTGAAGCATAGCGGTTTTCTCCTAAGTCTGCTTCAGTGAGAGTTTCAGTTTTGTAGTCGAAGCGGGCGATCGCACCGAACCATTCTTTGTCTATATCCCCTCTTTGGGGCATTAATGATATGTAAGTATAGCGCCAAGGTTGCCCAACTTGCGGTCGCTGCACTACAGGAAATTCACACTTGCGGTTGACAACTTCCTGTATTGCTGTCACTTTGCCAGTTTGGGGATTGAGGCGCACTTGCCACAATGTTCCTCTAGAAACTGTGTGCGTCTTACCACTTGCGAATTCTTCAAGATACTCATTAGTTTGTGGAAAATCTGCATATCGCACCATGTCCAAAACCACGGAACCGTCTTCATCTTCATAGCCATTGCCAAAATGCCAATTAAACCAAGGATCGGTTTCGCCACGACTAACTAAGGATAAGTTTTCCCGGTCAAAGATTAACACCTGGGTTCCTAACTGAGGTTCCCATAACAAAGATTCACTAAAGGTAGTTAAACCTAGCAAAAGTGACAGCTTTTCCATCCGCAGCGGTGGCATGAAAAACACCAGATACCTTTGAGTTAAAACAAAATCATGCATTATCGAGTAGCGATCTAGCTTAAAAGCAGTTTTTTGGATAATTTTGCCAGTAGCATCGCTTCTGTAGAGATTCAGTTGTACAGAACTTCCGATACTGATTCCAAAGTTAAAAATCTCGCTTGTTTGTGAATCGCGCTTGTAATGAGCAGAATAAGGTAAGCGGTTGTCCAAAGCACCTAAATCATCCAATCCTTTCGTTTTTAAAGTATGCAAATCAAGAGCATAAGGATTGCTTGCTTCCCATAAAGCCAACAATTTATCAGGTAAAGCCAACACTGAGGTATTCGCTGCATTCTTGATTTGTTGACCCCAGCGCTTCCAGATAGGGCCTGGCGGATGCATCCCATAGACACCATAAAGAAACCTATCCGCTTGAGTTTCAGCTAGATATTCTGCTGTTTGCACATAGCGATAGACTCCGGTAACTCCTGCATCTGTGAAATGAACGCCGAGAATTGCCCCATCTCCATCAAACCAGTGTCCCACACGATTGCCACCGCGTTCTAGCCGTGCGGGGCCATTGCGGTAAAGTGTGCCACGCAAGCCATCTGGGACTTTGCCAGAAATAATTGATAGTTGAGTAAGGGAAAATTCTTTTGCAGGTTCTGCGATCGCACTCGCCCAAGCTTTTTTGGTTGACTTTTTAGTAAGAGTATGCATATTAAAATACTGCTTGATACATTGATGTAGACTATTTCATTCTTACATTGTTGCAATTATTTTAATCCCCTCCCCTAGTAGCTACGGTGTACACACAAGTCTCTTGACGTGCAATGGCATTGTTTCGACTGACAATGGCATTGTTTCGACTGACAATGGCATTGTTTCGACTGACAATGGTATTGTTTCGACTGACAATGGCATTGTTTCGACTGACAATGGCATTGTTTCGACTGACAATGGCATTGTT
>NZ_JABXKF010000134.1 GCF_017115165.1 Nostoc sp. LPT | reverse complement strand
AGATGAGGGAGCAGGGGGAGCAGGGGAGCAGGGGAGCAGGGGAGCAGGGGGAGATAAGGGAGCAAGATCCTCCTCATCTCGCTCATCTCCCTCATCCCCCTCATCCCCCGTAACATTTTCTCAACTCAATGGATCTGCTCAACTTTTAGCAAACAACCAGTTGATACGCTTTGAAGTCGGGGGTCAAGCAGACAGTGGTGGCAATATTTCCATTCAGGGAGAGACACGTTCTAAGGTGCTAGCAGGGAACTTCCAGGTGCAAGCACAAGATTTTCTGGCTGAGAATATTACTCGGTTGATTAAGTTACCAGTGAACTTACAGGCGGGTCGAGCCAATGGCGACTTGTTAGTTCGGTTGACACCAGGACAGCAGACTTTATTGTTTGGCAACGCTACTGTGCAAGGGGTAACGCTGCAAATACCCAAAGTCCCGCAACTGTTGAGCAATAGCCAAGGAAACCTCCACTTCCAAGGAACCGAGTTGCAGTTAAATAATGTTACTAGCAACTACGGCAAAATTCCTTTAGTGGCTACGGGAATCATCGACTCTAAAGCAGGCTTTAAGTTGGCAGCGCGTGTAAATGCGGTGAGTTTGGCCAATGCCCAGGAGACTCTCAAAGTAAAACTACCTGTACCGATCGCTGGACAAGTACAAGCTTCTTTGCAAATTACTGGATCGACAAAAGAGCCAATTCTTTCTGGCTCAGTTGCCACGATTCAAACTGCCCGAGTTGATAAAGTTGATTTTAATAGTATCAGTAGTAAGTTTGAGCTTGTTACTAGTTCCTCTTTAATTACCCTGAAAGATATTCAAGGGTTCGCTAAAGTTGGTGGTGAGATTACGGGCGCTGGTACAATTCAACTCGGTAAAAACCCGCAACTGGATTTAAATTTCGCTGCCAAAAGTGTTCCAGGAGATGCGATCGCCAAAGTCTACGAAATAACACCCACCTTTCAAATCGGCAATGTCTCAGCCACAGCTCAACTAACTGGCGCTCCTACCAATGTCCAAACTGTGGTACAGTTTCAAGCTCCCAATGGAACTTACCCCGGAACAGGCGAAGTTGCAATCGCTCCAAATCGCACCGTCTCTTTCCGTAATGTGGCTTTGAATATAAGTGGTGGTACAGTTCGGGCAACTGGTAGTTATGCCAATCAGCGTTGGCAAGCTGTGGCTGTTGCCTCTGGAGTAAAATTAGAACCCTTTGTAGACAAAAGTCAACTGCAAAATGTCTCCTTGGCTGGGGTACAATTCAATGGTCGTCTCATCCTCTCAGGCAGCACAGCACCATTTGAAATTGCCACAATTCGTAGTGATGGTGCAGGAGTTCAAATTGGTGGCGGCACAGTTGCAGTTTCTAATATCCAACTGCAAGACCAAAGCTTCTCGGCTCAACTTGTAGCTAATGGTGTACGGTTGGGACAAATAT
This sequence comes from Nostoc sp. LPT, assembly GCF_017115165.1. Lineage (GTDB taxonomy): Bacteria > Cyanobacteriota > Cyanobacteriia > Cyanobacteriales > Nostocaceae > Nostoc. The sequence continues at coordinate 16,754 of NZ_JABXKF010000134.1, read as the reverse complement.
TGAAACAGTCTCCCCCAGCTTTAAATAATCCTTTGGCGGGAACGTTCCAAATTGCAGGCAACAGAGATAATTTCAGCCTGAAAACCTTCCGTGGCAGTGGTGAAGGTCGCCTTACTATTGGTGATGGAACGGTTACAGCCTCTAATATTCAAGTGGCGAATGGTTTATATCAGGCGCGAGTTCAGGCTAAAAATGTGCCTGTGCGACAGTTGGCAACAGTGCCAAAGCAGTTTCAAGGGGCGTTAACTGGTCAGTTCGACGTAGCGGGTTCTGTTGATTCTTTTAAACCACAAACTATTCAAGCCAACGGTCAGGCGCGGGTAAATGTTGCGGGTGGAACTATTACAGCCTCTAATATCCAAGTGGGTAATGGTGTATACCAGGCACAAGTTCAGGCAACTAATGTACCTGTGCGGCAGTTGACAGCAGTACCACCGCAATTTCGAGGGACGTTAACTGGTCAAATAAATGTGGCAGGTTCTGTTGATTCTTTTAAACCGCAAACTATTCAAGCCAACGGTCAGGCGCGGGTAAATGTTGCGGGTGGAACGATTACAGCCTCTAATATCCAAGTGGGTAATGGTGTATATCAGGCGCAAGTTCAGGCAACTAATGTACCTTTACAGCAGTTAGCAGCAGTACCACCGCAGTTACGAGGGATGTTAACTGGTCAAGCAAAGGTGGCAGGTTCTGTAGAGTCCTTCCAACTACAAACTATCCAAGCCAGTGGTCAGGGACGGCTGGATGTTGCAGGTGGAACGATCGCAGCCTCTAATATTCAATTGGCTAATGGTCGCTATCAAGCTGTAGTTGATGCTGCTGGTGTGGAATTAAATCGGTTAAATCAGCAATTGCGGGGTCAGTTTGGCGGTCGATTGCAATTGGCTGGCACGCTCGGATCGTCCAAATTAGCTGATGTGCGTGCTGCTGGACAGGTGCAATTATCCCAAGGTATCCCTGGTCTAGAGCGACCTCTGACGGCTGCGATCGCTTGGAGTGGTGAAAGACTGACTATTGAGCGAGCAACGGCTCCCGGTTTAAGTGTCACTGGTAATATATTAGCCAATGCAACAAAGGCAGGGATACCGGAAATTACTGCCCTAAATCTCAACGTTCAGGCGCAGAATTACAACTTAAAACAGTTACCGATTAATCTTCCTAATCAGGTTGCTGTGGCTGGAAGAGTAGATTTTAATGGACAAATCACTGGTAAACTGCCCTTGCCAAATGTAGTAGGGCAAATCAACTTACGAGACTTAGTTGTTCAAGATATTGCTTTTGAGCCGTTGTTAACTGGAAACATTGATTCCGCACAGGGACGCGGATTGAGTTTGAACTTGGCAGGAAATAGCGATCGCTTATCCTTTAATTTAGATGCTAATAATCGCCCGAAATCTTTCTTAGTAAAATGGCAGCAAGCATCAGCCACAGGTAATGTTCAAGGGAATGATTGGGCACTGAAAGTTGCTAATTTCCCCTTACAAATATTGAATTTGACTCCGCCACCAATTACTCGACTGGGTGCTGGTAAGATAGCTGGATTGTTAACTGGGGATTTGCTGTTTAATCAGCAGACATTGGCAACAAGGGGGAATTTAGCGATCGCCAATCCCCAAATTGGCCGGATTCAAGGCGATCAAATAGCTGCTCAATTCCGCTACAGTGACGGTAAAGCCACACTCGCAAGTAGCGAATTTGTCAAAGGGAAAAGTCGCTACGCCCTTGTCGGTACTTTTGCTCAAAGCGCTAAAGGCCCTCAACTACAAGGTAAACTGAACGTCAACCAGGGTGAAATCCAAGATGTTCTAGCTGTAGCAAAGATATTTGATTTACAAAATTTGCCAGGTGGTTCAGCAGAAATCTACGGCACAGCAGCGGATCTGACTACCAACCCCCAAGGAACGCCAAACGAACCCTTATTCACCCAAATCCAACGGTTTTCTGAAATTGAAGCTTTGCTAGCAGAACAGGAAGAACAGCGACTTAATTCCACTCCTATACCAGATTTGGCAGACTTAAAGGGGACTTTCAATGGGGAAGTGGCTGTAAATACAGCTACAGCCAATGGATTATCAGTGGATTTTAATTTGAATGGACAAAACTTTGCCTGGGGTAAAAAGAAAGAACAAAATCCTTTTTATACTGCCGATCGAGTGATTGCCGAAGGTAACTTTGAAAACGGTGTTTTGAGTTTGCGACCATTACGAATCCAGTCTCAAAACAGACTGATTGCGTTCACAGGTAACGTTGGCGGTGATGAACAATCTGGTCAGCTGCGGGTGAATAATTTTCCAGTAAAACTATTGAATAATGTTGTCAAACTACCAGTTGGAATCACAGGTAATCTTAACGGTACAGCAGCTTTAGCAGGTAGTATTGCTAATCCCCAAGCTAGAGGAGAATTGCAAATCACAGAAGGAATACTAAATCAGAGCAAAATAGAGTCAGCAATAGCAAGTTTCAGCTATGCCAATGGACGTTTAAACTTTGGTAGTACTGTAGCGGTTGCTGGGCCAAAACCCGTTGATATTACTGGCAGTATCCCTTATAAATTGCCTTTTGCCTCCGTCGCACCAGACAGCGATCAAATCAGTTTAGATATGAAGTTGGAAAACGAGGGATTGGCACTGTTAAACGCATTGACTAATCAAGTAGTATTTGAGAAAGGTGAAGGAGAAGTAGACCTGAAAGTGCGGGGAACATTGCAAAAACCCCAAGTAGAGGGAATTGCTACTATTAATGATGCTACTTTTTCAGCCCAGGCTTTGCCACGTAAGCTGAGAGGTGTCACAGGTAGAGTACTGTTTAATTTTGACAGTATCTTAGTAGAAAATCTTCAAGGTAGATTTAGCCGTGGGACGGTAGAAGCTGCTGGTGAAATTCCCATTTTCAACAATCAGAACGTAACTATCAAAAATCCCCTGACTGTTAATCTCGATCAGCTAGCGTTGAATCTTAAGGGACTTTACCAGGGAGGCGCTAGTGGTAATTTGCAGATTACTGGTTCTGCCCTTAATCCCATAATTGGCGGTAGAGTAAATTTATTTGATGGTAAAGTATTGCTGGCAGAATCTACCGACGCCACGACATCTGAAAATGGTAGTATTGGCGTATCACCCACAAAAGCCAATAAGCAGAGCAAATCTGAAATTAGAAATGGCACGGGAAATATGAACGCCAGATTTAATAATTTAGATTTGGAACTAGGTAAAAACGTCCAAATTACCCGTGACCCTATTCTGAATTTCCGCGCCACTGGTAATCTCATAGTTAACGGCTTAATCAATCAGCCTATACCCGATGGCACCATCCAGTTAGAGAAAGGAGGGGTAAATTTATTTACTACCCAATTTAACCTTGCTCGTGGCTATAAACACACTGCAACTTTTAGTCCTTCTCAACCCCGCGACCCCAACTTAGATATTCGGCTATTTGCCAAAGTACTGGATGTAACTCAAAGTAATGACTTCAGTCGGGTAAATTCTACAGGTTTATCAGCGTTAGAGAGTGTTCGAGTCGAAGCGACTATCAACGGTTTAGCTAGCAAATTGAATAAAAATCTAGAATTAACAAGTAGTCCGTCACGTAGTCAAACTGAAATTGTTGCTCTTTTAGGAGGTGGATTTGTAGACACCCAAGGACGTGCAGACAGTACTTTAGGTCTAATTAACATCGCAGGTTCGGCTGTGTTTAACAATTTTCAGTCAGCTTTTAACCAGATTGGAAGTACCTTTGGCTTAAGTGAACTGCGGATATTTCCTACCGTTATTTCTGAGAATCCTGAAGCTGGAAGAAGCAATTCAACTTTAGAATTAGCAGCGGAGGCTGGGGTTGACATTTCTTCCAAAATATCCGTTTCCAGTATCAAAATTTTGACAACAAACGATCCCTTCCAATGGGGTATTAATTATCGGATAAACAATGAATTTCGTGTGCGTGCTTCCACGAACTTAACTGATGACAGTCGTGCAGTAGTGGAATATCAAACGCGGTTTTAAAGAAATCTCTTCAATTACGAATTACTTTCTGTTTCCTCTTCTCCTTGCTTCTCAATAGCTTGTTGTACCTGTTTAACATCCAATTCTAATGCTTCAGCAATTTGCTCTATACTTAAACCCAACTTAAGTAGACGAGGTATAGTCTCCAGCTTTGTTTCTTCGCGAACCTCCTCTTTTACTTCTTGCTTTGTTTCTTCCTTTACTTCCTGGTAAAATTTAGTTTGTCTCCAATCGGTTAATCCAAACATCGCTTCTAACTCCTGCTGACTTTTGTTTACAAATTTGTAGATAAGCATTCTCTCTACTAATTCTAAAAGATTGCTACGGTTAGCTTCATCCGTTTGTTGTACTTGTTTTATTAAGTTTTTCGCTTGCTCTACGGCTCGATCTTCTGTTGCAACTACTAACTTAATTACGCCTAGCCCAATTGAAGATGATGGTAGATTATCTAATTCGTCTAAATAAATTATACGAATTTGCTGTGGAGCTAATGATGTTTGATAAATGAATGGTATACCTGGATCGAGACTACGTTGAGCAAAAAGTAATACTGCTTGCCAGCGACGTTGAGGTTTATATTGATTGATATAGAGGAAAGCTTCTGTAATTATTCGCCAGTAAATATCATCATCGCGCTGAAACTGTACCTCAACAAAATAGATTGTATCTTCTGGAAATTCAGGTTTGGGTAAGAATAAGCCATCGATACGACGTGCTAGTTCTTTGATTTCTACTGAGGTAAATTGGTAGTGTAACGCTAAGGCTTGCGATTGTTCCAAAAGTTCAAATAACACACCTGGAAGAGTTTGGAATAGGGTGTAAAAAATCGTGTCTGTTTTCATGCACTCTCGATATTTGAATATTTTCAGACTATCGGGGCTGAGAAAAGATGATTTTTCTAAATTTAATATATTTAATTAAGGCAATATTAAATTGTGATGTTATCGTCACTTTGCTGATTGATAGCTAATCGCAAAATTGACAAGCTTAAAATTATTAAAAATAGCACTAGTCCAATCGTGCAAGCATAGCTAATTTCCAAATTGTTGAAGGCTTGCTCATATAAATAATAAACAATCGTTTTTGAGCTACTGAGTGGGCCTCCTTGAGTCATAATGTAGACTTCTTCAAATACTTTGGTCGCAGAAATAGCCGAAATTACCGCCACTAGTGCTAGATATGGCTTCATTAAAGGTATGGTAATATCCCAATGTTTGCTAATACCATCAGAGCCATCAATAGCTGCGGCTTCGTACACATCAGCAGGAATTGATTGCAAACCTGCTAAATAAATCACCATGTAGTAGCCTAATCCTTTCCACACGGTGACAGCCATGACGCTGGCAAGAGAAATTGGTACAATGCCAAAAATCTTTGCTGGGCTAGTTAGCCAAGGAATACCTTCTGGAAAAAGACCTAAAACTTTAAATAACTGATTCAGTAATCCGTTTTCTGCATACAGCCATTTCCAAGCTATTCCCGCAACCACCATTGAAATTACCACTGGAGTGTAGTACGCTGCTCTAAACCAATTCATTCCCCGCAGTTTCTGATTTACCAAAATTGCCAGTATTAAGGGAGCAATTACTAAAATTGGTACTACACCTACAAGATATAAAAAAGTGTTTTCCAAGGTTTTCCAAAAAACTGCATCCTTCCAAAGCTTGAGGAAGTTGGCGAAACCTATCCATTGTGGCGGCTGGGCAATGTCTTCATAGTTAGTAAAGCTGAGGTAAAACGCTTGCAGTGCAGGCCAAAAGACAGTTAAGCCTAAAAGAACTAAGGCGGGTAGTAAAAATAAATAAGGGGTAAGCCGCTGTTTGATGAACATCCAATTTTTAGGTGTCAATTGATTCATAAGAAGTTTAATAATTGTTTTTGCTTTTTCAGAACAAGGATTTGGAGATGTGAGTAGATTTAAGCTTCAATATTTTAAGGGCATATATTTGCTTGCGTAAGTATTGGCGTAGCCTCTGGTAGAGAAGCTCGTCAGAGAAAATCACTAATTAATAACTCGGAGATCAACTGCAATGGAAACTCAGCACAATCCGCCAATTGAACATCAAAATGTCCCCATAAACCACCGTGGACTGCATGATTTTTTGTATAGTTCTGACAACGAACACGCCGCCATTGAAGTGAGTATAACTCCTGAACTGGCAAACAATGGTACTGAAATCATTGACTTTGAGGCTTGGAGTGTAGCTGCTCAGAACGCTAAAATTGCCGGAGTTTATGCAGTATTAGATGCAGAACGCCGCACGCAGTACATTGGCTATTCTCGGAATGTGTTGCTTTCCCTAAACAGCCATCTTCGCCAAAATGGTGAGCAAAAGTGTGCTTTTGTACGTGTGCAAGCATTCAAGTTTCCCAAACGTCAAGAAATGGAGGATTTGCGAGATGCGTGGATAGCAGAACTCGAAAGTACGCCACCTGGTAATGCAAATGATTGCGGAATGTGGGCTAGTACGGTAGGTGAAGCGACTAAGGCGGTAATGTCAGAAGCCCAACTTCAAGCCTACGAGGATAAAAAGCTAAAACTGCGGAAAGCAATGGCTGATACAACCCTTTCTAAAGAGTTAGAAACAATAGATGCGAGTGAAGCCGAACGTCAGCGTCAACTTGAAGCTGCTGTGAAAAACGATGACTGGAGTGTAATTATTGACGCACAGACACAGGAAACCAAGTATTGATTTTTGTTTGCTTGAGTGCGCTATCTGACTTTTTGAGTAAGTGGCATGAAAGTGCTGTGAAAGATGAGAGTTAAGATTTTAAAACGCAGAGGGGCGCTTAGGGAAGCGCAAAGGTTCGCAGAGGAGTTAATTATCTGTGTAAACCTTTGCGTTCTTCTGAGTTAAAAAAAAGGATATATATGACGACAAAATTAGATGCTTTGATTAATTCTTTAGAAGGTATAGAAACTATTACTGACTCTACTCAAGTTGCAAAATTATCCCAGGATTATCACACTTTTAGTCCTGTGTTAGTGTCGAAACTTGAGGGAAAAGTTGGGGATATTGTAGTGCGTCCTGCTAATGAAGCAGAGGTTTTAAAAGTTGCAGCCGCCTGTGCAAAACATCGTATACCTGTAACTGTGCGAGGTGCGGGAACTGGGAATTATGGGCAATGTGTACCGTTGCACGGTGGCGTAATTTTAGATATGACGCAGTTGCAAGAGATTCTTTGGGTAAAACCGGGAGTGGCGCGGGTGGAAGCTGGGGTGAAGTTGGCGGCTTTGGATAAAAAAACACGAGAAATCGGCTGGGAAATCCGTATGGCACCCTCTACGTACCGCACAGCCACAATTGGCGGATTTATTGCTGGGGGAAGTGGGGGCATTGGCTCGATCCAATATGGGTTATTAGCCGATCGCGGTAATATCTTAGCATTGCGAGTGATAACTGTAGAAGACGAACCCCGTGCGATCGCATTACGCGGCGATGATGTCCAAAAGGTAAATCATGCTTGGGGAATTAATGGCATCATCACTGAAGTCGAAATTCCTTTAGGGCCAGCTTATCCTTGGGCAGAAATCATTGTCACCTTTGACGACTTTATGACGGCAGCAAAGTTTGGTCAGGCAATTGGCAATGCTGATGGCATGATTAAGAAGTTGATTTCTGTCTTTGCATCCCCAATTTCGCAGTACTTTCACGCTCTACAAGAGTATATTCCTGAAGGGACTCACTCAGTATTTTTGATCGTTTCCGAGCCAAGTTTGGAATTTTTACCGACTTTGGTGCAGCAATACGGCGGACAAATTACATATAAAAAACCAGCCCAGGAAGCAGCCAAAGGTACACATTTAGCAGAATTTAGCTGGAACCATACTACCTTACTTGCCCGAAGTGTAGATACTGCAATTACCTACTTACAAAGTATGTTTCCTCGCAATCGCAGTTTGCAACTAGTAGAGCAAATGTATCATTACTTCGGCGATGAGGTAATGATGCATTTAGAATTTTTTCGGGTGAATGGTGTCGTAGTTCCTGGTGCATTGCAACTTGTGCACTACACCACAGAAGAACGCCTCAATGAAATTATCCGCTATCACGAAGAACAAGGTGTGAGTATTGCCAATCCTCATACGTATATTATTGAAGACAGCGGCAGGAAAATTTTCGATCCTGAGCAATTAAAATTTAAACAAATAGTCGATCCTTATGGGTTGATGAACCCCGGTAAAAGCAAGGTTATTCAATTCCAAATTCAAAATTAGCAAACTACAGAAACACATATCAGAAATTTTTCTGTATATTTGTGTAACCTACCTCCAAAAAGCTAGTTGCTGGGCGTTTATAATTTGTGGTTTGATTTTAACAGCCGTGGGGATAACCCAAAATCCAACCTTCCAATAATCGCCCATGATTGAAATTGACGGTTCCTACGGAGAGGGAGGCGGACAAGTTCTTCGTACTTCCTTAAGTCTAGCCGCCATCACCGGTGAACCTATACGAATTACAGGCATTCGCGCTGGACGCAAAAAGCCAGGATTAGCAGCACAACACTTAACAGCAGTTCGGGCTGCGGCGAGAATTTGTAATGCCCAACTACGGGGTGATGCTTTGGGTTCAATGCTGCTGGAATTCATCCCAGGTAGTGCTGTGCAAACTGGAATTTATACCTTTGATGTTAGTAAAGCACAACAAGGTGGTTCTGCGGGTGCGATCGCTCTAGTTCTTCAAACAATTCTTTTACCTTTGGCGCTAGCATCTGGCAATTCCCTGGTGACACTAAAGGGTGGAACTCATGTGAACTTTAGCCCGACAGCGACGTACATTGAGCAAGTTTATCTGCCCATACTGCAACGCATGGGTATAGAGGCCCAAGTCAAGTTAGGCGCTTGGGGGTGGTATCCCCAAGGTGGGGGAGAGGTAGAGTTACAGGTGCATGGCGGTGGTAAACTTGGTGGGATCGACTTGTTGGAACGGGGCAATTTACAACAGGTGCGAGGACTAGCAGTGGTGACAGAATTGCCTTCCCATATTCCGCAACGGATGGCGAATCGTGCCGAGAATTTGTTACGGTCAGCCCATTTAAAGGTTACTGTACAGACCCTGCGAGAAAAAGGTGTAGCACCTGGGGCGGGTATTTTTTTAACTGCTGAGTATCAGAATAGCTTAACTGGCTTTGGTGGATTTGGGCGTTTGCGGTTGTCGGCAGAAACAGTTGCAGAGATTGCTTGTCAGCAACTGCTTGAGTTTCATTACACCGGCGCACCGGTGGATGAACATTTAGCAGATCAGTTATTATTGCCAGCTGCTTTAGCTTCACAAGAAAGTCAGTATCGAGTGGCTGAAGTGAGTAGGCATTTGACGACAAATGCAGCGGTTATTGAACAATTTGGGCTGGCGCAAATTACGGTAGATGAAGCTGAGAAAGTAGTGTCCGTGATTCCTGTAATTAGTGGATCAGATTAGAGACTAAACACTTTTTTAAGAGTCTTGATTTTTGTAGTATCAATGCCACATTCAAGTTTAGAGATAGGATTTAAGCTTTTCCATTTGCCTTTACTAGCACTGAATATAATATCAGATGATTTTTCTATATCAATAGCTTCAAAACCATCTATTTTAGATTTTGACAAATAAATCAAACGAGTAAACACTTCATCTCTTGATGCAGATTTGATACTCACCATTTCTGGTGTTGGTAACGTCGATGGATCTGGTAATGGTAGAAAAAAGAATACTTTTGCAAGAGCATCCAACTTTTTGCCTTTAGTAATTCCACATTTCAAGGTAAGAATAGGGTTGAAATTAGACCAAGTTTTGCGATTAGACTCTGCAATTCGGTTTGTGGCAACAATAGGATCTACACCCTTTAAGGCACTACTTGGTTCTGATATTAAGTATTTAAGTGCAGCTAGAATAGTATCTCGTGATGCTGTATTCAAATTTACTTTAGGTAAAACTTCTCTAGCTAAAATTTTCGCCTGCTCAATACTTTGAGATTCTGGTGAGATGACTATGCACCAGACTCGTTCTAACTTAGCTTGTTGAGCAACTGCATATACAAAATGATTACTAACAACTTGATATTGATAGTCACCAATTTCTTTAACAATAATAGGAATCCAATTTCGCCCATCAGCTTGCAAGATAGACTCTGCTGCTGCTTTGATGATAAATTCCGATTCGGAAAACTGATCTCCAGCTTTAAGATCAGTTAACTTCAGATGCATTAGTTTGCCAATATTATCAAAATCACTCATACAATAAAATACTCCTTAGCTAGTTCGAGATAATATTTTGCAGCTGTAGAATCCTTAAAGGCTGCTGGAATTCGAGCGAAGGCAGCACCTGCTACAATTGCATAACTAGGCAGACTAAATATTTTGGTATTGGTGTCATCTTTTATATACTTAGGATAAAAATAAGGAAGTAAATTAAACTTCGATGCTTTGATCTCTTTAGTAATAATAGCCACAATTTCCTGATTTGCTATTTTAAGCTGAGGAGGAGTTACATTTTCACCATTAAAAAATATAGGTAAGGCGATTGGCCCACCATCTTGTCTAGCTGCCTTAACTTTTGGTACTAACTCTTTAATTACTTTAGCTGCATTATCTAGGGATGCTAAATTATTGTGCTTTGTAGGTATCAAAACCGCATCACAGGCGTAGACACTACTTTGACTAAAAAACATCCAGTTTGTCGGACAGTCAATGAATATATAATCATATTCATACACTAAAGCTTTCAGAACATCTTTTAACCTAGCAGACCTCTTTTCAATTCTTGTAGCTAAGTCTTGTTCTGTAAAATTTCCCAGTTTTTAATCTGCGGGAATAACGTCAAACTTTAATAATTTCCCAGATTTAAATTTGACTGTAAATGGTTGAATTGTATCATGAATGTCTAAATCTCTATTGAAGAGACAATCATATAAACTAATTTCTTTTACTTCTAAACCAAGAGATTTAGTTAAATCTCCTTGTTGTGGATCAAAGTCAATTACTAAAACTTGCTTTCCTTGTTGTGCAAGAGTCGCTGCTAAATTAACAGTTGTTGTAGTTTTGCCCACACCTCCTTTATTGTTGTAAACACAAACAGTTAAAGCTTTGGGCGGATTGTAAATTAAATTTTTGACATTGGAAACAATAGCATTAATATTATCTTTTTTAATTAAAATACTTGGAGTTGCAGGAAATACAACTTTTCCATGTCGCCGGAATAACTGAATATGAACTGAGTTAGTAATAATTCCCCATTCAGATGTATTGCATTTAGAAGCAAGTAAATATCTTTTTATTTGCTCTCTAGTGTTTATATATTGAGGAGTACCTTCTGATAAATTAATCTTGGCTCCTGAGCCTGTTGCTCGTGCCTTAACTTCAACAAGTAAATAGGGATTAGTCTTAGTGAACAAAAAATTATCACCATCAGTATTTTTGCGAGCAGCAAAATCTACTATCCCATTTCCTGTAGAAAATTGTGGAACCTGCTCTTGTTGATTAAATCCTAGTGCTTCTATAAAGCCTTCTACAAATCTCTTGCTGATAAGCGCCTCATTACTCTCATCAGGCAAAATGTTGTCTAAAATGTGGTTCCAGTCTGTAAGTAGCATTGCTTAATAAGCAAACGGGAACAATCACAAAACCGTTTGTTTGATTAATTGAATCAAATTTGCTACTTAATCGACCTCAGTATTTTTAACTAATCGAATTGATTACTAGATTAAAGCTTTTCCCTAAAAGCAGGACTCTTGCATCTAGTAAATTATACTCTTGGATAAACCTCTAGCTTCGTCGATGAACGTTTGAACTTTGTAGATGAACGTTTGAGCTTTGTGGATGAACGTTTGAGCTTTGTGGATGAACGTTTGAACTTTGTGGATGAACGTTTGAGCTTTGTGGATGAACCTTTGAGCTTCGTCAACGATATGTGGCATTATCTTCACGACTAAACAATTTGCCAAGCGTTGAACACCCATGTATCGTTTAAAGAAAGCGCCTAGATAGTTTTCGAGCACGCTTATATTTCATCGCCCGATGACATTTACAGTAGGTAGATATTTTAAGATCCTACAAAATATTTTTTGCAAAAGACCTAATTTTTGTCAATGGGATCATGCATGGAGTGTTCAGCAAAATAGAAATTTGCCCTATTCCCAACACTGGAAATAAGGCAAAGGCGTTTTTAAAAGGGGAGATAGAAAATTTTTGACAAGTATAGCAGCGTAAATAATTAAAGGTTTGTAGTGATGATTTTAGTTTTCTCTGCGAGACGCTACGCGAACAAATCAGGGCTGAAACACTTACCATAAAATAATCTTCAGATTTTTTATATTACTTAATATAGTTTGATTTATTCTCGCTGACTTAGTTAGTTTATCTAGGAGCATTTGCAATTAAACTCGTAAAGCTGCATTTATTGCAACAATAAGCAACTGAAAAATTTACTAGGCGACTGCAAGTAAGGTTGAGACTAAGTTCAGTCGTTCCTAATACTTGCTATTTATCTAACATAACTAAACAGCATTGAAGTAGCTGTTAGAAAACATGGTAATAAATTTATTAGTGACAGATATAGAATTGGAACAAAACCATGATTGGTGAACAAGAAATAGAAAAATTGTGGCAAGCTTTCAAAGTATTAGACGTAGACGGCAACGGAGCGATCTCAACCGAGGAACTAGGGGAGGTAATGCGATCGCTAGGGCAAAATCCCACGGAAGCGGGGTTGCGTGACTTGATCAAGGAGATTGACGTTGACTTGTCAGGCACTATCGATTTTAAAGAATTTAAAACGCTGATGATCGCGAAAGTAGGCGATCGCCAAAGCCGCCTGAAGTTAGCCTTCAGCGCCTTTGATGAGAACGGTAGCGGTCAAATTACTGCCGTTGAACTGCGAACAGTTATGACTCAGTTTGGGCTGACAGATGCTGAATTGAAAGAGATGTTGCAGGAAGTAGATCATGATGGCGATGGCTCAATTGACTTTGAGGAATTCTGTCAGCTAGTACCGGAGGAGTCAGAAAGCAAAACTGGTTATCAAGACTCACCGATTTCTCTTAACAGTTCGCTCAAGACAGTTGCCACTTCCAATGAGACAGCAGCAGCTACCACCCAGCCGACGCCAGAAGCAACGACTCCAGAGTTGGCACAGCTAAGAGAACAGTTAGTACAACACCCAAACTCACCGAATCAGAAAAAAAGCGGTACGTCTCCCTTACAAATGCAGATTGGTCTGTTTCGTTTGATTCAAGGAGCAGCCTACCGCAGCTTCCGTGAAAGTTTCTCTGCAAATCACGAAACTCACTTGCGGGTGAAAAACTTACCATACAGAATTACTGATTTTGTGGAATTTGTCAAACAAGCGATCGCACTGTACAAAGCATTAGGTATAGTATCCGAGGATTGCTACCCCGTCTTGGATGGAGTGGTTAAATCGATTGCCGATGAATATGCCCGATTGCAGGAGCGGATCAAAAACTGGCAAACAGTGGCAAAGACACCAGAAATGTTGGCAGAACAGCGAGCGATTTTAGAAGCACGCAGTAAATTTGCCAATGTCAAAGAAAAGTTTGCAGCTGGAGTCGAGTTTGCAATTACGATCAAAAAGAAAAGTCTCAGTTTGGGTGATATCGTCGAAGGTGTGCTGGCAATTAACGAACTCAATCGTCTCAGGGGAATAGAACTGAACGAAGAAATGGCTCCACCACCAACTAAATCTCAGGCAAATCCAAAAGACTATTTGAACAAGTGGAACCGCGTCATCCTCTCCCAAGCAACCGAGGAAATAGATGGTGCAATCATGCCAGTAGCATACTGGTATGAAGACTTTATGCCGAAGTTGTTGGCAGCGTTTAGCGTTTCTAGCACAGCAGATATCCAAAGTAACACCGTACCCGATGAGACGGCTTTGGATGAATGGTATCAGTGTACAAAAAACTCAGGAGAATTTAACCGCTACGGGGCGGATGTTGCCGAAAATTTTCTCGATTGCACTGCCAAACAGAAATTGATACTCAAACAAGCATGGCGGTTAACGCATCACTACCTGAATGGAGTGCAGAAACGCCGCGAACGCCTAGAGTTTGGGCGAGAATCAGGTGCGCTATCACAGTATGTAGCATTCATTGATGTCTATCTCGATCGGACTGAGGTGAAGGATTCCCAAATGCGAGTCAGCTTCCCCTACTACATTGGCCCGGCAGTCTGGCGTTTCTTCCACACTACAGCTGAGATTGTGTCTACCAAAACCGACGTACAGCAAAAAGCTGCAATAGCAATCTTCAAAGATTTTTTCCAACTGTTTGCCACAATGTACCCCTGTCCTTACTGCCGCCACCACCTGAATATGTACGTTGTCCAAAATAAGGAAGTGGATATGTATCCTGTAGAGTACTTGGTGCTGGGGCGCGATCCCAACCTGACTGACTTTGAGGTATCATTAGAGGCGAAATTATCCACCGTCGTAGATGGTTCTTCCCTGCGGTTATTTTTCTGGAAACTGCATAACACCGTTTCCTCCTCGATTGCGCGATCGGAAGAATGGTATCACAAAGATGAGAAAGCGTTCTACACCACCCGTTTTTGGCCCAGCCTTGACTCTGAGTTAGCAAGAGCCAATGCACTCAAATACACCAGCATAGAAACTGCTCGCATCTACAACATCTACGGAATTCTCAAGCCATTGGCACGGCTGACAGGGGTAAAAACAGAATTGCCAAAGCTGCTAGAGAAGGGCGATGCGAACAATCTCAAAGAAGCGTGTATAGTTGCACAGAACCACATCAAAAATTTAGAGGAAGCTGTCATTAGTGGACAGTTTTTGCAAGAAACATACTACTTTGAACCTAGCCTTGTGGATAAACCTCCACTCTTCACCCCTGAAGAAGAAGAGTTTGCCCGAACCGGTATGTTTACAGAAACGATTTAAATACTTAGAATGCTATAATTTCCCTCCTTCAAAGTTTCGTAAGGAGAGGAATTATAGCGCGACCCATTAAAACCCGTTTGCTTGACCTACAGCGTACCAAACACTTGTGGATAGGGACTTCCAAAAAATAGTCTCATGAGAATCGCCCTTGGTAACTTGAAATATTGATGATATAAAGGAGACAATAAAATAGCAAAAATAGAAACTTGCCCCGAAAAGGCAGTTTCAATGCTTTGAAAAGTCACAGCATTGTCATCTCACGCTGTATGCATGTGCCTTTAAATATCCTCTAAAATGACTATTTAGAAGCCTAAAGGTCTAATTTATAGAGGATTTTTCTTAACAGACAACCACCGATGTAGCCTGTAACCAACACATGACCAATCGAGAGGAATTAATGAAGAACGAGTCAACGTTAGCAAGCAACGCCGACGTAAATTTCCTTATCGGTGGGGGTGAAATGGGTGCCAGGATGCGAGAATACGATTGGTCAAAAACGTCCCTTGGCCCAACACAGCAGTGGCCACAGAGTTTGAAGACTGCCGTGCGAATTATGCTAACTTGTCGTCAACCCATGTTTGTTTGGTGGGGCGAGGAACTGATTAACCTTTACAATGACGCCTACAAGCCTATTGTTGGCGGCAAACATCCAGAAGCACTTGGGCAACCAGCTTCATACGTGTGGCGGGAAATATGGGATCAGGTTGGGCCTCGAGCCGAATCAGCGATGCTGAAGAATGAGGGCACTTACGACGAAGCCTTGCTGCTAATTATGGAGCGCAACGGCTACCCAGAGGAAACCTATTATACTTTTTCATATAGCCCAGTTCCTAATGACCAGGGCGACACAGGTGGAATCATCTGCGCCAACATAGAGGACACGCAGCGGATTATCAGTGAGCGTCAGTTGGCACTTTTGCGCGAACTCGCGGCGAGGACGGCAGACGCGCGGACATTCGATGAAGCCTGTACGTTGAGTGCGAGTTGTCTGGAGAGCAACCCTTACGATCTCCCTTTCGCCATGATTTATCTGGTCGATCCCGATAAGCAGCAAGTTTTTCTGGCTGGAACGTGCCGCATCGAGCAAAACCATGTAGCAGTTCCAGAAACAGTGGCTCTCGATGCTGATTGCGTTTGGCCCTTTGCGGAAGTGATCAAAACGCATCAAGCCAAACTGATTTCCGATTTGGAAGTGTTTTTTAGTAGTCTACCCTGTGGTGTTTGGCAGCGATCGCCCCATCAAGCGATCGCAGTACCCATTGCCCCATCCGGTCAAACTGGAAAAGCTGGTATATTAATCGCTGGTTTGAACCCCTTCAGGCTATTCGACGACAATTATCAAGGATTCATTGATTTAGTTGCGGCTCAAATTGCAGCCAGCATTGCTAACGCCCAAGCTTACGAGGAAGAACGCAAACGCGCTGAAGCCTTGGCAGAAATTGATCGCGCGAAAACCGTCTTTTTCAGCAATGTCAGCCACGAGTTCCGTACCCCACTTACTCTGATGTTGGGGCCATTAGAGGACAGCTTAACCACTTGTGCCACCCTGCTTCCAGCCAAAGAACGAGAGCAGCTAGAAATGGTGCAACGCAACGGACTTCGGCTGCTGAAACTGGTCAACAGCTTGCTAGATTTTTCACGCATTGAAGCCGGAAGGGTTGAAGCATCTTATCAACCCACCAACCTTGCCACCTTCACCGCAGAACTAGCTAGTGTATTTCGTTCAGCGGTAGAACGGGCAGGGATGCAGTTATCAGTTAATTGTCCTTCCCTGCCAGCACCAGTGTATGTAGATCCAGAGATGTGGGAAAAAATCCCTGACTATCTAATTAGTATTTAAGAGCTTGAGACTCAAGCACAGCGAGAAGTT
>NZ_JABXKF010000132.1 GCF_017115165.1 Nostoc sp. LPT | reverse complement strand
CCACTGACAATATACTTGCCATCGGGACTGAACGCCAGCGCCATGACAGAACCTGTATGACCGTTGAGGGTGTGGAGCAACTTGCCGTTTGTATCCCACAACCGTAGCGTCTTGTCTTCACTGCCACTGACAATATACTTGCCATCGGGACTGAACGCCAGTGCCCTGACAGGTGCTGTATGACCGGAGAAAATATTGCGCTCATGAACAGCTTCTATTGCTTCTGACAAACTAGATTGAACTTCACTCAAAACTTCCTTGAGTTGTGACTGACTTTCACCAGTTGCCCCAATTGCTGAAATTAATTGCTCTACATTTGTTTGTATTGGCAGCACATACTTAATAGTTGCAGCTTTTTCGCGCAAACTGGCGATGGTTGCCTGTTTGCGAGACTCAAATCCAAAAATTGTCGAAACAACTGCTCCTATAGCCACTACCCCCACAAAAGAAGCAACAGCCCCAAACCTTAGCCATTTACTTATGTTACGTTGCTGAATACTTTTCTGGACAAATTCCGATGCTAAATGCGACAGCAAACCGAGATCCCCATACTCTTGCAAGTAATTCTCTGCCTCTGCCAATTTTGACCCTGTAAACAGGTAATCTTTCGACTTGCTTTTACTTTCCCACTCCTCTGATGCTGCCTCAATCTTGCGCTCAATGCGAATGGCGGCTCGGTTTTCACTCACCCAAGAGCGCAGTTTTGGCCAATGGCGAATCAGTGCTTCATGAGCTACATCCACCACTGTCACCGTCTTTTCACTCTCCCCCCGTGCTTGCAGTTCAGATGTTACAACTAATCTGGCATCTGTCAACTTCATTAGCACTTGTTCCACCACTTCTGCCGATTGCTGGGAGTTGACTAAATCTGTTTTAAACACCTGTCTGCGGGTGTCTTCTGTTCCTTCTCCCAACTGGGTTAACTCGATGAATATCCGTTTAGCAGTCAGTTGTTCTTCTTTCGAGTCGAGAGCATCATAAACTTCATCCGCCCGTTTTTGTAGCGTGCCTTTGACTCCACCAAGTCTGCTATATTCTGCCAGAGTTAAGCGATTCACTTCTCGCTTACGCCACAATTCCGTTAGGGTATATTGCAACAAAGGTAAACTACCAGGCCCTTCGACATCGGCTAGCATTTGTTCTACTAGTTCCCGTTGCACTTCTAACCCGACTTGATAGGCAGGTTGGGTAATGGCTTCTGTCAACTCCTTTTTATTCATTGGGGTGACAGTAATCAGATTCTCTTGAATTTTTTGTGCTAATCCTGCATATTCCTGTTCTGCACATTTCCCGAAGAAATCTGCCCGCATCGTCATTACCACCGTCAACAGAGAACCATTTAATGCCCCTAACAAACACTTAAAAAACTCCTGTCGCTCGCCTTCATCTTCACAGAGAGTAAAAACTTCTTCAAATTGGTCGATGACGAGGATGAGACGATGGGAAACTGGGGTTTGTAAGGATAGAGTGTTTGCATCAGGCTCTAGCTGATGCAGTACTTCTACTGATTGCAATGTGGCTTGGACTAATTCGGTTAATCCGCTTGCACCCTTGTTGAGTAATACTTCTGTCTTTTCTAATTCAGATTTCGGTTTATCTGTCTGTGTTTGGGCATCCTGAACCGGGCGGGGAGTTATGTGATGCCCAAATACTCTAGCTAAACTTTTGAGGGGATGCTCTCCGGGGCGAAAAATCTTGATTACCCATTGGTCACTTCCTCCCAATCTTTTGCCTAACTTCAGTTGATGCAGTAAACCTGCCTTCACCACACTAGACTTACCACTTCCAGAAGCCCCGACAACCGCCAAAAAATTCCCTTGCCTGATATTCTCCAAAAGCGAATCAGTTAAAGCGGTGCGTCCGTAGAAATATTTCGGGTCTGATTCGTTAAATTCAAAAGCTGCTAAACCCTTGTAAGGACATAACTCTGCCATTAAAACAGCACGGTCAATTTTTTCTTTTTGTCCGGTGAGGATAATTTCTGTGCCAGTGTTGTGAAAAATGGGACGCTGACGGGCAGTTTTTAGCTGCTGCTTGATTAAGTCAACCAGCGAGTAGTTTGTCACCCAGCCTTCAGCATGACTTTCAGGTTTTAGTGCTTCTACTAATGCGCCACTCAAAATCCCATGATTGCCACTCAATTCTTCATAAGCGACTTCAAATCCACGAGAAGCGGCAATTAAACATCTATCCTTTGTCTCAAAACTCCCAGGATCAGCATCATCGAAATTGAATAACTCACCGCTATAACAACAATCTAACCAAACAATTTGCTGACGAACGGGGGAAGATTGTAAAAGTTTGCGTAACCAGTCTAGGGAAAGTCCCCACTGTCCAATCACAGGACAAGTATCGCTGGCAGCTAAAAAGCCTTCTGTGACTCCACCGATATCTTTGCGTAAACCATGACCCGCAAAAAAGAGCAAGGCTGTATCAGGAATGCTGCGTCCGGGGGGATTGAAAAGTTGGACAATAGCTGTTTCTAATTCTTGGAGTGTTAGCTGCTGCTGAGGATCGACAAAGCAAGAACCATCCTGATTATAAGCTGCTGGTAAACGCTCGACATGGAACTTGCCATAAGTTTCGAGGATTTGGGCTATGGCTTCTGCATCAGTTGCTGGTGCTTTGAGATGCGGGGGGCGATCGCTAGATTTTTCTATCAGGGTAGGATAGCGATTAATGCCGATCACCAGTGCTTCTCTTTCCATAGCCGCCAATGATATTTAAGTATCAGGTAAACTTAATGTTAATCATGTAACCAAAAAATCTGAGTAATTTTCCTCATGGAAACCACCAATCTTAACAATACTTTATTAGCTCTGTTACTAGCCCTGAGAGATTCAGAAATTCCTCTGAGTGATACAGAACAATCCGACTTATCCCAAGCTGCTGAACAACTTTCTGCTAACCCAAAAGCTTGGGAGATACTCATCGAACCCCGTTTGTTGGTGATGATTCAAGCTAACGAACCTTTAAATCAACGGTTTCAAGCCGCTAAATCTCAATTAGATAATTTAGGTGATACAATCCCGCTAAATTTACTACCTAGCGAGGCTGAACTAGAACAAGCTGTACCAAAGCAGAAACCTCAACCAATAACCCGCGCAATTCCACAAGTTAGCTCCTCAGACTTGAGAAGCAATGAAATTACCAATATGGCTATTAAGGTTTTGGCAACTCCCAACCCTTCTGAAACTGCCAAAAAATTAAGCAGCTTTGAGCAATTCCAACAATTTTTAAACCAAAATCTTGCACAAAAATAACGCTATTCTTATTCATATTTATTTGCCTTAGCCGTAGTGCTTAACTTCATTCTCCCTAACCCTCTTAATTCAAAAGGCGGGGTTAATTCATATCTTCCCTTGCTGAACTATCAATAGATGACTACACTAATGGCAAAACTTTAGAAAAATTGATTAACCTGATCACTGATAATCGATTTAAATCAACTTGAGTCATCAGCCAATAAATTTATTGGCTGACTGAGTGAAAAGAAAATAGCCTTTTACCTAAAGGAGAATAATTTTATTTATCTATGTCTACCATCCAGAACTAAAAATCTAAAATTTTTTCCTTGAATGAGTGACATCATCTATCCCACTATCGACCTCTTTCTCTATGACTTGAAGTATAGTTTAGGCGATACTCCAGAAGAGATTAAGCTGAATCAACAATCTTTTTACAATAAAATTCCTGAATATATTCGTCCATTATTATTAGAAAATGGGCAGGATTTGCAAAGCGAATACGTTCATCTCCTCAAAGATGTATATGCACAGACAAAACATCATAATGACCAATATGAAGGTTATTTCTATCCTGTGCTACTCGGTGATAGTTACGGTTTACTTGTAGAGTGTGCTTTCAAAAATAAAACTAATGCTCAACCAGCTAAATGCTTTACAGATATCAAAGCTGAAATTGAGCGAATATTGAAGAGTCAAACAGCTACTATTGGGCAAACCTGGATGCTCTCTGGCTGGCTACCTTCTTCTCAACCCAAAAGCCAGGAAGAGATTGCTCAAGCTTGCTATCAGGCATTAATGCCCGGTTTAGATTGGGAAGGAGATTTACAAGGTCAAGGACACTTTCTAGGAGCAAATATTTTTGAACTCACCCAAAATAATCAGCATTTTATTATAATTATATATCCTGACGAAGCTACTTTAAACCAATCTGGCAAATTTTATTCTGACTGGATGCGTTTATTTTATTATCGTCATAAAATAGTTTGGGCTTATAGTCAAAGTCGGCTATTAAAACATTCTCTACAAACTTATTTTACTAAAATTAAAGTTGGAAGTAATGCTATTGAACAAGCTACCAGTAAGGGAAGTGAGTTAAATACATTGCATAAAACATTAGTTGATGTGCAAAATACACTTAATGAATATACAACAGACTTAACCATACTTGATTTTCAAGGTGGTACGATTGATATTAATTTAAGCAATTATGAAAAGCGCCTGGGTAGAATTAAACAAAAGTCTCACAAAATCCAATCAAATCAAGAAACAGAAGTTAAGTTTTTAACAGAGTTTAGTAAATTAGTTAAAGATAAATATCGCCTACAGATAACTAAAGACTCAGAAAACCTGGAGCGAGGTTTAAAATTACTGTCAGATACCATTAATGCAGTTCGCAGTCGAGTTGAAGTAGAAAAAGCTGAACGCGATCGCAATTTTCAAACTTTCGTTAGTCTTCTAGCTGGGGGATGGACTTTTGGCTCATTTGTTTCTGCTTTGCCAGGACTAGATAAAGAAAACGATAACCCTGTCAGGTCTTACCTGATAAAATCCTTCAAAATCAAAGTAGCTCCAGAACAGGCAACAGGCACACCACAGATAAAAAGTACGCAATCAGCAACAAGTACACAACAGACAACCCCAAAAGAACCTTGGTGGCTAATCCCAGCTACTAAGGGAATATATACTTTCAGTGGATTTATCATCGCTATTTTAGTACTTTTGCTTTGGCGGCGTTTATGGAAGCGATACCGTTAAGGCATGACTATAAAAATTGTTTTCCTGTCACATAAAAACGAAGCGATGTCTATGGCTGATTACACCTACTCACTCTAAATTAATTCAAAAACCCGCTAAAATAGTCAACTTTGCTCTCATGAACAGAACCATCGCCAGAAATTGCGATCGCCTACTCCTTGTTTTTATGGTCGATTGAAAACAATTGAGATTTTTTATGTGTGCTCGCCTCAAGTAGCGATCGCACATAAGATGCAGCTATTTTATAATAGCGGAGCCTCTGCTTGGGTGAAAACAGTAAAAGAAGAGGTAGTAAATATTTGTAATCTGTCCCTAAATTTCGTAAAATTGGACAATAATTCTTTAAAACTGACAATAATTATTTAATGGACAAATGGAGAATAACGGATTCGAACCGATGGCCTCTGCGGTGCGATCGCAGCACTCTACCAACTGAGCTAATTCCCCTTAATCGGTGTTAAGTCAAGAGTACTATTACTCATTAACTCAATACATTATCACCATAAATTATTCTAACATTCAGTTACCGATGGTTGAGGCTGTTTTTGGGAATAAACCTTCTGCACACGTTCGAGTTCCAAATCATTGAGATAATCAACAGTCCAGTTACAGCAGCGCTGGAGCATGTGGAATGGGTAAGTATTTGCAACACCAACAACTTGCATCTGCGATCGCTTCGCCGCTTCGATACCTGCTGGAGTATCTTCAATTGCCAGACACTCCTGTGGTTGAAGATTCAATTCGGGATATTCTTGATTCAGGCGTTTCACTGCCAGTAAATAACCATCGGGTTCTGGTTTACTGGTAGTGATGTCATCACCAGCGACGATAATTTTAAAATGTTCAGCTAGTTTAGCGCGATTGAGTACCAGTTCTATTTCTTTGCGAATCGCGCCACTGACTAATCCTAGTTTCAGATGACGCGATCGCACCTGAAATATTAAGTCTTCTATACCTGGATATAAAGGCAGTTTCTCTATTTTTTCTAGTTCCACCACATAGGCTTGGGCTTTGCGGTACAGCAACTGAGTTAAATAGTTTTCGTCATTTACTCTACCACGATTAGCGAGTAGTTGCCCAAAACAGGCGCGATCGCTGCGTCCTAAAGAAGCTTGACGCTCACTGACTTTTTGGGGTTGGAGATTTTCTTCCATGAGAATCTCATCGATCAGTTGCAGGTGGATTGGCTCATCGTTAATGATGACACCATTAAAATCAAAGAGAACTGCCTTTAAACTCATGCCATTATGCCAAACGCTGGAGAACCAAGTCCCTCCAAATCATTATTATTATCTATTGATGTGGCAGTATACTGACGGACATTTTCGGTTGCTATTGGTTTAATGCCGCTAGTTACCTGATTTATCCACCATACATCCTGCGATCGCACTGCTTCAAATCCGGCTGCACCCATATTCGCTTCTATACTACTAGCAGCATATTCACGAATATATGGCTCTTCAAAAACATCATTGAGCCATTCTAACTGACGCAGAGTCTTCTGATTCCCATCTAGAATTAACACTTGTCCTCCAGTTACCAGCAACCGGAAGCTTTCCCGCAGAATTGCTAAAGACGCCGCATCTGGTGTTTCGTGAAATAACAAGGAAGCTGTTACTAAGTCAAATGTTGCATCCCTCAAACCAGTTTTTTCAGCATTTCCATGTCGCCATACTATATCTAAACCAGCATTTCTAGCTTTATCTTCTGCCCTTACCAGCATATAGGGCGATAAGTCCAAACCAATAACTTCCGCTTCGGGGAAAGCCTGTTTTAACATTAAAGTAGTGGAACCTGTGCCACAGCCTAAATCGAGTATGCGTCGTGGTTTTACCTTGACGGCATCAACTAAAGCTTGACGAACAATACTTTCATTAGGCGGTAAAACGTATTGAGTAACCGGATCATAAGTAACTGCTGCATCGTAAGTCAGATATCCGCCAATAATACCGTGAAAGTTTTGATTACTGTAGTACCACGGAATTATGACATCATCTCGTCGATAGCGATCGCTTTCTTTCTCCCAATCAATACTATCAGCGTAACGCCGTAACCCGTCTTCATCAATCAAAAGACGCACTACGGGTGATAAAAAACGTTCCCAGATTGTATCTTGACGCACTGCCATATTGTGTCAGAACTTTAAGGAGCTATTTCAACAAAGTTATTTTCTTTACAAATTTTAATACATTTGCGAAGCATCTGCTTTCTCCCTGTGGTGATATGTTAACGATTGTAATTTGTTGTGTTATAAATGTATTATGTTGATGTAACTCCTAAAAGTAGTTCTTCAGCTTCACGAAAATTCAGAGAGCCAAATGAAAGACAATACAACATTTATATTGCTACAACTAACTAAGTAATGGTTTATAAGTCATAGCGATAATTATCACTACCCTATACCCAATCCCTCCGGGTGACGCTCGTACCTCGCTTGCCGCCGGCGCTAACGGTAGTTGCTTATGGGGGAAACCCTCATCGCCTTTGGCGTCTCCTTTTAGGAGAAGACCGCACTACCTCACCAAAATCTAAAATTTAAAATCTAAAATAGAAAAAATTATGCCCTACGAAAAGTTAGAAATTACCACACCAGCACCCGTCTTATCTTGGGCAAATCACTCTTTGGGGCCAGAAGAAACCAAGATGGCCAAGAATGTGGCATCATTACCATTTGTATTTAAGCACGTGGCATTAATGCCAGATGTTCACTTAGGAAAAGGTGCTTTAGTGGGTTCTGTAATTGCAACCAAAGAGGCAATTATTCCAGCAGCCGTCGGTGTGGATATTGGTTGCGGTATGAGCGCTATCAAAACAGCATTTACCGCCGAACAACTCGAAGGTAAACTGAAGAAAATCCGCCTGGATATTGAAGCAGCAATTCCGACTGGATTCAACGAAAATAAAGACGTTGAAAAATCTGTCAGCAACTGGCAGCACTGGGATGATTTTAAAGACTTGCATCGCGGTGTGCAAGATCTACAAGGTAAAGCAATGAAACAGATGGGTTCTCTCGGTGGAGGAAATCACTTTATTGAAGTGTGCCTCGATACAGAGAATCAAGTTTGGCTGATGCTGCATTCTGGTTCGCGTAACATTGGCAATAAACTCGCCCAGTGTCATATTCACACAGCCAGAGAATTAGCAAAAATGGCAGGTAATAAATTGCCTGACCCTGATTTAGCTCACTTTGTCGCTGGTACGCCAGAATTCCAGGCATATTGGCACGATTTACAATGGTCACAAAACTATGCACGTGTCAACCGTGATGTGATGATGGCGCGTTTTAAGCACATAGTTGAGAAGCATCTCGTAGGTGGGAAAGCAACTAGACCTTTATTGCAGGTTAATTGTCATCATAATTACGCCGAAAAAGAAGTGCATTTTAACGAGGATGTATACGTTACTCGTAAGGGTGCAGTCCGTGCCCAAACTGAAGATTATGGGATTATTCCTGGTTCGATGGGGGCGAAATCTTTCATCGTTAAGGGTAAAGGTAATGCTCATAGTTTTTGTTCTTGTTCTCACGGTGCAGGGCGTTTGTTGTCTAGAAATAAGGCAAAAAATGTCTACACACTTGATGATTTGATTGAGCAAACAAATGGCGTAGAATGCCGGAAAGATGAGGGCGTGTTAGATGAGATTCCTGGTGCTTATAAGCCGATAGAACAAGTTATGGAAAATCAAGCTGATTTGGTTGAAGTTGTTGCAACACTCAAGCAAGTTCTTTGTGTGAAGGGATAATTTAGGTAGGGTGGGTAATACCCACTTTTTTTATTTTTTTAAACGCAGAGGTACGCTGAGGTAAACGCAGAGGTACGCTGAGGAAGAAATGAGTGTTTTAAGTGAATGGACTGAGCAAATAGAGGCATCTGCTAGCGCTAGCGAAAATAAATTAATAGTGTAATTTTGTCACGCATTAGCTTACTATCTTTTTTGTAGTAGCTCATAAGTGAGTAGGCAACATGAAATCTGAACAACTCTCAGCCATTGATGTGGCAAGTGGAAATCTTGTGCCGATGAGCAGTAAATTTCCTATTTTATCCAGCACTAATCACTGGAACGGGATTGTGCTTGAACAGCATCATTTACCCGCCTTTGAATGTCCAGAGCTTTGCTTACAGCAGCACAGCATTAATATTTGGCTTGGTAATTCATGTCAAATAGACTGGCGACTAGCAGGTGGAAGGTTACACAGTACGCAGATGAGGAGAGGTTTGGTTAACATCACTCCAAAGGGGATTCCGACTCAAGCGCGTTGGCACGAGGAAATAAAATTTCTCCTAGTCTCATTTGATTCCAGTCTATTTAAGAGAGTAGCAGATGATCTGATCGTTGGGAGCGATGTCTACGACAGGCTACGCCTACGCACTATTGAAATTATCCCACAGCGCGGAGTCTGCGATCAGCAAATTTTTCATCTGGGAATGGCACTTAAAGCAGAGCTTAAAGCCGGATATCCATCTGGTAAGCTATATGGTGAATCAGTTGCCATTGCTCTAGCAGCTCATCTCCTCAAAACTTATTCTGGAACACGGCAACCAATTGCAGAGCTTGAAGTTAATCTTTCTGAGCGCCAATTACGGCAGATAATTGATTATATTTATGACAACTTAGCATTAGAGTTAACGTTGGTAGAACTGGCTAGTCTAGTAAATATGAGTTCCTATTCATTCTGTCGTTGGTTTAAACGTTTAATGGGTATCTCTCCACATCAATATGTCATTAAATGTCGGATTGAACGAGCTAAATTTTTACTTACTTATAGTCAGTTACCTATTATCGAAATTACATATCAAATTGGCTGTTCTAGCCAAAGTAACTTTACTACTATTTTTCGTAAGCATGTAGGAATCACACCCAAAGCATATAGAGAAATGATATAAAATTTGAAATTTTGCAAGATTTCAATATTTTGAAAGCAAGTTTTCAGAAGACAGAAGCTTCACTCACAATTTATTCTCATAATTGTCCAGTGAAAATCGATAATATCATGCAAAATAGCCAATACGAACAAGAGTATAAGAATAAAGTAATTGATTTCTTTGATAGCAGAACTAGCTACGACAACGATTACACAATTCATCGCGCTCTGCCTCTATTAAATTTAGTTCAACTTAAAAAGGGACAAGAAGTATTGGATATCGCAACTGGCACAGGTATCATTGCCATTGCTGTTGCACAAATTGTCGGCTCTGAAGGAAAAGTAATTGGAGTAGATTTTTCTTCAGGGATGCTAGCTCAAGCACAACATAAAATTGAAGAACTAGGCTTGCAAAATATCGAACTCATTGAGGCTGATGCTGAGTATATCGACTTCAAAGATGAGAGTTTCAATGTAATTCTCTGCTCTACAGCAATAGTGTATTTCAAAGATATTCCTGCCGCTCTACGTAAATGGTACCGTTTCCTCAAACCAGGCGGAATTGTGGGTTTTTCTTGTTGTTCTGAGGAATCTTGTGGAGCACCACTCATCATCGAAATTTGTAACAAATATGATATTTTGCTGACAAGTATCAATGAGCCAATAGGTACACCCAAAAAGTGTCATCATCTGCTTGCAGAGGCTGGTTTTGAAAATATTGAAGTTAAGACTCAACAACTAGGTTTCTACCGCAATCTAGAGCAAGCTAGAGAATGGAATGGAGGATGGTTTCATCCCAGAGAAAATCCCTTGTTACAGGTTTCATCTGAACAAATGGCAGAATTAAAAGCAGAGTATCGTCAAAAAATTGAAGCAGAAGCAACTGAGCAAGGCGCTTGGTACGAAAATCTGACTTTTTTTGTAACTGGTCGAAAGGTTTAGAGCAAACTCTAATTTTCTATTGTATTTAGCCAATTCATTAAATCAGCCTGACTGGCAAAATCTAGTAATACTTCACCCAAGTTTTCTAACTGAGCCAGGGACAACTCTTGCAACCGAGATTGTAACTGAGAATTAATTGAACCAAGCCGACGAGTTAATAGACGTATCACTAGCCTTAGTTCTGATTGTCTTCCTTGTTCAATACCTTGTTCAATACCTTGTTCAATGCCTCGTTGTCTCCCTTCTTGCAGTCCTTCTTCAAGAATTTCTTGATAAATGGCAGATTCTCTCATATCTTCTCTCCTCAAAAACTGACGAATGAGTTCTGGCTCGAATACCAACCCTGCTAGAAGTTGGGTACATACCGAGATACTCTGCTTGGTGGCTGCTTCTTCAATCATACTCACCTGAACTGCTACCTGTTGAAGTAAGCTTTGAGGAGAATCTGTTCGCGGCAAAGTTGCCAGAGGTAATAAACCAGGAGATAACAATAAAGGTTCTGGATCTTGTTCCCAAATTCGGATAACGTGGTAACGGTGGGTAGTATTGCGGGTAGTGAATTGATCTACAAAGACAGCTTCTGAAGTTGTGGGTTTAAGAAAAATCACTACCTGTTCAATATCGCAATTGTATTGTCGATATAATCGCACCCAATAGTCTAACATCCGTAGTGGCAAGGGTGGAGTCGATGCTGGTAAGGTTTGAAACTCTAAATGCAGTATTTGATTAGCAGTTTGCAAAAAGGTTACTGAGTCGGCACGGATTGGTTCTTGATTTAATTCTGTTTTGAGAATCTGGATATCCGTTGTCTCAGATGCGAGTAAGTAGCGGATAAAATCTTCTGGATACTGCTCAACCAGATATTTTAAGGTGTTATCGTATGTCACTTTAATATCAGTTTAGACATAAACTCATGTAGAAATGTGGTATCGCTACATAGTTTGGACATAAAAAATTTAAATGTAGGTATTGTTTCTTGTTAGCGCTACTCTACGACAAAGTAATGTTCGCTGATAGCGCTAACATCTAAATTTGGTGTTTTTTCAAAACTACAGTGTCAAAGATTGAGGATTTGTCTCAATCAATTTCGCTAAATCTTGCAAGAACTCCGCAGCATGGGCACCATAAATAATCCGGTGGTCAGAAGTAATATTGACTTGCATTTGTTGCCGCACGCCAAATAAACCGTCGGGTGTTGCTACTACTTGCGGACGGGATGCCCCGATCGCTAAAATTGAGCCTTGTCCAGGCGGCAAAATTGCATCAAATTTATCCACGCCAAACATCCCCAAATTTGACAGGGTGAAAGTACCACTGTTATATTCTTGGGATTGTAATTGTTTTGTCCTCGCACGTTCTACCAAAGATTTCCAAGTACGCGACAGAGAATATATATCCACTGCGTCTGCATTTTGCAGCACAGGTGTAATCAATCCGCCATCATCCATCGCTACTGCTACAGAAATGTTGATATCAGAATGATAAACAATACCCTGGTCTGAGTAGCTAGCATTTAACAATGGGTGTTTTTGCAATGTCACTGCTACAGCTTTTGCCAATAGCGCTGTCATTGTCACACCTTTGGATTTAATTTGTTTATAAAGTTTGTCTAATCCATCGGTGGTAATTGTATAACCGACACGGAAGACGGGCACGGATATGGTGGCTACCATGTTCCGCACCACAGCATTTTGGAAGGTAGTTAAAGGTACAATTTGACCAGGAACAGCCGCCGCCACGGGTGCGGATGCTGGTGTTCGAGGTGCTGAAGGTGCAACTGGGGCGCTGGCCGGTACAGGTGCTGGTGGGGCAACTGGGGCAGGTGCAGGTTGCTTGCCTTTATTAGACAATGCTTCTACATCTTCGGCGACAATGCGCCCGTGTGGGCCACTGCCTTGGAGTGTAGTTAAATCAACTTTGAGTTCTTTGGCTAACTTGCGGGCACGGGGTGAAACTACAAGCCTTCCTTCTTTGTGGTTAGAACCGTTTTGAGACGCTAAGGCAGGTGTGGCGGCTGAGGCTGTGGCGGCAACTGGTTCAGGGGAAGAGGTAGGAGTAGCAGCGCCGCCAGAATTGGCAACAGATTTGGCAGTTTCAATTTCAGCTTCCGTTTCGGCGATGAAGGCGATCGCAGATCCTACCGAGGCAGTTTCACCAGCTTCAACTATGATATGGGCAAGAAATCCCTCATAAAAGGTTTCTACATCCATATCTGCCTTATCTGACTCTACAACCACCACTGTTTCGCCTTTTTCCACTTTGTCCCCAGGCGATTTCACCCAAGAGACGATTTTGCCTTCCGTCATGGTGGAACTCAGCGCCGGCATAAATACTTCGTGAATGCTCATAGGGTGGTTTGGAAATCAATGGTTTATGGACTTTAACAGCTTTTGTCAGATCGAATTGTATCTTGATGGGAGAGTTTTAGACTGTTTATATTTTAGGTTGGGGATTGGGGATTGGGGATTGGGCATGGGGCATTGGGCATGGGGCATTGGTTATTCGCTGATGGTTAATGACTCTAGGAACCTAAATATAGCTTAGAGGTCTATAATACAGAGCTATCCTCTATGGTTAGCCAATATCTCGATCTCGTTTTATTCATTGACTTGTAAAAACCACCACGAGTTTCTCACAGATTAAATAGGATTGCTATTTAATATTTCTCATAACCACTACTTAAGATACAAGAGCTTCTCACAGATAGAGGATATAGGATGTAGTTCAATCTAGAATTCAAAACTGGTAATAAACCTATTTGAAATTCCTGTTTATTTTTATGTCGGCAAAGCTGAAATTCTTTTTGATTGTGATATTAAGTATCTCTGCCACGGCTGGTGCTGGAATTTATATTATTCAGCACCAGCAATCTGCACCGATTGTTGAGACTAGTGATGAGCAAACCCAGCAGATGGGAGCAATACATCAGTCTCAGGAAGTTGCAGCATTTTTAGAGCGTTCCGATTATCAAACTATACCTTTAGAAAAGCTCAACTCATCTCTCCAAGGCAGTAATCCTACGACCCTTGCTCTGAATGCCTTTGAAGATATAGCAGTGGGAGGAACGCGAAAAATAGATGTAGTTTATCCGCAACCAAATCAGGCGTTAGTAACGATTACGCAAATCAAACGGGGTAATAATTCAGTTGGTACAGTTAAATATCGAGCAAAAATGACAACCTTTGGGCGATCGCTTTTTATTAGCTCACCTCCAGTGTGGCAAATTGTTTGGGCTGGCTCCCAGGCAGAATGTTGGGCTGGGAGCCGTCACACTAAGTTAAATCACATCTGTCATTAGTCATTGGTAATTGGTCATTGGTCATTGGTCATTGGTCATTGGTCAGAAAACAAATGACAAAGGACAAATGACAAATGACAAATTTAAATGTCGCCGCGAATTTCTTCTACAACGCCATCGCGCAGAACGATTTCGACTTGCATTTTGCTAATCAGGTTATCACCGGTTTCTACCCGGAAAAAGCCTTCCATTTGGAATTGGTTGACTTCCTGATCTTGCTGGAGAAACTGCACTTGCTGGAGGTTTTGCAGCAACTGGTTTTTTTGCTCCAAAAATTCACTTTTCTTTTGATTGACTTGGAGTTGGATATTGTCAATTTGTTGGAGGGTCTGGGGGCCAGGTGGTTGCAGACTCTGCTTTTGAATTGCCGCGATCGCTCTTTGTCCTTCAACGTCTAGCTGTTGCAGTTGCTGGTCAAGTTGATTGATCTGGGTTTGCAGCTGCTGTTGCACTTCCTCTTTCCAGAGGGGAGTCACAATGACTTTGACGTTAACGACGCGTTTGAGAAGCAAATTAGATTTGGAGACATCCATAAATATTTCACGTTCACTCTTTACAGTTAGCAGGTGGAATGATCAGGCAAACATGCCGTCAATAATATCGCGATAGCGTTCCGTGACGATGTGTCGGCGAACTTTTAGTGTTTGTGTCATCAAGCCATTTTCGATGGAAAACGGTTCCAGGATGAGTTTAAACGTTCCGATGCGGTCATCCGGTCGATAGCCTGGACGATTTTGGACTTCCCGATTTAATTCTTGCCGAAATAAATCCTGGATCATTCTACTCTCGAAGTCAATTTTTTGACTATCTGAGGAAGTCACTTGATCGTTGGGCGTATCCAGCGTTAGATTCTGACTTGCTGCCCATTTTTCTAAGGCTTCGACATTGGGGACAATTAAGGCTCCCAGGCTGCGCTGATCTTGACCAATGAGCATAATTTGATCGATGTATGGCGATCGCAAACACGCATCTTCGATCGGCTGTGGCTCGATGTTTTCCCCGTTAGTCAATACAATCGTATCCTTGGCCCTGCCAGTCAGCACTAAATCGTCTTGTGGTGTCAGCCAACCCAAATCGCCGCTATCAAACCAACCTTCAGCGTCAATTGCTTTTGCTGTCGCTTCGGGATTTTGGTAATAGCCTTGCATAATCTGCGGGCCCCTCAACAATACTAAGCCCCGTTTCTCTATTGGTAAAGGCGCTTTTGTCTCAGGATCGACGATTTTAGCTTCTGTAGCCGGAAGTGGTTCCCCTGATGCACCAATCAAATTTCGCCAAGGACGCCGCACATGGGTAACAGGAGAAGTTTCTGTCAAGCCATAGCCTTGTAAAATCTGCACGCCAATAATTTCAAAGAAATTATCTATGTGTCTGGGAAGCGCACCACCACCGCTAATCATCTGCTTAACTTGTCCTCCTGTGGCTTCCCGAACTTTGGCGTAAACCAGTCGTTCTCCCAAGGCATGGAAGGGTAATAAAGCTGATGCTTGTATTTTAGCTGCTAATCGTTCGACGGCTGAGGCATGAAGATTATTTAAACTCAATCCCTGAGCAACTCGTCGCGCTTTGATATATTTCTCGCTAATACCCAATAAAGAGTTAATTAGGCGTTGCTTGTTCGCTGGTTGTTCCCGGAACTGCTTTTGCACTCCTTCATAAATCGATTCCCACAGGCGGGGTACACCGACCATGTAATTGGGTTTAAATTGTCTCAAATCCCCTTTTACGGAGCGCAAATTAGTATAAACTTGGGTGCAACCTTGAGATAGTAGGTAATATTCAACGGTTCGTTCGTAGCTGTGCCACGAAGGTAGGATACTGAGAACAATATCGCCAGCGTTTGGTTGCAATACTGTCCCAAATGTTGTTACTTGGTGCATCAAATTGTTGTAAGACAGCATTACACCCTTGGGTTTACCCGTAGTGCCAGAGGTATAAATTAGGGTTGCCAGAGCGTCACGATTTTGCTTGACTGGCACAAAATTATGACTTTTCCCAATTTCGAGCAACTGCGAAAAGTTGAGTACCTTTAGGGTTTCGTCTGTTGGTAGTGCTTCATCGGAAAGTAAGATTACCACTTGAATTGGTAAATCTTTGAGGCGGTCTTGTAGTTTTTTAAGTGTTTTTAAATCCTCTACTACGATCGCTGTACTGCCGCTATTAGTGATAATAAACAGCAATTCTTCTTTTTCGGCTTGGGAACTACGCACCGCATCAACACCTCCAGCAGTCATTATGCCTTGATCGGCAATAAACCACCGAGGACTATTGTCAGCAATTAGGGAAATGCGATCGCCTACCTTTACTCCCAACGCTTGTAACCCAGCAGCAAATAGTTGCATTTGCTCTGCCAACTGGGTATAATTAATCACTATTTCTGGTTTAGCGTGAGGATTGCGGAGAGCGACAATATCACCAAATCGTTGAGCTGCCAAAGGCCAAATTTCTGGTAGCGATTCCACATTTGTGTAATCTACCAATCGCTTTAATGCCTGCCGTTCTCGCTCACTGATGTTAGATAAAAAAGAAGACGCGGTTTGGGTTTTTGACATAACACCTTACCTAAAGATTTTTAACTGATCGTTTTCCAGCTTATTTTGTTATTAGGCTACAATATTCATCCTTATTATCCACATACCCTTCTGTGTATGATAATTCCAGGAATTCCACGTTTATATTTACAAAAATTTATGTTAAAGTTAATTTACATAGAGTGCAAGCAATGATTGTGTTTGCATCTAAGAACAGCGATCACCTATGTTTCACAGGAGATGATTACCTATGAATTTTATCGACGCCATAATGCTAACGCTGCTCAATATTGCTGCTTGCATAGCGCTACCTAAAATTTTAGCTATCCTTTTGGCTGATAAAACCAAACTTACTGAAGTGTTGGCAAATGGTTCCAAATTACAAACAGCCAAAATTGAACTTACAAGTTTTCCTTATTGTACAGTTTACCCAGTAACAGGTAGCCAATTTTGTAAATTCAATCCTGATTTTTGTGCTAAGTGTTCTCCAAATTGATGAACTGTTTGTCAGTGAAAATTCCTCAGTGCTTCTGACAACCAAGTATTCAATTAACTCTTCAATACATATTCATTCTAATTTCGACAGCTTCCGATCCCTGACTTCTTCAAGAAGTCAGGGATATTTTTGTTCGTAACTCCTGCAAAGATTACTTATAATTTTGGTAGATATACAGCGAAGAAATTGTATTTAAATCTACTTTTTTAGGCTCATACTCATCCTCATTAGTATTTTTAAATAGGACTGTAAATGCACCAGCCCCTAACCTATCTTGAGGAAATATCCGATAACAAGGCATCGTAGTTAAATGCGATTGATATTTGGCTAAATTACTAATTTCTATCGCTTCAAACTGGGGAAAACGTTCCAAAAACCATTCACAAACTTGCTCATTCTCTTCAGGCGAATATGTACAAGTCATATAAGCAAGATAGCCTTGCGGTGAAACAATTTTAGCAGAATTAGCTATAATACGCTTTTGCCGATTTGCACTCTTATTAATAGCAGTTGGGTGAAAACATCCAGGTGCTTTTTCACCTTTAGCAAGTAAAGATTGCCCAGTACACGGAGCATCTACTATTACTAGATTGCTAGAGCCGATAAACATTTCGGCAAATATGCTCGAATCTCGATTAACCACTGCACTAGGGCTAATCTGGCAACGCTTCAAATTAGAAATTAGCATTCCCAGACGTTTGCCAATTACTTCATTACTGATGAGCAATTCAGGTTTTAAAGCTCTCCAAGCGAAGATACTTTTCCCTCCTGGTGCGGCACACATATCAAAAACTAAACGCACTGACTCAGGAATAGCTAATAACGTAGTAGCTGCAAACACCGAAGAAAAATCTAAACAATAGAAATAT
This sequence comes from Nostoc sp. LPT, assembly GCF_017115165.1. Taxonomy (GTDB): domain Bacteria; phylum Cyanobacteriota; class Cyanobacteriia; order Cyanobacteriales; family Nostocaceae; genus Nostoc. The sequence continues at coordinate 317 of NZ_JABXKF010000132.1, read as the reverse complement.
CCTTTTTCATGAAAGGGATGCTGACCAGGTTTTTCTCCTAGAGATAAACGGTCTATAAATTGTGGTTGCCAAGAGGTTGGTGTTTCCACTGCCAAAGGCGAAATATCTGGCTTTTCTTGACACCAAAGAATAGTAGGTGAAAAAGGCTGAGGATTCATTAAAGCCTTGATAAATTTTTCTTGCTCATCTAGATTAGTAAACAAACGCTGCGAGACTTTAAGTAATAAATTAGAAGGTTTTTCCATGTAGATTATGAATTATAAATTACGAATTACGAATTACGAATTACGAATTACGAATTACGAATTACGAATTAC
>NZ_JABXKF010000038.1 GCF_017115165.1 Nostoc sp. LPT | reverse complement strand
AACTTCTCGCTGTGCTTGAGTCTCAAGCTCTTAAATACTAATTAGATAGTCAGGGGAGATGCTGTGTTTTTCAATGGTGAACCCTTGGGAGTGCTGCACTTCAAAAAGGACAAAGACGCGCTCAGACAGCTTGGACTACTCAAAAGCGGGCAACTTACACCCGCGCCCGCTATTATTCAAAGTAATTTTTCACTAGTGTGCGCCAAAATTGATCCTAGTACTGTTGAATATCCTACTATGTGGACGAAGGAATTTCAAGTTTTTGGGACTCAATCGGTTAACCGCCAACAACAGGAGATGATTGATAGTAGTGCTAAAATTCTACAGCAAATTAAAGAACGTCCTACATTCCTCTTTGCTACCCCAGAAGATAAAATGCTGGGTTTAACACAACTGGTAGTAGACAACCACAAAGTAGATACTGTCACCAAGTGGTTAGCTGACCAAAATGTGGACTTTGCTCCCGTCCCACCAGAGGATGTACTCAAAGAAACTAAAAAGGGATTAGCAGTATTTAACTTGGTTAATAGTTCAATTCTTCCTAAAACTTTGGAGAGTATGACCAAGAAATTTGGGGCCGTGATTGAATCAAGTACTGAATATCAGCAACTCGTTAGCTCCCTCGCCACGCGACCGCAATTTTTGAAACCACCAGAACAAACAGCACAATCTCCACTTAACCAATCTATAACTCCATTACTCTCCACTAATCCTTCTACACCAGACATTAGTAATAGTACAAAAACTGAACCTATAATTGTAGAGAAGCTCCCGACGGTTACTATTGATGATTTGAGAAATTGGTATAATGCCGCAGAGAAGTTAGGGAAGTCGGAAAATTACAAAAAACGCATTGTAGAAGTGGCTAATGGGTTTAAAGCTGGTGAGCAATTATCAGCCGAAGCGTTGACAGTAATGAATAAAGATACATTTGAGCTTGAAGCCATCAGTCGGCTGACTCAAATTGCTCAAAGGATTGGCATGGTCTGGGGTAAGTCTAATGAAAATGGCACTCAAGTTCAAGGAAAGATTTATGACTTGGCTTTCAATACCCAGCAGAAAGATTTAACTATTTTACAGAAAAATGGGGAGGTAATTTTAAATTTACAATCTGGTCAGGTGCAGACTAATAAACTAACTTCACAGATATTGCAAACTTTTGAGGATGTCAATACTCAAATTGACAAAATAATAATGAAAAATGAAAATCAAGAATTAGAAATACACGGATAAATTGACTTACTCAGCTAAATACCCGAGTTTGACCCAAACCTCCTTCGGGACAGCATTGGTGAGAGGAGTGATAATTAACAACTCATTTTATCTGCTGACATCTCCCAGCTTATTCTCTACAATCATTGAAAAAATAAGCGCTAATTGTTCAGACAATTCGAGTGAGCGTTGTTCAACATAGATAGTAAAATCCTTTTTTACTGCTCAACAGCCAAAAACATTGTTAGTGTCCTGGCTTTCTTGCCGCATGGCGTATAAATCCTGGACTAAGCTCATTGGAGATAGTTCTAAACTCATCTGGAATCTTGGGAAAGGCGAGCATGAGCGAGGGAGTGTTTTACTGAGATTGGCTAGGCTCGATAACAATTTGGATATTGGGCACCTTGCTGAAGAAATAATCAATGCTTAATCTAATTGTAAAGAAGTATTAAAGTTCCACTGTTATTTTACCTAGTAGGGAAGTACAACTTTAAAAGAAGAATGTATGCAGAGACTAAACTTAGACCGCTTGCTATCAAGTCGGCTGAAGCGGCGACAAGTTTTAATTGGGGCTGGCAGCTTAACTGGCTTCGTGATTGCAAATCAATGGTCGAACAAAGTTCAAGCCCTGCCTAAATTCTCTAACTATCCCTTTAGCTTAGGTGTCGCTTCCGGGGAACCATTGCCAGATAATGTAGTATTGTGGACACGCCTAGCACCAGATCCGCTTAATGGTGGGGGAATGCCACCATATAATATTCCAGTGCAGTGGCAGATTGCTACTGACGAAAAGATGCAGCAAGTTGTCCATAGTGGCACACAGATGGCTATTCCAGAATTTGGACACTCTGTTCATGTGGAAGTGCAAGGGCTACAACCTGCCCGATGGTATTGGTATCGCTTCAGAGTCGGCAAGGAAGTTAGTCCTATTGGACGGACTCGTACTGCTCCTAACCCCCGCGATCGCGTTAATCGCTTCCGTTTTGCTTTTGCTTCATGCCAAAACTGGGAGCAAGGGTACTTTGCCGCCTATAAACATCTGGCTCAAGAAGATTTAGATTTGGTGGTTCACCTCGGTGATTACATTTACGAGGGAGCGCCGAGAGCGAACGCACTCCGAACTCATGAAGGTGATGGAGAGCCAGTAACACTCGAAGAGTATCGCAACCGTCATGCCCAGTACAAGACTGACCCCAGCCTGCAAGCGACCCATGCAGCGTTTCCTTGGGTAGTTACTTGGGATGACCACGAAGTTGACAATAACTGGGCAGATGAAATTGCTCAAGACCCAGAAAAACAATCACGCGCAGCTTTTTTAGTTCGTCGTGCTGCTGCTTTTCAAGCATACTACGAACACATGCCACTGCGGGATTTTTCAAAACCTAGAGGTATTGATATGCAGTTGTATCGACGTTTAACCTTTGGTGACTTGGTTGAATTTAACGTCTTAGATACTCGCCAATACCGTAGCAACCAGCCTTGTAATGACAGTATTGAACCACGCTGCCCAGAGGCTTTGAATCCAAATGCTACTATGACTGGTAGCGAACAAGAGCAGTGGTTATTTCGTAATTTAGATCGCTCTACGGCACGCTGGAATATAATTGCTCAACAGGTTGTTTTTACTCAACATGACTGGACAGCAGGTCTTGAGACTGCCTTCAACATGGATGCTTGGGATGGCTATGTAGCTGCTCGTAACCGTATCCTCAAGTTCCTAACTCAACACAAGCCTGCTAACCCAGTTGTCATTTCTGGTGACACACACTCAAGTTGGGTAAGCGATGTGAAGGCTGATTACAATAACCCTAACTCTGCTCCCGTCGCTACTGAGTTTGTTGGGACATCAATTACCTCAAGCTTTGGTGCTAGTGACCGAATTGAACAGGCTTTACCAGAAAATCCTTGGGTCAAATATTTTAATGGCAGGCAACGCGGTTATGTTGTTTGTGACCTCAATTATCAGCGTTGGCGTAGCGATTATCGGCTACTGCCTCCATCTCCTGAGACTGGGGCTACGGTATCTGAACCGAATGCTCCGCTCGTGTCAACAGTCTCATTTGAGCTACCAAATCAAGGCATAGTGAAGCGGGTTTAGTAGTGTAATGTTGAAGCAGACCTTAGTATACCTGCTCATGCGGACGCTATGGTTAAATTAATGGATGAGTATGCGCTTGACCCGATGGGTGGTGGTAAAGGTCTGTCCGACTACGTTAAAGCAAATCTAAGAGTAGAGCTTGCAAAGAGAAAAACGGCTCATGTCATTCTTGCCTTTGTCGATGCCGAACCCGCAGGGCTTGTTGTCTGCTTAGAAGGATTCTCTACCTTCGCGGTTACAAATCAAAATCAAGGCTGAATGTTTCTCCTGAAGAATCTTCTTCTTTCTCCTGTGCAAATGGAGTTGGAGTCCAAGACGTGGGTTGATTTAACTCAGTATTAATCGGTGTGTCAGCTATTCGTTGTGCAGGTAATCCAGCCTTGATGAAAACAAAATAGCAATCAACTATAAAGTAAAGCGTATCCAGGTAACTTTTATCTAGTTTTTGCGATTCTGCAAATATGCGCTCTCGGTAATTATCTTTGAGGCGAACTTTTTCCGGTGCTAAGTCTTTTTTATCTGCCATCGTTATAACTTTACTTAAGAGATGTAGTAGTTGTATTCTTGCTGGTGATGGTTTTTGCCATCTCTAAAAGTCCAGAGACATTGGCTTCTACTGGATTGTCCAGAATTTTGAAGCCATTTTTCTCCAACAGCTTCTTAAATCCTGGTAAGAGGCAACCTCCACCAATCGCCCAGATTTCATCCCCTTGATGCTTGGCATCCAGTGTCAGATTCACCACTTTCTTCAAGTATTTTTCATACCAATCTTTTAAAGAAGCGCTGTATATATCTTTAATATCGATGTCACGGCTGTACCTGGTATGCCCCATTTCCAGACAAAATCGGATTTTGGATGGATCTCCGATTTTTCCGCCATTTAAATGTTTCATTTTTTGGGAGATATCATCGATGAGAACTTCTACACCAATGGGGTAGGCGGTATGAACTTCTCGTTTCCCTTGGTTGTAACGAGAATACAGGGTCGTACCATTGCCAAAGTCTAAAATGGTTAATTTTTTTGGTAGTGGATGCCCAAATAATGCACCCATACCCTCTAGTACAACTTTCAGGACTTCTACTTTCACGTCTGATTGTTTGCCAGCTAGTATTGGCTGATATTCTCCGTTTAGTACTTTTTGCAATTCGTCAGCTAGAGCAACATCATGTAAGCTAACGACTAATTTTAAGTGCCAAGCCTTACGGTGTGGTAGATGTGCCAATGCACCCAATAAAGTCAACAACGCATTATTGACTTTATTTTCATTATTGTCTGTGTTGCGGTCAAAATAATTCCCTGTCCGGTAAGCAGACTCTCCGACTGTGTAAGCAGTGCCGTTAAAAACTACACGCCCTGGAACATCTTCCATCTCAGCTGTGGAAATATAACTCGGCACACGAACTACTTCAAATCCTTCGACTAAAAGTTTTAGGCTTCCATAACCGTTATCAAAGCCAGCAGGAAAAATTTTTTGTAAGGTGTGAATGTTTGACATAGGCTCCAAGTAATACACTTTAAATTGTGAAAGTTATCCGTTCAGATAATTTTGGGGAGCAGGGGAGAGAAGAATAAAATAGCTATTCCTTTTTGATCCAGAACCAAGAGTTTATCATAACCCCTTGGGGGCTAAGTGGGGTACACAATATCAAAAAGTCAAATATACCCCATCTAGCACCTATATGTACCCTATATAGGGGTCAAAATGTCATCAAAGTCCTGAGATAATGTTGGGGTATATATAGCCCCCATATAGCCCCCAATAGGAATTTTTGAAATCTTTTCTATCAACGTAGCAGAAATTAATTTAGATAATCGTTGACTCTTTGATTTATACTTTACTGTCAATATCTCTGTTACCAATTTATTTCCCTGCAAAATGTCTAGTCAAAGCTCTGATCTACTTGAAATTTATCTACGAAAAATTGATCACTTCGATAGACTATTACTTGAGACTTGAGCTTTTCTACGCAAGAGAAGTAAGGTCAAACCAATTTGCAATGGGCGAAACCCATTGCGAATTTTTGTGGTTGCCGTAGCTAAAAATATCGTTGGAGCCAGATATAATTTCTGGATTTGATTCAACAAGGGGCTATTGGTTTACTTTCATGCTGTAGAGGAGTTTGACCCAAATAGCGGCTATAAATTCTCGACTTGTGCATACTGGCAGATTCGGCAGGCAACTACAGCAGCAATTGCAGACCAATCGCGTACAATTCGCCTGCCCCAGGAAATGACTCAAAGATTGCTCCAAATCAAAAAAGCACACACAGAACTGTTTGTATGTTTAGGACGAAAGCCCACAATTACAGAAATTAGTACGGCTGTTAACGCATCCCCTAAACAAAGAAAGTGAATGCCTAAACGCATTTCGTCCACTAGTTTCTTTAGAGTTAGGAATTGGCGAAGAGCTAGAAACTCAACTGCAAGAAATATTACCCGACGAAAGAATTTCGGCTCAAGAGTACGTTGACAAAGAAAATGTTTTCGGTCAGATTTAGAAAATTTGTTAGCTGACTTGAAGCTAAATCAGCGTCAAGTCTTAATGTTACAGTTTGGATTGGAGGGTGAAGGGAAGCTAACTGCAAAACAGGTTGCACAAAAACTTAATCTCAGTCATAACAAGGTGCGTTCTGCTCATGGACAAAGAATGAAATTTTCTTATTTATAGTCAACACTTAAGATGTACTATGACTCTAAATATACTCTTCGTTAAAATTAACGTCTAGCAAGGAGAACAATACTGAAGCCGATTTCCTTGATTTCACTTATTTAAAAATAAAAATACTAATGGCGAATAACGTTATTCGCTTCTGATAGTCCCTTATATAAATCTCAGGGTCTATCAGGAAATCACTGTTTATTATCAGTAAGAACTATGACTCGAAGAATTCTGGCACTGTTTAACCAAGCCGGAGGTGTAGGAAAAAGCACTCTTACGATGAATCTTGGTTATCATTTAGCACAACGAAATAATAAAGTATTACTTGTTGATATGGACCCACAAGGGTCATTGACGATGTTCATGGGTCTAGAGGCATCAGAGTTAGAGGATACAGTTTACAATGCAGTTGTCGATGGTGATGCCTTACCTATCAGCAAAAACATTCACGGTATGGATCTTGCACCATCCAATATTGACTTGAGTGGTGCTGAACTGGAACTGGTTATGGCTGATATGCGAGATTTTAAGCTGAAGCAAGCCTTAGAACCAGTAGTAAATAACTATGACTTTATTTTGATAGACTGTCCACCTAGTCTAGGAATATTAAGCTATATTAGCTTAGTTGCAGCTACTCATGTCCTGATTCCCATTCAGACACATAACAAAGCACTTCGAGGAACAGAGCTACTATTTCAAACACTTGCTCGTGTTCAAAGGGGAGCAAACCAACAGCTTAAGGTTGCTGGTATCATTCCTACTATGTATGATGGCCGCACCGCACAAGGTAATAGAAGCCTTGATTCCGTCCGTCAATTAGGAGCGCAAATCCCTGTTTACGAAACTATTCCTATTGCTATAGCTTTTGCGGATGCCTCTGAAAAACACATGCCTTTGGCACTTTATAGTTCAAGCCATCCAACAGTAAAAGTTTTAGAAAAAATTGCTAAAAGTCTGGATACCTTACAATGACTAATAAGAAAAGCTCTGAGCCTGCCTATAAAGTCAAGGGTGTTGATTTACTATTTTTACAAAAAAATGAAACACCGCTAGAATCAGTTTTATTATCAGCTATTCATCTCCCCTCAAAACAACCTAGACGCTACTTTGATCTTGAGGCAATGGAAGCACTCACAGCATCAATTAGACAAAAAGGGGTGTTACAACCACTTCTTGTTCGTCCCAAGGGGCAAAATCAATATGAACTCGTTGCAGGTGAACGACGTTATCGCGCTGCCAAAGAAGCTAAGTTGGAAACAGTTCCAGTTATCATAAAGGATTTTTCCGACGAAGAAACTTTTGAAATCGCTCTTGTGGAAAATATCCAACGAGAGGATTTAAACCCTCTTGAAGAAACAGAAGGAATTTTAGACTTGTTATCCTTAAAACTTAATCAGTCAAGAGAAGCAGTCATCTCAGTGTTTCACGTAGTCTCTCACCCTGAGCGGGAGTCGGCGAATAACGTTATTCACAGTGATGAGTGGAAGGTAGTTTTAGATGTTTTTAACATCATAGGAAAATTTACTCCTAACAGTTTTCGTACTAATCGCTTACCATTACTCAATCTTCCAAAAGATATTTTGGAATATCTTCGCCAAGGAAAAATAGAATATACAAAAGCAAGAGAAATAGCCCGAATTAAAGACGATAGCCAGAGGGAAGAACTGTTAACAGTAGCAATTACTGAAAAGTTATCTTTGAATCAAATTAAGGAGCGTATTAACAGTATAAATACAGCCGTTACTAAAACAACGTCTGAAAAAAGTGCATTATATCAAAGCCGTCTCAAGGCTATATCTGCAAAAGCCAAAAAGACTAAAGTATGGGATGACTCTAAAAAAACACAGAAGTTTGACAAGCTCCTCGCAGAAATAGAAAAACTTCTTGCAGAAGAATAGGTAGCAAAGCATAACCGATATTCACTCTTTCAACTATCTACTCCTGACGGAGGTATTCTTTAAAAATGAGTTTTCGATGACACTAATACTGGGCGTGTATCTTAGTATTTATGTACTACAATTGACTGAATTCCAGTATTATATAAATGATGTGCGGCATCTGATGATAAGCAATGTCCACTCCCCCTAATCTTTCCCCTCAACAAGTAAGTGCCTTTCCTCAACACGAAACAATCACTGGAGTCGTAGAACGTTTAACTTTTTACTCTGCTGAATCGGGTTACACAGTGGCAAGGCTGACTCGTCCACGTAGCACTGAACTCACAACAATTGTCGGCAGCTTTGCTAATATTCAGCCAGGTCAAACTCTACAGCTAACTGGTTTCTGGTGTGACCATCCTCAGTTTGGCCCCCAGTTCCAGGTAGTTAATTACAAAGAAACCAAACCAGCAACGCTTACCGGAATTGAAAAATACTTGGGTAGTGGACTCATAAAAGGTGTTGGCCCAGTCACAGCAAGACGGATTGTTGCCCACTTCGGGCTAGAAACCTTGGACATTATCGAAAACCAGATTGAACGACTGATTGAAGTCCAGGGTATTGCCAAAAAGCGGATCACTCTTATTAAAAACGCCTGGTCAACTCAAAAGGCCATCAAAGAAGTGATGGTATTTCTCCAGGGGCATGGTGTTTCTACCACTTATGCTGTGAAGATTTACAAGCAGTATAAGGATGAAGTAATTGCCACTGTTACCAAAAACCCCTACCAGCTAGCAGCCGACATCTACGGTATTGGCTTTCTGACTGCTGACAAGATTGCGAGAAATATCGGAATTGCGCCTGACTCAGAATTTCGTTACCGTGCGGGAATTATCCACTGTCTAAGTGTTGCCGCCGAAGATGGTCACTGTTACCTGCCACAAAGCGAACTGATTGAGTCGGTAATCAAACTACTGACTACCGAATCTCATCAGCCCACAGAAGAAGGGGTTGCGATCATTATTAAAGATATGGCTCTGGCAGACGAGCTGATTAGAGAGCGGGATGAAGAAAAAAGGCTACTTTGCTATAAGCCGACTTACTTTCATACGGAACAGAATTTAGCTCAATTGATACGCCAACGCTTGGAAAATCCTGTTGGCAATGACATTGAGCGTGTGCGTGATTGGATTGACCGCTTTACAGCCAGCCGGAAAATTCAGCTTTCACAACAGCAACGCCAAGCTGTAGAAACAGCAGCCTACTCCAAAATCATGATACTGGCATCATCTAGGGTTTTTTGACATCTGGTAAACCAGATATATTCATGTTTTGACACAAATTTTAAATTTTAACTTGATTTGATTAAGCTATAGTTGAGTAATACAAGTTTCTGAATATTTATCTCCCTTATGTTTAAAGGAGAAGTAGGGTATGGGCCGACTCCATTGGAATTGGCTATGTCTTGTTATAAACTACAGTTGGCAGCAATTTTTACTATGAGAATTGCTGCCTTGTTTTATCGAAGAGGACAAGGGGATAGGGAGACAAGGGGAATTGTCTCTCCAATTCAAAAGTCAGGCGGCAACGCCCAAGGGTTTAAGACAAGAACACCACTTTTTGGTGGACTATGTTTCAGGTGGGGTTTGAATCCCCATCTGATTTCTCCCCTTGTCCCCTTGTCCCCTTGTCTCTTTGTCTCTTTCTTCAATTAATTGGATGGATAATCCTAAGTTAATATTATGACAAATAGAACCTCAGTATCTCATATTTTTCTGAAAAATCTCAAAAAAAACTTAAAACCTTAGAAAAAATCCTCACTGGTGGCCCTGGCGTTGGAAAAACCTTCACAACTCACACGATTGTCAGCCTGTGGAAAGCAATGGGTAAATCTATTGCTCTAGCTGCACCCACTGGACGGGCTGCTCAACGCTTAGGTGAAATGACTGGGCTGGAGGCAAAGACAATTCATCGCTTGTTAGAATTCGACCCGCGCTCAAGGGGTTTCAAGCGCGATAGCGAAAATCCTTTGCCCCACACGGCAATTATCGCTGACGAAGCATCGATGCTTGATTTGTTTCTGGCTTACTCCTTAGTTAAAGCAGTACTAGCTGGCGCTTTACTGTTGTTGGTGGGTGACATTGACCAGTTACCATCTGTGGGCCCAGGTCAAATACTAGCTGATTTGATTAATTCTGGTTGCGTGCCAGTAGTGCGGTTAACTCAGGTATTTCGCCAAGCTAAAACTTGTGCAATTATCACTGCTGCTCACCAAATCAACCGGGGCCAGTACCCAACAATCGAGCCAATTTCTGATAATCCTGTGTCTGATTGTATTTGGCACGGCGGAGGTCATCAGCCTGAACATGGAGTGCAAGCAATCTGCGAATTGATTACAGACTTGCTCCCCGGCTTAGGTTTTAATCCTGCTACTGATGTCCAAGTGCTTTGCCCGATGACACGGGGAGTAATCGGGACTCGTAACCTGAACACAGTCTTGCAGCAGTTGATCAACCCACCCAGCCCCAGCAAGGTGGAGATTAATAGAGGTGGGAATTTGTTACGCGAGGGCGATCGCATCATCCAGCTAACCAACGACTACAACCGCGAAGTTTTCAACGGCGACTTGGGAATAATCCTCACTATTGATACTGTCGAGCAGGAAGTTACAGTACTGTATGGTGAGCGGACTGTGGTTTACGATTACGCTGACCTGAATGAAATTGCCCTTGCCTGGAGCATTTCTATTCATAAAAGCCAAGGCTCAGAATATCCGGTGATAGTTCTGCCAATCTATATGCAGCATTATATGATGTTGACTCGGAACCTGTTTTACACTGGGCTGACCCGTGCCAAGAAGTTAGCGATCGTGGTTGGCGCAAAAAAAGCGATATCTCTGGCGGTGCGCTCTACTGATGACCAACGGCGGTACACAAGGTTACAGCAGAGGTTACTTCAGGCAGGACTGAATTGGTGAGATGTTTTGGTTCTTCAAAATAGAAAACTTTATTGAGCTATTTGATTTATACTTTTGAATCCCCTAGTTTTCAAAAAAGCGTTGAGTTTGTATGTCCAGCCTCAGTTCCGATATGGTTCGCATCTATTTGCAAGAAATTGGTCAGTATCCTTTATTAAAACCAGACGAAGAGATTGCTTATGCTAGGCAGGTACAACAGATGATTGCCATTGAGCAATCTAAAAATCAACTCACTCAACAGCTAGACCGTGAACCAACAATGACAGAATTAGCCAACGCTGTTGAAAAAACCGAAGCACAAATCCGAGCAGCACTACACCTTGGTCAAAAAGCTAAACAAAAAATGGTGACAGCTAACCTGCGACTAGTGGTTTCTGTTGCCAAGAAATACCAGAACCGCAATTTGGAATTTTTAGATTTGATCCAAGAAGGAGCAATCGGGTTACAAAGGGGTATAGAAAAATTTGATCCCAACCGGGGGTATAAGCTATCAACCTACGTCTACTGGTGGATTCGTCAGGAGATTACACGCGCTATAGCAGAACAATCGCGCACTATTAGATTGCCTGTTCATCTCACTGAAATACTTACCAAAATTAAGAAAGTACAGCGAGAAAGCTTTCAAAAACTCGGTCGTCATGCCACTGTTGAAGAAATAGCATCAGCATTAAACCTCAGTAAAGATAAGCTTCGAGAATATCTCACGGCTTCTCGCACAGCTATTTCTTTAAATAAACAAGTCGGAGATGAAAAAGAGACAGAATTGGGCGAAATTTTAGCCAGCGATGCCGCTTCACCAGAAAAACTCCTTACCCAAGAACTTCTATCGCAAGATGTAGCTAAATTCTTAGAACCATTGACACCTATACAGCGTCAAGTGTTGACTTTAAACTTTGGGCTAGAGAATGATCAGCATTTCAATCTCGCTCAGATTGGCCAACAGCTAAACCTTAGCCGAGAAAGGATTCGTCAAATCCAGGTCAAAGCTATAAGCATTCTCCGCCATCGACAAAACGACATACAAGAGTATTTATTTGATTAAACCATCATGTAAAAATAAGTTGTACAAATTTCAGTAGACCAAAAAGTTTGGCGTGAGCTTTGCTCACCGTATTAGCATCAGCTAATAAGTTTGTAGCACCGATTTTTCTTACTTGACCTTTTGTTAAGTTCTTTCACCTGTCTTAGACCCAGGTTTTACCCTGCATACCAAAAAGATTTCCAAATGGGTCCCACATTTGACAAATTGCTTGCTGTCCCTTAATTACCAAAGGGCCTCGATAAAGCCTTGCACCATGCTTTTGGGCATAATCTAATGCTTGCTCAAAGTTGTCTACACGCCAATACGCTACTTGACCTGCGTTCCCCGGACGCATTTTTTCATCTGCCAGATGGAAAAACATTTCAACGCTGCCAACATCAATCAATGCTCCCTGTATTTCATTTTCTACATAAAAGTAATTCATTGGTATATTTAAAAGCTCGCCATACCATTGAGCAGCTGCAACAACATCATCTACGAAAAAAAATATAGCTTGAACGCCCTTAAACATATACTGCTCAGTTTCTCCTTATCTGGTGAAACACCCCAAAATCTATCCTACTTGCCAAAGCATACGCTCGTCACTGCTATTGTGACTCTTCATTTTTCTACATTCTAGGTATTCCACGTCAGAGCTATTACGTATAATTACCTTCATTTCGTACAATAAAATCACACTCGTGTTTGAGCGAAAAATAAGCTGATGTATTTATTAGATACATCAGCTTTTGACTTATCCGAAGATTTCAATCACAGCCGCGAGAATAGCTGGGGCTTTGTCTGAAACCGGAATGAATAGGCGCTTTTGCCAGTTGATGATCTCTGTGAAGCAACCCACAGCTAAGAGTCGCTCTGCCAGTGAGATAGCATTAACCAGTTCTATGCGAGGTTCATTAGCAACGAAAGACCGCCGCAGCGTAATTCCTCCTGGTAGTTGCTGTGTATATCTCTCGTTCAGTACCAGCGAAACCAGTTCTTCTGGAGAAAGCACCTGATTTCTTAGTCCAATTTGTTCGCGCACGGTTTGAATGTCGTGAGCATTCACCACCCGACCGAGAATCTTTTGTCCATCGCTGGTTTGCAACCGGAATACTCGACTATTCTGCTGTGGTAGTATTTTCCAGATGGGTAGGAGAATACCAGTTACCAAATGCAGGTAATCGGTAGTGAACTTGGGCAGCGCGTCTACTTCAATAGACCAAGCAGCAGCAAATGCATCAATAGAAACTTGCTGCCAAGTGGAAGATTCCAAGTCTTGAACTGGTACGCGAGTTTCTTTCTGTGGGCGAATCAGCAAAACTCTTGGGACAACTCCACCCTCAGAGTCGAATAGACTGTGAGTTGGAATTGACACAGCAGCATTGCCTGACTTGGAGTTGATCATGAGCTTTCCTTGATATTGAGTAGCAAATTCCAACATCTCAATAGCCGTTCTAATGTTGTTCTTTTGGGTGCGTTCCACTTTCAAGTAGTTGGTTGTGCTATTTGTTGCAGGGTGTGTATAAACTGCTTCCTGGCTTTCGATGGTAAAACGTTCAGCCCGGAGTGTCTCTACACCCATCTCATAGACCCCTGCCGCGATCGCTGTTTCAATCTGCTGACTTAGCAACAATTCAAAACGCTCGAAAATGATGTTTTGCATATCAATTCGTAGAGCCAGTAGTCGGTTGAGGAATTGACGCAGGGGTGGAAGATCGATTTTCATGCCCCCTTCGTGGGAAGTGAGCGAGAGTCCTGTCATTTGCTCAAAAGTCCCTAGCGGAACTTCATAAAATCGACCTTGGAAAATCTGCTTAAACAACTCGTATAGTGCGTACTCTGCATAGTTCGACTCCAGATTATCCTTAGTATCAAAGATGCCATTACCACCAGTTTGTCTCTGCCCTCTGGTGAGTGCGCCGAGACTATCTAATCTCCGCGCGATGGTCGAGATAAACCTGCGTTCACCGCGCACATTCGTCGTGACTGGTCTGAACACGGGTGCTGATGCTTGGTTAGTCCGGTGTGACCTCCCCAACCCCTGAATTGCGTTATCCGCTTTCCAGCCGGCTTCTAACAAATAATGCGATCGCCGTCTACGGTTGACTGCGTTTAAATCGGCATGATAACTTCTGCCTGTCCCGCCAGCGTCACTGAAGATGAGGATTTGTTTGTCACCCTGCATAAACGCAGCAGTTTCAGCAATGTTAGCGCCGGAACCACGTAAATCAACAAACAAACGCCCGGAATCATCCTTGAGAACTCGTTTACTGCGACCAGTTACTTCAGCAACTTGCTTGTTACCGAAGTGCCACAGCAATTGTTCTAATGCGCCGGGGATGGGATCAAGGCTTGCTAACTTATCGACTAACGCATCTCTCAAGGCTACAGCTTCTTGCGAAATAACTGGAGAGCCATCGGCATCAAAGACTGGCTCGGATCTTTCTTCTCCATCAACGCCAGAATGGATGGAATGGAGATGAATGGGAAATGCACTCATCAGATAGTCCATGACATATTCCCGTGGGGTTAAGTCAAGATTGAGATCCTTCCATTCCGAAGCAGGAACTTCATCAAGTCGTCGCTTAAGCAATTCTTCATTAGTCGAGACGATCTGAACAACAACTGCATTTTGAGCAGCAAGATCCTGCTCAATCGCTTTGATTAGGGTAGGGCATTTCATCCCGGTCAGCAGATGATTGAAGAACCTCTGTTTATGGCTTTCAAACTGCGACTTAGCAGACATCTTAGCAGCACGATTGTACGTTTTTGCGCCAGTTATATTGCAAGCTTCTAACGCTTTCTCTAAATTATTATGAATAACCTGAAAAGCATCGGAATAGCTGTTATAACTCCGTTCCTGCGTCGGCGTTAACTCAATTTCGAGCGTCTGATACTCTACGCCCTCAAACGAGAGACTCCGCGCCAGATACAGTCCCAAAGCCTTGAGATCCCTGGCTACGACTTCCATCGCGGCGATACCACCGCCCTCAATGGATTCCACAAAATCCTCACGGGAGGTAAACGGGAAATCTCCAGTCTGCCAAAGCCCCAGACGATTTACATAAGATAGGTTAGAAACCTTCGTTGCTCCAGTCGCAGAAACATAGACAACCCGTGCCTGCGGTAATGCGTTTTGCAACCTCAGCCCAACAATGCCTTGCTGGGATGCTGCAACCATACCGAGTTTACCCTCAATAGCCATTGCATTGCCCATACTGTGGCACTCGTCATAGGCGATCGCTCCCTCAAAGTACTTACCTGCCCAGTCAATAATTTGCTTGAGCCGGCTTTTACCGTTCTTTTGAGAACGTAGAGTTGAGTACGTGCAGAACAGAATACCTTGGGTGAAAGGGATGGGGTCGCCAAGTTTGATATTTGAGAGGTCGATAATGTCCTTTGCATCACCTCCTAAAGCACACCAGTCTCTACGGGCATCTTCAATTAACGCAGAACTTTTAGATACCCAAATGGCTTTTTGCCGCCCCTGACACCAGTTGTCGAGAATGATTCCTGCACACTGTCTTCCTTTCCCCGCTCCCGTCCCATCACCAAGGAACCAGCCACGGCGAAATCTAACAGCATTTTCTTCGCCTTGAGCCGCTACAGTCACATTATCCCAAGAATCATCGACAATATAAGACCCAGACAAAAATTCACAGTGGGCAAAACCAGCGTAGATGACGCTTTCAAGTTGTGCCTCTGACAACAAGCCTTGTGTGATAATGTTGCTAGGAAGATGCGGTTTATAAGTTGGTGCTGGTGGCGAGACAAGTGCTAGGGCTGCACTTTCGCAAAGCAGCGAGGGATGAGGTAAAGCGTCCTTGATTCGGATTCGTTGTGGACGATAGGTTTCATATAAAGTATCTTTAAGTCCTTCTGTAGCAGACCATTCGACAACTTCATATTCCAACACTACTACATCGTCTGGAAGAAAGGAAACTGTTTCTGGTTGTGTAACTGTAGTACGTTTTGGCAATTGAACAACTTTTGCCTTCGCAGCAGCTTTGACTTTTTCTGAGCGTTCCCACGGAGATCGCTGTGGCAACTGCTCAATCAACACCAGCAGTTCGGGCAAGTCCAAGGTTTCGGAAATACAGGGGATTTGCCTGTGATTATCAGCCGGGACTTTATCAATTACTGTGATTCTGGTGTCGATTTGTGTACCATGTTTTGAGTACACCTTGCCGTTAACCCCGACCGACATTAAAACTCGTGCAAAATCCTGCCACTTAACAAAAGTCTCTCGCCAAGTAGGATTATTGGGAGAGAACCAATTAGCTGTGATTGTTACCAGCCGTCCACCGTCAGCCAGTCTTTGCAATGCCGAGTTGATATGCCTCTTTGTCGCGTCTCTATTGCGACTGTTGATTTTGGGAGATGCACAGAAAGGTGGATTCATCAGCACAACTGAGGGCTGAGTCTTGCCAACCAGATAGTCGTTAATCTGTTCCGCGTTTACTGAGAATAATGGTGTGCCAGGGAATAACCGTCGCAGAATCTTCGATCTATCGGGTGCAAGCTCGTTGAGCATCAGACTTGCGCCTTGTAGTTTAGCCATTTGTGCCAATAGACCAGTTCCGGCACTTGGCTCCAGCACCAAATCAGTAGCTTGTATAAATCCTGCTTTGGCTACCAGATAAGCAAGCGGCAGAGGGGTGGAGAATTGCTGAAGCTGTACTGACTCTTCACTACGCCGTGTTTGGGTTGGGCAGAGGGCTGTTAATTCTTCTAATTGTTGCACAACCACTTGAGGTTGTTGTGATAAAATCCTAATTCCCAGATGACGCAGATATAAGATTTGCGCTACTTCCACTGCTTCGTAAGCGTCTTTCCACTGCCACGCACCGGACGCAGCACTGCCTAGAAAATAGCGATTCATCTGAGCTTGAACAGTTTTTGTAGAGAGAGGGCGATTATCTATTAAAACTTTTGCAAGCTCTTGGGCAACATTAATAACTGACTGCCCATAATCGATTACTGTTTGCAAATCGAATAAAGAACCTTGAGTGAAAAGTTGCTGTACCATTGGACTATATAATTTTAATTTTCACTCTTGAAAAAGCGAAGCTAACATGTGAGCTTTGTTAGCTATCAAACAGGCACAGTTGCCTTGTTGAAATTTCCCGTTTATTTTCTCGATTGATTGAGATGTAAGCCAGATTTAAACTGCAATTCACTTCAAACCACCCTTCGGGTTCAGCAGTCGCTCATGGGGGAAACCCCCAAGACCGCGCTGCTTCACCACTTAAGAGGTTGATTACTTTGCTCGTCCATTAAGTCTGCGTATTGATTGAGGTAATCAACAGCTTTTAAAAAGTGTGTATAGCAGTCAAATGCCAGATGATTTAATTGTTCACGCACTCTCCTTTTAGTTCGAACGTTAGACTGAATCCAGATAATAGAGTGCCAAGTTTTCTCATACTCTTTGGCACAACCAACAGCAATTCCTAATTCAAATCTTGCTGCTTCGAGTAGGGAGTGATTGCTTGGGATATGATTCAAAGCAGATGATAAACAACAATATGTCGCGTTCACTATTTTTCAGTAAATAAGTTTAACCTCCGTTGATCAATCGGAGGTTATAGTTGAGTAACTTTTATGCAGTTTTACACGGTCTGCCTGGCTTGCACTTGCCTGAAGAATTTACATTAGCCTTTTTAGTTTTCGGTGACTTGTTGGCAACATTATTAGTTTTGTTTAAACGAGTAGTACGTTTTGGTTGTGGTGAAATTTCTTTAACTGGAGGCAGTAATCTCAATGTAGGGAATGAGAGAACAACTGCTTCATTACTTGTATAATGAACAACTTCATCCTCTAACATCCAAGGATCTGGCAATTTCTCAAAAGTCTGAATTTGTGGTGTGATTATTTCTGATACTGATGGGATTTTAGAAGCGGCTATATTTCCATTGCTAACCGAAACCACATTACTAGCGTAAGCAGCCGATACAAATAGTCCGCTAATGAACTGGAATATAATAAGAGTAACGAATGCCCAAAAGATGACTACGATTGCCAAGGTTAGTAGGGATTGCATATCCATGATTATTCCTCAACTAAGTATTTGTAATTTCCAATTGATTTACGCAAAGCGTTTTTAAGCCTTGTTCAAATGTGAAGCGAACTTGAACAGTTCCTCTTTTCAAGAGAGGACTTCACTCAAAATTTAGCGTAGCGCCAGAATATTAAAGAGTTGCTAGCATCCTTAGCCCCAATACACTGAGAAGTACTAACTCTACATTTCGGGCTAGAAAATGACCATCAACTGAGCTTAACTCAGATCGGAGAACGCCTTAACTTAAGCCGAGAACGAATTCGCCAGCTTGAACATAAAGCACTTTCTATTCTTCGTCGTCAAAAAAGTGATATTAAGGAGTATCTTAATTAGAATGATTTCGTTCTACCCTCAAATAAAATATGAGTCGAACTCGCTACTCTCCTGATTGGAAACAAATTGCTACTGCTGTAAAGATTCTTCTGATTGGCGTTGCTCTCGTTGCGAACGCCCTTGTCTACGCCCAGGTGAAAAGCCACCAGAATTAACTTTGAGTCAGCGTCGGGTTTATAACCTTCAGGTACATCACTACAATTTCGATCCGTCTGATAACCGAAGAGAGAACCTTGCCCCGTTGTGCAGTGGCTGCCATCTTCATTACCACCGATTCAGACGAGGCAATATTTCACCTGGGCAATTATCACTCTTTTAGGGATAATACACCTTTCATAAATTTGACGAAAAACTATTATTAAGAAGTAAGGCCATTTTATTAGCCAATGCCCAGCAAAACTATTGATGTCCGAGAGTACACCGTCAGAGCGCACAAACGGGAAATTCATACTCGCGTTTTTAACTTTGTGTGTAAGCAATGTGAACAACCCACACAACGAGAAACTTTTGGGGTTAGACCCCTGACTATCTAATTAGTATTTAAGAGCTTGAGACTCAAGCACAGCGAGAAG
>NZ_JABXKF010000102.1 GCF_017115165.1 Nostoc sp. LPT | reverse complement strand
GCCAATGCATCCCAATACAATGTTAATGCGTCCCTCTGCAATGCCAATGCATCCCGATACAATGTTAATGCGTGCCCCTGCAATGCCATTGCATCCCGATACAATGTTAATGCGTGCCCTTGCAATGCCAATGCATCCCCCTGCATTAAAAACGCTACGCTTTTACGCAAAACTATACTAAGCCAACAAACGATTACGTTGATTCACCAGATTCAAAGCCGTAAATGGTTCACCGTCAAATTCAATTTGCCTTTTTCGTTTGCCGTGCTTTGCTAGATAGTCAGATACATTCATCCAACGGATTTGTTGATCCGAAGTACGGATGACAAGCATCACCGGATAATTTTGGCTGTCGGGATGCCAGTATTGAGCGTGGCGTGGGTTTTTAATGGTGAAAATCTCTTTACCGTCTCTTTTGCGCTTATATAGATACGAGTCACCAGACTTAAGCTGCAGATAAACTCGCTTGCCACTGGCTTCTCCTTGGTCGTTTTTGAATTCGATCTCACCATCAATGCCCCAGTCAGAGTTTGAGATTTGGCGAAAGATTTGTCCTGCCTCCCCAGCAATCGCATAGGCATGTCCCATCAAAATCAGTTCTCTGCTTTGGTTATCAATCCCGGCTTGGGATTGAGCTTCTAGTTTACGGACTTGCTCTTGGAACTCCGGTGAGGCAAATTTTTCCTCAATTAAGTCCCAAAGGGGAACTCGCTTCTCACAATAGACGCAGGGAATGTCTTTTCTGCCTTCTTCTAAGCGTCTCTGAACCGCTTTGAAATTTTCGACAGGGGTGCTACAGTCGAGGCAAACATAATGGCGATCGCGATGCACGTCCGTAGCTTTTTGGAATAGGTGCTCATGGACGTATCGAATAAATGTGACTTTAGTGTCGATGGAAATTTCAGGGTTACAGTAGACCATTAACTCTGCCGAGCCTTCCCGCTTCTTTGTCAACTTAAAGCCAATTTGCTGACCTGTGTGAGTTTTGAAGTCGGCGGCAAATTTCCAGAGACGGTCATTGTTAAAGGCTGACGTATGATACAGGCGCACCACCAGGGTTGCATAAATCTCTTCGATCCCCCCCTTAAACCGATAGCTGACGATCGGGGCGGGATGATCTTCCAGATCAGGACGTTCGCGTTTGAAGAATGACGGCAATACGAGTTGCGTTCCCTGTTCGGTTTCTTCTCTTAAGCAGATGCCATAATTTACCAGGGTTTGATGCATTGCCCGCAGTACAATGGCTTCGTCGTCAGGGGGTAGCCGCTTCATGTCTTGAAAATCCAAATTGGCGTCGAGGATGTCTCGCTCCAGGATGCAGCCAATTTCTTCGGGGTGTTGGCGAACCTTACGCACCAAGGCTGAGGCATAAGCGTTGATGCGTTCGGGCTGAAGCAGCACAAAATCGCCAAACTCAAGCTTCCAAACTAATCCTGGGCCAGCCAGCAGACTGACAACGGCCCGTAGCTCTTGAATCGTGAAGGATTGATTCGGCAAACGGAGTTCAAACTGCTGCTTGAGTTCCGCCATGCGGAGCAGAACCTTATCTTCGTCCCTCAGCTTGATGATTTCCTCTTTTAGGGTTTTGAACGTTTGGGTTGTCGCTGTCCAGGGGATAGAATCCCAATCGATGTTTTTGATAATGGACTGGAGGAGGTCGTCGCAACCAGCACCCGTTTGAGCACTGGTTTCCAGGTAAGTGGCAAAGCCTCGCTCTTTTTGAAATTCCTCAATGCCCTTTTTGCTGACCATCAAGCCACCTCGGTCACAGCGACCCGCAACCAGCAGCTTTTTGAAAGCGCGACGAGACGCTTTTTCTAAGTCGCTGTCCCACTGTCCTAGCCCTTCAAAGGGATTTTCTTGCTGGGGATTAAACACCAGTACCGCTAGCTGGGTTTCATCCATAAATAGCTGATGGATAAGGCGATAGTCGGGCTGTCCGGCAAAGTCCCATAGCCAAATCTCGCGGGCGGTATTTGAGGTGTTGGTGTCTTGGGATAGCTTGAACTGAGAGGCCCAGTGAGCATCAGTGGAGATTGTCGGTTCAAAGGTGTTACGGGTGAGGCGCAGAGCTAGCCCAGATTTGCCGACGCCGGTATCCCCCGCCAAAATGACTTTGGCATTAGTGTAGCGCGTTCCGAGAGTAGCTTCGCTTAAACTATCAGACTCAGGTAGTTGCCAAATCCTCAGCGTTCCTGCCGAACTCGATATAATGGTTTTGCCATCGGGAGTAATCGCAACTCCGTACACATCACCCGTGTGGACTGCAAACGTGGCTCGGCATTGTCCAGTAGCTAAATCCCAAACCTTGAGGGTCTTATCCCTAGACCCCGATACAACGGTCTTGCCATCGGGAGTAATCGCAACTACGTCCACATCTTCTGTGTGGCCTTCAAGCGTGGCTTGGCATTGTCCAGTAGCTAAATTCCAAACCTTGAGGGTCTTATCCCTAGACCCCGATACAACGGTCTTACCATCGGGAGTAATCGCAACTGTCCACACAACATCCGTGTGGCCTGCAAACGTGGCTCGGCATTGTCCAGTAGCTAAATCCCAAACCTTGAGGGTCTCATCCCAAGACCCCGATACAACGGTCTTGCCATCGGGAGTAATCGCAACTGCCCACACATCACCCGTGTGGCCTGCAAACGTGGCTCGGCATTGTCCAGTAGCTAAATCCCAAACCTTGAGGGTCTCATCCCAAGACCCCGATACAACGGTCTTGCCATCGGGAGTAATCGCAACTGCCCACACATCACCCGTGTGGCCTGCAAACGTGGCTCGGCATTGTCCAGTAGCTAAATCCCAAACCTTGAGGGTCTTATCCCTAGACCCCGATACAACGGTCTTGCCATCGGGAGTAATCGCAACTCCTGACACACTAGCCGTGTGGTCTGCAAAGGTGGCTCGGCATTGTCTAGTAGCTAAATCCCAAACCTTGAGGGTATGATCCTGAGACGCCGATACAACGGTCTTGCCATCGGGAGTAATAGCTATGAAATATATTGGGCTGTCATCGTCATCTTGTTTAAGAACTATTGACTCTTGGATAATAGAGTCCCTTGACGGAGCAGATTCTGATGGCTCAACTTCTCGCCCTCGGCATGTAGCTAAAAGCTTGTCGTAAGCCTTATCCAATGTATTGCGCCAGTCGATGTAGAGAAACTGGGCAATAATGTTGGGCGGTTCACAATCAGCAATCAAAATGGGAATGAAGCGACGTTGGGTATTGGTAGGATCGCGAAATAAAAGTGATAGGTGTTCCAGCTTGCCCCATTCAGATTCAAAGTAGTTAGGCGACATGCACATCAGCAGTGTGCGTGACTGCTCTACTCCCTGCTGAATTTTGAGCGGTATTGAGTCTCCCGGTTCAATCACCCAGGCATCAAGCCATACCCGGACAGCATCGTTCTTTAGCCTCTCTGCCAGGTTATGAACAACAGCCTTATCTCTTGTGCTATAACTCAGGAAAACATCAAATGCAAACTGATTACTCATGGCTCAATTGGGCAGCTTGATAGAACTATCATCATGATGTTTGTTCTTTTACCAATGACAAAGCTGGTTCAGCATTTCAACTCTCCAGTGCTGAAGCACGATTTTTACCAACCCAAAAATACGGCTCTTGCTTAAACTGCATAAACAAGACCCCATAGCAATAGCAAAGTTCCAAGAAAAACTCGCTCAATATTTAACAATAGCACAAGTGGCTGCTGCCACCCTGATTGCCGTTGCTCTAGTTGTCTAGCGTGAAGATTCGGCGCAAAATGCTCGACTGGCATAGTCTGCGGGGATTAAGTTTTTTACAATTAGGATTACGCGAAATTGAACGTTTATGTTATCAACGCCTCCCAATTCACCTATTAGCTACCTTACCTCGAAAGAGTCCCCCACCTGCCACTGCTTCACTAAAAAAAACGAACGCAGATAGAGCAATAAATTGAGTTCTCCTGTATTACTGTCTTCTCAACTTGAGACTCCAAAAACTTTTCTGCACCATTAAGCTCCTAAATTCTGAATTCTGGCTCCCGACTCCTGAATTCTGTTTCGATAAAAAGAGAGTGGGAGGAAGCATATCAGTCAGCTTTCAAACTCCCACTCTACCATTTGCTGCTGAAGCGAACAGGAATGTATACAGACGTTACCCGCTATTTGGGGGCTAATGCGTAGTTCAACAACAACGCCTGCACGCATTTAATATTCCTGTTGCAGCAAATGCCAAACCTAATTATTAATTTATTTACTGAGATAAATACTCTACAAATAATTGTTAGAGATAGCTTTTTATTTTTGTAAATCACTTAGTAAATAGTGTTTTACAAAAAGAATTTGCTTAGGTGGTAGTCCCTGATAATCAAATCCTTGAAGTCGTTTATCTTCATACAATTTAACTTGAACAATCAAAAGCTGGTTGCCATTTTGGCAAGTTTTTAAATATTCATAATTGCTCATATCTAACTTTTTAAAAGCAGTTAAACCGCTATATAGCAAATAAATTATTAGTACATAACAAGATTCCCGACATCTTAGAGAAAGTCGGGAATCTAAGCCAAGCTAATTGGCAAAAAGTATTAATTTAACGGGATTTTACTTTACAGTAGTATTAATACTGGCGTAAAATAGCAGACAATGAACTATTTTTACGAAGATCCATCAAGTCTGCTAAAGGTTCTGTGCGCATATCCAGGTGGTGCTTGTGTTCTGCTGGTAGAACAGTTACCAGATGCTTTGTTTTAGGTTGCATCTGCATAACGGGCATTAGTTGTGGCTGTGATACAAAAATTGGCTGACTCTTGGGAAGTTGTGGTTCCAATTTTTGGTAATTCTTCTGTGCCAAGCGTACCTGGTGGCGATTAACCTGTTTTTGAACTTTTTGCGGTTGCTTTGTGCGGTTAAGCACTCGGAAAATTAGCAAGGAACCACCACCACAGCTGAGGACGATCGCAGCCACCATCCATAAAGGTGTAGGATTGCTATTCTCAGAGGGCGGACTGATTGGTTCTTCAACTATAACTGGGATTTTTTCTGGTTCTTCTTGTGCTACCTGGCCGGCATTACCTAAGCTATACAAGGCAAAGGCACCACCTCCCAGAAACATGGCTAAACACCCAGTTAACAATAGCCAAGGATGATGTGCAACCAGATATATCAGAACATTCGAGCTGTTTTTTAGTCTCGATTTCCTGTTTGTCAGCTCTGGAGTAGCCCTTTTTAAATGGGTTCGCTCGCGCTGTACACTCTGACTTTTTTTCATGATTACTTTCAGATTTGTACCCCTCTAGTCAATAAATTGTACTGGAGGAGTCAAGCATCAGGTATCCGTAACAAAATTTAGATTTAAGTAGCTTTTTTGTAAAACAGATGCTACAAAATCTGGCTAAATTTTGCGAAAGTTCTGTATTTATTGCGACTTTTTGCCGTAATAATCTGAAATCAATTCGCTTATTTCCTCTCTCAGCTAGGAGAATGTCTTTCAAGAGCAAGTTGAATTAAGCGATCAACTAATTCTGGAAAGGGAACTCCGCTATGGGCCCAGAGTTGGGGATACATACTTGTCGCAGTAAAGCCTGGTAAAGTATTTATTTCGTTAATCAAAACTTCTTGTGTCGCTTCCACATAGAAAAAATCTACCCTTGCCAACCCCGCAGCGTCAACTGCTGCAAAAGCTTGCAAAGCCATATCCTGGATTTGGCGAACGATCGCATCTGGAAGCTGTGCTGGTATCAGTAAATCTGCCAGACCCTCAGTATATTTGGTTTCATAATCATAAAAATCGCTGTCATAAGTAATCTCTCCAATGACAGAGGCTTGGGGTTGATCGTTACCTAAAACGGCACACTCGACTTCTCTAGCGACGACACCAGCTTCTACAACTAGTCGGCGATCGTAACTGGCAGCACTATCTAAAGCGGCTTCTAATTCTGGGCGCGATCGCACTTTGGCAATACCCACTGATGAACCCAAATTAGCAGGCTTGACAAAAGCTGGATAACCTAATGTTGCCTCAATTTCATCACACAGTTTCGGAAATACGCACGGATTAGACCAAACCTGCGCTCTAGTTACCGCCTTGTATTTTACCTGTGCTAGTCCCGCTTGCTCAAAAGCCATTTTCATGGCAATTTTATCCATTCCCATTGCCGAACCTAACACCCCAGAACCGACAAAGGGGACTTGCATCAAAGTGAGTAACCCTTGAATTGTCCCATCTTCACCGTTGGGGCCGTGGAGAATGGGAAACCAAACATCCACTTGGGAAACTTGAGAGGGAGATTGCCAATTGCTCAGGGTTTGGGCTTGAGGGTTGGATGTGAGATTTCCCTCAGAAGTTGATTTTGCCGATTCCAGAAGCGGACTGCCGGTTGCTAAAACCTTTTGGGGTGCTTCTCCCGCCAGCCAGCGGCCATCTTTTTGAATGTAAAAAGGCAGTATTTCGTACTTACTAGCATTTTCCTCTGCACTCAAGGCTTTAGCGATCGCCCGTGCTGAGTTGATCGAAACTTCATGTTCTCCCGAACGACCGCCAAACAGTAACCCCACCCGCAGCTTAGTCATTTTCGGCTCCTCCACACTTCTCAAGCAGATAGCGTATCACAACCTACAAAAATTGCCATATTTTTCTAGATTATTTTATGAAGAAGGGGGAAAAGGGAAGGGGTAAGGGGGAAAGGTAAAAACCTCGCCCGACTGCATAGCGAAATAATCCTTGTGTCATAGGTTAGTAAAAACCTCGCCCGACTGCATAGCGACTTGTTCATCCTTTTTCCCTTTCCCCCTTACCCTTTCCCCCTCTTTTTTATATCCCCGTCTGAAACTCTCTTCTCTACAAGACGCTCTTGCTAGCTTGCTTCCCTGTAAGGGTACAATTTTGAATTTTGAATTTTGAATTGTTATTGCCCCCTGCCTCCAATTGAAACAATCGTGTTGTCAGCTACAGTTATATTCCAGGAAAGTGGGCAAGATTATTAATAACTAACTAGAAATGCAGCCCGACCTGTAAAAAATGCTGCCGTTTCATGAAACCCAGAATTATTGTTTGTGGCTTAGGACTTACCGGATATAAAACCTTTCGGTTGCTGAGACAGCAGGGAGCCTTCGTTGTTGGTATTCATCACCAATCTATCCCTGGCGAAACAGCACCAGATGTGATTGTTGGCGATTTACAAGCAGCTTCTACCCTGATAGCAGCAGGAATTCAACAGGCAGACACTTTAGTAATCGCTGGATCTAAAGATGCTCTGAATTTATCTATTATGATGCAAGCGCGGGTGCTGAATCCGCAGATTCGGATTATCAACCGTTTTTATAATACAAACTTAGGAGAGCGCCTAGATCAAAGTTTGCCAGACCATTTGAGTATGAGTGTTGTAGGATTAGCAGCACCCGTATTCACCTTTGCAGCGCTGGGAAACCGAGCGATCGGACAAATCAAACTATTTGAGCAAACTTGGCCGATTCACGAAGAATACATCGATGAAAACCACTTCTGGAAGGGTCGAAAGCTGAGTGAATTGTGGGAAGACCGATCGCGGATGTTGATTTATTACTTGCCAGTAAAAGGTGAGATGGATTTGGTATCAGCTGTCATATCTGGACAAGAGATAAGAGTGGGCGATCGCTTAATTATTGGTACCCAACCCCGCATCCGTTCTCCTCGGAGATCGTTGATTAAAAAACTGCTGAAAGTCCTGACTAATCTTAGGCTGTTTCAGCAACACGGGCGATCGGTACTGATGGGTGCTATTGTACTATTAGCGGTTATTCTGATTGCTACATTCACCTATATGTCGGCTGAGTTGAGTTTGTCTCCTGTCGATGCTCTATATTTTTCTGTCGGCATGATTACTGGAGCGGGTGGTAATGACAAAGTAGTAGAAAATGCTCCTAACAGTGTTAAGTTATTTACCGTTGTGATGATGCTGATTGGAGCAGTGGTGATTGGTATTTGGTATGCAATGCTCACAGATTTTGTCTTGGGAAGCCGCTTTAAGCAATTTTGGGATGCAGCCCGAATTCCCCAGCGATATCACTACATTGTCTGTGGCTTAAGTGGTATCGGGGTGAGAATTGTCCAGCAACTCCACGCCAGTGGATATGAAGTTGTAGTAGTTGAACCCGACTCCAACAACAAATATATCAATACCGCCCGCGAACTAGGTATCCCCGTCATTCAAGGTGATGCCAGCTTCCGTACAATACTCAAAGCTAGCAATATAGAGTCTGCCGCCGCAGTGCTTACTGTTACTAACAATGATGCTACCAATCTGGAAATTGCCCTCAAAGCCAAAGGTTTAACACCCACCATTCCAGTGATTGTTAATTATGCCGATCCTGATTTTGCTGGCATAGCACAACAGCTATTCGGCTTCGAGGCCGTACTGAGTCCCGCTGAACTAGCAGCCCCAGCTTTTGCTGCTGCTGCACTAGGGGGACGCATCCTCGGCAATGGCATCACAGCGGATAGTCTTTGGGTGGCTTTTGCAACTGTGATTACACCTTCACATACCTTTTGCGAACAGTGGGTCAAAGATGTAGCTATGTCTACTGATTGTGTACCTTTATACTTAGAGACAAACTACCAAAGCCTTCACGGCTGGGATTTATTAGAAAGCAAGCTCGGTGTTGGTGATGTTTTATATATGACTATGCCAGCAACGCGACTATATCAATTGTGGCGGGGCGAGCAAGTTTGCGAATCACACGCTTAAATAATTCGTAATTCGTAATTCGTAATTCGTAATTAATACACTACTTCCCACTCGCCACTCCCATTTATTTGTTAACTACTCGTTGTTGATATTCTTGCTCAGTAATCATATCGAGAGTATTCTCTAAGCGATCGACAAATACGATCCCGTCGAGATGGTCATATTCGTGTTGAAAAATCCGAGCGATAAAATCGGTTAATTCTTGCTTTTGTAAGTTGCCTTGAGAGTCAGTATATTCCACTTCAATAGCTTGATACCGAGGAACTAACCCCCTAATTCCTGGAACACTTAAACAACCTTCCCAATCTTTGACAACTTCAGTTGAATGAGCAATGATTTTGGGATTAATCATGGCAGTAGGTTCCATTTCTGGCGCATTGGGATACCTGGCATTAGGACGGGAAGCCACAATAAACAAACGATAGGATTGTGCTACTTGAGGCGCAGCGATTCCCACACCGTTAGCTTTAGCAACAGTGGCGATTAAGTCTTCAATTAATTTTTGGATTTGCTCATCTTGAATATTTTCAACCCAAGCAGCTTTTTGGCGCAATGTTGGATTGCCTAATTGAATTATTGGCGTTAATTCAGTCATGATAAAACTCCTTTTATGAATGGGGAATTGGGCATTGGGCATTGGGCATTGGGCATGGGGCATTGGGCATTGAGGGAGTGGAGTATGTCAGTTGTTTTTCAAATGACCAATGACCAATGACAAATGACAAATGATAAATATCATCCTTCACGTTTGACGGGCAAAGGAGCCGGTTGGACTCCTACTTGGACGATTTGCCCATTGCGTTCCACTTCCATTGGTAATTTAGTCCCGATTTTGCTCTTTTCTACTAGCTTTTGTACTTCTTCAATTTTAGTAACAGGCTGACTGTTAATGCTTTTAATCACATCACCAACTTGTAAACCAGCTACAGATGCAGGCGATCGCGGCACAATATCAACTAGCAAAACGCCGTCATCTGCTGTAATATTTAAGCGATCGCCTGCGACATTTTTGATTCTTTCTTTATTTTCTGGTGTCAATGTCACCATCTGAACACCCAAATAAGGATGATCCACCTTGCCTTTAGCAATTAATTCTTGAGCAATCCTTTGCACAGTATTAATGGGTATAGCAAATCCCAAACCTTGAGCGCCTCGGATAATCGCTGTATTCATCGCAACCACTTGACCACGAGCATTGAGCAATGGGCCACCGGAATTACCAGGGTTAATCGCAGCATCCGTTTGGATGTAATCAACCCGCTTGTCACTAGCACCGATATCGCTACTAGAACGCCCTGTAGCACTAATAATTCCAGAAGTGACAGTATTATTCAAGCCTAATGGATTACCAATGGCAATTACAGCCTCTCCTGGTTGTAAGGCATCGGAGTTACCCACAGATAGAGTTGGCAGATTGTTGGCATTAATTTTGATCGTTGCCACATCTGTTACTGGGTCTTCACCTAAAACTTTCCCATCAAAAGTCCGGCCATCTTTGAGTATAACAGTCACTCTATCAGCACCATCTACCACATGGGCATTGGTAACAATTTGACCTGAAGAATTAATAATAAATCCAGAGCCACTACCGCGTTCTACGCGTTGTCTAGGCTGTGGGGTTCCCTCTCCAAAAAACC
Source organism: Nostoc sp. LPT (assembly GCF_017115165.1). Lineage (GTDB taxonomy): Bacteria > Cyanobacteriota > Cyanobacteriia > Cyanobacteriales > Nostocaceae > Nostoc. Next base: position 9,182 of record NZ_JABXKF010000102.1, on the reverse strand, counting down.
GCCGGAAAAATGGATCGTTAAATTCGTCTGGTACACGAGAAGTGATTGTTCGGGAAGAATCAATGCGAACTACCGCAGGTCCGACATTTTGCACTACTTTCACCACAAAATTAGGATCTCCAGACGAAGAAAAAATTGGCGGGGGGACAATTACCGGATTAGGTTCTATTGTTTTTTGGGCTTGAGTATCGCCTTGCTGATTATCAAGGGTCTTAGCAGGTAGAAGAGAGCAGCTCCCCAGGAACACCACTGCTACCCCGTATGAGAGCATCCACAACCTATGGGGTAAGCCCCTGGTTTCAATCTTTTTGGGCGCTGAGTGATGGTTTGTTATCTTCATCTGTCGTTGCTTCTCCGTGTCAGTCAGTGGGTGTTAGGATCTTGCCTACTGGGTATGTCCCAAAATGATTACAACTTAAAAGCTTATTTTAGGTCTAGCGTGTCTCAATGCTAAATTAGTGCTTTCTCTTCTATTGTGACGATTAGCAGCAAAGGTGGTGGATAATGGAAATTCCCATAGAAAGTCTGTGGAGTCAGGTACTAGAGCGCCTAAAGCTTGAACTATCCCGACCTACCTTTGAAACTTGGATCAAAACTGCTAGTGCAGAGCGATTAGAAAATAATTGCTTGGTTATCCGCACTCCTAACCCATTTGCTCGTAATTGGTTACAGAAGTATTACATCAATACCATTGCTCATGTAGTACAAGATATTCTCGGTCATCCTGTGGAAATTTACATCACGGTTGCTCAAGGTGATGAAGTTTCTCATTTTAGTGAACGAGAGGTTGCTTGGGAATCACCAAATTCCAGCAGTATTTCTGAAGCTGTTGCTAATCACAATCATAAAACTACTGACTTAAACTCTAAATATGTCTTTTCGCGGTTTGTAGTTGGTGCCAACAATCGGATGGCTCACGCTGCTTCTTTGGCAGTTGCAGAATCTCCAGGGAAAGAGTTTAATCCTTTATTTTTATGCGGTGGTGTAGGCTTGGGTAAAACTCATCTTATGCAAGCTATTGGCCATTATCGCTATGCGATTTTTCCTAATTGTAAAATATTTTATGTTTCTACTGAGCAGTTTACGAATGATTTAATTACAGCCATTCGTAAGGATAGTATGCAAAGTTTTCGAGAGCATTACCGAGCTGCTGATGTTTTATTAGTGGATGATATTCAGTTTCTGGAAGGGAAGGAATATACCCAAGAGGAATTTTTTTATACTTTTAATACTTTACATGAAGCTGGTAAACAAGTTGTCATTGCTTCCGACCGTCCGCCTAACCAAATTCCTAGCTTGCAAGAACGTCTTTGTTCTCGTTTTTCTATGGGCTTAATTGCCGATATCCAAAAACCGGATTTAGAAACTAGAATGGCAATTTTGCAGAAAAAAGCTGAGGATGAAAATATTAATCTTCCCCGCAATGTGATTGAGTATATTGCTTCTAACTATACTTCTAATATTCGAGAATTAGAAGGAGCTCTAATTCGGGCGGTGGCTTATATTTCTATTTGGGGCTTACCGATGACGGTAGAAAATATTACACCAGTTTTAGAACCGCCTAACGAGAAAATGGCAGCTACCCCAGAAGCAATTTTAAAGGTGGTAGCGGATAATTTTAATGTTTCAATAGACGACCTCAAAGGTAACTCACGACGAAGAGAGATTAGCTGGGCGCGTCAATTAGGAATGTATCTCATGCGCCAACACACGGCCTTGAGTTTGCCGAGAATTGGCGAGGAGTTTGGTGGTAAAGACCATACAACGGTAATCTATAGTTGCGATAAAATTACCCAACTTCAAGAGAGCGATCGCACCTTAGTACAAACTCTACGTGAATTGAGCGATCGCATCAATATGAACAGCCGTTCTCAAAAACCATCCTGAAGATGTCTTTTAAGTTTTCCACAACCAGCAGTGCGATCGTTAGCCTTGACGGCTGAATAATTAGTCGAAAATATTAAGTAACGTATAAAATTTGATTAAATCTAACTTAGATTGTGGAAAAATCTAACTTTTTGTGGAAAAATCTCTGAAAAACTTGAGATTTTGCTGACAAAACTTAATTAAGTATAATTACTTTGTGGAAAAGTACATAAGTTTTTCCACAAGTTTTCCACAGGTAGTTAACTTAGGAATTTTTAAGAAATAAACGATCAAAAAAACGTAGACGTGCAGAGGCTTGCCGTAGGCTACCACTCCAGACGCAAAGAACACAGAGATAGGAAAAATAGAGAGGAGCACGTTTTATTGCTAACAAAATATTGCCAATATTTTCAAACATTAATAAATCGCTAAAAGCATTGTTAAATCAAGGTTTCAGATTTTACGTTGCCTAGAGTGATGGAAGAGGGATAAGTAGGTCGGCGTAAATAATTATCGTTGGAATAAGGCAGAGGGCAGGGATCAGGGAGCAAAAGCAGAGAGGGTTTGAGTCTTTTTTACTTTTCTTCACACAGTTTGGTTTTATTGTGCCGACTTACTTACCAATTCTATTAACAATACCGTTGCCAATTTACGAGGGTTCAACGTTTCTCGTTTTTTACCTAATGAGTTGAAAAATAGTTGCAATAAGTTTAAAGTAATATCTGAATTTATCATCCTACAGCAAAAAAATACTCAGCCAAAAATTTGTATGTATATTTAGTTACTTTTTGAAATTTAATAGCCAAATATTTGATCAAAATTATCAATCTGATGGCTAAGAAACAATTAACTGTAGAGAGAATACACAAATAGAATGACAAAAGCGTCCACAATGTCGCCTAGAGAATGGAAAAAGCCCCAATTATCACTCTTTGCTGGTCTGGTTTTGGCACTGATTATCCTGTTGATTTGCTTGGTATACAGTGTTACTTTAGGCGCGGCAGAAATATCTGTAGAAGAAATTTTGGCATCCTTTGTTACCTTTGACGGGTCATACCAACACCTAGTTATTCAAACTGTGAGATTACCGCGATCGCTCATTGCTATCCTTGTAGGATCAGCCTTGGCAGTCTCCGGAGCTTTAATGCAAGGTTTAACGCGCAACCCCTTAGCAGATCCAGGCATTTTGGGTATTGAGTCGGGGGCTGCATTGGCTGTAGTTGCCACAATTTTTGTTTTTGGCAGCTCATCCTTAAATGTTTTAACCATTGTGGCCTTTTTGGGTGCAGGAGTCACAGCGATGTTAGTCTACTTCCTTGGTTCTCTGGGAAAAGGAGGGGCTACACCATTGAATCTCACAGTAGTAGGCGCGGCGCTCACGGCTCTAATTTCTTCTCTCACCACTGCTGTGCTTATCGTCAGTCAACGCACCTTAGAAGAAATTAGATTTTGGTTAGCAGGTTCACTGGCTGGGCGCGATATCAATATGTTCTTGCAAGCACTGCCCTTCGTCACCCTTGGATTAATCGTTGCTTTTGCCCTTGGTAGACAAATTACTACCATGAGTCTCGGTGAAGATATAGCAAAAGGCTTAGGTCAACAGACTGCTTGGGTGAAAATCATCACGGCTATTAGCGTTGTTTTACTGGCGGGAAGTTCCGTAGCTATTGCCGGGCCAATCGGCTTTATCGGCTTAGTTGTTCCCCATATCGTAAGATTTTTCATCTTTGCTGATTACCGTTGGATTTTGCCTTACTCCGCAGTGGTAGGTGCAACTTTACTTTTGGTTGCAGATATTACCGCCCGTGTATTATTTAAACCCCAGGAATTACCTGTGGGAGTGATGACAGCACTGGTTGGTGCGCCCTTTTTTGTCTACTTGGCTAAGTCAAAGGTGAAGAAATGAAGTTGGATTGGCTCGTCATCCGTTCCGAGGTGATATCTTTTCGCATAGACAGACGTGTGCCACTGATGCTGTTATGTTTAACAGTGGTGATTGTAGTGGCGATGGTGATGAATGTGGGCAGAGGTGAATATCCCATTTCGCCCTTGGATATCGTCAAAACTGTATTTGGTTTAGATACGGGCAACCCAGACCATACTTTCGTGATTCACGACCTACGGCTACCCCGTACCCTTGTCGCTTTTATGGTAGGAGTGGCGTTTGCTATTTCTGGCACGATCTTTCAAGGTCTCACACGCAATTCCTTAGCTGACCCTGGTATTATTGGCATCAATGCTGGCGCGAGTTTAGCAGCAGTGACAGTAATTGTCCTATTTCCATCAGCACCAATTTATACATTGCCTGTTTCAGCCTTTGCAGGTGCTTTGCTAATCGCTGTTTTAATTTACTCCCTGGCTTGGAATAACGGTAGTTCACCGATTTTACTAATTTTAATGGGTGTGGGGTTGTCTGCGATCGCCAGTGCATTCACCAGCTTGATAATTACCTTTGGCGAGATTTATGACGTTAGTAATGCTTTGGTTTGGTTAGCTGGCAGTGTCTACGGACGCACTTGGGAGCAAGTCTTCTCCTTCTTACCTTGGTTGATTGTTTTCGTACCGATGGCGTTGACATTGGCAAGACATTTGAACACCTTAAATTTAGGAGATGATGTCGCTAAAGGTTTAGGTACTCGCGTGGAATGGCAACGTGGTTTACTAGTGCTGGTAGGTGTAGCTTTAGCAGGTGCAGGAGTCGCTACTGCCGGAATGATTGGTTTTGTCGGTTTAATTGCACCTCATTTAGGCAGACAGTTGGTAGGTACAAATCATGAAGGGTTAATTCCTACTTCTGGATTGTTAGGGGGTGTGATTGTTGTGGTTGCAGACTTGCTAGGAAGAACGTTGTTTACACCTATAGAACTTCCTTGTGGGGTGATAACTGCTGCTATTGGCGCTCCTTATTTTCTGTTTTTGTTAATTCGTAACCGGAAAAAATAAGGGACGAATAAATTCAAAATTCAAAATTCAAAATTCAAAATTAAAGAATTTCTCGCTCCTACCCTTCTGCCTTGTCTACGACACGCTACGCGATCTGCCTGATGTGTTTTTCAAGATTCAAAATGGTATCAACTATGAAAGGATTATCAACTAAAAGTCTGTCTTTAGCTTATGATGGTGTGCCAATTATTAAAGATTTAAATTTGGTCATTCCTACCGGACAAATTAGTGTTTTAGTTGGTGCTAATGGTTGCGGTAAATCAACTTTGTTAAGAGGTCTGGCCAGACTTCTCAAACCATCTTACGGTACAGTATATCTTGACAGCACCTCAATTTTTAAGCTTTCCACCAAGGAAGTAGCGCAGCAGTTGGGTATTTTGCCCCAAGGGCCAGTAGCACCCGAAGGGTTAACAGTCAGAGATTTGGTAGCACAAGGACGTTACCCTTATCAAAATTGGTTGCAGCAGTGGTCAGGCAAAGATCAAACAATTGTGCAGGAGGCACTTTTAATTACAAATTTACTAGAGTTGGCAGATAGAGCATTAGATACTTTGTCTGGTGGACAACGACAGCGAGCTTGGATTGCAATGGCGCTAGCACAGGATACAGATATTTTGCTTTTGGATGAGCCGACTACTTTTTTGGATTTGGCGCACCAGATAGAAGTTTTAGATTTGTTGTATGAGTTTAACCAAAGTCAGGGACGGACGATTGTCATGGTATTGCATGACTTAAATCAGGCTTGCCGTTATGCTGATTATCTGATTGCTGTCAAAGATGGTCGAATTTTTGCTGCCGGAGAACCAAAGCTAGTGATGAGTGAGCAAATGGTTCAGGAGGTTTTTGAGTTAGAGTGCCGTATTATTCCTGACCCGATTCTGGGAACGCCAATGTGTGTACCGATAGGACGTAAGGGAAAGTTAACTGCAGGGCAAACAAACAGTTTTTCTTCAAAATTCCAAATAGAGTCAAACCATCCGCTATGAACTTTTGTGTCTGCATCTGAGGATTCTGGAAACAGCAATGAAAGATCAACTTATCACTAGTCAGAGTTCTGAGCTAAAATTATCTGCCAACAACCCTATTCTCTCGGTACAAGACTTAGGTCGAAGACTTGAGAAGCAGTGGGTTTGGAGTCACCTTAGTTTTCAATTATTTCCAGGGGAGCGAGTAGCGGTGGTAGGTGCTTCTGGCTCTGGGAAAAGCTTACTGCTACGAGCATTAGCTGGTCTTGAGCCAGTACAAGCAGGGCAAATTATTTTTCAGGGACAGTCGATGAATTCCCACTTTATACCCAGCTATCGTTCTCAAGTTATCTATTTGCACCAACGACCAGCTCTTTGGGAAGGAACTGTAGAGTCAAATCTCCAGCAAGTTTATCGATTAGCAGTTCACCGCCATCAAGTTTACAACCGCAAGTTGATTTTAGACTATCTGCATCTTTTGCATAAAACGGCTGACTTTTTGCAGCGTCCGATTAGTGCTATTTCTGGTGGTGAGGCACAGATTGTCGCCTTTTTACGAGCTTTGCAACTTTCACCAAAAGTACTACTACTGGATGAACCTACTGCCTCACTGGATGCTGGAACTGCCCAAAATTTAGAATCTTTAGTTGCAGCTTGGCAAAATGAAGACCCACAACGGGCATATCTCTGGACAAGTCATGACCCAACCCAGTTGTCACGCATTACCAACCGTCAAATTACCTTGAAGGAAAAAGATTGATGGAAACTAATTATATCCAGATTAGTTACGGACAACTGGCTTTAGCGACTTTGTTTATTCTGATCAATATAGGGCTTTCCTTGTCTTTGCAGTTGGGGCTAGAGCAAAGTCTAGGAATAGCCTCGCTACGAATGGTAGTGCAGTTGTTATTAGTGGGGTATATATTGCAGTGGGTATTTACTCTCAGTAATCCTATATTGATAATACTTTTGGCTTTGGGCATGACGGTTATAGCTGGTGCATCTAGTGTTAACCGTACACGTAGACGGTTTACAAGTATTTATTGGAATAATTTTATTTCGCTTTTAATCGGTTCCTTTTTAGTCACGGGGATAGTAGTTAGCGGTATTTTACGCGTCCAACCTTGGTATGAGCCTCAGTATCTGATTCCCCTTTTGGGTATGGTGTTGGGTAATGCCCTCACGGGTACATCTTTGAGTTTAGATCGGTTTATGGAAGACTTGACCAATCGCCGTGGGGAAATAGAAGCGCTACTGACTCTTGGCGCAACCCGTTGGGAAGCTGCACATCAAACTATTAAAGAAGCCCTCAGAACCGGAATGATTCCTACTATTAACTCAATGATGGTGATGGGATTAGTTAGCTTACCAGGAATGATGACTGGTCAAATTCTCGCTGGGGCTAGTCCTAATGATGCCATACGCTACCAGATTGTGATTATTTTTGCACAGGCATCAGGAACAGCGATCGCGACAATCGGCGTTGTTATCCTAGCTTTTTTTGCTCTGTTTAATCGAAATCATCAGTTTACACATTTGTTAAGTAAGCTTGGTTAGCTGGATTTTTTATTTCCTTCAGAAAAATGGAGATAAAATGAAATGTATCAGGCTTAACTCGCAGTTTTTGTTAAGGAGCGATCGCTAATCCTGCCCCCATTGATAATGGTGTCCAAATTTTTGGATCGTTCCGAAATAGAGTGAGTTCCCGACTGGATAACAATTTGGCGATCGCTAACACGGGAATGTCCACAAGTGCAGCTCCATAGGCATCAAACCCTGGAGCAGTCATTTGCGCTTCATACCATAAACATAAGTCTGACCAAGGCAAATGGGGATTTGCCAACAACAAGTTATGTAATTAATAAAGAGAATGTAAATAGCCTCTAATAATGATTTAGGCTTGCCATATCAATTTCATACTTGTAAGAAACAACTTTAAAACTTCAAAAGCATGTTTTAGAGAATAAACTTTTAGTCACTCATGTTGATATTAAATATTTTTATTTTTGCCTCTTAACTATAATTATTTCAATAATCTCTTTCGGCAGTTTATAAAGATTAGCAGTCTCACTAATAGTAGCAATTCCTAACCTAAACATATCCCTAATCTTCAAAATTTGCTTATTATTAAGGATTTTTCCATCTAAATTATCTACATTTGTACCAGATATCCCTGGCTGACCAAACTCTTGAAAAAGAATTCAGAAGTCAGAATCAATCAGTGGGGATTCAGACCCGCCACTACGAAAATTGACCACTAAATCTTCTCTTTCAGAGACGCTCTTGCGTTCGATAAGCGTGGGGGTGCAAAAACGCCCTTGATTCATCCGCTTTTTCGCACAAAATTCATTCTGAATTCTGGCTCCTGACTCCTGAATTCTATTTTGATAAATTCGTAACCCTTCTTTATATGGAACTGGTAATTTGCTGTAGTTCTTGAGAAAGTGACTGTAGCAGGAGTGATTGGGCTGAGTGTAAAAAGAAATGATCGCCTTTGAACATCTGTAGTGAAAATACAGCATTTGTTTGTTCGCGCCAAGCTTGAAGTTCATCATAATTAACCTCTTGATCCTGTAAGCCACCAAAAGCAGTAATAGGACAATCAAGTGGTGACTCAGTAGCATAGACATAAGTTTCTAGAACTTCAAAGTCTGCTCGTAGAATTGGGACAAGAAGTTGCATTAATTCGGCATTTTCCAGCAGTGCTTCGGGAGTACCATTGAGACGGCGTAGTTCTTCTATGAACTCAGGTTCACTTAGAGCATGGATAGGTGAATCTGGATCGGGAATTTGTGGAGCGCGGCGGCCGGAAACAAACATATGTACTGGTTCAAGACCATACTGTTTGCGGAGTAAACGGGCTAGCTCAAAACTAACGATCGCTCCCATGCTGTGACCAAAAAAGGCGAATGGCTTATTTAAATGTGGAAGCAAGGCGGGAGCAAACTGATTCCTTGTCAGCGCTTGGGCGATCGCACCCACAAGAGGTTTTAGCCGCGAAAATGGGGCTGACTTCATTTGGGTTCCTCGTCCAGGAAGTTCAATAGAGCAAACTTCGACAGTTTTAGGTAGACTCTCAGCCCATGTGCGAAAAATGATAGAACTACCACCTGCATACGGGAAGCAGAATAAACGCACTGAAGCCTGAGGATTAGGTTTGGTACATGTTAGCCAAGAGTTAAATGTTCGTGTGGTTGTCATATTTTCATGTCGAAATTGCACTTTTTTCCGTCTACCCCTCCTCTTAAGTAAGCTACGCACAGCAGCGACCACAGGAGAAGACTGTCACAAGTGATTTATTCTTTTTCCGACAAGACGCTTGAAGAAGAATTTAGAATCCAAGAATCAGAATGAAGATGCTTTCTACAAGACGCTATTGCTAGCAAGATCCCCGTAGGAGTACGTTGC
>NZ_JABXKF010000030.1 GCF_017115165.1 Nostoc sp. LPT | reverse complement strand
CATGAGCTTATGCGTTTAAAGCCCAATAAATTACCCTATTTTCAGAAGGGTCTGCGTGCTATGTTCCTTATCCAATCTGCTTTTTAGCTTCTTTGTCACCCCTTCAGCTCCAACAGTTTATGAAACGTGCTTTATAGAATTTTGATGAGATTGTTTTGTCTAAGGCTTTCCCTTAGTGATTTGACACGATTATCTTCGTTGATATATCCCTCTTTTAAAAAACCGTATTTGCTTGGGGCTGAGAAGTCAGATCAAAACCTAAAGCTAGAGCCTTTTTCTGGAGGTTATTGATGACTCGTTCTTGGTAACGTTGTTCATAATAATCCATGCCAGGATCTTAATAGTCGCCTCCACATGTCCAAAGTCGGTAGAAAATTCATGCCAACTTATGAGCAGTAGCAGTGATAGCTTTGGGTGTACCAGGCGAGAACGTAAACGACGGTAAAAAGCACTCAAGGCAGAATTGCATTTTGCCAGCTGTTTGTGCTGATCGCTTCGTATACAAAAACTCTAGAATTCAGAAATGGCAAAACTTTTCAGAGAGTGACAGAAGAGGGTTAGTAGCGGCGTCACCCCCTATAAAGTCGCAATGTGGATTGGTGACAACATAGAGACAGTTTTACATTACTACACACACCCCAATGTAGTAAGTGCTAATTGTCCAGATTTTTAGTCATGCTACTTAAATCCTACTTAATTTAAAGGGAAATAAATATCTTGAGAATTGGGATTGAGGTAGGGACGCCGCAAGTCAATTGTATGGCGTGCAAAGTGTTGGTCAATAACCTTCATTCGTTCTTCCATTGCATTCTTACCTTTTTGCCAAGCTTCTAACAGAGCATTAGCGACAATTTGACAACGGTTCATGCCAAAACTTTCTTGTGCCGCAAATTTTTGGATTGGTTCCTCAGCTAAACCTAACCCTGGGGCTAAAAATTTGGTAAACAAAGGAATTTCGGGCTGGAAATGGGATTGATTTTCGATATAAACAGTCTGAAGGATTGTGCGGATTGCTGGATAGTCGGGGAGTTCAAAGTAGAGTAGCCCCGAATCATAGCGTCCGTATGCAGAGGGGTTGTGGAGAACCTGAAAGCTAAAGGGAATCGAGGCTGCATTTAGTTGCAGCGTCAAGCTTTCCATGAGAGCGATCGCACCAGATGCCGTAAAGTTAAAGTAGATTCGCCCTGCTCCTAAATCGGCGTCTGGGTTACTCTGCCGTTCCTGTCCAACATTGCTAACTGCTAAGTAAGAGCCATTTTGCAGTCGATTTTTGGGCATCCAGATTGCTACCATATCACCCACTTTGGTAGATTTCTTACTGGATTCTAGATGGCAGTCTGGCTCAACATAAAGTGTTAAACCGCCTTTAGTCACAGCCATAGTCCCATCAGGTTCTTTCCGTAACACCTGCCATTGAGGGTCAAAGTAACCTATGCCGTGATTACTGGCGTGCAGTTGCTCGTAAAAGTCCCAGTCAATCTCCAAAATAGAATTATCTGCTAAATTATGCTTTGGCAGTCGATTAGTATTATCAGTATTGATTGCCAAAGTACTTTGCAGGGAGCCATTGTAATAGATTCCATAGAGAAAATTTCGTAGTAAGAGAGTAAGATACTTCTGTTGTAAATCTACTGAATTCTGCTGAAATCTATCGGCTATTTTCGTTGGCAGAGCGAAGGGTTGATAATTGGGATGGTAAATACAAAAATTGGACTCAATCTGGATATTTTGAGCAATATCAAATAGAGTATTTAGCGATTGATTGATAGAGGAATTTAGCATTAATCCATTCATAAATCAAACTTTAACAAAATATAATTTAGGAGTCAGAATTTATAATTCAGAATTGTGTTTTATTCTGAAAATTATTCTGCACCCTGCTACTAACAACCACGTAGCCGAGTTTTTTCATAATAAATCCGAAGTAACTGCTGCTCCTTTACAGGCTGAGGAAATTTATGAATCTTTGCCACAGGATTCAGGATTTCTGACTCTGATATCCCAAAGATGGTCAGTAGAGCTTGTTCTGGCATCACAAGTAAACTTTTAGCTACTTGCAGCATACAGAGTTCAGCATTATTAAAGTGTTTCCGGCACGTAATCATCTCCTGAATTTGATGAATTAGTGCCAGCCCCGCAAACTGGATAACGCGCAAAATAAAGTCACGGCTGTATTCTAAAATCATCGGGAAAGCATTCACATAAGCCCTAATTAAGGCAATAATTGAAGGTTGTAAAATCTCTAACGGTGTTAACGCCAAATGTAGAGATTCTTCTAACTCAATGGTGGCGTCTACAACCAGACTCTTAAGCCAAATTCCTAAATAGCTTGCCAGTAAAGTTCCTAAATCAAAGGCTGGGTCTCCCCAAGAACAAGCTTCCCAGTCAATTAGTCGTACTAGACAATTGTCTAGTTGCTCCCACCTGGAATGAACCAAAATGTTGTTCAATTTCAGGTCGTTGTGAGTCAAGCAGCAAGGATTCCAGCTATATGCCAAATCTGCGATCGCAGATGACAAACTCTCGTATTGTTGATAGAGAACATAGAATTTCAGTGCATCCGTGGTCACAGTCCCAAAAATCTCCGGCCCAATTGACCCTACCCCTTGGGCTGGATTGTAAAACCCATAGCGAAACTCTCCTTGGGGAGCAGTTGCCATAAAATCCCGATATTCTCGGCGGTTGTAGGTGGCGCGATGCAGTCCCGCCAAAGTTGTGCCGATGGCAGAGGCAATTTCTTGTGGAAAAATCTCATTGTTATGGTAGAATGTCGCAAGCTCTAGATATTCACTCAAGTAGCTACGGACAAGAATCGAATTTTCTTCGTCAAAATGCACTACCAATGGCGCGTGGTTTACCGCCGTAGGCATCGCTGAAGTATTACCTAGAACTGGAAACTGTTGTAGCAACTGGTGAAACAGCCACTCCTGAAACAATTCATGAGGCGCGCCGTCATTGTTGTTAACGTTACGTTCTTGTTTCAGGAGCAGTTGGCGATTATCTGCTAAAGTCACTAGTAAATTGAAATTGTTCTGACTAGTTCCTGGCAACTCAGATTTGTCTGATGGGCCATCTTCTGAGCTACACAGACCCGCGTCTTGCAGATACTGGATAACGTTATGAGAAGACAGTGATAATACCATGTATTATTTCCTACTTCATTAAATTACTTAAACTTATCGTGTCAAATTTGCTTGGTCTTAAGAGTTTTCAGTAGATAGGAACTAATGCAAGAAGAGAGATGTGAATAACAATAAAGATTTCTACAATCTACTAATATCCCATATTTGGGAGAAAAACCTGCCAAAATGGCACCAAGTCCTTTGCAATTGCTTTAAAATTTGCTCCCAGATACCTTGACATCTTTACACTTTATCAGCATAGTTACTTAGATACATCTACAGTAAGTTTTGTGGTAGAGCCTTTTGATGTGGCTCCATCTCATTTTTTTGTGGCAAAGAAGTATCCCCAGCAAAAAACTGATTGGCGGCAGATGTTATTTGATGTTCAGTAGTCATCCTCAAAGCAGCGAAGAATTTCAGTAATCCTTCGCGGTACAAAGCACGAGATTCAACACTATTATTTTTATTTATCATCACAAAGCCAAAAAAACCGGAATTTTTTGGCAATTAGTAATTATTTTTTGATTTAATTTTCAAAATTGATGTCTGTAATGCTTATTATCAGGTTATTTTTGTCACCTACAAATTGTAAATGACTATGGGCGATCGCAAACAAAGACTACATGAGTGCTCCTTATGGAACTGCACTTTTCTCAAGTACATAATTACCAGTGTAAATGCGATCGCTCCACAGAAAACCTTACAACTCAAATCCAATAATTTTTCTGAACAGACATAACGGCTGAACTCACTGGATGGATATAAGCTAAAAGCCCAAGAGATAATCTACAGTTACGTTGTGGTGCGGTGATTTATATCGCCATAACTCATTAAAAATGCTGAAAGTTATCAGGCAAAGGTAACAAGTCATAGTAATATAAATGTACTAATTTAACTTAAGGCAAGGAGGTCATACCACGCCAAAAAAAACAGGAGGGTGGTTATTGCTTGGAGACTGATGCTACCTTAAAGCCACAATTTGATTCACCATCACCGCCAATGCCAGCAGACCCAAAATCGTCATTAATCCCGCAGGCATAAACTTGCGTGTTTTTACCAATCGAAATGCAAAGACGACAACTAAAACGACAGTAACTAACACTGCTGAAATCGCACCCCAGGTTTGCCCTTGGAGTTGAAAGTAAGCGGCAAGTATTAGTAATAAACCGCTAATGCTACCACTTAGGAGTGAAACCCTACTTTTAGCCTGAATGTAGCCAATAATGCCACCAGCAATCGCTAATATGCCGTAGGCAAAAGCAGCAACTATACCTAAATTCATTGTTAAAACCTATGTAGACTTTGACTTTACTGCCAGGGTCAGCAGACAATTTACCATAGCTATTTAGCTATACCACACAATTGATTAATGGATAATCAAGCGATGCCAATGGCAAGTACTTCCTCATATACAAACGTTCAATATCTCCAGCGCCAAGCAGCCTCACTTTTACTGTACCAATCTGTTCTGCAAGGTGAAGTGGGGATAGCATTTCTGGAACTGTTGCAAGCTATACGTTACGCCCAAGCCGATGCACGGGGTTGTCTCCAAGCCTACGGCAGTTACTTTCACGCTTTGGCTGCTAGAAATCAAAACTGGGAAGACTATTTAATTACTCAAATTCTCTTCTCTGAGAATCCTTTTACAAGGCTGGCGGGAGTGCAAGAATTTGAAGATTTGCCCCCAGCTTTAGTAACAGCAGTTCAGCATGATTTACAAGCATTACAAAGTCTCTATGAGTGTAGCAGCGCTTCTTTGAGCGAGTGGGTACAAGGTGTAGCTCACATGCCGATTTCACCGATAGTGTGGTATAAAGGGCAAGAATTGGTAGGAGTAGAGACAAAATTCACTACATATCTACAAGAGTTAGATAATTGGGGTGATGCTGTAGAAGAGTTAGCAGCTTATTATCGGCAATGTGGCTCTGGTTTATTTGCAGAATATCGCGCTTTACGCTGGCAATCTGGGCAGTTTATCGGTATTAGGTATTCTGACCCGGTTAAACTGAGTGCGCTTGTCGGTTACGAATCTCAAAAAGATGCTTTGCTGAAAAATACAGAGTTTTTATTATCAGGAGAGATGGCACTGCATGTATTACTTTACGGTAGTCGCGGTTCTGGCAAATCTTCTTTAGTGAAATCTTTGTTGAATGAATATAGCGATCGCAGCCTCCGCTTATTGGAAGTGGCAAAATCTGATTTAAAAGACCTACCAGAAATTGTGGAACATTTACGGGGTGTGTCACAAAAATTTATTATCTTTGTCGATGACCTTTCATTTGAAGAAGATGATGATGCCTTTAAAGCCCTCAAGGTAGTTTTAGAAGGTAATTTAACGGCGCGCCCTCAAAATGTAGTGGTGTACGCTACCTCTAATCGCCGCCACCTGATTCGGGAGTTTTTTGTGGATAGACCTGCACCTAAGGATAACGAGGAAATCCATGCCTGGGATACGATGCAGGAGAAGCTTTCGTTTAGCGATCGCTTTGGTTTAACCTTGACTTTTGAACCAGCCAATCAGAAAACTTATTTAAAAATTGTACAACATCTAGTGACACAAGCTGAAATTAATATTACCCAAGAAGATTTGGAATTTCAGGCATTACAATGGGCAACTCGTCATAATGGTCGTTCTGGTCGTACAGCACGGCAGTTTGTTGATTTTTTAAAAGCAGATTTAACACTTTTTAATACAGGTAACAATACATCCAACACGTAGGATGAAATTTTATTGGTGATTGTACTTTTCTGTGATTTACCCAACAAGGTTATGCACCAGTAAGTAAAACTAAATATTTGAGAACAACTATGATACTAAATTTGACAAAAATGCTTTGTTTCACTAAACAAAATAAGAGATTAAAAATAAATTACATTAAGTATTTTATATGTATATATTTTTTAATTAATAATTACTATGAGAGCCACTTATTCAGATAATTTAACTACGCTAAAAACCAGCAATATGCAATCAGTAACGATCAGCAATCGATTTCTACTAGTGATAGTTGCCTTTAGTGTGAGTTTTGGTCTTAGCCTTGTTCCAAGTTGGGATTTTAATAAAGCCTTTCTCACAGGTGTAATTACTGCCGTTACTATCCATACAACAGCATTATTCATAGACAAGCGACGCAGAAATTATGAAATGTTTGTTTTAGGTTCTCTCCGCAAACGAATTAAAGATATGGAGGGATTAAAGGCTCGTGTTGTCAGAGAAATCAATCAAATTGAAGAACATCATAATTTATTATATGCTGAATCACAACAGTTGCAAAATCAAGTCATAGAAAGCCGTAGCCAAAGAGATAGTCTACATCGAGAATTAAGAACATTTGCAGGACAAAAGAAGCAATTAGAAACAGAACTTAGTAGCTTGCAAACTGAAATTAATAATTTGCAAAAAAATCAAACTGAATTGAACAATGCTTTTTCTATCCTCACAGCAGAGAAGCGCCGTTTAGAGTCAAATTGTAATGTATCTCGCGCTGAAATCACCCAATTGCAAAGTCAAATTTCCGAGCTACAACACGAGAAGCAAGAAGTTGAAAGTAATTTAACTCTTTTAGGCAGACTCAAACCCCAATTAGAAGAAAAATTATATGAACTGCGAATTGCAATTCAAGAGCTAGAAGTTGAGACAACCCAAAATAATCAATTGCTTGTAGCAACCAAAACCGAAAGAGAAAATATCCAAGCTATCCTGAGTTATTCAAAAACCCAACTAGCAGAACACAAAGCCGAATTACAGCAATTACAAGCACAAGTTTCATTATTGCAAGAAGAACGAGACTCATTACAAAATCAAGTATGGGAATTACTACAACAAGTAGAAACATTTAATTCAGAGCCTTTGTCTGATAATTCCCAAGAAGATGATATTGAGTTATTTCCATTTTCTGAAATAATTGAATCTTCAGATATTATTGACAATTCGGAAGTTGAGACATCAGAAAATATCTCTGAAGAATGGACTAATTTTCTGGTAAATCTTCCAGGACATGAGTTACAAGTATTAAAAGCTATAGTTGAACAAGATAATCCTAATAGTGCTATTAAAACAATTGCCGAAGCAAATATCACTATGCCAAATTTATTAATCGATTCTATAAATGAGCGCGCAAATGATACTATTGGGGAATTAATAATCAATTCTGATTCGGAAAGTCCAAAAGTTTATCAGGAGCATATAACAGATGTCAAAAAAATGATTGCAATGTATGAAGGTCTCATGGCTAGACATACTTCGTCAAATTAAATTGTTATTGCCGTCGTAAGATTTAGTAGTAAGATGATATCCCTTACCTACTTACTGCGTGCTTCTGCGTTTAGAATACAGTGAAGTGTAATACATGGCAAAGCTTAAAATCTCGAAGAAAATATCCACTGCTTTAATCAATTCCCTTGGTGCGGGGGTAGTACCAAGAGTGGGAGTTGAATATATCGCAGTAGGTCGAGAAAAAGAACTAAAAAGCCTATTACAAAATCTCGATGATATTGCAGAAGGTGTAGCAGCATTCCGCTTCATAATTGGTAACTACGGTTCTGGTAAAAGTTTTTTATTGCAACTACTTCGTAATCGAGCGATGGAGCAAGGTTTTGTAGTAGCTGATGCTGATTTATCTCCTGAACGTCGATTAGCTGGAAGCAACAATGAAGGTGTAGCCACTTATCGAGAATTAATGAGTCACTTAGCTACAAAAACTCGTCCTGATGGTGGTGCTTTAGTCTCGATTATAGAAGGATGGATTAATAAAATTCAACAAGAAGTGGTTAAAGAAACTGAAATACGTCCGAATGACGATGGTTTTGATGACCAAGTTGAATCGAAAATTAGAGAAGTTGTTCAGTATATTGAAGACTTAGTTCACGGTTTCGATTTTGGTAGCGTGATTATCGCTTATTGGCGTGGCTACCGATTGGATGATGATAATTTAAAAAATGCAGCGATGCGCTGGTTACGGGGAGAATTTACTACTAAAGTTGAGGCGAAAGCAGCTTTAGGAGTACGCGTGATTATTGATGATGATAGTTGGTATGATTATATAAAACTGTTTGCAAAATTTGTCGCTGAAATTGGTTATAAAGGACTGTTAATTTTAGTTGATGAAGCCGTACATTTATATCAAATATCTACTACGGTAACGCGGGAAAAGAATTATAATCGACTCCTGGCAATGTTTAACGACACCATGCAATGTAAAGCAGAACATCTTGGCATTGTTGTTGGTGGAACAACTAAATTTTTAGAAGACCCCAAACGGGGACTTTTTGCAGACCAAGCTTGGCAAAGACGTACAAAAGAAAGCCGTTTTGTTGCACAAGCTAATGTTCAGGAACATTTAGGGCCAGTGATTCGGCTAAATTCGTTGAGTGAAGCAGAAATTTTGACGCTTTTGCAACGTTTAGCTGAGATTCATGCACTCAATTTTGGATATGAACAGACTTTGACAACTCGTGAGTTGAAGGAGTTTGTGCAAGAAATTATTAATCGCTTGGGTGCAGAAGCATTACTTACACCAGGGGAAATTGTGCGAGATTTTATGAGTGTGCTGAATATTGTTTACCAAAATCCAGGAATTTCATTTAGTGAATTAATTCATGGCTCTAAATTTAAACCTACTACTATGGGTAAAGATGCAGATGTGGATGAAGATAATGCAGCAGAATTTAGTTTGTAATTAATGTGAAAGCAGTATGTCAACAAAGTGTAACGCACCTTAGGAAATTTACTCTTTAATAATTGGTAAGCCAAGCCAATCGCTAAGTTCATGAGTTAGCCAATTAAGTTCTGGGGTAGTAACAGAAAAATTAGCAAAATAACTGCTATAAATTTTATAATTTCTCCTTCCTGCCCAGATTATTAGGCAACGATTATCAATCCCAAATTGTATCCGTTCCAGTTGAGTAACATTTTGCTTGAGACTGGGAAGTAGACTAGGACGCTCAATCCTAAAAAGATTAAAAGTTCGTGAAATCTGTTGTCTAGTGATACGCAATCGCATTTCCCCAAATAAAGCTGGCAAAATATTATACAAAATAGTAGCTAAAAGAACTAAAACTAACAGAAAAATTGTAAATGAATTTAAATGGTAAATCCAAGCTATTAGAAAAAGTGGTATAAATAGGTCTAACAGCACAAGAAATAAATAGCCTAAAGAAACTATAATCAACTTTTTCCATGAGCTTATAGCTGGAATAATAATTTCTATGAAATTAACATTCTTATTCAAAACTACTTTGCTACCAGGAGGTTTCTCCACCGTTGAAACCGTTAAAATAGTCGCCCTTCTCTGGATCTGAGTTGCATTTCCAGGTTGTTTTAAGGCTTGCAATGCATCTTCAGCAGAAGTCAAGCGTTTACTAGCAATAGGTTCTGTCATCTGCCTCAACCAAATCCTAAAACCAGAGCTAATATTGGCTACTTGTTCAAATTCAATTCGTAGGTCTATTTGGGGTAAATCGCCTGGATGTTGACCTGTTACCAAGTAAATTAAAGTTGCACCCAAACTGTAAAGGTCTGAAGCTGGAGTAGCCCTGCCACTAAATTGCTCTGGTGGCATATAGCCGTAAGTTCCTACAACTGTCATAGTGCTACTTCTTCTGGCGATGGTTTGTACTGAGCCAAAATCTACTAAGTACACTTCACCCACACTATTACCAGAGCGATTTGTTAATAGAATATTACTGGGTTTGATATCACGATGAATTACGGGTGGTTGACGCCCATGCAAATATTTGAGAATTTCTAGAATGGCTTTTGCCAGTTCCTTAACTTCTTGTTCACTGAAGCTACGTCCTGCTTCAAGTTGTGCTTCTAGAGACTTGGCTGGGATATAACTTTGTATAAGTGCAAATCCTCTGCTATTAGGTGAATCTAGCTCGAAGTAGTCAAGGTAGCTGGGAATGGCTGGGTGGGAGAGTGCTTTGAGAGTTTCAGCTTCTCGCTCAAACAGCTTGAGGTCGTTCCATTCAAATTCATTATTAAAGGACAGTATTTTAACCAGTACTAATTCTTGAGTTTGTAAGTCACGAGCTAGCAGCGTCCGCCGTCCGGCTTTTTTGCCTAGTTCCTGCTGCACTTCATACCGTTCCAATAGTATCTCTTGTTTAGAATCTCCCGATTCCTGACTGGTCATTTGCTCCTGACTCCAAAGCTTTATCGCTTTTATAGCTTTCTTCCTTGCCCCTACCCCATTGTAAGATTACTTAAGCCAGCAACAAGCATTAGGAAGAGTATTTTTCCCAAATTCGACCTACTATCTACTCAATACTGCGTAGGTTTTGCCTAAGAATAAAAATGTGTAGGAATGAAACCCAACAAACCTCGCAAAATGTTGGGTTTCGCAAAGCCTCAACCCAACCTACAATTTTCCTTAACTAACTTATCTAAGCGATCGCAAAAGCATAAGTAGCTTAACTCACTTTAGGAAACGAGCAAAAATCATTCACTAGCACTCTCTGGAAACAACCGATTCAAGTCTAATAATGCATCTTCAAATCCAGGAATCACCACTGACTGATTCGATAAACAAATCTGCTTGCTGAGATAGCTAAACTTATTTTGAGCATTTTGATATGGCTGGCTGTGGCGCTCAAGTTGACTATCTGGCAAATTCACAATCCAGTAATGAGAAATTCCGGCTTCTGCATACAAAGACAACTTGGTTGTTTGATCGTAATCTATGGTTTTATCTGAAATTTCAATCACTAACAAAATATCTTCGGGATACGGATGATGAGCAAGATAATCTTCATCTCTTCCTCGTGCAATGACAACATCCGGCTCAGGCTCACTCTGATTAGGAAGGGTGATCGGATCTTGTCCACGGATGACTGCTCGATCGCCTAATAGCCGATCCAATTGACGGCATAAGATAGAACTACAAACTGTATGAGGCGTTCCCTTGGCTGTCATTTGAATTAGTTCCCCTCGAATCAATTCAATATGATTGGCCTCTGTCAAAAATCCAAGTTCAATCAATTGATGGTATTCAGCGATCGTAAATCGCTTAGGTGTCACAGCATTCATGAGACATCTTTCCAATAGTACTTGTACACTAGCAAAGATTAAACTGACTGCGTTGTTTACCGCCGCAGGCATCGCAATGCCTCAAATTGCTGCCAACAAAGGTACAATGCACGCGGTACGTGAAAACATCCTTTCCATTTGCCGCCTTTAAGGTTCAACAATACTTCTCCACGTCGATTGAGATAGCCGAACCACTCACCGTATTCTGAATCAGCAAAATGTGACCAGGCATAATCGTGCATCTTTTGATACCATTCCCAACACACCTCACGCCCTGTTAGGCGATAGCCCATCGCTAATGCAACCAAAGACTCTAGGTGAACCCACCACAGCTTTTGATCCCATTCCAATTGTTGTGGGGGATGACCATCTGCATCCATAAAGTAATACAATCCGCCGTACTCGCTATCCCAAGCAAAATTCAGGATATTTAGCACCACATTAACGGCTTGATTAATAGTTTTGGTGTCGTTTTGGCGACGCGCGATATCCATGATGAACCACATCGCTTCGATACCGTGACCTGGATTAATCAGCCGTCCCTCAAAACAATCTATGTGGGAACCGTCAGGGGCAACATTTTCGTACATTAGTCCCCGTTCTTGGTCGAGAAAATCGCTCATCACTTCCCGGACTGTCTCAGCTAAGACATTCTCTAATGTTTTCTTTGGCAGCAACCATTCCATTTCTAGAGTCAGGTTGGCTAAAATCATCGGTACAGCCAATGATTTCATCGGGCGTGTGCCGGGATAGGTTTTATTATATTTGCCCTTGGGGTTGTCCTTGCGGCGTAATACGTTGTTGTAAGCTTGCATTGCTACATCCTTTGCCCATTCTTCGCCGCCAGCGAGTGCATATTGACTAAATGCCATCGCTGCAAAGCAATCAGAAAATATATTGTAAGGGTGAACCAATGGTTTCCCTTCACGGGTGAGGGCAAAGTACCAGTTACCATCGCTATCTCTGCCATGTTGAGCGAGAAAATTAGCGCCGTTGCTGGCAATTTTCAGCCAATTTTCGCGCTTTTCTAGCTGGTTGTAAAGCATCGAAAAAGTCCACACCTGGCGGTTTTGCAGCCAGATGAATTTATCTGTATCATAAATTTTGCCTTCGCGATCAAGGCAGGTGAAATAGCCGCCTTGCTGCCAATCAAGAGAATATTTTTCCCAAAAGGGTAGTACGTCATTGAGGAGGGCGTTTTTGTAAAGTTCAGCGTAGGCGTAGCCCGCCGGAGGCATCGCTTGAAAATTATACTCCATAAATTTCCTCCCCTTTTGTACTCAAACCAACAGCTTAACAGTTATCATATTTTGACTCGAACATGGAGCGTAGGCGTAGCCCGTCGTAGACATCGCGTCAGTCTTTTACAATATTTAGTCAGCAGCAGTTATACTTCTATCTTGTATCTTGCAGCATTCTCAATAACTGTAGGGTAGTTTTTTAGATATGAGGTTGTTATGAGTCAGATTGAACGAGTTGCGATCATTGGAGGAAATCACGGTAATGAGTTAACAGGAGTACATTTAGTCAAAAAGTTTCAGCAATATCCTAATTTAATTAACAGGGCAAGTTTTGAAACTCTGGCATTACTTGGTAATCTCAAAGCTATTGAAGAAGGCAAACGATACATTGATCAGGATTTAAATCGTTGTTTCACTAATCAAGGCTTACAAAATCCCCAACTCTCAAGTTATGAAGATACGCGGGCAAAAGCAATTCAACAGATATTGCAACCTCAAAATCAGCCCTTTGTGGATGTAATTGTTGATTTGCACAGCACAACTGCCAATATGGGGTTAACTCTGATTTTTTGTGATATGCAGCCTTTATTACTTCGGTTAGGCGCTTATTTAAGTTCTATTGATCCTTTGGTGAAAGTCTGTATTAATCAGGAATCCAAAGAAAATGGTTTTCTCCGTTCTCTGTGCGAATTGGGTTTTGTTATAGAAGTTGGGGCTGTAGCTCAGAATATATTAAACGCTGAATTATTTCAAAAAACAGAACAGCTTCTTTATGCGGTTTTAGACTATTTGGAAGGGTGCAACCAGGAGAATATTCCGCAGACAAGCAGCCAGCTTACACTTTATAAATACATTGGAACTGTCGATTATCCGAGAAGCGATCGCGGAGAAATTCAAGCCATGATTCACCCCCAGCTTCAGTTTAGAGATTATGAACCTTTGCATCCAGGCGATCCAATGTTTCTGACTTTTGAAGGAAAAGATATTTTCTATGAGGGAGCGTCTACTGTTTATCCTATTTTTATTAATGAGGCAGCTTACTACGAGAAAGGAATTGCGATGTATTTAAGTCAAAAGCAGGAAGAAATAGTTTAATTTGTTTGCCCTTCTAACCAAGACTGCAAATCAGCCAAAGTAGTAAAATGGTTCTTCAGTTAATTTTATGGATAATAAAAATTAAGCAAACAAATATTTTTGGCAATTAATATCAATTTTCTGCCCGCAATAACCAAAAACCGCTATAAGTCATACCAGAATCATCGGGTTGAACTAACAAAAAATGCAATCCTCGGCTTTGCTGCTTGCGTTGTTCAAATGCTTGGGCTGCTGTGGTAATTTCTGGATCTTCAAATGTGGCAACAATCCATCTATCCACCAAGCTAGCTTCTAATATTAAGCCATCCGGTGCGCCAGAAATGTAGTTCAAGCTTACAGGACGGGCTTGCTGCAACCACCGTGCTAGGCGCATTGATTGCCGTCCACCATAAATTACTACACCAGGAACAGGGACTGTTGATGCTAAACCCAAATTGATGGGTTTACGATGTTCTGGGATGTGCAAAATAGGAATGGGGCGATCGCTAAATCTCGTTTCTACATCACTAGCAGCTAGAGTTGCAAAACGCCATTGTTCTCCCCAGAGGTTTTCTGGTAATGGTGCTGGGGGTGGTTTATCCAGCGTTGAGGGATATTGCTTTTCTTGTAACCACTGCTTTAACGCCAGGGTGTGGCGGGTAGGTTCGACATTAATACTTAAATCGCGTCCCGCCGCCTCAATTAAGCTGAGAGACTGCGGACGAAATACTTGAATTACATCTGGCAATTTTTCACCAGCAGCTAGCTCAAGTTGAGTGGCAACCCAATTAGAATTTGCTGCTGACTGGAGACAGGTGGCTTCATACTTAAAGCTGCGAGTTGCGTCACAAATCAACAACTCCCATAAAATTTGTCCAGACGCATCTTGTGAGGGACGACGATAAAAATCAACTTGCCAAATTTTCATAATTATGTGGGCATGGGGAGAAATCAATTCAAAATTCAAAATTCAAAATTCAAAATTGTACTCTTACAGAGAAGCAAGCTACGTGCAGCGTCTCGTAGAGAAGAAAAAGACTGGAGGTGATGTAGCTTTAGCTTCCCGTAGGGTGGGAGATGGGGGAAAGTTAAAACTGAAAGTTTCAAGCTCAAAGGCTCAACTTCCGAGTTCAGAGGTTCAACTTCCAAGTTCAGAGGTTCAACTTCCGAGTTCAAAGGTTCAACATTCAAGCTCATCTTCCCATGCCCAATGCCCAATGCCCAACACCAATTTATAAAGCCTGAATCCATTCTTTGACTGAATATTCAGTCCAGATACCATTTTTCCAGTAAGGATCGTTTTCAATCAACTGGCGCACAGTGGCTTCATCTTCGGCTTCGTAAATGCCAAAAACTTTTGTGACATCCTTAGTGGGGCCGATGGTAATCAGCACACCGGATTCTTTCTGTTTTGCTAATCCGTCTAAATGAGCTTGACGGTGGGGGGTACGTTTTTCGAGAACGTCTTCGCAGTAACTTCCCCAGAGTACATATTTAGGCATAATTCCTTGTTACTCCTACTGATTAATAAGATATTGCTTGCTTTCACCCTAAATTTTCTCTAGAAAAAAAGAGTTAGTACCATGCCAAACTCAAAATTTAGACTCAATTTGTTGCCTCAACCAATCACGAAAACTAGCATGATAAACACTATAATGGATTTCTGCTCCTATTGATTCTAAATGTAAAAATTCTCGCCACTTGTCTAAAATTACCTTGATTTCATATTCATCTACATCTAATCTTTCTGCTATTATTTCTATTGATATTGATTGCTCTTGAACTAAGATATTTAACACCTGTAAAGCCATTGTTTGCTGTTTACTGGTTGCTAAATTCATTTTCTCTAAGTGATTTTGGTAATAGAGTTGTAAATTTGGTGGGTAAATATCCTCATTAATCGCTGCTAAGATTTCTTTAACATACATAAAATTGGTTTCATCATCATCAAAACCTGGCTCTATCATGTTGAGCGAAACATCTCCGGGATTATTATCTTCGCTAAGGCTACGCACCCTGCGGGTTCGCCTTTGGCGTTCTCGAAGAGTAGCCGCAGAAGCGTCTACAGAATGAGATGATTCATTTAAATAACTTTTAATATATTTCTGGATATCAGCGCGATTTTGTTCTGGGTAATTTGATAAATCTAAAGATTGGGCTGGAGTTTCAATTAATAAACCTGATTTATCTCTCAAAAACGGACGACGACTAAGGATAAAATAAACTTTTTCGGGTAGATAACGGGGTAAATAGAAAATATTTGAGCCGCGTGGTTGATTATTGATATCAATTCTATCGCAGCCATCAATTGTAATAATTAACCGTTGTTTTGGTTGCAATCTATTACTGATTTGTTGCAGTAATAACGATAAAAAACCACTGTCTTCTGTGGTAGAGCCAGGAAAGTTAGTAGTGAGATTTTTACTACCTTGATTTTGGGCGATTTCTATTAATTGAGTGCAAATCGTTGTCAAAAATTCCTCAACGCGATTTTTACCTGGAATTTCGACATTGTAATAAACAACTCCCGGATTTTGGCTGACATAATGGGCAAGAATGGCACTTTTACCAATACCAGGCTCACCGATAATAGTAAAGTAGCCTCTGTCAGATTGATTGAGAAAGTTGTTGATAGCAGAAAAGACAAATTCACGACCGACAAAGTTTTGATTTTTAGCCGTAATGATTTGCTGAAATTCTAGGGGATATCTGGGGATATTGATCGGATTTTCAGCGATCGGTTTCATTTTTTCAACCCCCTTCTAAACGGAGGAAATGAACACGCCCTGACGATTCTCCTGCTATAATTGTCAATCCATCTAGGGAAACTGCACAGCAAATTATCGGACTGTCACCAATAAAAGTAGATATTTCCTTTCCTGTCTGTAGATCCCACCGTTTGAGGGTGTTGTCATCAGAACCAGAAACGGCTGTTTTTCCATCTGGGGCGATCGCTACTGCACTTACATAGCTGTTATGACCAGTCAGGGTAGAGATTTCCTTTCCTGTCTCCAGATCCCACTGTTTGAGGGTGTTGTCATAAGAAGCAGAAACGGCTGTTTTTCCATCTGGGGCGATCACTACTGCTAATACACTGGAGTTATGACCAGTCAGGGTAGAGATTTCCTTTATTTTTAGTAAATTAAATCGTTGCTTGAAAATGTAAATGGCATACTTAAAAAGATTTTTCTTTATCTCTTCTATTTCCTTTGCTGTCTGTAGATCCCACTGTTTGAGGGTCTTGTCATTTGAAGCAGAAACGGCTGTTTTTCCATCTGGGGCGATCGCTACTGCTAATACCCTGGAGTTATGACCAGTCAGGGTAGAGATTTCCTTTCCTGTCTGTAGATCCCACTGTTTGAGGGTGTTGTCATCTGAAGCAGAAACGGCTGTTTTTCCATCTGGGGCGATCGCTACTGCTAATACACTGGAGTTATGACCAGTCAGGGTAGAGATTTCCTTTCCTGTCTGTAGATCCCACTGTTTGAGGGTCTTGTCACCAGAACCAGAAACGGCTGTTTTTCCATCTGGGGCGATCGCTACTGCATATACCCAGTCGTTATGACCAGTCAGGGTAGAGATTTCCTTTCCTGTCTGTAGATCCCACTGTTTGAGGGTCTTGTCACCAGAACCAGAAACGGCTGTTTTTCCATCTGGGGCGATCGCTACTGCATTTACCCCGGAGTTATGACCAGTCAGGGTGCGTAGTAGGTTTCCCCCTGGAGTGGTTAAGCTGGCTGTAATGGGGCGAAATCGAGGAATTTCACTTTTATTTTCTACTGCATCTGCCAAAATTTGCTGAATTTCTGGCTGGGGAAAACTCTGCAACCTTCCCCATAATTGTCCTACTAATTGGGTTTGGTCTTGATTCAAAACATGGGCTGATAACCGTAGCGCATCTTGAATTAATTTCAGGATTTTGATTTGTTCTGAGTCTAGTTTCTCATCTTGTTCTAAATTATCGAATATTTCTGGGTCATAAATCAAAGCATAATCCCTAATTAGGGCTTCTACTCCAAATCGAGGATATTGAATTTTCAGATAAATAAAATCAAAATCTATAAGAGTTTGATAATATTCGTCTGCCAATCCTCCATTTATAGCAGAAAGTGGTATTTTATCAAGGAAACTTTGCTTTTCTTCAATATCCTTCAAAGATGCAAAGTTAGTAGCAATTTTTTTCATTGGAAGTTACCCATTCAAATATTTATAAAATTTTTGACTAACTTCTTTAAATCGCCTTTTATTTTTGTCTTTATCTAGCTTTGGCCGATTTTGTAGAAAATCCAAAAAACTGCGATGATAAATACTGTAGTAAGTTTTTTCTTTTCCTTCTTCTTCTAGTTTTTTGGGTGTTACATACTCAACCCATTGAGCTAAAATATTTTCTACAGGAGATATATCCTGATCGAGAATATTAGCAATCATATCTGATGATACTGCGTCACCTCTGATAACCAAAATAAATAGTATATTTACGTCAATGTCATTGTCATTGTCATCATTATCCATACCCATGCGCTGCCAATGAGTTCTATAATAATTCTCAAGTCCTTCTGGTAATCCTTGTAAATTCAAGTCATTATATTTACCAGTCGCGATCGCTGGTAAAACATAGCGCAAGTACATAAAATTATTTTGACTTTTTTCAGCTAACTTATCAATAAAATCTGTCTTACCAATAGGCGGATTTTGTTTTTGTATCCACTCATTTAATTCAATAATTTCTTCCTGATTATCATTTTTATTTTGTTGAATCCATTGTCTAATTTCGTCTTTATTCATCTCGATAAATAAGTGCAGGTAATCTTTTATATCTTGCTGACTAAATTTTTGATATCTATCCTCTATTAAATTTAACTCCCTATAAGGAGTATCTGAAGACAAATTTAAACGTTTTTTGTCTGCTTCATAAGGTCGTCTGGTCAGTAAAAAATAGATTCCATCGGGAAGATTTGGCGGTAAATTTAAGAGATTACCATTTCCTTCCTGTTTTACTTCATCCAACGCATCAACAACAATTACAAGTTTTTGTCCTTTTAGTTCTTCACTGGCTTTTTGCAGTAAAGTTCTTAAATCAGCGTTGTCTGCATTTTGAAGGGAACAACGCTTAATTAACTGTTTACGAATACTGTTTAAAAACTGCTCTGGTTTGTTCTCTTCTATTGCAAAAACATTAAAATAACAAGGATATCTAGTAGCTAAAACGTATTTTGCAGCGATCGCACTTTTACCCATCCCTGCATCACCAATTACAGTAAAATAACCCTTATTTTGAGTTTTGAAGAATTTCTGAATAGCATCGAAAACAAAATCACGACCGCAAAACAAGCGAGTTTTTTCAAACATTAAGGCTTTAAACTCTTTGGGATAAACATCTAAATCCCAATCTGGATAAGGCTGAAATTTTGAGGAGCCTGTTTGTTTAGCAACTGCAATAAAAGCTTCACCAAATTCTTCTAATTCGCCTAAAAATTCTTCTAATTTACCCAAAAATTCCCTTTTACTGTTGATTATCTGAGTTTTTAGTTCGCTATTCTTGTTAAGAAATATTTTTGTATTTTCTACGAATTCAAAAGGAGTATTATTCTTATAAGCATCCCAAAAATAATCTTTAATGACTTTCTCTTTAAACAGGTTTAAAATTGCTTCAGGCTTAAATACACCATACCTTACCAGAGCGTAAACATAAACAGTATCAACGTCATCAGGAATTTGAGTAGGATTGAGTTTTAACTCCTTTAGAATTTTGATAACAGCTTCGTGTTTTTGAGCTTGTTTAATGATTAATTGACCAGCTTGAGGAGCATATTTTTTAATTATGGGAGTAATCGCTGAAGTAATGGCGGCAAATTCTATCATCGTTGATTACCGAAAATTTACTATTTTTTTATGAGTGGGATTATACCAAATTATAATATAGTAAAAACTGTTGAGTAATATTATAGATGTAGTCCAATGATTAAATATAGGGTTTCAAATAACTCTAATCGCCCCAATCAATCTACTGCTAATATAGCGCTTCTCGCTTGAGTACAATACAGACCTAACCCCCAGCCCTTCCCTGCAAAGGAAGGGGAGCAAGATTCAAAGCCTCTCTCCTTTTAGGCTAAGGTGTATACACAAGTCAAATTACCCCCCTTAATCCCCCCTTATAAAGGGGGGAAATAAGAAATCTTGTTCCCTCCCCTTTCCAAGGGGAGGGTTAGGGTGGGGTAAAAGCCTGGTTAATCGTAGTGGCGTGTCTAGCCTTAAATAGTGCATTAGAAAAACTCTTGTGGGATGGGCGTCTCGCCCGTCCAGTGCGGGCTTTCCGGCCCACACCACATAGAAAATTTATTGCAACAATTTAGTCTTGCCACGCCAGTAGGGTGCGTTATGGACACGCCGAAATAACAAATGAGTTCGCCGAAATAACAAATGCGTACGCCGAAATAACAAATGCGTACGCCGAAATAACAAATGAGTTCGCCAAAATAACAAATGAGTTCGCCAAAATAAAAAATGCGTACGCCGAAATAACAAATGAGTTCGCCGAAATAACAAATGCGTACGCC
>NZ_JABXKF010000142.1 GCF_017115165.1 Nostoc sp. LPT | reverse complement strand
GTTCGCCGAAATAGCAAATGCGTTCGCCGAAATAGCAAATGCGTTCGCCGAAATAGCAAATGCGTTCGCCGAAATAAAATCCTTGCAGTATATTACAGCTATTTTCAGGTAAATAGACCATGCGGTAGGGGCACAGCAATGCTGTGCCCTTACGATAGATGTGGTTCAAATACATGAAAATTGCTGTAATGACGAATTACAAATTACACCCAGCAGCTACTTGGTATAGTGATTGTATCGTTAGCCCATCATTGGGGTATTCGACTACGCTCAACAACCAGTAGTCGAAACACTCCCTCCTGCCCCCTAAAATTTAACTTCTCGCTCTAAAAAATGGTTCCTTCCAAACGAGTTTATTTATTATTGGTTTTGGGTATTGCGATCGCCCCGATCCTATCCTTATTTCTGATTGTTAGAGCAACCATCACTATCACTGTGCTATTTAATGCCATCATTCTCGGACTGATGGTTGTAGATGGTTTGCGGGTGCGGCGTTCTCGTGTGCAAATTAGCCGCGAATTACCGTCACGATTATCCATTGGGCGAGATAATTCTGTAGTGCTAAAGGTGACATCGCCAAATATTGATGCCCAAATTGAAATCCGCGACTATTACCCAACAGGATTTGGCATGTCTGCACCTGCACTCAGCGCCATTGTTCCCAGTAACAGCACTGAGGAATTAACGTATACCGTCCACCCGACACAGCGGGGAGAGTTTCCTTGGGGAAATATTCAAGTCCGACAGTTGGGGCTTTGGGGATTAGCTTGGGATGATTGGCAAATTCCCCAAAGTCTGCCAGTAAAAGTTTATCCTGATTTAGTAGGATTGCGATCGCTCACCATTCGTCTGACACTGCAATCATCGGGATCGATGCGCCAATCTCGCAAAACTGGTATTGGTACAGAGTTTGCCGAACTGCGAAACTATCGCACGGGTGACGATTTACGGTTTATTGATTGGAAAGCTACCGCCCGTCGGGTTGGGGCTTATGGTAATGCTATGCCACTGGTGAGGGTTTTGGAACCAGAACAGGAACAAACATTACTGATTTTACTTGATCGCGGACGGCTGATGACGGCAAAAGTAGAGAATTTGCAGCGATTTGACTGGGGATTGAATGCAACTTTATCTTTAGCTTTGGCAGGTTTACATCGAGGCGATCGCGTGGGTGTTGGTGTATTTGACCGCCAAATGCATACGTGGATTCCCCCAGAACGAGGTCAACATCATTTGAATCAGCTAATCGATCGCTTAACTCCAATTCAACCAGTGTTATTTGAATCTGATTATTTGGGGGCAGTGACAAATGTTTTGCAGCGACAAACTCGCAGGGCGCTGGTGGTGGTGATAACTGACTTAGTTGATGTTACTGCTTCTACAGAACTTTTAGCCGCACTCTCCAAGTTAGCACCCCGCTACCTTCCATTTTGCGTTACTTTGCGAGATCCACAAGTCGATCGTCTAGCACACACCTTTACAGATGATGTCGCAACTGCCTATACCCGTG
Source organism: Nostoc sp. LPT (assembly GCF_017115165.1). GTDB lineage: Bacteria > Cyanobacteriota > Cyanobacteriia > Cyanobacteriales > Nostocaceae > Nostoc. The sequence continues at coordinate 18,762 of NZ_JABXKF010000142.1, read as the reverse complement.
CAGTAGCCCTAGATTTATTAATGCAACGACAAGTGGCATTTGCCCAACTGAAACAAAAAGGTGTATTAGTGTTAGACGCGCCAGCAAATCAAATTGCCGATCAGTTGGTTGAGCGATATCTGCAACTCAAAGCGCGAAATCAACTTTAGTAATTGTCACTCTAACTTGTGTATTTTTATTCAATTATTTAGCGGAGGTATAAACTTTGCTTAAAATTATCCAGGTAGAGACTGATGAACATAAATCTCATATACAGGAAGTGTTTTGGGAATATTTTAAGGAGACTAAGTTAATATTCAGCCATCAATTCGGCATCAATTTAAATACTAATACATTCTTTGAGCAATATATAACTCAACTCCACGAATTTCTACCACCTTCAGGACGCTTGCTTTTGGGACAATATGAGGAAAAAATAGCTGGCTGCGCTTGCTTGCGAAAGATTGGTGAAGATATTGGCGAAATTAAAAGAATGTATGTAAGACCAGAATTTCGCAGAAAAGGAATCAGTCGGTCTTTATTAGAAGCTATCATCAATGAAGCTGCCTACATTGGTTACTCCAGGATACGTTTAGACAGCGCCCCTTTTGCAAAGGAAGCACAGGCACTTTATCATATATTTGGCTTTCAAGATATCGAGCCGTATTTGGAAAAAACAGAAATTCCTCTAGAACATCGAGCCAACTGGGTTTTTATGGAATTAGTTTTAAAATCATGAATATCCGTTGTGAAACTCTGTCAGACTACACAGCAATAGCTGAGGTGAATACATTAGCCTTTGGGCAAGAAAACGAAGCTCAACTTGTGGAGAAAATTCGCTATTCTGACCGTTATATTTCCGAACTTTCTCTAATTGCAGAGGTTGAAAATGTTGTAGTCGGTCATATTTTATTCAGCTATATTGACCTAGTAGGTGAAGAAACACTCCAGGTACTTGGTTTAGCGCCTTTGGCAGTTCATCCACAGTTTCAAAGACAAGGAATTGGCAGTGCACTAATAAAAGCAGGGTTAGAAATTGCAGAGGTAAAGAAAGAAGCCATAGTAATTGTACTAGGTCATCCTCAATTTTATACTCGCTTTGGCTTTAAAACTGCTGTTGTTTATGAAATCGAGTCTCCCTTTCCAGTACCAGAGGAATTTTTCATAGTGAAAGCACTACAAAGTTATCAAAAGCAGTATAAAGGCAAGGTTGTTTATCCAGATACTTTTAATGAAGTATAGTACAATACAGTTTAGTTAAGTATTTCTTTTTTCTCTTCTCTACGAGACGCTGCGCGTAGCTTGCTTCTCCGTAGGAGTATGCGATTCGTTATTACTCCTGACTTTTCACAGGATGTAGAGAAGCGGGAATACTTCGCAGGCACATTATTCGCGAACCCACTACTAATCTTTGTTGTATTTAGAAGTTTCTTCGATTAAATCTTTCAAACCCTGGTTTAAAATTTTAATTGAACGATCTAATGCTTCGATTTTGGCTTTTAGAAAAATTTGTTCTACAGCATCCAGGTATGCTTGACTACCAGCTTTACCTAAATGCTTGTAACGAGAACTCTTACCATCAGTCTTTGTGGGAAATATTGCCACACCAGCCTGTAGTTTATAATACCAATACCCTGAATTCCTGCCTTTAGCGAGATAGCGAACAATCGAACAGGAAGATGCAGCTACTTCTCCCGAAGCACTTGCACTTATTGCTTGGATTTCTTTCTCAAGATGCTCTTTAGCTTGAACTACGCAATTTATGCGTGCATATAAATCTTCTTGGGGTGACGGTTTTGAGTTATTGGGCATAAAACAAAAATATACGGTTCGCGAATAACTTATACGAACCATTCTTGGCTCTACAAAGCTTTTAAACAATTAAAATTAAAGCATTAATTTCAAAATGTAATAGAAAGTAAAACAAACTGTAATAAACAGTACAACAAAATGTAATAAAGAATACAACAAGCAAGTTTGGTACAAGGTTTCCAACTCTAACTAACCTCATCACCAAATTTGTATCCTAATTAAACAATTTTTTATATATTCTAAGTATCCTCATAGCCACACTATTGCGCGTATTGTCCAATTAATAGTTAATTCCACATTATTTTTCGCTTTGGAGGTGTACTAGCAAGCAGCAGATACATCTGTAATTTAGTTAACATCTATGATGCAAGAATTTGTAGTTTAGTTCAGTACAAATAAGTCATTTTTAATAGTTTTGTCGATACAAATAAGTCATTCTTAATAGTTGATCGCTATAAATAAGTCATTCTTAATAGTTTTGTCGATACAAATAAGTCATTCTTAATAGTTACGCGGCAATCAGAGTCAAAAAACCTATTATCAAAGATATCTCTCACCCACCAAGCGATCGCTTTCTGCTTTGCAGCCCATTTCAGAATTTGATATTACTCTTCTATCTGCCAACGATATGTATACCAACGGAGGATAGAGGCAATATTTTTATGTGTGATAACGGACTCGCTTGTTAATACCTGAAATCTAAAAATCATTTTATCTGTTTATGTTCGCGAATATTATTCGCGAACCACTACTATTCTTGATATCCTGTAAAAAGTCACTCAAAATTTTCCGCATAAAGAGTAATGCTTCCATTGCGACTTCTCAACGATTTCTCTATATCAGATAGACAAACTTCTTGCCTTTATGGGGTGAAACAACCCTGTGGCAAGGGTTATGGAGGATATAAAAGTACCTAAAGTCAGTCACAGGGAAACACTTTTCAAACAGTTTCTAAATACAAGATGAGGTAAATAGCTTGACAGTGCGAAGATTTTTATGATCGTATACAAAAAAACTTATGGAAAACTACTATTTATTCATTTCTAATAGTGCTATTCTTTTTTGTGGCGCTAAAAACAATCGGTAGATTGTACTCAGACAATAATCCTAAACAGGAAGTTAATCAAAGGTAAACAGGAAGTTAACAAGGGAAAAGTATGCTTAAAATTCGTGATTTAGACTGCAAGCCAAGTTACTTAGAATCTCTAAATGATGTGAAAGCCGAAAACTTAGTTGGAGGCGGCAGTACAATCATACTATTAACAACTGGAACGTTACTTATTTCCGACAACACAGGAGCTAAAGTAGAGGCTAGTAATGCTAGTTTTGGTTCAATAACTGTAGACGCTGCGGGGAATCAAACAGTAACGGGTGGAACTTTACTTCAAGGAAAAGTAACACGACCCAGGACAAGATAACACGAACACAAAGTTAGTCTCAAATAGCTTTTTTCAAGTTTCACAATAGAATTTAACGAAACTACTCTGAGCGTTAGAGTATGTTTGAATTTGCAAACATACTCTAAATTCAACTTTCTCTAAAATTAAAAACTCGGTTTTCTTTATCCAGTAAAAACCCTGGCTTTTTGGCAAATACTTTTTCAACTTCACAGATTACCGATGAAGTTAAAAAAGTAAAACTATAGAATCTGCACCAACAACTGAGAAAGATTTGAGCCGTCAAGTAGAAGAAGGCAAACTCAATCTAGGGGTGATTATTCCATCAGAATTCCCTAGAAAGCTGGCAACAAAAGAAGCTAAGATTCAAGTATTTATTGATGGAGTGGATGCAAACGCAGCAGGCATTGCTAGTGGCTATATAACTCAGATTATTCAAAATTATAATCGTAACTTTGGGCAAACCCAGCTAAATTTTCCGATATCACTCCAAGTCGTGTTTTTATATAATCCGGGACTAATAAGTAGCTGGTATTTTGTGCCGGGAGTCATGGGTTTAGTGTTAACGCTTGTTGGAACACTAGTTTCATCAATCGCTGTTGTCCGAGAGAAAGATAGCGGAACTTTGGAGCAATTACTTATGACACCAGCCGCAAACTGGGAAATTTTGCTTTCCAAAATTTTGCCTTTAGCGTTTTTGCTCATGGGAGATATTCTGCTAGCTTTGACTTTAGGACAACTGGTCTTTGGTTTACCGTTGCGTGGAAATTTTCTACTATTTTTTGGGCTGTCAATTATCTATCTGCTGGTTGGGATAAGTATAGGTATTATGTTAGCGATGTTTTCCAGCTCGCAACAACAGGTGGTATTGATGTCATTTTTCGTCAATATGCCGATATTGCAGACTTCTGGGGTGCTTGCCCCTATCGAAGCTATGCCCCCCTTTTTTCAAGTCCTATCTCTACTGAATCCCTTACGTCATTACATTGCCATTGTTCGAGGAATTTTACTTAAAGGGGTTGGTTTAGATGTGTTATGGATGCATATTCTGGCATTGCTTAGTATTGCTGTTGTGTTATTAACTATTAGTCTTAGCAAGTTTCGCAATCAATTAAGTTAGAATAACGTGTTTGACAAGGGTTAATAAACTTCTAAATAAAAATATTTAATCGCTTTAGAAGCAGTTTTTGAGCAGGGAAAGAAAAATATAATAGTAACATTAAATACAAGCATTTGGATAATTTAATTTTTGGAGTATTCTAAAATAATTCGTAATTGATAATACTCGTCAAAAATGAGAAGTAAGCTACATAATTTGTAATTAAATTAGTTTAGGATTTATTTACAACTAATTCAAGGCCACCAATTTGATAATTTGGTGAGGCAGCGTGCTTTTCTCCCAAAGGGAGAGGCTAATGCCTTCGCGGAGCGTCTCGTAGAGAAGGAGGTTTCACCAATGGTGACTGCCGAACACGTGGGGTGTGGTGAAAGGCCCGAAAATTACAAATTAAAGTCTTCTCTACGAGATGCTTTGGGTAGCTTGATTAAGAGTAGTGGTATATAGGGGAGCATAGCCATTACGAATTAGTAATTATACCAATTCGCAATTCGCAATTCGCAATTCGCAATTGAAAAATTTAGATGCAGCAAAGCAATCCCTGCTTACATCTGTTGCTTTATTTTAGAGAATTGGTATTAGTTAAATACCTCAATCACATCAGCGAACCAATTCCAGATGATTAGTAAATTAACGAATTCTAAATGTTAGTAAATAATGATTTGCAAGACCGATGGATTCCTCGTTATTTCAGATTAGCGATCGCAAATATGCTCTCCAATTTAATGGTGCCGCTGTCTGGAATGGTTAGCGTTTCCTTTTTAGGGCACTTGCAAGACATTCGTCATTTAACTGGTGTTGCACTGGCAACGGTTGTGTTTAATTACTTCTATCGAGCATTAAATTTTTTGCGTCTCTCTGTTACCGGCACGACTGCCCAGGCAACTGGAAGAAATGATCGAGAGGAAGTGCTGCTGCTAGGCTTACGAAATATTTTAATTGCCCTCGGCTTGGGGTTTGCTGTTTTGCTCCTGCAATACCCACTGCGAGAGTTGGGGTTTATTGTCTTGAATAAGACTCCTGACGTGAAAGCGGCTGCGGTGGACTACTTCAATATGAGGATTTGGGGTGTACCTGCGGTTCTAGTGAATATGGTGCTGTTCGGCTGGCTAATGGGGCGTGAACAAAGCCAGAAAGTGTTAGTTTTGTCGGTTTTTGGCAACGTCGTCAACATCATCTTGAGTTACCAGATGATTTTGTCAGCAGGTTTGGACAGCATGGGAGCAGGCTTGGCACAAGCTTTGAGCCAATTTCTGATGATGGTGCTGGGATTAATTTGGATGAAGAGTGAAATCCAGTGGGAGGAGATCCGTGCCGTTGCACCTCAGCTTTGGGACAAATCTGCCTGGAATGAGACTTTTGCCCTGAGTCGGGATCTCTTTATACGGACACTGGCGATTGGATTTACCTTTTGGGCTTTTACCAATCTGTTTGCTGGGATGGGAAGAATCGCCTTTGCAGAAAATGTCTTGCTGATTGAGTTCATGACGCTAGGGATTCAAATACTCAATGGCTTATCTTATGCAACAGAAACCTTGACGGGCAACTTTCATGGCACAAAGGAGCAGGGGCAGATGGTGCCACTGCTTGGCGTTTCTATAGGCGTGACTCTGATGTTTGCAGTCATCATGTCTCTTACCTGCATCCTTTTTCCTCAGACGGTATTTAGGCTACTCACAAATCATACGGAAATAACCACCCATATTGATCGCTACATTCCCTGGCTAATGAGCGTGCTGGGGCTGTATGCGTTTGCTGTCTCAATTGAAGCTTATTTCTTTGGTTTGGCAGAAGGATTAATACTCCGCAATGCGGCTTTTATCGCAACTGGGTTAGGCTTTATTCCCACAGCAGCCCTTGCTTGGAATTTGCAGAGTGTTCATCTGTTATGGTTGGCGATGTCTTTGTTCATTGTGACTAGAATTGCAGTACAGGGAATTCAAATCCCTAAAACCTTGAAACTAGCGACAGAGGATATTCCTCCTGCTGAAAAGACTCAATGCTAGTAAATCGAAGGCGTAATTTTTTCATTCTACAATCACCTCATTCACAGCATCTTAAACGATTATAGCAGTCCTAAATGATTCGTAAACTTCTTTGCTTCTTCCCTTGCCATTCTTCTCTAATACCGTTTCACCATAAATTTGATACAGATGGCAAGCAGGGGAAGCAAGAAACGTGATTTGTATCAAAAATTTAGTGAAATGGTATAACGAGACGTTTTGCGTTCACATAGTGTCTCGTAGAGAAGGCGAATTTTTTGCGAAACGCTGCACCTTCGCGTAGCGTTTCGTAGAAATAGCGATTCGATAATTTTTGCAACTCAAATAGGATTGCTATAGCTTCAGTTGAAAGCGTTGAAAATCACTGGTGCTGAAACTACACCTTTGGCCTCTAACACAGCTGCAACCCGTAAAATTAACGCTTCATTATATGGTGCGGCGATTAATTGCACACCTAAAGGTAATGCATTTTGGCGCTGAATTGGTACTGATAAAACGGGTAAACCAATAAAAGATAATGGTTGAGTAAATAGCCCTAAATGAGGACGGACAAGAATTTCTTCGCCATCCAAAATCATGGTTTGTTGACCAATTAGCGGCGCAGAAATTGGTGTAGTTGGGGCAAGAATTACATCGACATTTTGAAATACTTCCCGAAGGCGCTCGCGATACCATCTTCTAAACCGTTGTGCTTGGAGATACCAGCTACTAGGAATTAACGCCCCAGCCAAAAAGCGATCGCGTGTTGCTGGATCAAAATCTTCAGGACACAATCGCAACTTATCCAAATGCAGATTTGCGCCCTCGCTAGCTGTAATTACAAAGGCTGCTGCACGGGCGCGGTGTGCTTCTGGTATGATTACGTATTTAGTAACTTCTATTGCATCAGCTACTTTTTGCACTGCTGTTAAAGCTGCCGGTTCTGCACCTTTGGTAAAATAATCAGCTGCAATGGCAATTCTGATACCAGAAATATCTTGTTTGAGTTGTGGTAAACATAATTCAGGTGGACGCTTTGTACAAATGGGATCGCGATCGTCTTCTCCTTGCAACACATCAAACACCGTAGCGATATCCTGCACCGAACGCGCAAAAGGGCCAATGTGGTCAAAACTGCTAGAAAATAAAGCTACCCCAGCACGAGATAATCTTCCATAAGTTGGCTTGAAACCAAAAACGCCACACAACGCCGCCGGAACGCGAATTGAACCATTAGTATCAGAACCCAACGTCAGCGGTACTAACCCAGCCGCAACCGCCGCCGCCGAACCACCCGATGAACCACCAGCAACTCGCTGTAAATCATGGGGGTTGTGAGTAGCACCGTAATGGGAGTTTTCCGTCACAAACCCATAAGCGTACTCATCCATATTTAAAGCACCAACTAGCACAGCACCCGCTTGCTTCAGCTTCGCTACTGCGGTTGCATCTTGGGTAGCTGGTGGGTTTTCTGCATTGATTTTTGATCCCGCCAAAGTTGTTAAACCAGCGATATCGAAGAGATTTTTCACTGCAAAAGATACACCAGCAAGGGTTCCAGGATTATTACCTTGAGCAATTTCTTGATCAATCAGTGCTGCGTCTGTTAAAGCTGTCTCAACAGTTATAGTGGTAAAACAGTTGAATAGATGATTGTGCGTTGCTATTCGTGCTAACGCAGCTTTAGTAACTTCCACTGCGCTAACTTTACCTTCGCGTACAGCAGTTGATATTGTTATAGCATCGGCTAAATTAAAATTCATGCTGAAATATTAAGAGATAGCGCCTTTAGCTTTTTGAGTAATAGCAGTCAGCAATAGTTTTTGCTTTACTACAACATCAACATAGCTATTCTTGAAGCAATTATGGTTCAAAAACTGGTGCAACTTCAATTTCCTCTGGTAAAGGGAAAGAATTTACAAGATTAGCGATCGCCCTAATTCTCTCAAAATTTGCCACCACACCATCTCGATACTCATCTTTTAACTGCAAATCCAACAAAAACCTCATTTTATCGACATATTCACCTACATCAAACCCTTCTCTTCTCATCTCTCTCCTTTGCACCCTTTGCGGTAGCTTGCGACAAGCCAAAGCGTCTACATTATCTTAAACTTATAACTTCTTGCAACAACTGAAATGCAATTCATTTTATACATTAGACCTGTTGCAAAAGTCCCTAACACCCCACCCCGCTCTTCGGGAGGGGAGACAAAGCGTAGCTTTGGCTCTTTGGGGTTCTTATTTTGGATTTATGCAAGAGGTCTATTATCTGCAAACGGCATCTCTGCGTGAAGACAAAAATCATCTCGGTTATCGCGCAAAATCAACCACGCCCACCAGTGTTTTACAGCTATTTTCAGGCAAATAGACCACGCGGTAGGGGCGAAAGAAGGAGCGCTTATACGACAGGTGTAGTTCAAATATATGAAAACTGCTGTAATTAAGTATTTTTTGAAATATGAAAAATACCTCTAAAGTCAGAGATATATTCTGTGCTGAGGTAGAGGATTTTTTGATTCCGTTTCAGTATATTGCTAAATGTTAGATCAACCGATTTTGCTGCTATCTTTCCAAAATTAGTCACTTTGGCTAAGATAAAAATAATTATTCAAAAGATATTGAATTGCAGTAAATAAAACGTCTATAAGCATAATAAAGATGATTAAAAAAAAGAAAACTGATAGTACTAAGAAGAATTCAAATCGAAAGGCGAAAACGGCTAAAACCAATCTAGATTCATTATCTAATGAATCTGTACAATCAACTAAAACAATTAACATAGATGGCCAGCGTCCAGTCGATCCAAGTAACATTCAGGTTAAGGAAACAATTGATATAGATGGGGAGCGACCAATTGCAAAAAGTGAAAATTATAGCGATCAAACAATTGATATAGATGGTCAACGCCCAATCGGCAAGAGTAATTTTCAAGAAAATGAGACGTTAAATGTAGACGGCGAACGTCCAATTGACCCTAGTGATTTAGAGGTTGAGAAAATTCTTGATATAGATGGTCAACGTCCGATCGCCAAGAGTAAACTTCAAGTTAAAGATACTCTAGAGATAGATGGTAGCCGCCCAATAGCTTAAAATAACACTATTGATTTGCAAATACCAACAGATTATGTAGACTAAAATCACAACCTTTCTTGACACTGGAAAGTGGTGAAGAGAAAACAAGGAAACTCAGTAATCTACGTTGTTAGCATAAAGCAACGCTAGAGGTTAAATGTGAGTGTTGAATCAATACTTTTCGGTTAAGAATTAAGCAGTATTAATAATGGAAAAATTGAGTGGCTGGCGTTGAGTATCAGTACCACGATGAACAGGCTTCTTAAAACAGTGAACAGTGATCAGTGACCAGTGACCAAGCGTATGGTGGGGGATTTAAACCCGCCACCAACGCTTTCCACCTTCTTGGTGGGGGACTTAAACCCAATTGATTTAACTGGTAACTGATAACTGGTAACTGGTAACTGTTAAACGGAAATTTGGAACGAGTTTTTTGACTAGCCGAGGATTGTTTCTCTCCTGCCAAGGCGGAATCTTCTCACCCAAAATCTCCATAATTAACCGTGACCAAAAAAAGGGAGGTGTTCGGTGGAAGTAGTCTGAAATTCAAGAATAGTAGCACGAATTACCTTGAGAGTGCCAGTAAAATCTAAACGAAGATTTGCACAGAGCAACACGCAGTAAGGGTGCACAGATGTGCGCCCCTACGAAAAACCTAACTTAGATTCAAATTTGGGAAGGTTCAGCTATTGTTGCTTTCGCCCTAACTTAGGATCCTCTTGATCAAAAAACACGGTAATACACATCATATGTAGAGCCACTTCCAGACACACGCGTTATTGCCTGACCATTTGTTGGCCCATTGACAGTAAAACCACCTAGAGAATCGTCAGAGCCGTTTAAAAAACCGTCTTCATCAAAAAGTTCAATCCTTGTAGGGAAATCAACGCCTAAACCTCGGTTAACTACAGATGTCTGTCCGCTAGAAAAACCATTAGGTCCCCAGATTTGACTGCCATTGATTGTGATATAGGTATCGTCATCGCCGAATGTATCTGCATCAGCATTGATTGCCTGAAGTTGATCTATAATAAGGAACCCCCCGCCTCCTTCTATGACAGCTCCTTCTTCAGGAGTCAATTGAGCGAATAATTGTCCGTTATCGATAGAATAAATGTCAGAATTAGGTGTCTTTTTGTTAATGCCTAACATGATTTTTCTCCTTTTTTAATTAAGTGCATACAGAGATAATTAGGTAAGTTTTAATTCACTAAATTGGCATTACATATTTGTGAGATGAATCGGCAATTGTAACCATCAAAAGTTCGTTCTGTAATGGAATAAATCATTTGATGATTCAGCAACACCCCAAATTTGCACGCTTTTTGTGATATTTACTAGGTGAACCTCTGTACTATGATTCTTTACGATGGCTTTTAGGCTTTATGCACTGAGAGCAGAAAATTTGTTCAAAATTTGTAAAATGGTTATAGAGCAATAAGTTGGGCTTATGCTATTGGCATCCCTCGCAAACTCAAGCTGTTGATTCAGCTTTGCATTTGGAATGCGTAGGCGCAGCCCGCCGTAGGCATCGCACTTTTACTTGCTACGATTTTTAATGAGAGCATCCCAATACAATGGTATGTCTCTATCTCCTGTCACTATCATGTCTATGATAAATTGCAGATGTTATAGCATCGCCATAATTATTTATTATTTATGCTTGCTGTTGTGATTTTGGGTCTGATTATAACAATAAATGCAAGCAAAGTAAAAACTAACATCTGCCAAGTCACCAAATTCCAGCCACCAAAATGCCAGCATAATAGACCAATACTGGTACCTACAGCACCACCAATAAAATAGGTAGTCATGTAAACTGTGTTGATGCGACTATTCGATTGAGCATCAAGAGTGTATATTCTGGCAACATTAGTGACTTGAATTGCCTGTGTACCTACATCTAGTAACAATACAGCAACAGCGATCGCTAGCGCTGAACTAGAAGCAATTTTAGCAATTACTAAACTTGCAATCACTAGGGATACAGAAATAGTTAAGGAACGTTGGGAATTACCTCTATCGGCTAATTTACCAAAAATTGGTGCCATTAATGCACCTGCGATCGCCACAAAGCCATACATCCCAATTGTGTCAGATTGAAAGTTAAAAGGTGCTCCGCTTAAATGGAAAGTTAACGTTGTCCAAAATGAGCAAAAGACACCAAACATTAATCCCCCAATTAAAGATGTTTCTCTTAATAAGGAAAAACGTTTGAATTGTTGAAGCGTTGATTTTAATAAATCAAAATAATTACCAGTGTATTGATTATTTACATTCGGCAAGTAAATCTTGAGCAAAACAGTAACAATTAAAATCATTACTCCTGAAAATCCATATACATAACGCCAACTCAAGTATTCAGCAATATATCCACTAAAAACCCTTGCTCCTAAAATTCCAATCAATATACCAGTAAAAATACTGCCTACAGTTTGACCTGTAGTTACTCTATCTATACTTGCTGCTAAGGGAAGAATAATCTGAGCGGAGACTGTTGTAATTCCAATTGCTACGCTCAATATCCAAACCTCAACGATATTTTGTGAAAACGTCATGAATATCAACAAACAGAACAAACATATAAGTAAGGAAAGAATTAATGTTTTTTTGTTGATTTTATCGCCCAAGGGAATTAAAAAGAAAAGCCCAAAACCGTAACCAACTTGCGAAAGCACAGATATGCTACCCGCTTCACCTTCACTAACTTGAAAAGAAGATGCAATATCTTTGAGAATTGGCTGATTATAATAAACGTTAGCAACACACACACCAGATGCGATCGCCATAATCAGTACCTGAACTTTAGTTAATCCGTTACTTGAGATTTGTTTTTTCATTCAACCTAAGTCACTATAATTTAGTTGCTTGAGGACTTTTCCCTTGAGCTTCATCGTATATTCAAGGGTTTAAGGCCCCTACTTCTTGTCGTAGCATATTTTGAATCGGGGTTTAAATCCCCAACTCAAAATGTCTTGAATTTTGAATGCGTGAATTTTGAATTTTGAATTGTTAACTGTGTTTATCAGTTATTAGTTTTTCTGGTGCTAAACCGCCAAGTTAGGATTATTGCAGCGATCGCTAAACCAATAGCCAATCCCCACCAAAAACCAATAGCTCCAAACCCCAACGAGATCCCAAAAATATAACCACTGAATAAACCAACACACCAATAAGCAAAAATTCCAATCAACATAGGGATTCGAGTGTCTTTTAGTCCGCGTAATGCTCCAGCAGCAGTAACTTGCACACCATCAACTATTTGAAAAATTGCCGCGACTGCTAGCAATTTCCCCGCCAGGGCAACCACATCTGCATTGTTCTGATTGTTGATGTCAATATAAAGAGAAATAATCGACTTTGGTACTAGCCAAAATGCAAAGCTTACTATACCCATAGATAAAGCTGCAATGGCAATGCCTACATATCCAGTTAGACGAGTGGCAACTAGGTCATTCTGTCCGGCTAACTGTCCAACACGAACTGTTGTCGCTAAAGAAATGCCTAGTGCCATCTGGAATGAGATCGAAATTGTTTGTAAAGCAATTTGATGAGCAGCGAGGGCATTTGTTCCGAATCGTCCAATCGAGAAAGTGACAACAGTGAACAGTCCGCCTTCGACTGCAATCAGACCCCCGATGGGCAATCCAACCTGAAAAATCTCACCAACGATCCGGCGATGTTCGAGAGAAAAAGCTTCATGAGACAAAGGTCGAAAAATACCGTAAACTGCAAAGCGAGGCTGATTACATATATAAACTGTCAAAGCAACAAACATACTCCAAAGTGAAAGCGTGCTTGCCCAACCGATACCAGCTAAACCCAGCGCCGGGAATCCCAGTTTGCCAAACATCAGCACATAGTTAGCTGTGATGTTGAACAGAGTACCTAAAACCACAGTCACAATCACTAATTGCGGCTGCAATAGAGCAGAAAGAAAGCTTTTAAGTACTGCAAAGCCTAAAGCAGGAATAAAACCCAGTGCGATCGCCCTTAAATAAATTTCTGCTAGTGCTACTGTGTTAGCATCCTGTCCTAGTAAAAGTAGTAAAGCACCTCCATTGTAAAGCAGCAATGTAGTTGGTATTCCTAGCACCAGAGATATCCCTAGTCCAAGCCGGACAATTGTGCCAACTTTTTCTTTATTTCCGGCTCCGTATGCTTGGGCTGCTAAGGGACTGACAGCAGAAACGATACCACTAACAATCAACAGACAAAAACTAAAGAGAACAGCTCCCAAACCTCCAGATGCAATGGTTTGACTTCCCAACCAGCCCATCATTACCGTATCCACAAAACCAGTTGCAGATTGAGCCAGTTGTGCCGCCGCCAAAGGTACGGCTAACATGAGACATTTTTTAACTTCAGAAAACATATACAGCTGATAACCCGATGTGAAGAACAAAGGGTTTTTCCAAAATCTAAACCCATGTTCAGGAGATATTGATCCTGGGAACTTGAATCAATCTATCTTAATGGAGCAAGAGGACTACTGTCACAGTGGTTAACAGAGCGTTTTGCAGGAAAGATTTAACAGCAGATGAGTTGCAACCAGGTAACGACTAACACGACACCTATCAAATGTTTGGTTGATTCTTTTTGGGGAATAAAGTTTTAGAATGTTCGCTGTGGGCGATGGTTTATCCCCCGAAGCAGACCTCAAGCAGATTATCCACATCGCGATCGCCAATGAAGCTGAAAATCCCATACCAGCTTTGAGTGTCACAAATGATTTCAATCTTTTGGCAATCGTCTTGAAGCTACGTTAAAGTGAGCAGTTGGAGTTAAGAATGGATTTATATGCGCTTACCAATTGCAATTAGTGCTATTTTAGTGGCATCTTTAGGTTTTAATGCACCTGTAATATCTCAACCTCCTCCTATACAGGTAGCCAAAACACCCGCGCCTAGTAGTTTAGCCTTGGAACAATTTAAGATTAATTACCGATTATGGAGACGGCAAAAAATCTCTAACTATCGCTATGAATTCACTAGAAGTTGCAATTGTTTACCGAAAGCCACAGAACCAGTAATTATTAAAGTACGCAATCGAGTCACAACTTCTATTACTTATAAAGCAAGTCAAAAGCCAGCTGAGGCAGAATTGTTTCAACAATATAATACAATTCCTAAACTCTTTAATATCATCAGGGATGCGCTGATTCGTAAAGCAGCAAACTTGACTGTACAATACGATCCAATACTTGGTTATCCAACTCAAATTAACATTGATTATAATAGCCAGATTGCTGATGATGAAATATTTTTTACAATTAGCAATCTGCAAAAAATTAATTAACTATGGCTACCGAGAGCATTATTTGCTATAGCAGTGCTTAATTGATTCAGCGTATCTTACTTGCTCTAGCGCTCGCACACACATGCAACTAATACTCACAGTGGATTGCATCAAACAACCCACTAGTACCGCAAGGCGGAAGTCAAAAGTCACGCATTCAAAAGTCAAAAGAATTGTATTTCGGGCTTTTATGACCAGAAAGAAAAAGGTACAAGCCCCTAAATTTATTTATGGAAAAAGAAAAAATGTATTTCGAGACGTGCAACGCAAGAAATACGGCGTCGTTGTTACAAGCCCCTAAATTTATTTATGGGATTCTTACTTTTGACTTTTGACTTTTGACTTTTGACTTCCCCGAAGGGGCTGACCTTAGCTTTATTGTAAAGGTTTAGGATGGCGAATGCACTGTTGGGCTGAAGCATTTAAAGTCTTTCAATAACACCATCACCACTCATCATTTTTGCGACTTCATCCATAATTTCTTTACTGCTATAGTCTAGCTTAGATGGATCTATTGGTTTTAACGGACGAAAAATAGCTAGCTGAGATTTTGGAGTAATATATAGCAGTTCTCGTTGACGCGACGTGCCCCTACACCTTGCGATCTAACGTTGTACTGCATCTGAATGGGAATTGCTATATGTACTTTCAATTACATTTGCGTTACTCAAATTTGTGAATTCTGAACTATATAATTGCTCAACTTAAGTATTAAATAAAATTATTACCACTAGTTTAGGAAAAGCAAAGACGTGAACCGTTTCAAAAAGCTATCCTCAATTGTGTTCCTGTTATTAGCCTTCATTTATCCACCTACTTTGGTTGAAGCCAAAGATAATACTCTAAACAATGTTCTTAATGAACAGAGTATTGACGTACAGACAAAATTAGTAGGAGAGCAAAGTGAAGAGTTTTTGTTAGCTCACAGACGAACTCGACGACGTTATCATAGACGGCATCGGACTGGAAAATATTATTATCAACGCCAGTGGAATCGACGACATTATTATAGACGACACTATCGCTCTATACGTTATCACGGACAACGATATCGTCATGGAGAATGGGAACTTGTGCGCGATCGTCATGGACGATTAATGTATGATTGGCAACGTTAATAGTAGACTTTACATCCAATTTTTCTAGAGAATCTTTATGCGTAAATCCTAATCTAGTACAACACGGCGGAAATAAACATACCATTCCAAATGGTGTAAAAGCCCGAAATACAATTCTTTTGACTTTTGAATGCGTGACTTTTGACTTCCGCCTTGCAGTACTGCTACTATATATATCTATCTTTAGGCATAGAAAATTTTTATTCTAATTTCATTTTTTTATGAAAGGCTATAAATAGGGTGAACGGTAAGACATTTCAGACATTTATATACCTTCATTGATCACAAGTGATTGCTAAAAATATGTTAGCCAGGGGTAAAATTCTCTGGTTGAGGCTTTCCCGTCAGCTGCTTCAACCCAGGCGGTTAGCTTTTGTGGAAGCTTGCCTGATTGGTCTAGTTTCTGGGCTAGCGGCAGTTCTATTAGGACAGACAGTGGATTCGGCAGGTGCATGGCGAGTGCATCTTTCTTATCATTGGTCTGCCTACTTGGTGCTACCAGGTATTGGACTAGCAGGGGGACTTTTAGCTGGTTGGCTAGTAGAGCGCTTCGCACCGGAAGCATCAGGTAGTGGGATGTCTGAAGTCAAAGCCGTATTGGCTCGTATGCCAATGCCATTAAATCTACGGATTGCTTTGGTCAAGTTGATCAGCGCTACATTAGTGTTGGGTTCTGGAATGCCTTTAGGACGAGAAGGGCCGACTGTGCAAATTGGGGCAGCTTTGGCAAATCAACTTAGCAACTGGGCACCGACTTCACCAGAGCATCGTCGCCAACTTATCGCCGCCGGCGCCGGGGCTGGGTTAGCTGCGGCTTTTAATGCACCGATCGCAGGTGTGCTTTTTGTAGTGGAAGAATTACTCCAAGATGTATCAGATATAACTCTTGGTACTGCGATTTTGGCTTCTTTCATCGCTTCAGTCATTTCCCGGCTCTATGGTAGTCACAGCCTGGATCTGAATCATCTAAATTTAGGTCTTCCCGATACAACTTTCTTCGCTCAGGAAATCCCTTTCTACTTGATTTTAGGAGTGCTGGCTGGACTTTTAGGCATTCTATTTAATAAAGGTATTCTTGAGAGTCTAGCAATTAACCGCCGCCTGCTACACCTGAGTTTACCCTGGCGAATTGGAATCGCTGGGTTAGTTAGTGGTGCGGCGATCGCTTTTTTACCTGCTACCTTTCGCGATCATGCTGGGCTGAGAGAAATTTTGCTTGTGGGTAGTGCTAATTGGTCATTTGCAGCGATCGCTCTTTTAGTTCAGTTTACCCTAATTATTTTGACCTACGGCTCTGGAGCGCCAGGGGGTTTACTAGTTCCCACTTTGGTCTTGGGAGCTGCCCTTGGTTACTTAGTGGGTGCTGTTGAACACAGTTTACTGGGAATGAGTGCTGCAACAGTCTATGCTCATGTTGGCATGGCTGCTTTTTTTAGCGCCGTCTCTAAGGTTCCAATTACCGCAGTCATCATTGTGTTTGAGATGACAACAGATTTCAATCTGGTGCTACCGCTAATGATTGCGTCTGTGATTGCCTATTTAGTAGCGGAAAAAATCGATCGGCGATCGCTCTACGACCTTTTACTAGAGTGGAAAGGGATTCACATCACCAAAGAGCCGGGCACAGAGGGACTTCTGGCACAACTGAGTGCTGTTGATGTGATGCAACGGCGTGTGGAAACACTCTCTAGTCAAATGAGCACTGATGAAGCAGTACAGGCATTTTCCGACTCTAACCATCGCAACTTTCCAGTTTTAGAAAATGGTAAAGTTGTTGGTATTGTGACTCAGAAAGATTTAGTTAATATTGCTTCGCAACAGTCAGGCAAAGATACAACTGTTAGCGAGATTATGACACCAGAGCCAGTGACAGTAACTCCCGTAGCGACACTAGCTCATGTACTGCATATACTCAATCGTTATCACCTCAGTTGCTTACCCGTTACAGAAGGTCGCAAGCTCATAGGAATTATTACTCGTAGTGATATTATCCGTGTAGAAGCAGAGCGACTGAGTGGTAATAGCGAACAAAGAGAACCCAAATCAGCACCTTCTTATGTGGTTTACCAAACTCGCGCTCCGGCTACAGGCAAAGGAAGGTTGTTAGTACCACTTTCACATCCTCAAACAGCCGAGACTTTACTAGACATGGCAGTTGCGATCGCCAAAGATCGCAATTACGAAATAGAATGTCTACAAGTGATTATCGTTGCGTCTGGCCGCATCCCATCGGAAACACCAGTGCAAATCAGCAAAAGTCTTCAACTTTTTCAACGGGCAATACTGTTAGGAGAGGAATGGCGGATTCCCGTTCATACCGAGATCCGAGTTGCCCATAATGTTGCTGGGGCAATTTTAGAAACTGTCAAAGCACGACACATTGACTTAGTGCTGATGGGATGGAAAGGCAGTACATCAACTCCTGGTAGAGTTTTTAGCCGAGTGGTGGATACGATAATTCGACAGGCTGCTTGTGATGTTATCTTGGCTAAATTGGATGATAAAAGATCCTTTGACCGTTGGTTGTTGCCAATGGCAGGCGGCCCTAACTCCAGCCAAGCAATTAAGTTATTACCTGCTCTGGCTTCTTTAAGTACATCACCCCAAATCAAGCTATGTCAGGTTTTCCAGCCGACTAACTCGATTCCTGACACAACATTACTAGATAAATCTGTTCGCTTTCTGCAACGCCGAGTTAGTGGTAAAGTGATGGCTACTCCCGTTTGTGCCAATTCTGTTTCTGAAGCTATTCTTAATTGTGCCAAACAAGACAACAGTGATGTGATTGTTCTGGGAGCTAGCCGTGAAAGTCTACTGCAACAAGCGATTCAAGGAAATATTGCCGAGAATATTTCTCGCAAGAGTAATTGTACAGTGATTATGGTCAAAACTTAATGTCCACGCCAAAATAACAAATGAGTACGCCAAAATAACAAATGAGTACGCCGAAATAACAAATGAGTACGCCGAAATAACAAATGAGT
>NZ_JABXKF010000189.1 GCF_017115165.1 Nostoc sp. LPT | reverse complement strand
CATGAGCTTATGCGTTTAAAGCCCAATAAATTACCCTATTTTCAGAAGGGTCTGCGTGCTATGTTCCTTATCCAATCTGCTTTTTAGCTTCTTTGTCACCCCTTCAGATGGGAAACTTTAGAATCTCATACTGTTGGATTTAGAAATTCTGCTGAGTTTCAAGAGTGGAAAAAACTTCTGCATCATTTTTATGAGCCTTTTCCCATTGTTGAACACTTTGAAGAAATTGAAATATGAAAAACAAGAACCTCGACTTATTTGAGAAGTCGGGGTTCTGCGGCTGTATTACTCTACTCGTTGTAGCTGCGCTACTCTTGGGTCAACAATTTTTTGCCCCAAGCTAGCAAATTTAATTGCCACAGACATCTTACTACCCGTTCCGAAAACATGGGTGATTTCACCAAGACCAAAAGTTTTATGTAATACTCTATCGCCTACTTGCCAATTCTGCTTCGTGTCTTGCTTTCCATTAGCAGTAGAGGCACTTTTAGTATAAGTTTGACGACTCAGGCGTTGAGTAGTTAGTAATTCTTCTGGCAATTCATCGAGAAATTGCGATCGCACAGCAGGTTCACGAGAACCATACAAACGGCGTTCACGCGCGTGTGATAAATACAACCTTTCTTGGGCGCGAGTAATCCCCACATAACACAAGCGGCGTTCCTCTTCCAAAGAAGCAGGATCGCTTAGGGAACGAAAGCCGGGAAATAGCCCTTGTTCTAATCCCACCAGAAACACCACAGGAAATTCTAAACCTTTGGAAGCGTGCAAAGTCATTAAAGAAACGGCTGTTTGCCCTTCTTTTAAATTATCTAAATCGGAACTGAGGGCGGCACTATTGAGAAAGTCTCGCAGAGAAACCTCTTCGTTTTCTTCTTGAAATTGCAGCGCGGCGTTGTAAAGTTCCTGAACGTTTTGTACCCGATCAGTAGCTTCATCTGTGCCTTGACTCATCAAGTCTTGAACGTAACCAGAGTCTTCTAATATTCCTTGCAAAACCTCAGTCACGGGAAGCGTGGCGACTTGTCCTTGCCAACGGCTAATCATTTCGGCAAAGCTATTTACAGCTTTTGTCGCCCGTCCAGCTAATGTGTTAACTGATGTCTCATCGCTGAGTATTTCCCACAGAGTTGTCCCTAGTTGCTGAGAGGCGTTTACCAAAGCGTCAATAGTGGTTTTGCCAATTCCTCGCCGGGGAGTATTGATAACTCGCAATAAACTGACTGTATCAGCTGGATTAGCGATCGCTCTTAAATAAGCAACGACATCTTTAATTTCTTTGCGATCGTAAAATCTCATTCCTCCCACAACTGTGTAAGGAATTTGATATTTCACCAATAATTCTTCAAAGGGACGAGATTGGGCATTTGTCCGATAAAGTATGGCAAAATTACCCCAGTTCAACTCTGGATTTTGCTGCTCTAAGGTACGAATTTGATTAATTACAAATGCCGCTTCTGCAAGTTCTTCATCAGCTTTGTGACAAGTAATCTGTTCACCCGATCCCCGCGTCGCTTTCAGGACTTTATCAATCCGTTGGGTGTTATTTTCAATTAGTTCATTAGCCGCTTGTAGAATGTTTTCACAAGAACGATAGTTTTCTTCTAGCTTAACCATCGTCCGCGTGTCATCATCTACCAAACCATCGCCAAAGTCTTCCTGAAATCCTAGCAAGATGGTGAAATCTGCCATCCGAAAGCTGTAAATTGATTGGTCTGCATCGCCGACAACAAAAACTGAGCGATTTTCCCATTCCCATTCGCTCTTTTTGGTTTCGCCATTAGTAACTAATAAATTAATTAGTTGATACTGAGTGCGGTTAGTATCTTGATATTCATCTACGAGGATATGACGAAACTTGCGGTGCCAGTAACCCAATACCTGCTCGTTTTGTTGAAATAATCTCGTAGGTACAAGGATTAAATCGTCAAAGTCGAGAGCGTTGTTTTGTGCTAATTTATCTTGATATAAATTGTAAACTTGGGCAATTACCCGTCCGCGATAATTAGGTTGATCTCGCTCAAATTCTTGGGGTGATAAACCTTGGTTTTTCGCATTACTAATAGCGTAGCGGACAGAGCGGGCGTCAAACTTCTTATCGTCTAAATTTAGCTCTTTATTAACAATTTCTTTGATCAGACTGATTACATCTGATTCATCAAAGATAGAAAAATTGCGATTCCAACGCCGTCCTTTTTCGTCTACATATTTTTCAATATCAAAGCGGAGAATGCGAGAAAATAGACTGTGGAAAGTGCCACACCATAAGTCTTTGATAGTATTTTTGTAAACTTGCGATCGCAGTAGCGTTTGTTGGTATTCTGTCAACAAATCAAAACGCTGACCGTGTTGTTTCATCGCCAGTTGTTCTGCAAACAGCCGTTGAATCCGGTCTTTCATTTCCCGCGCGGCTTTGTTGGTAAAAGTAACCGCCAGGATATTTTCTGGATCAACGCGGTGTTTCAGAATCAGATTCGCAATCCGATAAGTCAGCGCTCGTGTTTTACCGGAACCTGCGCCAGCAACAACTAGCAACGGGCCGCAGTAATGTTCGACAGCTTGACGTTGGCTAGGGTTAAGGTGACTGAGAAAGTCGATGGTTGTTGTCATGGATGTGAAAAAGCGATGTCTAAGGGCGGGCTACGCCTACGCCTGGCGTCACATCAATAGAGAGTTGCTATTGCCCAGGTTACATATCGTGACATACTCCCATAATGTATGCTTGCATACATTATAAGCTTCTCAACCAATCCAGCTATTGCTTAGGAGGCGTTGAGCTTTGTTTTGAGTCCACGGAATGCCCTACCGCAGACTATGAATTTCTTACCTTGTACCCTACAAATTTTACTGTCCTGGATGAGATGCTGGCTTATTCGCGCTATTGGACAAACCAATGGATAACTTGTATTAATCAAGATGTGCCGACTTACTTTCATGCTGTGCAACGGAGTCGCTTACCAATAAATCGTTATGCTACTGGACAGAGGCTTATCAGACACCAATGTGGGTGAAGCTTACCACAAATATTGTACCAGAAAAAAACATAGAATTTATGTAGGGGCTAATTCATGAATTGCCTGTACAGTACGTTAACTTTTCTATGTAGATAAGTTAGCCACGAGTTATTCCTGCACGTTCTGTCGTAAAATCAGCGACGGGGAATCAAACATCATAAAAATACTGGGCAAGCTCTCACTTGTTCTGTTGCTAACAGAGCTTCACAGCTATTTTCAGTTAATTTAACTACGGATTTTCGTAGGGACACCGCAATGTTCCCTACCCTGTGGTTTATTGAAGTGAAAAACGCTGTAATACCTAACCGAGACTATTGTCACCAATCGGACTATTCACTCCTTGAGTACCCAATTGACATAGGGTAGCAATACACGATACATCATGATTCAACCGTTAAATTTTTAAAGATGAAAAATTTCTTTAATTTCAGGTTTAACCAATACAAGGAGGAGTGGATATGGATGTTAGCTTAATTGTATCCAACATTTTGAATCCGCCAATCCTGTTTTTCTTTTTAGGCATGACTGCTGTTTTTGTCAAGTCCGATCTGGAAATTCCCGCACCAATGCCCAAACTCTTTTCGCTGTACCTACTGTTTGCCATTGGTTTTAAGGGAGGGGTAGAACTAATCAAAAGTGGCATCACTCAGGAAGTAGTTCTAACACTCGTGGCAGCAATGATGATGGCTTGCCTTGTTCCAATTTACACCTTTTTTATTTTAAGGTTGAAACTGGATACTTACGATGCTGCTGCGATCGCAGCCACCTACGGCTCTATCAGTGCCGTCACTTTCATCACGGCTAGTGCTTTTTTAACTGAGCTTGGTATTACTTTTGATGGTTACATGGTGGCAGCTCTTGCGCTCATGGAATCCCCAGCGATTATAGTTGGTCTAATTTTGGTAAATATATTCACCGCCGATGGAAAGCGGGACTTTTCGTGGCCGGAAGTCTTGCAAGAAGCATTTCTTAATAGTTCAGTTTTTCTCCTAGTCGGTAGTCTCTTAATCGGTGTCTTGACAGGAGAACGCGGTTGGCACGTATTAGAACCCTTTACTCAAGGGTTGTTTTATGGCGTTCTCACCTTCTTTTTACTGGACATGGGACTAGTCGCTGCCAGAAGAATTAAAGACTTGCAAAAAACCGGAGTTTTCCTAATTTTATTTGCCATACTAATTCCAATACTCAATGCAGGCATTGGGTTGGTGATTGCCAAATTGATCGGTATGCCTCGCGGAGATTCACTGTTGTTCGCTGTATTGTGTGCCAGTGCTTCTTACATTGCTGTCCCAGCGGCGATGCGGATGACTGTACCAGAAGCAAATCCCAGCCTCTATGTTTCCACCGCTCTAGCAGTGACATTTCCATTCAATATTATTGTGGGAATTCCGTTATATCTCTACGGAATTAACCTATTTTGGAGGTAAGAATATGCACGTAGTTAAAAAGATAGAAATTATCGCCAACTCCTTTGAGCTTGCCAAAATTTTAGATAAATTAGACAAGTCGGGTGTACATAACCATGCCATAATCCGAAATGTTGCTGGTAAAGGATTACGAGGAACGACAGAAGATTTAGACATGACCATGCTTGATAATGTTTACATCCTCGCGTTTTGTATGCCAGAACAACTCAAGCCTGTTGTCGAAAATATCAAACCACTCCTTAATAAGTTCGGAGGTACTTGCTACGTTTCCGATGTGATGGAGATTCGCTCTGTCAGATGTGTTGCGTCGATGTAGGAGAGTGATAAATTCAATGAGGCATTTCATGGAACGTCGTGACTTTTTGAAGTTAGGAATGACTGGGGCATTTGGAATAATGCTATCTGCCAGCGATTTCCTCTGGCAAGTTGAACAGGCGAAAGCTGCCGAAATACCTTCAACTTCTCCTGAATCCCTCACTCCCGATGCAGCCTTACAAAAGCTGATAGAGGGAAATCAGCGGTTTCTTGCTCATCATCCTCAATACCCCGATCAATCTGCGCTGCGGTTGCAGGAAGTTGCTCAAGCTCAACATCCATTTGCAACTATTCTTAGTTGTGCGGATTCACGAGTACCCGCAGAAATTGTTTTCGATCAAGGCATTGGGGACATTTTTGATGTTCGGATTGCTGGAAATATTGCCACACATGAAGCGATCGGTAGTATTGAATATGCGGTTGTCTTGTTAGGTTCTCCACTGCTGATGGTGATGGGTCATGAGCGTTGTGGGGCTGTAACTGCCGCTGTACAAAACGAATCGTTGCTTGGTGATATTAGTACTTTTGTTAAGGCAATTAAGCCAGCAGTGGAAAAGGTCAAGGGTCAGCCGGGTGATGCAGTTGAAAATGCTGTGGTGGCAAATGTGCAATATCAAATTGAACGATTGAAGCACTCAAAGCTTTTAACTAAGCAGGTGAAGTCAGGCAAATTGAAAATTGTCGGGGGTCGTTATGACTTGGATACAGGGAGGGTGAATATTATTACTTAATTCGGCAACGGGAGCTTTCTTGAGTAGGGGGATGAGGGAGATGAGGGAGATGAGGGAGATGAGGGAGATGAGGGAGATTATAAAAAAACTTCCCACCCCTCCCACACTCAAAATTCCCCAATCCCTAGTCCCCAATCCCCTGCTGAATTCAATCCTGCACAGTCATTGGCAGACGAATCGTGAAAGTAGAACCAATTCCTGGCTGACTTTTGACAATAATTTCACCATCCATCATTTGGCAAAAGTGGCGGCTAATTGCCAACCCCAGTCCCGTACCTCCATACTTTTTCGTAGTTGAAGTATCACCTTGTGTAAAAGGTTGAAATAACTGCTGCTGTTGACGGTTAGACATACCGATACCTGTGTCGGTAACGGTGAAAATAATGCTGCCCAAAGGAGCCTCCGGTCGAAATTCATCCTTTTCTCTGTTGACTGTCAGCATCACCTTGCCGTTTGTAGTAAATTTACTGGCGTTGCTGAGTAAGTTTAACAACACCTGCCGCATCCTAGTTTGATCGGCGTACATGGTGCCAAGTTGCTCATCAAAATTTACTTCTAAAACATTGGCATTTTTTTCTATAGCTGGTTTGACTGTAAGGACAACGTTATGAATCAGCGTTGCAATCTCAAATGTCTCAGGATACAGGGTCATTTTCCCTGCTTCAATTTTGGACAAGTCGAGGATTTCGTTAATCAAGTGCAGTAGATGCTTACCAGCAGCGTTAATTGTTTCTAAATCTGTGATGAAATCTGCCGATAAACCAAGATCGGTAGCGTCGTCTTCTAGTAGTTGGCTTAAGCCAATAACAGCATTTAACGGTGTGCGTAATTCGTGGCTGACATTGGCCAAAAATACGCTTTTTGCTTTGCTAGCAGCTTCGGCTAATTCTTTAGCTTGTTGTAGTTCTTTTGTTCGCTCAGATACTCGCTCAATCAGACGATTTAGAGATTTGGCGAGTAGGCCAATTTCATCTTCAGTGGTGACGGGCGCTCGCAAATCGAAATTATGTTTCCTTGCAACTTGTTCAGCTACTTGGGTTACAGTGATAACTGGTTCAGCGATCGCTCGACTGGTACGCCAAGCTACAATAGCTGCGATCGCTACCGAAACTAGCATACTCGCGATCGCGATCAATCGCTCAACTATTCTCGCCTGCTCAACGGCTTTTTGCCTTTCTTGCTCTTGATCTTCAGCAGTTTGCAGGATGTTAGTCAAGCTTTGAGAAAGCTGATCTAGCCGCATGGCTATTTCACCACGCATTATTGTTAATAACTGCGATCGGGCAGAGGAAATCTTCTGAGGTTGTACTTTTGAGGAGTCAATTTTCTGTAATACGGTTTCTATTTGGTCAACGTAGGCTTTTAAATTAGTTTTATAATCCAGCAATAAGGTCTGTAAAGTCGAACTTGTTGCTGCTAGTCTTTTAGGTTTACTATCGATAAATCCGCCAATTTTTGACTCTAGTTGCTTGGCTTTTTCAACATTCTTCAGAAAATCAGCTTTTTTGCTTTGCAGTTGTTGTGAATTTTCTAATACAGCAACTAGGTTAGAACTATGTAATTGCGCCCCTACTACTGCATCTTTATAATTACTCAGTAGTTGTCCTTGTTCATAAGCTTGATTGAATTGTCTAACTTCCCTTCCCCGGTAGTAATTAGCAATCACTAACCCAGTCAGTGAGCCAAAAAAGCCAATTCCGATAGCTACAAAGTACCCATAGCCAATTTTTTGATGGATACGCCAAGAACTAGCTTTGAGTTTCCCTCGTGAAGGAAATTCTATAGTTGGGAGTTCGTCTGTCGATCGCTCTTCGGCTGACACTTTTTTGCTTTCTGAACTGCTGTAGATAGGGGTTGGCTTTTGAGTTGGCATTTCTCAAACCTCCTTGCCTTCCCGCAAAAATAATCAAATTAGTCTAGATTGTCAAAATACCTTAATTAGTCATTAACATCTACATTATCTTCTTTTATCGCAAGAGCAAATCATTGCTTGCTAGATAATTAGCATCACCTTAGATTATATAAGTAAATTTTATAACAAATTAACTAAGTATAATTACTAAATTTAACAGAATTCACTTTTTTTTAGGAGCAACGATATAGTTTTCTGCACTAAAGACGCGCCTGAGAGCGTCTTCTCTTTACCACACTACTTTCTTAAATATGCGGTTGATAGCAAGCAATGAGTTCTTGCGATCGCCTACGCCATTACTCTACCTTACTGCTTCCTTATAAAATTAATACAATCAGGATAAAAACAAAAGGTTTGATACTTGTTGGGCATTGGATATTGGGCGTTAGGAGTGCTGAGTGCTGAGTTAGGAGTTAAGAGTTAGGAGTTAAGAGTTAGGAGTTTTGTTTATCTCCTTGTCCCCTTGTCCCCTGCCCCTCTGCTCCCCTACTCCCCTACTCCCTCATCCCAGGCACACATATCATAAAATAGATTAAAAGTCTAGTCTATGTGAACACACAAAAATTTAATTACGTATTAATATCAATACGAATGCCTTAATTGACGAACGCGGCTTAAGATAGCTTTAATATCAGATAAAATCGGCTTCTAGGCTTATATAAATTAGAGGTAGACTGATCTTTGCATGATTTGTACTTAATATTTAGTACGATTATGAGCAAATGACACGGAATGGGATAATCACAACCTGAGGATTCCAGTTGATTCCAAAAATAGAACTCAGGAAGTTGATTCTAATACATCCTGCTGCCTTTTGAGTTCTATCCTCCTACTGACTGTCTACCTTGTAGTTGATGCAGTAGATAGTACGGGGCAACTATGGTTATAGGAGACTAAAACCTTTTTGTGCCTTTCACCAAATTGTACTAATGCACAAGTACATCACCTAATCAACAATCTTTTGGTTGTAATTATCCACGATTAGAAAAACTCAACTGTCAAATTAATAGGAGTGAAAATGCCAGAACAAGAATTTACCGAAAGCGCATCTAAAGATACTACAGTGGCAGAGATCAACAGCCAAACGGGAACCATCACCAAACTCCAGCCTCCAGCACAGTCTCAAGACGAATGGCTAAAATACGGGGAGCAAATTTCTACCTTTTTAGCAACATTACCAGAATATCTGGGAAGCTTCTTTAATCAATATAAGCAACCCCTGGTAACAGTTGGTTTAATTGTAGGATCGATTGTTGCCGTTAAAGTACTCTTGGCAATATTAGATGCTTTGAATGATATCCCTTTGGTAGCACCTACTTTTGAGTTGATCGGTATTGGTTACTCTGCCTGGTTTATTTACCGCTATTTACTCAAAGCCTCAACCAGGAAAGAGTTAACTAGTGAAATCACCACTCTTAAATCACAAGTTGTCGGTAAAGAAATTCCAGAAGCTTAATATCTAATTACCGCTTCTCTACCAGACGCTACGCGTAGCTTGCTGTGTAGAAGTAGGCTCTAATTCCAAATCACCGAAGTCTGGACGCCGGAAATCGGTGTCCAGTCTTCTCCCAAAATTCCTTACGAAATTTTTAACAATTTGTAATATCAAGACTACACCCATAACGCTAGTATCTGTAGAGGTCGGTTCCTGCGATCCTTGGTTTAATTACGAATTAGTAATTATTGTTGAGGCAAACCTCCGGTGGGCAATTTAACTTTTGGGTTCGGTTTTGGAGTCTGTGGAAGTTCTGGAGATATTTTAGGCGAGGCCTGCGGCGGGCTAGGTCTACGCACTATATTAGGAGATGTAATTGCCGCCAGTTTGCCCCGTTTGACTAAAGCTTGATGAATCATCGCCGCCACTTGTGCCCGACTAGCTACTTTGTTGGGATTGAGGACTTGGGGATTTGGATAGTTAACTACCAACCCATTGGTTGTAGCAGCGGCTATTTTGCCGATAGCATAAGGTGGAATATCTTTAGCATCTTTATAGACACTGATAATCTGATTTGGGGAAGTGGGTGCTTTCAAATTTAACCCACTGACAAGGGCAACTAAAACTTGCACTCGTGAAATATTTTGTTGTGGTTTGAAGGTTTTTTTCGGGTAGCCTTTGAGAAATCCCGCACTGATGGCTTGGTCAATTGCTGGACTTGCCCAGAATTTTGTTGGTACATCTTGAAATGCGATCGCAGTCTTAGACGGTTCTTGGTCAAAAGCTTTTTCTAGTATGGCAGCAAATTCAGCGCGGTTTACAGGCTGATTTGGTCTAAAAGAATAATCAGGAAACCCTTTAAGAATCCCACGGGCGGAAAGAACGTCTATAAAACGCCGACTCCAAAAGTTATCGGGCACATCGTTAAATGCAATTGGCGGCGGAATGATTGATTTTGGTTTTGCCGGAGTTACTAAAGGCAACGCTGATGATTTAACTGATGACTCAAGTTCTATTGGAGGGGATACAGGTGTTTGTGCTTGTGGGGATTGAGTTGGGATTACCAGAATAGATGGTAACATTGCACGGTCAGGAGTTGCGCTGTTAGTTGGGAATGAAGGTGTCTTGGGTTCAACAACAGCTTCAGGTGGAGAAGAGGGCAAAACGTTGTCGGGGACTGCATAAGGTTTTACCTTGGCAGTAGGAGAAGGCAATAGTGGATTTGGCTGAACACTAGGAGACGGAGTGGAAGAAGGCAACAGCAGCCCGTTTAAGTTCCAACTAGAATCCCTGCGGGACAATGACCAAAAAAGAATCGCTCCGATAGTGGCGAAGGCAACCAAAATGGCTATAAATTCATCAAAGCCAAGGGCAGTTTTTTGGGATGACTCCGGTTCGGAAGGAGGTCTATTTGTCATCATGATTACCCAGGTAGCAGTAAAATTTGTGTCTAAACAAATTAAGCCACAGATGACTCTTTTACACCAGCCCTTTTTAATTCGTAATTCGTAATTCTTATTAAAATATTAAGCTTCTGGTTCAATGCCGAGCGATCGCAATTGGGCAGCTAGGCGATCGGCTCTTTGGGATTCCTGTTTGGCTCTTTGGGATTCCTGTTCTGCTCTTTGGCGTTCCTGTTCGGCTCTTTCATCGCCATTCAACAACAAATTACCTTGTAAATCCCACCAACGCAGCCAGGGTAATTCCACATTCTGATAAACTCCTAGCCATAAACCTAATTCAACACCCAAAGAAACTATAGGATAATGTCCTCGTTCATTTGCTGGTAAAATCTGATACTGTCCTTCAATTAGATGATAAACTTCTAGGCTGGCTTTACTCGCTTCATAAATGCCGTAGAAGGGAGGACGAATCACCTGCTCATAAATCCAAAATTTCCCCTTCAAAGGAGTTTTATCTCGTTCTTCACTACCATCGCCAGAGACAAATTCTAAGACAATCAACGGGGCAATAAACTCTCGCCACAACACATAAGAACGTCGCGTTTTCCCATTGAGCAAAAATGGTACATTCGGTACATAAAACCAATCAGGTGCTTCTGCGCCTTTTTCAGGGGGATCGGTCAAGCGCCAGTAAATGCCTAAGTCCTGCCCTATACAGTATTCACCTTCAGGATTTAATTGCTTGAGGATGGGTGTAATTGAGTCAGTTAGGAGGATACTTTGGGGATGTTCTTGCCAATTTTTCACGAACGTACCATCGGACTCAGGAAGCTGGGTATGATCCGGGAAGGGGAAAGGAGTGAGGGCGTTGGGCGGATTGGTTACAGAGGTCATACGCTACCTTTGCACTCTTCGTAAAGGTTATTTTTAGTTTAACTTGCGATCGCTTTCTCAATATTCTCCACCCAGATTATAAATTGCACACCAATTACTTCCAGTCGCCTGAGAAAGATTTTCAGCTTGACAGACCACTAGTTTTATTAGATACCTAAACTAAAACGTGATTTTGAGGGTGGCAGAATGTAAAATATTAACTTATTCTTTACCTGTCTTTGAAAAAATCAGGGTGTCTAGTGCCAGAAGAATTTAGTTACCAAATTTCACCGCCATTTTTATCTCTTGGTAGCGATCGCGATCTTGGTTTAGATTCAACTCTCCAAGAACTACCAATGTATAACTTCTCGGTGGAAATCAGCCACACTGGTATAGAAGTGGCTAGTTTTTTGGAAAAATACCCCCTGTTACCAGGAGTAATTTTGGTAGAACAGGGACAGTTCATAGGGATGATTTCGCGGCGGCGACTACTGGAATTTTTGATTCGTCCATTCGGACAAGAGTTATTTGTTCAGCAACCATTAGCTGTTCTCTACAGCTATGTGCGGACACCGATGTTGCTAGTTGCTGATACAACATCGATTTTAATAACAATGCAACTTAGCTTAAAGCGATCGCCTGAATTATTAGCAGAACCAATTGTCGTACAAACGGAATCTGGTGCTTATAGATTGTTAGATGTCCAAGAATTAAATATTATTTCTTGGCAAATTCGGGGGATCGACAATTTGATCCGCTATGAACGCAGTCAAGCCCAAATGATTCAAAATGATAAAATGGCAAATTTGGGACGTTTAGTAGACGGCGTAGCCCACGAAATTTTAGACCCAGTGGGTTTTATTTGGGGTAACATAATTTATGTTTCAAACTACAGTCAAGATTTACTCAAACTTATAGCAGCTTATGAGCAAGAGTTGCCATCAGTTTCTCCGGCAATTAATCAGATTAAAGAAGAAATTGAATTTGATTTTTTAGAACAAGATTTGTCGCGAGCGCTTGCTAGTATTCGCACTGGAGCGGAAAGATTAAAAAAACTCGTTACTAGCTTGCAAAACTTCTGTCATATTGATGAACTTTTTCCCAAACCAGTAGATTTACACGCCTGTATAGATAGTATAATTTTACTAATTAATAGCCGTCTTCAAGGAGAAATTGAAATCGTCAAATACTACGGTCAATTACCCCCAGTGTATTGCTTTATGGGGCAATTAAACCAGGTTTTGATGAATATTTTAAGCGAATTTGTGGATACTTTACTCAATGAAGCAGTGCGACAACAGTTACATTTAGAAGAGACAAAGACTGTTCAAAAACCCCGAATTGAGATTACCACAGAAGTTATTTCGCAAGAAGCAAGCAGCCCAGATGCACCTGATTCTCGCTGGGTTTTAATTCGCATTGCTGACAATGGTCTGGGAATATCTCAAGAATTGCAACAGCAAATTATGGAGTCTTTTTCTCTGGAAACAAAGAATGGGAAAAATACTAGTTTAGCAGTAAGTTACCGAATTATCACCGTCAGGCATGGCGGAAAATTAAATTTCCATTCACAGATTGGTATAGGTACAAAATTTGAAATATTGTTACCTTTAGTTTGATTGATTTAGAATTCAGAATATCCATGATAACGTTGCGTTAGATTATTAGACAAATTTTCTGCTGGATAGGAATTTGAACCACAAACTCCGTTACCTTTCCAGGTGTGGAAAAAAATTCTAACTTGCCGCAATGTTTTTTGGTGATGATTTGATAGCTGATAGCCATTCCCATTCCTGTTCCTTTACCAACAGGTTTGGTTGTAAAGAAGGGATTGAAAATCTGTTTTTGAATCGATTCGGGAATCCCAGAGCCATTGTCTGCGATCGCAATTTTTACCCATTGCGAATTAACGACAGAGGTACAAATAGTTATGCGACTGGGATTCTGCTGGATTTCTTGATAAGTCCGCAAAGCATTGAATTCTTCGAGCGCATCGAGTGCATTTACTAAAATGTTCATAAAAACCTGGTTGAGTTGTCCGGCGTAGCATTCTACATGGGATAAATTGCCGTAGTCTCTGATGACCTGAATTTCTGGGCTTTTATCAGTGGCTTTGAGGCGGTGCTGCAAAATCATCAAAGTATTGTCGATGCCTTCATGAACATCCACGGCTTTGAACTCACTTTCATCGAGGCGGGAGAAGTTACGCAGTGACAGCACAATATCTCGAATACGTTCCGTCCCGATATTCATTGAGTGCAATACCAGAATCGCGTCTTTTTCCAAAAACTCTAAATCGATAATTAAGACCCCATTGCTCGTTAAACTATCGGGAAAGGTGAAGCACAATTGTGGCAGGGACGCACTCTTCGCCTTTGCTTGGGCGATCGCTTGTTGAGCTGCAAGGGCTGGATTTTTGGATACTCCTCGTCCAATACCTGAGTGAATTTCCACTTCGTCTGTAGCAAACAGCATTAAAGTCAGAGAATCTTGCTGAAACTCCAGAATTGAAGAGATTTCTCCATTTGTAGTTCCACCAATCAACTCAATTTCGGGGAAAGCATCCTGGATGCGTTGCAAAATTAAAACATGGTCAAAGTCTATAGCAGTGAATAAAATTCCAGCCTGAGGAAGTGAGCCTGCAAGGGAACGGCTACACTTTTGAAGAACTTCAGCGATCGCGTTTTGAGAATCAGGATCGTCGCTATGACCAACAACAACTCGAAACACAACTACCTCATTGTAAGTTTAAAGACCAGGTAGATTATCCAATTGGGATCTCAACACCCAGCAACCTACACTTAGATTTCCCACTTACTTGAAATAAATCTCAATTCACCTGACTTTTTATCGAAACAGAATTCAGATTCACCAAGAGGCAGCAGCTCCAACGACGGGCATTTCCAGTCGGAGACTGGTAACGAGGTAAAATCAGCATGAAATCGTATTGAAGTTATTCTTTTATAAGTTTAAGATACTTAGATATTATTTAAGTTTTCCCACTCATCTAAAGAAACTTCAAACTCTCTATTAACTTCTTCCATAGCTAACTTTTCTGTTTCAAAATAGCCAATTTCTGAAATTTCTCCCGCTTGGGATACATCGAAACGGTAAAAGCCAGAATCTGTTGTATATTGCACAATTCTAATTTCTTTAGGTGGATCTAAGTCTTTGTATATCCCATCTATAGATATACGTCGATATATAGCTCCAGTAGATTTATGGTTTGGATTTAAGAAAACACGATACTTGAGTACAGGAAACCTTTGCTTAAATAATTCAAGGAGTTCAAAGAATACATCACATGCCTTTGCTTCGTCTCCAACTTCTCGGAGAATGATATTTTTCCATCCTGCTGTTGATTCGTACCATTTATAATATCGAGCCACCCAGTCGTTCAACTGACTAAAGGGAGGATTCTCTTCTTCAATTAAGATCCCATTTTCCTCCATAGCAAAAAAATAGCCACCAATAAAGCCACTTAATGCAGTTAAGGAACGCTGTCCTAAAAACATTTGTGGTCTTGGTTTCATCATTTCTAAAGTCTCATAAATATTTTTCATTTATATTGCCTATTTAGAAAACAATACACTTTATTTAGCGATATTTTTCCCTGCAATATACCCCCAGCCCCACTCTTAAAAAAGTAGGGCTGTTTCATTCCCTCACCTAAGTTCTTTATTATTGAAATATCGTTTTTAGCAAACTTTCGCCACTTTGGTAAATCTCCCGCGCATAATCAGTCCAAGCGCCTTGTCCCCAATAACGAAAACAACTGGTTTGCAGCAAAAGGTTATGTAGAAGAACGTTACGGTATTGAGATTGTCTAGTGATTGGTTCTACTGAGTCAGTTTGCAGTAAGGGATCAATCTTTTGATGAAATAAACTGCTTAATTGATACATGGGAGACAACACATTTTCATATCCTTTTACCCAACTGATATGATTTGTCCACGAGGCTCCATCCATGTGAAAATTAGAGTTTATTTGCTTTAATTCTTGAATGGCATTCTCTACAGCTTCCGGTTGATTATTATCTGGTGAAACTCGCTCCCAAATTTGATGTTGTCCCACTGGCTGGCAAGTTGGATAGTCTTCGGGTTTGCATCCCACTGCTTCGATTAATTCTAAATATTCTGTACCACACATTCCAACAACGCCTGATTTTCCTCCCCCATTATTTACCATATCCCACCAAGCTTGTTTAAAAGCGCTAGGAAATTCATTCATCATCACGCCACCATTTTCACCATCACCAATTTGGCTAACTATTTGTGGTACAAATACACTCCCAATTTGTTGTTTGGATAATGTTTTAGCTTCATAATAAGGCTGCATCTGTGCAACTAATTTCGTATCGGAACCTTGGGTTTTAATTAAGGTTGTGATGCTAATTGTTTCACCTTGAGAATTACGGGCAATTAGACGATGTGGTAAATGTTTATGAGTGAGAGATTGACCAGTAAGAGTTTCTACAGAATGTTCTTGAACAAGTAGCCAGCGATATCCACATTCTTTCAGCGCTTTCACAAATTCAAAGAGAGCATCAGGGTGATTAGGTAGGTGCATTTCTGGGGGCGAAAATCCTTTAACTCGCGCTAGTGCTTCCCAACCAAAAATTGCCGCAAAATGATGTTGCCATGCAACTATCTGCAATTTAATATCTGCTATGGGTGTGGAAGGAATAACTGCATGACTCCACATTGTACCCAGCCACTCTACATAAGGTTGATAGGTTGGATCGCAAGTAATACGTTTAAGATTATCCAAAACATCACCGCGTCCCATTTGCCGCAGTCCCCACAGAAGATTACCAGAGTAATCCAACATCACACGCGGATTGCAACCTTGATTTACAAGTTCGGGGATCATGTCACCCATACGGCTGTAACAATGGGCAAAGGGATCTGCATTGTGGTTATCCCCTTCATGGGGATGTTCAAACATATATTGCAGATTGCTAATGAGTGTACCGCCATTTCCAGCTGGTATAGTTGGCTGGTGCATGTGTAAGGCGATCGCAAACACAGCATTTACGTCTTCTAAGCGGATATTG
This sequence comes from Nostoc sp. LPT, assembly GCF_017115165.1. GTDB lineage: Bacteria > Cyanobacteriota > Cyanobacteriia > Cyanobacteriales > Nostocaceae > Nostoc. The sequence goes on along the minus strand of NZ_JABXKF010000189.1, from coordinate 4,444 downwards.
GTTGTTGCTAAAAATACTGGTTGATTGTGGTTAACTACAGAGAGAACCTCTGTTTCCCAACCAGAAATATTCGGCAAGCCATCGATGATTTCGGGCAAAGGAGTCAGGGTTATGGGGAAGGAAAGCATTTCTGATTGCTCCGAAACAAGGTATGTCTAATTATGCGATCGCACAGCAATTTCTGATCTACAACTTTTGATGCAAACTGCGATCGCCTTGTAGTCCTGCAATATCTGTGTAATTCAATAGTTTAGATATCCCACCTATATAAAAAATGTTGAATTTTGTTGCTATAGGCATACATTTGTACACCACTACAGATGATTCATTATGTTGCAAAGATTTTTGAAAATGGTATGATACAACTCGAAATTAACAAATTCAGATTTCATCTAAGTAAGTTGGCATCATAAAACTAAATTATATAAAGAAAGATAAACGAGGCTATAACCCTCTCCTGTGCCTCCTGCCTTATCTTAACGACAAATTTTTAGGTTTGAATCTGTTACCCGATTTGAGAAGATTGGTATAAATATTAACCAATAAAAAAATCTCAAACTTCTCTATCTTTATTTATGCAAATTTAATTTTAGGACGGGTCTAATGAAACTAAAACAATTTGGAATTACATTTTTGAGTGTTTGTATTGCTGCTTTTTCAGGAATAAAAGCAGCAGAAGCGGCATCATTTTCAGTAATTGCCGACGATCTTAATAGTCCACGGGGTCTAACTTTTGGCCCTGACGGCAGCCTCTACGTCACAGAGGCAGGAACAGGCGGAGATGGAGCTTGTGTTCCTTCACCGAGTGCCGCAGGTCAATCTTTATGTTATGGCACAACTGGTGCAGTGACAAAAATTGGAAATGGTATGCAAGAACGTGTACTTACAGGACTTCCTTCTCTGGCATTACCAGATGGTACTGATACTGCTGGGCCTCAAGATATCAAATTTGATGCTACTGGCAAGCCTTATATTGCTATTGGATATGGTTCAAATCCCACATTTCGCGCCACATTAGGTAACACTGATTTAGGAAAAATCATCACTGCTAATTTCAATACAAATTCCTGGACTAGTGTTGCTGATTTAGCTAATTATGAACTTGCAAATAATCCCGATGGAGGCGATCTAATTAGCAATCCCTTCTCTCTTCTTTTAGATGGAAATAATATTGTTGCAGTTGATACTGGTGCTAATGAGTTACTCAGCGTAGGTACTGATGGCAGTAATTTAAAGGCGATCGCCACAATTCCCAGCCAGATATTAACTAATCCAGTTTTTCCCTCTGGTGCATCGTCATCGCCATTTGAAATCCAAGCAGTACCCACAAATATCGCCAAAGGCCCAGATGGCGCTTATTATATTAGCGAATTAACTGGTTTTCCTTTTCCAGAAGGTGAAGCAAAAATCTACCGAGTTGGTGCTGATGGTCAACCAACAGTTTATACCGATGGCTTTACCCAACTTACTGACTTAGCTTTTGATAGTGAGGGTAATTTATATGGTTTGCAATACGCTAATCAGTCACTCTGGAAAGGTAATTTAGATGGTTCTGTAATTAAAATAGCCAGCGATGGGACTCGCACAACTATTCTTAGTGGCGATGGATTAGAGTCTCCTACTGCTTTGACTATTGGTGCTGATGGTGCTATTTACGTGGCAAACCGAGGCGATCGCCCTGGACTTGGACAAGTTATCAAAATTGAGAATTCCAAGTCTGTTCCTGAATCTACTTCTATTTTCAGCTTACTAGCATTTCTTGGCACTGTGAGCCTTACTTTTTTGCACAAGGGTAAAGCCAAAGGACTCCAAAACAGTGCTGAATGCTGAGTGCTGAGTGCTGAGTGCCCAGTAGTACCCCATAGTTAAAACTAGAGGATTGAAACAAGGACATATCCTAAGCACAGCCCCCCGCAGGCATTCCTGTCTTTGCTCTTAGGGGCACGACTACCCTATATGCTGAGTGCAATTAATTTTACTTTTTACTCAGCACTCGTTACTCAGCACTCAGCACTGTTTTGGTGACTCAGCACTACTGAAGCGATCGCCTTCGGCGTCCCCCCTTCTCTACGAGACGCTACGCGAAGGGATAAGTTTTTCAATAAACCGTTGTCTTTTTGGTGCTGGTGGTGTTGCTATTCGTAAAATTAGCTCTAACAACCAAGGGGCAAGGCGTTGACACAACACAGCTAAATGACTTTGCCATCCAACTAAAATTTCTGATGAATCATTTTGCATTCCGGTGACGAGTGCTTTAGCCACTTGCTGGGGAGTCATGGGGATCACCCAGCGAAATAATTTTAAGTCGCGCACCATATCTGTGTCGGTCAGAGAAGGCAGTAATGCAATGACGCGGATATTGTGTTCAGCTAGTTCTTGGCACAAGGCTTGGGTAAATCCTAAAATGGCAAACTTGGTTGCTGAGTATGTCGCCATCGTTGGTGCAGCCACTTTGCCCATCAGGCTCGATACATTGACAATTGTCCCTTGTCTTTGGCTGGCCATGCGTCGAGCAATCAAACTAGTGAGGTTGTACATTCCTAACAAGTTCACCGAGAGTTCTTCTTGAACTTGGGGCATTTTAGATTGCAAAAATGAGCTTTGGTATGCGACTCCTGCACAATTAACCAACAGGTGAATCTGTCCGTAATTGCGCCACAGTTGGGCAACAGCGATATTTACTTCTATTGTCTGCGTTAAATCTAAGGCCACGATCGCAGCTTCTGTACCCATAGCCTCGATTTCGTTGGCTACCTCCAATAACTTGCGGCGATCGCGTGCTACCAATATCATCCGCTTGATGCCTTGTTGCGCTAATTCCAGGGCGATCGCTCGTCCAATTCCACGCGAAGCCCCTGTAATTAAGGCAACTTTACCTTGAATCTTCATTGGTTTTATCCTCTAAAATTTAAGTCTTACCAAACTCTTCGTTATTGCCAATACACACAAGCAAGAGCTACTTGCTTGTCGGCACAAGGTAAGACAAATAATCAATCGCAATTCAAATCAAACTGAAACTAAGTCTTTAGCAACGAGATATTTCTTGGTTAATCTGCAATCCCTCATAATTGTCTATACGAGGCAGAAATTTCTCATTCTTAACCCGTCAAAGCCTTACACACTTGGCTGAATGGGTATAGCTCATAGATTTTATTTCTTCTAGATCCGAGCGTTCATCAGCATCGCTGTCATACACACGTTAGCAATTAAATCAAGCTATTGCAATATTCTTTAATAAGGATTTCTTAATACTTCTTAATGACAAACATATATATACAAAAGATTTTATTAAATAAGTTTTTATGAATCCCTCAGTACAAATATCTCATTTTCCTGACAAATAGCCCTGTTTTAAGAAATTGTGATATCTAATTCATCCTTTAGAAAGAAAAAAGACATATAGCATTTTGGCTGATGGTTGCAATAGTTAGAACTTTCAGCTTACTGATATAATTGCAACAGTATATTTACTATTTTCTTGAAAAAAAAGATTGATGACTTTTATTGATTGAAAACAATCAAAAAGAGCTAGATCGTTGTCTGAAATTATCTGCCAAAACTTTAAGATAAATAGTAATTTGTTTAGGTTTAGCTTTGAGTTAATCAAAGTAATGCTTGAGACTAGCCTCGTCCATAGCAAACTTCAATTGTTCTCAAACAATAAGATCCCCGATTTATTAGAGAAGTCGGGGATCTGAAGTGTAAGTCAATATGATTCCAAATTGATGATTCCGCTGAAAACTGCACTCAGTACATTTACGTAATTATTAATTATTACCCCACGGTTAAATCGACTTACTCACAGCAAGGATGGATATCAATACTGCTCGGTTAAAAATATTCGTAGGTTGGGTTGAGCGTAAGCGTTACCCAAGAAACCAAGCAAAATGTTGGGTTTCGTTCCTTAGCCCACAGGCATCGCACTTTTGATCTCAATGTCTGAGCCGTCCCTCCTTATCAAGGCTACTGTGTACACACAAGTTGAATTACCCCCCTTAATCCCCCCGATATATTGGGGGGAAACAGAAAAAATGTTGTTCCCTCCCCTTTATAAGGGGAGGGTTAGGGTGGGGTAAAACCCTGGTTATTCAACTATTTCAGACTTGTGTATACACCGTACCTTACCAAGGGAGGACTACAGGGGGGTTAAAACGATCTCAAATTCTCACGAATGATTTAGGACTGCTATATAAGCAACAGATACCTCGAAGTCGTGTTGAGGTACTCCAAAGTCGTGTTGAGGTACTCCAAACTCGTGTTGAGGTACTCCAAACTCGTGTTGAAGTACTTGAAAGTCGTGTTGAAGTACTCCAAACTCGTGTTGAAGTACTCCAAACTCGTGTTGAAGTACTTGAAAGTCGTGTTGAAGTACTCCAAACTCGTGTTGAAGTACTCCAAAGTCGTGTTGAGGTACTCCAAACTCGTGTTGAGGTACTCCAAACTC
>NZ_JABXKF010000014.1 GCF_017115165.1 Nostoc sp. LPT | reverse complement strand
TGCTAGATGCAAGTTTTCAGCTTACCTGCTTTGTATACCAATTAGATAGCTAGGGGGCAGTGCTGCCCCTGGTTACAGTTCTGGGCAAGCAATTGCGGCAATGCAGCAGACCTTTAAAGAGATTGAGCAGCCCGGTTTAGGTTATGACTGGACAGGACTTTCCAGAGAAGAAACCAAATCTGGCGGACAAGCGATCGTGCTGTTTGGTTTCGGTATTGTAGTCGTGTTTCTGATTTTAGCGGCTCAGTACGAAAATTATATCGACCCGATCATCATTTTGCTGACCGTGCCGTTTGCAGTTCTCGGTGCGATGGTGTTTATCTCATTTAGAGGGTTAGTCAACGATTTGTACTGTCAGGTGGCATTGGTAATGCTGATTGGTTTGGCGAGTAAGAACGCAATTTTGATTGTAGAATTTGCCAACCATTCGCGGGAGCAGGGCATGACGATCGCTCAAGCCGCGCTCCATGCTGTTGAACAACGGTTCCGCCCGATTTTAATGACCACAATCGCCGCCCTGTGTGGGTTCCTTCCTTTATTGCTGGCATCGCGGGCAGGTGCAGCCAGCCGTTTGTCCCTTGGTACGGCGGTGTTTGGCGGCTTATTGGTCTCCGTCATTTTCAGCCTGCTCTTAGTGCCTGTCCTTTATGTGGTGATCAAAAATCTTACAGAGTTTGCCTCTAAAGGTAGACATCCCAAGCCACCCCAATCGCCTGAACCTACTCCATCTGTGGATTTAGCCTCTTTGAATGAAAAGAGTCAAGGAACAGTCGTCAAGTCTCAGGGAGATGCCCCTGCTTAACTGCTTGAGAGCGGCGTACCACACCCTTATTTCTTGAAAGCAGTTGGAATGCGATCGCTCTCAAGCTTGACTTCCAATACCATTTCTTTGTAAAGCTGCGCCAACCCTTTTAACTTCTTTGCGTCCTTCTCCCAAGGGGAGACGCTAACGCGAATGCGGTTCGTTTTCTTCCTTGTACTTAAATCTGGTTTAGCGCACCTTCATACAGAATTAGCATAAACCTCTTTTTATACAACTATGAAACCTGGGAATTTCTTACCCCTCAATCCTAACTTTTCTAAACTCAATAATTGGGTTAATCAAATCTCTTTAAAAAGATTAGATATTGCTTATAATGCGGCAGTTGCCATTAAAGAGATTGAAAAAAGCATTTTAACAGTAAAAGCATTTCGTCCGATGCAAATAAAGGAAAAATTATTAATGATTATTTCCGAGTTCAGCTTCAGCGTCAGCTTGCTAATGTGAGGTTTAATTTAGCCAAATTTAAACTGGGAAGTTTTTGGATAAATCACAAATTGTCCAAAGAGACTAGCGAATTTCCAGAAATAGAATCTCTAATTTTAGAGAAACTTTCATTCATTGAATCAGTGGTTTCAAAGTATCGTCAGTCTGCCGATGCCCTCAATTCATCTGTGGCTCAAGAGATAGGAGATATGCCTTCTCCAAATCCTTTGACTGCTCCAAATCAAACGTTGGAAATTACTCCAAAATTGATTCAGACGACAAACAATGTTGATTCAGAATAAACTGGGATAAATCAACTGATTAACACAATATTCTGCTATTTATGAAAGGATGAATACATAGGCAAGATAAAAATAAAACTCTTTTCCTCTCTACCCATGAATCAACCAACTTCTGCAAAAGCGATCGTTGTTTTCGATATTGATGGCGTTGTGCGCGACGTTAGCGGTTCCTATCGCCGGGCGATCGCAGATACCGTAGAACATTTTACTACCCAAGCATATCGGCCAACCCCACTGGATATTGACCAACTAAAGTCTGAAGGCGTGTGGAATAACGATTGGGAAGCATCGCAAGAATTAATTTACCGCTACTTTGAAACCCAACAACAGAGCCGAGAGCAACTGCAACTAGATTACAATGCGATCATTGCTTTTTTTCAATCTCGCTACCGCGGCCCAGACCCAAATAATTTTACTGGGTATATCTGTAATGAACCTTTATTATTACAACCTAGCTATTTAGAACAACTTACCCAAGCGGGGATTCCTTGGGGATTTTTTAGCGGTGCAACTCGTGGTTCAGCTAACTACATTTTGGAAAAGCGTCTGGGCTTAGAATCTCCAGTGTTGATTGCGATGGAAGATGCGCCAGGTAAACCTGACCCCACTGGACTTTTTGCTACAGTTCGTGAATTAGAAAATGGAATTGAGCAAAAATCAGCGATCGTATACGTAGGAGATACGGTAGCAGATATGTATACCGTTGAGAAGGCACGGGGTCTAGATTCTGCTCGCACTTGGATTGGAGTAGGAGTTTTACCACCCCACGTCCAGGAAACAGCAGCCCGTAGTGATGCATACAGTGAGACACTAATAGCAGCAGGAGCAGCAGTAGTTTTGCGTAATGTGCAAGAATTAACCCCAAGGCAGATTCAAGAATTGGTAAGTTCATCTGCTTAATCTGTGTTCTAAGATTAATCAAGCTATACCTGGATGAATAACTAGCTGATAACAATCTTGCTCCAATTATTGGGAGATAAATAAAAATGTCTGCACTTAAACTGCCTAACGGCCCTCAAACTCACCCTTGGGTACAGACGTATCAATGGCTTACTAACCCATTGGAATACATGGAAGACTGTGCTAAAAGCTATGGTGATATGTTTACTCTCCGAATTGGCCCAGTTTTTACTCCTCAAGTCTTTATTAGCAATCCCCAGGCGATTCAGCAGATTTTTACCATCGATCCAAAACAGTTAGATTCTGGTGCAGCAGCAGGTTTAGGAACGCCTTTATTGGGGCAAAATTCTCTACTATCCTTAGAAGCAAAACCTCATCAGCGCCAGCGAAAACTGCTGACACCTCCTCTACATGGGGAAAGAATGCAGGCTTATGGTGATTTAATCTGTAAGATCGCCAAGCAAGTAACTAGCGAGTGGCCAGTTGGGGAAAGCTTTACAGTCTTGCCATCCATGCAAGAAATCTCCTTTCAAGTGATTTTGAAGGCTGTATTTGGTCTAAAGGACGGAGTTCGTTATGAAAAACTCAAAGAAATCCTGATTGCTATCCTGAATCCAAAAAGACCTATTTTGCGGGCAATACTGCTGTTTTTCCCCTTATTACGACAGGATTTAGGGCCTCGCAGTCCTTGGGGCAGTTATCTACGTTTGCGGCAGGAAATGGACGATCTGATCTATGCTGAAATTCAAGAAAGGCGATCGCTTGCTGACCAATCTCGAAGTGATATTCTGTCTTTAATGATGGCGGCTCGTGATGAAGCAGGAGAGCCGATGACAGACTTGGAATTACGTGATGAATTGATGACTTTGTTGGTTGCAGGTCATGAAACTACGGCTAGTTCTTTGGCATGGGCGCTGTACTGGATTCATCATCAGCCTGAAGTCCGTGAAAAACTGGTGCAAGAACTGGATAGCCTAAGTGAGAACAAAGACCCAAACGCCATTTTCCGATTACCTTATTTGAATGCAGTTTGTTCGGAAACAATGCGCCTATATCCGGTGGCAATGTTGGGATTAAATCGATTGGTTAAATCACCTTTAGAAATTGCAGGCTACAAATTTGACCCTGGTACTATATTGGTTCCTTGTATTTATTTGAGCCATCATCGAGAAGATTTATACCCCAATTCAAAGCAGTTTCAGCCAGAGCGGTTTCTAGAACGACAATTTACTCCATTTGAATATTTGCCTTTTGGTGGTGGGAATCGTCGCTGTATTGGTATGGCATTTGCCCTGTTTGAAATGAAACTGGTATTGGCAACTATACTATCTGATTGGCAAATGAAACTAGCTGATACAAAGCCAGTACTGCCAGTTCGGAAAAGTTTCCTGTTAGCACCAGGCGGTGGTGTACCAATGGTGGTAACTGGAAAGCGTCAGCAAAATCAGCGAGTTCTTGAGACTAACTCAGTGTAGAAAGTTTCACAATCAGATGGGAGCGATCGCTTCGCTTCCCCTTTGATTTACCTGCTAATTACTGAATTTTCAAGAATTTATCCAAAGCTGTAACTAGGCTGGGAGGCCAACGACGGATATTTTTTACCCAGTCGATATCCTTATAGCGGCTATCAAGTCCATAAGCTGCTACCCAGTTGCTTTCTGCTTCACCTTGTTCTCCATTTACCCAATATGCAGCAGTGAGGGCAGCACGTACATCAGCAAATTTGGAGTATTTACGGGCGATATTTCGCATCTCGCGGATTGCTTGCTCTTTTTGACCAGTTTCATAAAGAGCGAGAGCGTAGTTAGCACGGGCGAAGGCAAAATTCGGGGCTATCTCATTAGATTTTTTGTAATCTGCGATCGCCGAATCCCATTTTCCCAAACCTGCTGTGGCATTACCGCGATTGTTATACGCCATCGCATCGTTAGGATCGAGTTCTAGAACGCGATTATAATCTGCGATCGCCGAATCCCATTTTCCCATTCCTTCCAACGCCGCGCCCCGATTCAAGTAAGGATCGGTGACATTCGGCGCTAATTCTATTGCTTTGTTATAATCTGCCAACGCCTCTTGTAACTTATTCTGGCTCACCCGCGAATTTCCCCGATTACTCCACGCCCCCGCATTCGTGGGAAATTGCTCAATAATCTTTGTCCAGTAAGTTTCAGCCGTCGCAAAGTCACCTTGATTCGTAGCTATAAACGCTTGATTTGCCCACTCATCACCTTGTTTTAACTGTTCTTGAGTAATGGGCGCTTGAGATTGTGCCATGACTGGAGTAGCCCAGCCAAACACAAGTAACAGACTGAGAAAAATACCAATCAACTTAATCATCTAGGTTTACCTAATTTGTCATTTGTCATTTGTCATTTGTCATTTGTCATTTGTCATTGAGCATGGGGCAGAGGAATGGAGTTCAAAGACTCATTAATGGAGTTCAAAGACTCATTAAAGGAGTTCAAAAACTCATTAAAGGAGTTCAAAGGCTCATTAATGAAGTTCAAAGACTCATTAAAGGAGTTCAAAGGCTCATTAAAGGAGATCAAAGGCTCATTAAAGGAGTTCAAAGGCTCATTAAAGGAGATCAAAGACTCATTAAAGGAGTTCAAAGGCTCATTAATGGAGTTTAAAGATTCATTTAGGAGTAATCAATGCCCAATGCCCAATGCCCAATGCCCATAATTACAATAATGACAACTGTTCATTAGGCGGCGTAAATCCCAAATGCTTATATGCTGCCTTTGTCGCCATCCTACCGCGATGAGTCCGAGTTAAATACCCAATCTGCATGAGATAAGGTTCGTACACCTCTTCAATTGTTTGAGTATCTTCACCCGTTGCTGCTGCCATTGTTTCTAACCCCACTGGGCCACCGTTAAATTGTTCAATTATTACACTCAACATCTGGCGGTCTGTCCAATCTAAACCGCAAGGATCTACTTGGAATAGTTGCAATGCCTCGGATGCAATGTTTTCATTAATATCCCCCGATAATTTTACTTCCGCATAATCACGTACCCGCTTAAGTAACCTATTGGCAATACGTGGTGTTCCGCGTGAACGACGGGCAATTTCTGTAGCACCATCTTCTGTAATGGGGGTTTTGAGTAATTGAGCGGTTCGCAGTACAATTTTAGTCAGTTCGTCAACTTCGTAAAATCGGAGTTTTTGAATTAAACCAAAGCGATCGCGCAGTGGTGAAGTTAAAGCACCGACACGAGTTGTAGCCCCGACTAAGGTAAACTTTGACAGCGGCAAACTTCTGATGCGAGCGCTGGAACCTTTACCAATGGTAATATCTAAGCGATAATCTTCCATTGCTGGATAGAGAATTTCCTCAGTCATCCGCGAGAGGCGATGAATTTCATCCACAAATAAAATATCCCCTGGTTTCATGTTTACCAGTAGCCCGACAATATCTCGTGGACGTTCTAAGGCTGGCGCACTAGTAATTTTGTAATTTACTCCCATTTCCGATGCTAAAATCATTGCCATTGTGGTTTTGCCCAATCCTGGCGGGCCATACAGCAGTAAATGATCCAACACCTCACCACGAGATTTGGCTGCTTTAATGGCAATATCTAGCACATCCTTTAAATCTTTTTGCCCAATGTAATCAGCAAATCTGTGTGGTCGAATACCTTCTTCTTGCTGTTCTTGCTCATCAATAGCAGCTTCAGGCTTCAAAATATTTTCTGTGGATGGTGCTTTCGCCGACTCTCGACGCTGCTTTGGTTCTCCGTTAGGGTCTGGAGGCTGTTTTTTCGAGGAGATTATCGCCATAATTCAGCTATCTACTTTTAAGGGACTAGGGAGTGGGACTAAGGAGTGGGAGTGGGGAGTGGGGAGTAGGGGTGGGGAGTGGGGGAGGCAGGGGGAGCAGAGGGAGATGAGGGGAACAAGGGTGAATTATTGAACAAGTCTCTCCCTTATCTCCCCCCTCTTCCTTGTCTACCTTGTCTCTTCTCAATGCCCCATGCCCAATACCCATGAAAATTTTCGTTTGAGAATACCCGCGCCAATTTAAAATTTAAATTCCGGTCAATTACCCAGAAGTACAAAAGTTATTATGTTATCTAAAAGAATCTTACCGTGCTTAGATGTGAAGGCGGGACGGGTTGTAAAAGGAGTTAACTTTGTTAATCTCCAAGATGCAGGCGATCCGGTAGAACTGGCCAAGGTTTACAACGAAGCCGGTGCTGATGAGTTAGTATTTCTGGATATTACAGCTACTCATGAAGACCGAGCTACAATTTTAGATGTGGTCTACCGCACTGCTGAACAGGTCTTTATTCCATTGACTGTAGGTGGTGGCATTCAATCCTTAGAAAATGTTAAAGCTTTGTTACGAGCTGGCGCAGATAAGGTTAGTATTAATTCTGCGGCAGTGCGGGAACCAGACTTGATTAATCAGGCAAGCGATCGCTTTGGTAATCAGTGCATAGTTGTTGCTATTGATGCCAGACGCAGAAATAACCCGGAAAATCCAGGTTGGGATGTGTATGTGCGGGGTGGCAGAGAAAATACAGGCTTAGATGCCCTATTGTGGGCACAGGAAGTTGAAAAACGGGGGGCCGGAGAACTGCTAGTCACAAGTATGGATGCTGATGGAACCCAAGCTGGGTATGACATTGAAATCACACGGGCGATTGCCAATGCTGTAGAAATTCCAGTTATTGCTTCTGGTGGTGCAGGTAATTGTGAACATATCTACACTGCCCTAACTGAAGGCAAAGCTGAAGCTGCATTACTCGCGTCACTGTTACATTACGGACAATTAAGCGTAGCAGAAATTAAAAGTTACTTGCGCGATCGCAACGTGCCAGTCAGAACATTCTGTTGATCCACCATTTCTCATTTAATGACATCCATCTAAGGTTAGACACACTTCCTAAAAAGGGTGTTAATATTATTTTACAAGTATTAACAAATATTAAAAAATATGTTGCTTCCTATTTTACTTTTTGATGTAGCCTTAGTAGCGTGGTCGCTGCACTTAATGGAAAAAGCTTACGAGAGTAAAGAATTTTCTCTAATGTTGGCTGGTACATTGGTTGCTCTGGCTGCTGCTGCCATGTTAGTAGTTTACTTTTTGATGGGGCATTGTATGACCTATTTGTTGCAAGTATCCTAGAAAGTGCTGAGTGCGAAAGGAGGTATTTAAAATTTAGTTTCCAGAAAAAGTTTGACAAAGTAATATTAACAATTTAAAATTCACGCATTCAAAATTCAAACATTTTAGACATTTTCAGACGGGGATTTAAACCCCGACTGAAAATGATTTGGAGGCGGAGTGGCTCCGACTCCGCGCTACCTGTAGAGGTAGGGGTCTTAAACCCTTTGATTTACGATAATTAAGCGATTATACATAATTTATTTTAAGGGGTTATAGTGCAGTTGGTAGCACATTGGTACATTTACAATTTAGATGTCGCTAATCGATTTCGGCGTTTGAGTAAGGATTATGAGTTTTACACAGAGCTAAGTAAAGCAATGATTTATGGCTCATTGATTGGTCTGATGGTAAAGTGAATGGCACCTTAAGCTTTTCTTGACGAATCAGTTCTAAGGATAAATATGACTAACCAAACCTTATTTATGCATCACTTTTTGAGTTTTACTTTGTGGAGTAATTCATCTTTAATCCGGTTAAGAATTGAAGTCTCATCCAAGTTTGCCAAAATCCGATTAATCACTGCTTTCGGCCCATCAGGTCCCCAAGTTGCGCCATTGGCTAAATAAACTTTGGTAACCTGTCCAATACCGTAAGAGGAAACACCAGCTACTCCTCCTTGGGTAATTGCCACCGATATATAAGGGCCTAGCACAATGCCACCCGTAGCTGTTGCAGATATTCCAAGTAAAGTTTTTAATCCACTCAAGCCTAAATTTGCTAACAATTCACTAGCACCAATGCCGCCCATACTCAGGGCGATTTTTTGTAGCAATTGTACAGCCCCAGCTTCGGTCATGGAGAAGCCATAGAGTTTAGATAAACCCAAAATCAGAGAAATATCAATTACCACACTACTAAGAATATCTACCACAGTTACAGGATTAAGTGCGATCGCTAATGCTTTAGTCATCACAGCCTTCCAAATCAACTGATTGGCATTCTGTTCCCGAATCATCAGTTTTCGTTCTATCAACTGCTCATTTACGATATCGGCATAAAGCATGGTATTTAGAGCAACCAAGGCTTTACCCTCACGATGCAGAATCTCCAATATTTTCAGCTTCAGTTCCTCAACCTGGGCATTACCTGTACGTAACTGTATGCCCCTAGTACCATCAGGGCGACGACTCGCCGTCTTCACCAATGGCGATGCCGCAGCCATAACAATTTCTAAAGGTGTGAGTAATTCCCGCACCCTTTCATCCCGAATTTTGTGATAAATTGCCATCCGGTCTGCTTCTGGATACTGATCTACTTTGTTAAACACCAAAATGATCGGTTTACCTGCTTCCCGCAACTGAGAAAGGGCGGTGTATTCCAGCTTTGTCATATCACCAGAGATCACAAACAGAATCAAATCCGCTTGTTTGGCAATCTGTTCAGCTAAGGCGGCGCGGGTTGCACCATCTACTTCATCTAACCCAGGAGTGTCAATTAATTCCACCTGGGATTGACCTACACTAGGGAGAGTGACTCGCAAAGCACGTTCAGTTTCCCCAATCATCTCCTCGCTAATACTCCAATTAACTGTTTGTGCAGCACGGGTGACACCGTGCAGCGGCCCAGTTTCAAATACCGTTTGCCCAACCAAAGCATTGAGTAGCGAAGACTTACCACGTCCCACCATACCAAAAGTCGCAATCTGCACTACCATGCGGTCTAACTTTCCCAGCATGGTTTCCAACTCAGCAATTTCTGTCTCTAACCCGGTTTTTTCCTGGGCAGTAAGGTCGAGATTGGCTACCAAGTTTCGCAAAGCTGTTTGTGCTTGTTTATAGTTCAGTTCTGTCTGAATGTCTTCAAAACTGAAAATGGCACTATCCAGTTCTTCCTCCCAGCTGAGAGAATTTGCGTCAGTGTTAGCAGAATCGCTTTGATGAGGTTCAGGCACGGGCAATGTGGAAGTCATATCAATTTGAGATTTGAAATTTGGGATTTTTAAATTAGCCCTGTCTCTTATCCTAGTTATTTTTAACAGAGGTTTGGGTATTGGGGACTGGGGACTAGGCTTTTCTTCACTAATAACCAATGACTAATGACCAATGACTAATGACTAATGACTAATGACTAATGGCTAACAAAAAGTCATAAACTGAAAAATGCATCTAAATATAACGCGTTAGGATCTTGACTAAATTACCTGTGCGGAAAATCGTTATTGCCGGCAACTGGAAAATGTTCAAAACCCAGGCAGAGACCCAGGAATTTTTACAAGGATTTCTGCCCCACTTAGAGGAAACCCCCCAAGGGCGAGAAGTGATATTGTGTCCTCCTTTCACTGATTTAAGCGTTTTGTCCAAGACTTTGCACGGTAGCCTCATCCAACTGGGGGCACAAAATATCCATTGGGAAGAATATGGAGCCTATACGGGTGAGATTTCTGCCCCAATGCTGACAGAAAGTGGTGTGCGCTTTGTGATTGTCGGTCATAGCGAACGACGGCAATATTTTGCAGAAACAGACGCCACCGTTAATCTGCGCCTCCGAACTGCTCAAAGGTTTGGTTTGACTCCAATTCTCTGTGTTGGCGAAAGCAAACAACAACGAGATGCGGGAGAAACTGAATCTCTGATTACTCTCCAACTCGACAAAGCCTTGGTAGATATCGATCAAGATAATTTGGTGATTGCCTACGAACCGATTTGGGCGATTGGCACTGGTGACACTTGTGAAGTAGCGGAAGCTAATCGAATAATTGGCTTAATTCGCAGCCAGTTGACTAATCCGAATGTATCAATTCAATATGGCGGTTCAGTCAAGCCGAATAATATTGATGAGATTATGGCTCAACCAGAAATTGATGGTGTTCTCGTGGGAGGAGCAAGTCTAGAACCTGAAAGTTTCGCTCGGATTGTGAATTTTCAATCAGTGTGATGTGCTTTTTTTTCGTTCCCATGCAGAGCATGGGAATGCCTAATGTAGATTTATGCCAAGGAACTTGATAATTAGAGGACGCTGTTTCGATTGGGGACAGCGGACTTATTTGATGGGCATTTTAAATGTAACGCCTGATAGCTTTAGTGATGGGGGTGAGTTTAACACTTCCTCTGCCGCTTTAGTACAGGCGCAAGCACTGGTGGCTGCTGGTGCTGACATCATTGATGTGGGCGGTCAATCAACTCGACCAGGGGCAAAGCAAATAACTCTGAGGGAGGAACTTGACCGGGTACTATCGGTATTACAGGTGCTAAGACCAGAGATTTCAGTCCCGATTTCTGTAGATACAACCCGTGCTGCTGTAGCCCAGGCATCTGTAGAAGCTGGAGCGGATATTATTAATGATATTTCTGGCGGCACTTTTGACTCAGAAATGTTGGCAACAGTCGCAGAGTTAGGTGTGCCGATGATTTTAATGCACATCCGGGGAACACCACAAACAATGCAACAACAGACTGATTATCAAGATTTGCTCGGTGAGATTTCTAGTTTTTTGGCTCGGCAAATTCAGGCAGCAACTACTGCAGGCATTGACCTGGATAAAATTATTATTGATCCTGGTATTGGTTTTGCTAAAAACTATAAGCAAAATTTAGAAATTTTTCGCGGCTTGCGATCGCTGACAACACTCAACTGCCCTATCTTAGTAGGAGCATCTCGTAAAAGTTTCATTGGTCGGATTTTAAATCAACCAGATCCTAAAGCACGAGTTTGGGGAACGGCAGCAGCTTGTTGTGCTGCTATTTTTAATGGCGCTGATATCCTCCGAATTCACGATGTTCAAGAAATGCGCGATGTTTCATTAGTAGCCGATGCTCTACTGAGACAAGCCGCACAAGGTAATTGTTAAGTATTACCGTTTTCGAATTTTTTGCCGTTACCTTCTTGATTTTCTCCTGGGTGGGCTATTAACTCCTGAAACATTTCACTTGAGTTAGCTGGGTCTACAAAGACAATTTTGGCATTACTGCTCTCACCAAGTTTTTGGCTAGCATCTACGTAATCTTGGGCTACAAGATACCGCAGAATGTCCCTACTGTCAGGATTGGAACGTAGAGCTTGAGAAATGATTTGCACTGAAGCCATAGTTCCTTCTGCTTTCTTAATCGCAGCTTCCTTTTCCCCTTCTGCTTCGGTAATCAGTGCCCGTTTTTTGATGACGGCGGCTTGTTCCTCTTCCCTAGACTTTCGGACACTCTCAGGTAGAGTAATTCTCTGAATATCTAACCGGAGAATATCAACTCCCCAATCTGCCGTTACACTATTCAACTGGTCTAAGATCGCTGAGTCCATCTCCGCTCTAGAGACGTTGGTCTGCTCTAGGGTATTCTGAGCAATGATTTCTCGCAGCGTGGTTGTGGTTATCTGTGTCAATGCCCCTTGCAGATCCTCAATCGCGTAAAAACTTCTCTCAATATCTCGAATCCGCCAGTATACAATAGCGTCCACTTCTACGTAAATATTATCTTGGGTGATCACATTCTGAGGTTTGATGTCTAAAAACTGCTCTCGTGTAGTATCTTCCATCACAATCTGATCGACCAAGGGAACAATAAAGTTCAGCCCCGGCTTAAGTTTCCGATGATACCGCCCTAAGCGTTCGACTAACGCTTCATTTCCTTGATTAATCAGTTTTGCAGAACCTAATGCATAACCTATAAGGGCTAAAACTATAGCAATAATTGGCTCCATGTATGCTCCTATTCAGCTTTGGGGAGAATTTAATGTCAAAGATATGCTACTAGCTTGTCATATCTTTGAGTTTAATGTTTTGAGTCTGTAATTTTATCAACATCAGCAGCGATATGGATGGAGTCGCTGCATGTTTTGTACATATTCTGTAGGTTTTTGCAGAATGCGATCGCTATTAAAGCACCTTGATAAAACGCTGGCAAGAACTAATTGATGTAATCAACATTACTTGTACTGACATTTTCAGAGAGTCTGGATTTTTATTCAGTATATATACGTAAAATAAATTAAATTTGGGTAAAATTTTGCACAATTTCAAAAACCCCACTATAATCGGATAAAAATTGGCTTGGGCCATTAAAAATATCAAAATATTATGGGCAGGTTGTTAATCAAACTTATAGGTTTAATTCTACTTTTGACAGGATTATACTTTTTTGGTCAAAACATCATATTTGTTAGCGGTTACTATTCATATTTTTACCGTAGCTTACCTGCTACAGCTTCAGTTTTAGCAACGATGATAGGTATATTTGCATTAGTCTTTTTTCAAAGAGAAACTGGTAACTTGGGATGGATTTTTCTCGGCATTGGCATAGTACTAGTTTTCTTAAGCGGTGGAGTTATTCTAAAGCCAACTAGCTTATGGAATTTCATAATTGCTTTTACAGCATTAGCATCTGGATATAAATTACTAAATGAGGACAGAATCAACTTTTAAAATCTGTTTTCATCATGTATCTTAGTAACTAAGATTACATTATTCCCCAGTTCAGAGTACAGTCAGAAAAAATTAGTATTATATTTTTCCCATCTTCTCTATTGCTTCTGAGAGTGCATTAGGGCACTTAGATTAACTTTTAGTTAAGTAACGATTTTACGAGATACAAGCACACATAACCCACCTCAACCGGACGAATAGCCTCTTAATCATGACTTTAACTCAAAGGGGTTTTACTAAGGTTGAGGGTAATATTAGAATGGAAACTATTGATGATGAGGAAAAGGGAAGAATGACCCAGGTGGTTCTAGGAGAGAACGAAGGAATAGACTCAGCTTTGCGTCGGTTTAAACGCCAGGTTTCCAAAGCTGGGATATTAGCTGATGTGAAATATCATCGGCACTTTGAAACACCGATAGAAAAACGCAAACGTAAGGCAGTGGCAGCTAGACGCACAAGACGTTTTAAATAAACCTATTTGGTGTGATACCGGCGTTGCTTGAGGTTATGACCGAAAACAGGCAATAGCGCTTGCGCCATTTATTGATATAAACATTAAGCAAAGTCTGCCGCACCGCTAATTAGGGTGTAGATGAGTTACTTTTCCTATACGTAGACAGCGTTAGAGACTTTATCTTGGTTAGATGGAGCAAGCTAAAATCGCTGCCCATCAACCAAAATAAGCGTCTTTAAACATCGGTTAGCTTTCTTTAATCAGCTGATAGGACAGTATTCATCCAGCCCTAAAACTCAGAATTATTAATGGTGCGGCTATTACAAACATTCATCGCCTTTTCTACTCCCTGTTTGAGGCTTAGTTCAATACACTCAACTACGAACTGAAATACAAGAGACATCTGCTGATTTTCGGCAGCAGAAAATCGCCCCAGTACATGGGAGATAGCACCGGAATCATCGTTATTAGCTGCATCTTTGGGTTTACCAATACCGATTCGCAAACGGGGAAAGTTTTGGCTACTAAGATGTGCGATCGCACTTTTCATGCCGTTATGTCCCCCTGCCGAACCAGATAAACGCAAACGAGTTTTTCCCAAGGGCAAATCCATATCGTCATAAATCACCAACACTGACTCAGGCGGCAATTTATACCAACTTGTCACCGCTTGTATTGCTTGTCCTGAGCGATTCATATAAGTTAACGGCTTTAGCAAGCGAATCTTACCTCCACCTGGGACGATACCCTCGCCATACTCACCCTGAAACTTGCGGTTTTCTGTTAAGGAAATGCGCCAAGAACGGGAGAGAGCTTCTAAAGCTGCAAAACCGATATTATGGCGTGTTTGGTCGTACTTAGCTTCTGGATTCCCTAACCCGACAATTAGCTGGGGAATTACCAAAGCTGGTTGCGTAACAGCTTCTGTCATTTTGCCTACAGTCAATTGATATGCAGCATCCTAGCTAGATTGGGAAGAACTAGCGGTATCCTGCTCAGATTTAGCAGGGTGGATTTGCTTAGGTTCCAATTCAGCAGTAGTTTTGACAGTTTCTTCTAACTGTTCTGCTTCTTTTTGAAACTCGTTTTGAAACTCCTTGGAAGCTTCTTGAAAACTACGAATTGTTTTGCCTACACTCCGACCAATTTCTGGCAGCTTCTTTGGGCCAAAGATTAACAATGCTACTACCATAATTACAGCCATTTCCGGCAGACCGATACCAAATATATTCATTTTTGTCTCCGATAAACTCTAAAACCACTACATAGACTCACATATTTATGTAGTCTACTCAATAATCGCCTATTATAGAAAGCGATCGCCCCACAAGCGAGTGATGCCTTATGTGTCTGACAATCAAAGACACTGAGTATCTTTTAGACTCACTTCCTGTACCAATGTGTGATAATATTCGGATTTTTCACGTCAAGTTAATAAAGTCCGAGGAATACAGGGGTTACATTGCCTCTAAAAAACGCTATTTCTATGGGGTGAGAGTTCAGCTATTAACCACAAAAAATGGTATTCCGGTTGAATTTGTATTTATGCCTGGTAGTGCTTCGGATGTGCGTGGGTTAAACGCTCTACCACTAAATTTACCAGCCAGCAGTGAAGTATATAGTGATGCAGCATACACGGATTATCATGCTGAAGATGACCTTTGCGACTCATCTGAGATTAAGTTGAAAGTAATGCGGAAAAAGAACTCTAAACGTCAGGATGAGCCGTGGAATCAGTATCTCAAGCAGTGTACTCGACATTATATTGAAACGGTATTTAGTAGCATCACCTCTGTCTTTCCAAAGTCAATCCATGCAGTGACTTATAAAGGGTTTTTACTGAAGTTAGAAGCATTCATTTTTGCTTTGACTTTGAAACAAGCATTTATTGAATAAGTAAAATATAATGCTTTAATTTAATCCAGTATTTATGTTTTGGAGTTAGTTGAAGTAGCGGTTGCGCGACGCGCAACCGCTACCTCGTCGTCAACGATCGCACGACTATTCAAGTGCAAAGTACCCACACCTTGATAACCCGCAACTTGGGTTACTACATTATCTAAATCAGTACAACATGATAGCGGCAGGCAATGTAATTCTCTTCTATCATGTCTAGTAAAAATGCAATATTTTATACAAATGGGTTATGATGGCTTATCAAATATCGAAAACTGCCAAGCCAACGTCACAGGCAGTCGCTTCTTGAGGCTTTCAGGATATGAAAACTGGTTTCTTTGCTTATAGTGGTCAACCAAATTCAGTAGGTGAATCAGTTGAAGAGGCAATTAAGTTAATTAATGACTCTCAAGTTGCTTTTTTAAAATCTTGGAAGAGTGATGCTATCAACGGCAAGCTTATCGTTGATGAAGTAACTAGAGCTATCGATGAATCTGACTATTTTTGTGCTGAGCTAACTGGTTTTAGTGATAATGTCCTCTTTGAACTTGGTTACGCAATAGCAAAGAATAAATTTATATTTTTAATATTGGATCATTCACATAATGAGTCTGTAAGGCGATATAAGGAACTTTCATGTCTTACAACGACTGGTTATAAAAAGTACATCAATAGCTTTGAAATTGTAGAAGCTTTCACTTCCTACATTTCAAATTCAAATTCTCAACCAAAGCAAAGACAAAAACGAACTAAAGGTTTTAAACCTCTACTCTTCCTCAAAAACCAATTTAATACTCCATACAGTCAAGTTATCGCACGCAAAATTGAAGACTCAAAAATTCCCTGTATTGTTGATGACCCATCGGAAAGTAAAGTACAGCCTATCAACTGGTATTTAGAACACTTAAGTACAGCAGTCTTGGTAGAATTCTCTGCAACATCTCGTAGAGAATATGAGCTTCAAAATTCAAAATGTTCACTTATTGCTGGATTGGCTTTTGGATACGGTCTAGACCTTTTAATGGTAGCAGAAGAACCTTATGAAGTGCCTATTGATTATAGGGATCTCTTGATTACCTATAATAATAAGCAAAGATGTGAAGAGATAGTTTCTGAGTTCTTAGCACCTTTGAATGGTAAAATTTTGGAACTTTTGTCTCAACAGAATATTAGTCGAACAATCAGAAAGAAAACAACAGAACTTCAGCAAATTAGTTTTGGTGAATTTCTTGCAGAGCACGAAAGTAAAGAATTACACAATTATTATGTTGAAACATTTAATATACAAACGTTAATCAAAAAAGATTACAACATAGTAATTGGAAGAAAAGGAACAGGAAAAACAGCAACACTATATTATTTAAAGAGTCTCTTAGAAGGAGATACTAGAAATCACGTTTGTTTGATTAAGCCTGACAACGTTGAAATAGACGCGCTAGTAAAAATATTGCAAGTTCCTTCAGAAGAATATGAGAGAAGTTATCTGGTTGAAACTGTATGGAAGCTCTTAATCTACACTGAAGTGGCACAATCAATTTATCACAAAATCACCTCAAAAGCATCCTATGCAGTTTCTCCTGCCGAAACTGCATTTAAAGAATTCGTTGAAAAGAATAGTGATATTATTCTAAAAGACTTTTCTGAAAGATTAGAAGAATAATTAGAAAATATTCGTCAAGCAAACATAATTAATAAAGGAGAAAAAATTGCTGACTTTAAAATCAAGTTGGCTGAGTTAATGCATCAGGAAACTCTAGCCAAAATAAGAAATCATTTGTCAGAGTTATTTCATAAAGATGGAAAAATTTTTGTACTTATTGATAACTTAGATAAGTCTTGGAAAAAGAATAACAAATTAGCGATTCAAAGTGAATGGATTTTAGGACTGCTGAGTGTTACAGAAAAAATTGTCAAAGATTTATCGTCCTTTAGAGTTAAAGGACAACAGAAACGTATAGATTTTCATCTGACCATCTTTTTAAGAAGCGACATATTTAGATATATACTTGATTGGGCAAGGGAGGCAGACAAAGTAGAATATACAAACCTTCTCCACTTAGGAGACAGAGAGGTTTTATTTAGAATAATAGAGCAAAGGTTTGTTGAGTTAAGTAACGACCAACCACTTCCAGAAAATTTATGGAATAAATATATTATTAGAACCGTAGATGAAGTACCTGTAAAAGACTACATTTACGATAAACTCGTCCCTCGTCCTAGAGATATGATTTATTTGCTTAAAAATGCACTTGAAAATGCTATTTCTAGAGGTCATATAATTATCGATGAAGAAGATTTAAAATTAGCGTTTAGTAATTATTCTGCCTGGGTTGTTACATCAATGATGGTTGAAAACGGCATCACTTTGGATCAGCTTAAAGAGTTCCTTTACAAGTTGGTTGGTGAGCCACAAATAATTGATAGAGAGATTTTATATTTAGTTATGTCTGATATGAATCTCTCTCAATCAGAGGAGAATTTAGACAAGCTATTAGACAAATTAATTGAGCATTTATCCACATTATCTATTATCGGAAAGGAAGTTTCTAAGGACGATTTTGAGTTTGAGTATGCTTTTGATAGCAAAGATATAATTAATGCAAAATCAAAAAAATTAGGGTCAAACCGATATAAGATTCACAATGCTCTGGTTCCATATCTTAATCTTAACAGCTAATTTTAATAGATTTTCTACTACACTGTTTGTGAAGCTAGCTGTAGCTCAAATCTTGTTCGTTAAGGATTTACTATCTTGATAAGTGCATAGACAAATAAACACAGGTAAGGAATAGCAATAATTATAGGAATATACTGTTCAGCAGAGGTCAAGCGTAGGTAGCGTCTCCTATGCTTATCTTCTTTAAGAACTTTCCATTCTCTGTCATAACATGGGAAGGGTAGGTGAGTTTCCATTTCATGGATGACTTTGAATTTCAGAGAATTAAGCTGTTTATAAGAATTGATGTTTGCAGCCCAAGCAAAGCAAAGGCATAATCCTAGTATTGCCACTGTAAGAAGGACAAAACTCTGTGGGCCTTGAAACAAGTCTTTGTTGCTTGTAATAGACAGTAAAGCTAACAAAGCAGATAGTATAGATATGTAAAAACTTCCTATCTGAACTCTTCTTGAACTTACTCTATCTGCCATTTCAACGTAGAGTTTATATTGCTCTAAAAGATGAATGTTAAATTCGCTTCCATAACTTTCTTTTAAAGAAATATCTATGTCCTTATTTGCTGAATTTGTACCAACAGATGATTGCGTACTTTGCTCAGATGCTATTTCGACTCCATTATCAAGCTGCTTGTCCCGCATTTCTCAACTCCAAATCCTGCTTTGATGCAGTAAACCTAAAATAATTAATAATACTGTCTAATATAACCGTAGGCTTTCTCAAATAACTCCTTGCATCGCCCCTCTTATTACAGCTTCAGAACGGTTTTCTTCATTCTCTTCAAACCTTGCTACATAAGCCTTACGTATAGTGTTTCTTCAGAGTTACTTGCTGTGAAACGCGAAGAGCGGCTTTAATTAAATCGGCTGCTTTTTCGCCGATCATAATTGTCGGCGCGTTCGTATGTCCCGTGATTAAAGTTGGCATAATTGAGGCATCGACAACACGCAACCCCTTAACCCCATGTACCCGTAGTTCGGGGTCTACAACCGCCATTGGGTCAGTTCCCATTTTGCAGGTGCCGATAGGATGATACACAGTACTGCAAACTTCTCGGATGTATGCAACGAGTGCTTCATCGCTAGTCACATCGGCACCAGGCGCAACTTCTCTGCCTCGAAACTCATCAAAGGCACTAGTATGAAACAATTTGCGTGTTAATTTAATTCCGTCAACTAGCTTTTGCACATCGGATTGATTTTGCAGATAGTTCAGCCAAATCATTGGTGTATCTTTGGGATCAGATGAACGCAAACTGATACTGCCAATGTTTTGGGGATGAGCCAAAACGATTATACCCGTGAAACCGAAACCAGAGTTGGGATAGCCAGGAGGTACCCTCAAAATGGGAGCGAAAATCAGCTCTAAATCTGGCGCAGTGTCTAGATGACCCTCGCTATGCAAAAACAATCCAGTTTCAGCAATTCCATTACTGTGTAAATCCTGAGTTGCCTCGTATGGCACAGAAACGCAAATGTGGTCTTGGAGGTTTTGTCCAACACCTGGTAAATCAACAACGACCGGAATTCCCATTGCTTGCAGGTACTCTGCATCACCAATGCCGGAAAGCATCAGCAGTTTGGGCGAATCGAACGCGCCAGCACTTAAAATCACCTCTTTGTTGACCCTGACTTGGTGCAGTATGCTCTCATGCAGATATTCCACCCCAACAGTGCAAGTTCCCTCAAAAAGCAACCGAGTCACTAACGCTCCAGTCATTGTTGTCAAATTGGGACGCTTGAGAATTGGCACCAAGAATGCAGCAGCAGTACTGTGTCGTTTCCCGTCTTTGATAGTCACCTGAAAAGGTCCCACACCTGACTGCTGCATTCCGTTGAAATCAGGATTTTCGTCATAACCCAGTGCCACACATGCATCTACAAATCGTTGGGATATTGCAGATGGGGAAATGACATCGGTCACGCTCAACTCGCCATCTATACCGTGGTATTCGGAAATACCTCGTTCTTGGTTCTCAGATTTTTTGAAATAGGGCAATATATCCTGGTAACTCCAACCGGGATTCCCCAATTCCCTCCAGTGGTTATAATCGTGATAATTGCCTCGAATATAAGTCATGAAATTAATCGAACTGCTGCCGCCCAAGACTTTGCCACGGGGACAAAAGATTTTGCGGTTATTGAGGTAGGGTTCTGGTTCAGAGAAATAGCCCCAGTCCACCTCGGAGCCTGGTAGGTTTGTACATTCCGACGGGATTTGAATCTCCGGTTTTGTATCCTCTTTGCCTGCTTCGAGTAACAACACAGTGGTTTCAAGTTCTTGTGTCAGACGGTTGGCGACAACGCAGCCTGCTGAACCTGCACCAATCACAATGTAGTCATATTGGTTTTTAATTACCATTCCCCTGAATCAAGAACGTTTTGCTGTGTAATATCATTTATCCAATACCACAATTACTCCCGACTTTCAAGAGCAGCTTTGAGAGCGTGTATTGCTCAACCTCTGATTTCATTAGGGGTGTAAGGGTGTAAGGGTTTAAGGGTGTAAGGTGTTGGACGGGGATTGAGACCAAAGGACTTCACGGTTGCCCCAAGGGGCAGGGCTAAAGACTCATGCGGGTGGTTGGGGCTAGATATCCCCTACCACCATGCAACCCCACACCCCCACACCCGCCCCAACGGGGCTTGGTAACACCAATTCAAGTTTTTGAAACTTGTTTCCAGTTTCTGCAATAGATTTTCGGCGTTGCATAAATGCGGGATGAATCACTCAAATACAGGTATTTTGCTATACTTC
>NZ_JABXKF010000080.1 GCF_017115165.1 Nostoc sp. LPT | reverse complement strand
CATGAGCTTATGCGTTTAAAGCCCAATAAAT
Source organism: Nostoc sp. LPT (assembly GCF_017115165.1). Taxonomy (GTDB): domain Bacteria; phylum Cyanobacteriota; class Cyanobacteriia; order Cyanobacteriales; family Nostocaceae; genus Nostoc. The sequence continues at coordinate 20,796 of NZ_JABXKF010000080.1, read as the reverse complement.
TACCCTATTTTCAGAAGGGTCTGCGTGCTATGTTCCTTATCCAATCTGCTTTTTAGCTTCTTTGTCACCCCTTCAGTCTTTAGGGCTTGGTTGTAATCCGTGATCGGATAACGAGAGAATTTTAGGATGAAGTAGTGAAACGAGACTCCATTTACTATCAAATTTTTAAACGCTTTCCTGGGTTACTCTTTGAACTAGTTGATAATCCTCCTCTGCAAGGGCAAAATTATCGATTTGAATCAGTTGAAGTCAAAGAAACCGCTTTTCGCATCAATGGTGTGTTTTTACCTCCAGAGGATGCAACATTGAGGGTGATCTTTTTTGCTGAAGTTCAATTCCAAAAAGATGAAGCCCTTTACTATCGATTCTTTACCGAGTCGCTGATGTACTTGAACCGGAATCGTTCTCAATACGATGACTGGTTCTGTGTGGTAATTTTTTCATCACGCTCCTTGGAACCAAGCGATCAAAAAACTCATCGAATATTTCTCAACAGCGACCAAGTGCAGCGCATCTATTTAGATGAGTTAGGCGCGACTAATCAGCAGCCAATAGGCATCAACTTGATGCAGTTGACTCTAGCATCGGATGAAGTGATGGCAAAGGAAGCTCGTCTATTGATTGAGCGGTTAAAATTAGAGGAAACGGACACACTGCCGAAAAACGAAATACTAGACATCATAACCACAATCGCCGTTTATAAGTTTTCTTCGTTGAGTAGAGAGGAAGTTGAAGCTATGCTAGGACTGACTTTGGAGCAAACAAGAGTTTATCAAGAAGCGAAAGCCGAGGGTCGAGAAGAAGGTCGAGAAGAAGGTCGAGAAGAAGGTCGAGAAGAACGGGAAGCTGAAATGTTGAAACTTACCGTGCCTTTGTTACTACAAACAGGGATGAGTGTGGAGCAGATTGCACAACATCTCAATGTTGATATAGAAGCTGTCCAGATTGCTGCACGGTCAAGCACATAGAATGGACATTTAATTAATTACTAATAACGCTCACGGACTTGCTAACGCTGCGCTAATGAGTCCACGAGCGTCATTATCAATTGCGAATTAATTTATTTACGATAAATTAATCCCTATTTAAGCTGCTAGATTCTTCACTTCATTGTAGAGCAAAAGCTACAGAGGTTAGAGAGCAAAGCTTGATTCTGTAGGAGGTAAGAGAGCGATCACCTCAAGTCCGAAAATTATAAAAAAGCTTGAAAAAAGACTAAATTCAGAAACAGAAGTTGTCTCTTGGGTAAGTGAGTACCGAGTTTATGTTGTTCACTCACAAATTAGAAGCATTGATCATTATGATGGAAACCCCAATGTTCTACTAGATATTGATAAAGTTATATGCACTATTCAAGCTCTAGAGAATGCAAAAGAATCCTATGCAGGATATGCAATTGATTTTGGAGTTTTAGATTCTGGACAAACCACTCTCGTAGAAATGAACGATGGTTTTGCGATTGGAGCATACAAAATTGATAAGAAGAACTACACAGACATATTTTGGCAAGATGGGAGGAGCTTTTAACGAGCGCACTTTGATATGAAGTTTTAAGATTTTGCAGCCACTCAACTAGAAAGTTATATGCCTTCTTGTTGTTGATGAGAGTTGATGGAAATAAAAATAAAAAATCTTTAACTTGAAGAGACGCAATCAAGCCACATAAAAATATCAATGTGAAAATGTGGTTTTAACTACGCTATTCAATTGAATTAGTAAGATAAACTTGCCGTATGTATGTCATCAAACTACTTACCTTCATCTAGTAATCAAAAAGGCATAAGCAATGAGTAAAGAACCAGTCAAAGTAATATTATGGGAAGAAAATCAAAAAGATTTTCTAAAAAAGTTCTATGATCTCCAATTTACTCCCAGAGTAGGAGAGGAAGTTTACCTAAAAAAGGAAAGATGGAAAGTAACCAGGGTTGAGCATGACGTAGAAATTAGTGAGATTAATGTCTATATGGAATTAATCAAAAAAGCCAAGCAGGATAAATCATCTAATTCTTAAATATAAGTAAATACACTCAACTATTATTAAAGGGAGGTTATTAGCCTCCCTTAATTCTGAGAATAGTAGATTCTCTGGTGTAATTTGTAAACCTTTATGCAAAGCCGCGATGTCTACGAGGGGCTATTCGGCGTCGCACCACAAGATTTGCAGCCAAGTGGTGGCGATCGCACCGTATTTTGTCTATAACGATACACTATAAAAGTAAAGAAATGTAAATAAACTAAATTTTGCAACCGTGGAAAACATCACATTGGGGCAAAATGGCCCAGTTGTTACACCCTTGTGTATAGGCACCTGGGCTTGGGGTGATAAACTATTTTGGAATTATGGCGATCGCTACGGCCCAGAACAGTTACAAGAAGCCTTTATCGCAGCCTTAGAAGCTGGTATTACCTTCTTTGATACTGCCGAAGTCTACGGAATGGGAAAGAGCGAGAAATTTTTGGGACAATTTCTGCAACAGACACAACAACCTGTACAAATCGCCACAAAATTTGGCCCACTACCGTGGCGATTTACAGCCCAATCCGTCTCAGATGCTTTAACAGCCAGCCTCAAACGGCTACAACTTGAGCGAATCGCCCTGTATCAAGTGCATTGGCCTTTTGCCTTCTTTTTAAGTCAAGAAACTTTGATGAATGCCCTAGCGGATGAAGTGAAGCAGGGCAGAATTGCCGCAGTCGGTGTGAGTAATTACTCAGCAGAGCAAATGCGTGACGCACATCAAATATTGGCGGCCCGTGGAGTGCCTTTGGCTGTGAACCAAGTGCGCTATTCTTTACTCAGTCGCCAAGTTGAAAGCAAAGGTATTATCACAACTGCACGTGAGTTGGGTGTAACTATCTTGGCTTATAGTCCTTTAGCACAGGGATTACTGACTGGCAAGTACAGTATTGATACTGCTGAAACCCCCACTGGTGCCAGGAAAATAGACCCCCGATTTAAGAAAGAAGGCTTGCAAAAAATTGCCCCAGTCATATCTTTGCTACGCAACTTCGGGGAAAAATACGATCGCACCCCTGCCCAAGTTGCTCTCAACTGGTTAATTGCTCAGGGGAACGTTATTCCTATTGCTGGGGTGAAGACAGCCGAACAGGTGCGGCAGAATGCTGGTGCTTTGGGCTGGAGATTAAGCGACGATGAAATTGGAGAATTAGAACTAGTTAGTCGTTCTTGGCTGTAATGTTTTTGAACTACTCAAACACAGGCGGCCAAATTTCTGACACTACTAGCTCCCAACCTGGTAGTAAGTCTGGTAGTGTCAGTTTGTCGTTGTCGTGCAAAACTATTGGTTCTTGGTTGAGTCGATAAACTGTGAGCGTCAATTTGTCAGGATCAACCAGGATACCAACTGTACATCCAAGTTGTAGGAATAGCTGAATCTTTTCTACGAGTGGTTTGATCCGGTCTAACTTAGATTTTATCTCTACCATCAAATCAGGCACCAGTTCCACAAAGTCGCGCTTGCTTGTTTTAAGTCTATCAGCACGAACAAAAGATACATCGGGAGCGCGGAGATTTCGTTTTTCGTTCTCAGCTTCTTTCCCATTATCAGTTTCTAATGTAGGCAAAATAAAACCAGCGCTAGAACCAGTCACCCGTCCTAGCCGCTGTGGGCGCACCCAGTTGCCGAGTAATCTAACTAACTCAGCACCTATTTCGTCTGACTCATAATCTGATGGGCCCATAAGAAGTATAGTTCCGTCTACTAGCTCCATCTGCCATTCTGGATGCTCTGCTTGTAGTTGCTCTAAGTCTGGAATAGTGAACATAAGACCACGAAGAATCCATCTTTAATTTATCTTCCTACAAACGGGTAGAAGAAATTATCCAAAAAGCCAAAAAGTCAAGAGCTAAAGCCAAAATCTTGACTCTTAACTCTCAACTTTCAACTCTCAACTCTCAACTCTCAATTTTATATTTGGATTTTGGATTGCAGAAAAAATCTAAAAATCTAAAATCCAAAATTGATTAACTTCTAACTGTTGACTAAGAAGCTGATTCTCTAGCTGTAGGTGAACCTATCTTTTTACTAGGAGATACAGAAGAATCCTGCCCACTTGTGCGCAGTTTTGGCTTGGGAGAAGAATGTCTTTCTTCACCATTGTTGCTATCTGATTTCCATGCAGAACGGGGGCGATCGCTGGAAGATTCGCGACGCTTACTGAGTCTTGGTTTGGGAGCAGAAGATTCCTCTTGGGGAATTTCCACATCTGAACTCAACCAAGCGGGACGAGTTTGATCGTAAGCGATTTGCAGTGCAGCTGCGGCGATCGCTTGAGCATCGTATTCTTCAATTAGTTCGCTAACAATCGGCAGGAATGAAGCTAAACGCTCACCTGTCAAAGCTTCCCGCACCTGTTCTTGCAATTTCAGGATGTGTCGCGCTTCAATCTGGGCGCGTGTAGGAATGGTCAGCAATTGCCAACTTTGGCGGTTATGACGTTCAAATGTTTGCTGTTTGCGCCGCTCAAATGGTTGTACTAAAGAAATTGCTGTTCCTTCCTTACCAGCACGACCAGTACGACCAATGCGATGGACGTAGGTTTCTACGCTATCGGGTAAGTCGTAGTTGATCACATGGGAGAGTTGATCGACATCTAACCCTCGGGCTGCAATATCAGTTGCTACCACCCAGCGAACTTGACGGTTACGGAATCTGACTAATAACCGTTCCCGTGCTTGTTGAGACAAGTCACCGTGGTATTCATCGACACTGTGACCAGCCCCTTGTAACTGACTGGTGAGTTCTGCGGCTGTGCGTCTGGTGCGGACGAAGATTAAAGCTGTTTCTGGATCTTCCATTTCCAGAATTGGCTGTAAAGCTTTGGCTTTTGTCCAGTGGCGAGGAATCAGGTAAGCTACCTGATTAATCTTGTTGGGAGCGGCTTTTGGTTGCTCAACGGTGACAGTTGCAGGCGATCGCAAGAACTTGTTCACCAACATCCGAATCGATGGTGGCATGGTTGCCGAGAATAAAGCTGTTTGGCGATCTACGGGCGCTTGCGAGAGGATTTTGATTACATCGTCGATAAAGCCCATGCTCAACATTTCATCAGCTTCATCCAATACAAACCACTTGACTTGATCGAGCTTTAAACAGCCGCGATCGAGCAAATCAATCACCCGTCCGGGAGTGCCCACGACCATGTGAACGCCACGTTTGAGTTGTAACATTTGACGGTCAATTGATTGACCACCGTAAATTGCTAACACCCGCAATCCTTCATTGCCGATGAATTGGGCGATCGCATCGTGAACTTGCATCGCTAATTCACGAGTTGGTGTTAAAACTATGGCTTGTACGGCTTTTTGATTAATATCTAGCCGTTCTAAAATTGGCAGTGAAAATGCTGCCGTTTTGCCTGTTCCAGTTTGAGATTGACCTACCACATCACGACCGGCTAGCAATTGGGGAATTGCTTGCACTTGAATGTTAGTTGGTTCGGTAAAACCAATTTTTTCTAGTTGTTCGACACGTTCTTGGGAAATACCTAATTCTTGAAATGAAAGAGTCATTAATTCGTCCTAAATTTTATGTAAGGATTATTGGATTAGTCATTTAGTCATTAGTTATTAGTCATTAGTCATTAGTCATTAGTCATTAGTTATTGGCTAGTTAGTCAGCCAAGGGCGATAGCAAAGCCTCAAATCTTAGAGAAGCTATGCCCACGAGTGAGTCCCCGAATTTCAGGTAAACCCTCATGAAAACTGCCATTAATGCAGCGTTGAGCTTGGGATAAGGGTGAATCTGTAAGGGTCATTTAACAAAGGACAAAAGACAAAAGACAAAGGACAATTTAGTTATTGACTACTTGACCATAGAGGTCGTATGTATCAGCGTGGTGAATCGCTATTGGCACGATGGTTCCTAACTTTGCCTGGCCTTTGACATACACCAGACCATCAACCTCTGGGGAAAATCTACCTGAACGACCGATTAATTCACCACTTTCAGGATTTTCTTGCTCAATCAGGACATCGACTATTTTGCCTACTTCCTGTTGATTTTTCTTTTGAGAAATCGGTTGCTGGAGTTCCATCAGTTGGTATCGGCGATCCTCCATCACCTCTTGGGACAACTGATTTGGCAACTTGTAAGCTGGAGTTCCTTCCTCAGAGGAAAAGGTGAAAACACCAACATGGTCAAATTCATGCCGTTGAACAAACTCTAGTAGATGCTCAAAATACTCTTCAGTTTCTCCTGGGAAACCAACAATAAATGTTGTCCGCAGTACGGCTGTTGGTAGCGCCGTTTTGATGCGATCTATAATCCCATCATTTACACGTCCTTGCCAAGGACGGTTCATGGCGCGGAGAACATCTGGATGAGAATGCTGCAATGGCAAATCCAGGTAAGGCAAAACGTTGGGCGTTTCTTGGATGGCCGCGATCACATCTGGGGTCAGTCCCGTGGGATAAGCGTAATGCATTCTGATCCACGGTATATCTACTTTCCCCAAAGCGCGAAGTAATTCGGCTAATTTTGGTTTACCGTAAATATCTAGACCGTAGTTAGTGGTGATTTGGGAAATTAGAATAATTTCCTTTACCCCTTGACTAACTAACTGCTCCGCTTCGGCGACGATAGATTCAATAGTACGCGATCGCTGGTTTCCTCGAAGATGAGGAATTATACAAAATGCACAACGATAATCACATCCTTCCGCAACCCGGAGGTAAGCTACGCCCTCCGTTGTAGTGCGATAGCGCGGTGTAGTTTCGTCGGCAATGTAGGTTGGCTCTATACTAACCTGTTTGACCCGCTCGCCTTGTTCTACACGCTCAATTACATTTACAATTTTGTGATAATCGCCTGTACCCACAACGGCTACTGCTTCAGGCAACTCCTCCAAAAGTTGTTCTTGGAAGTGTTGCGCCATACAGCCAGTGATTACGATCTTTTTATTTGCCTCTGCCAGTTCTACTAAAGTTCTGACAGATTCTTGCCGGGCCGCTTCAATAAAACTACAAGTATTAACAATAACGTAATCTGCTAACTCTTCATTTGTATCTACACCGTAGCCTGCTTCTACGAGCATTCCCAGCATGTGTTCTGTATCAATTCGATTTTTCTCGCAGCCCAAGTGAGAAATGGCAATTGTTGGCTTGTCACCCATATTTTGAAAATATCTTCATTTTTTTTTCTTGTAGTCAAACATTTGTGCACTCATTTCGCTTTTTCGCGATCGCTATCCTTCTAATAACAGTACAGTGGCAGATTCCCACTGTCAGCAATCCATAGAATTATGACTCTATCAATAATAAAAATAGAGGTCATGTTATGATATTTTTATCAATCTGTTCCCCAGGGTAAATTGAAGTGTCTTTGGGTACATTTGACACTTGTCATGTTTTTTAACAATTCGCCTCTTGGTATTTTACATTACCACAGCGTGTGCGTTGTTAACCTACCCATCGGGAAGCCGCCCAAAGGGCTTGTTGTGAGAAGTCGCTACCCTCAGGGAAATCGACGAAAGCGACTACGCCTATAAAGCAGTAATGCTACCCTGGCGATCGGCAAGTCCTACGACAGTGCGCGGACAAGACGCCTAAACCACGGAAAGCTGCCTTGCGTCTAGTGAGTGGCAAACTCCTCTTGTAGCCAGGTTTTATCTTAACATATCTTATGGGAGGTTTGACGCCAATTTCCATCTGAGGAAAGAGGCAACAAACCGACTATCATAAAACACATTTGACTAGTTAATGAAAAGTCAAGAGTCAAGGGTCAAAAGGAGCCAGTCACGTGCGGGGTTTTGCCCGTTGAAGAGCCACCCTTATATAGAGGTTCCCGACTTTCAGGGGAGTGGTGTTGAGCTGGCGTTCAATAGTCAAAAAATTCTGGACTCTGGACTCCGCGAGGCGGATTAAAGACGTGGACTTATATCAGATATTTAAAACTCGCTCACCAATTATTGGCGTGGTTCACCTGCTACCACTGCCTGCCTCACCCCGTTGGGGAGGTAGCCTAAAAGCAGTGATTGACCGTGCCGAACAAGAAGCCGCAGCCCTGGCAAGTGGAGGGGTTGACGGTCTGATTGTCGAGAATTTTTTCGACGCGCCGTTTACCAAAAACCAAGTCGATCCAGTGGTGGTGAGTGCCATGACCATTGTGGTGCAGCGGATACAGAATTTGGTGACTTTGCCTATAGGCTTAAATGTATTGCGAAATGATGCCAAAAGTGCAATAGCGATCGCTAGCTGTGTACAGGCACAATTTATCCGTGTCAACGTCCTCACAGGGGTAATGGCAACTGACCAAGGATTAATTGAGGGAGAAGCCCATCAACTACTCCGCTATCGACGGGAGTTGGGCTGTGATGTTAAAATCCTGGCCGATGTGTTGGTGAAACACGCCCGTCCTTTGAGTTCTCCAAATCTCACAGTCGCCGTGAAAGACACCATTGAAAGGGGTTTAGCAGACGGAGTGATTTTATCGGGCTGGGCTACTGGTAGTCCTCCTAACTTAGAAGATTTGGAACTAGCTTGTGGTGCAGCAAAGGGTACGCCAGTGTTCATCGGTAGTGGGGCGAATTGGGAAAATATTGATACATTGATGCAGGCAGCAGATGGTGTAATAGTTTCCAGTTCCCTGAAACGTCATGGACGCATAGAGCAACCAATTGACCCAATTCGCGTCAGTCAATTTGTGGAAGCCGCACGTCGCAATTGGAACTCCAAAGGTGAAAGCAAATCAGCAGAACAAGTGAAGTTACATTCTTGAATGGGGTATAGGGCATGGGGAAAAATAATTAATACTCGATTGACCAATGCCCAATACTTCGACTCCCTTCTCTTCTTAGGCTGCGCCAACGACTACCAAGAGGGCAAATCGCTCAGTACAAGTGCCCAATGCCCTATGACGCCACTTGCTCCACTTGGGGAGACCCCAAGACCGCAGTGGCTCCCCAATGCCCATTAACCAATAACAATTTATGATTCGCCGTCGTTCTACTCCTTGGATTCATAAATGGTCACGTCCATTGATTGCCGCGATCGCTGGATGTGGTGCCCTGATAACAGGTTATCTCACTATAGAAAAGTTAACCGGAGGCAGTGCCGCTTGTGTGGCACAGGCTGGTGCTAAGGGCTGTAATGATGTGCTTTCCAGTCCTTGGGCAACGGTTTTTGGTCAGCCATTAGCTTTGTTTGGGTTTTTGGCATATACCAGTATGGTGATATTGGCTTTGGCTCCCTTGGTATTCAACTCAGCAGAAAACAATAACCGCAAACAATTGGAAAATTGGACATGGTGGCTGCTACTGGTAGGTGCGATCGCTATGTCTGTTTTTAGCGGCTACTTAATGTATGTGCTGACATCTCAAATCAAAGCTATTTGTCTTTACTGTATCGGTTCAGCTTTGTTCTCCCTGAGTCTTTTGGTACTAACGATTATCGGTCGGACTTGGGAGGATATTGGACAAATCTTCTTTACCGCCCTGATTGTAGGGATGGTAACGCTGATTGGTACTTTAGGCGTCTATGCTGGCGTAAACCAATCAGATGTTACACCTGGAACTCCTGGACAACCAACAAAAATTACCTTTACTCCCAAGGAAAACCCCAACCCTGCGTTCGGTTGGGAAGTTACCACTACTTCTGGTGAGGCAGAAATAGCCTTAGCACGCCATCTGGCAAAGGTAGGTGCGAAGGAATACAGCGCTTACTGGTGTCCTCACTGTCATGAACAAAAGCTGCTTTTTGGTAAAGAAGCTGAGGAAATAATCAATAATGGTATTAAGATAGAGTGCGCCGCCGATGGACTCAAAGCTCAACCAGAACTCTGTAAAGCCGCAAAAATTGAAGGTTTCCCCACTTGGATCGTTAATGGTAAAAGCTATAGCGGAGTCCAAAACTTAGAGGAACTAGCGAAAGTTTCTGGTTACACAGGGCCTCGTAACTTCAAGTATTTTAAGTAAAGTACCTACACTGATTTTCAGTAGTTTACACTCCATAGTCAACTGGATGAATACAGTAAAATCTGTTTCCAGTTGGCTTTTTTGTTTTTGGTAACAGATAATTAGGTCTTATCCAATGCCCAATTACCAATTTTCCTGCGGCTTTTATCTGCAAATACTTAAGCTCAAGGAAATCAAATAAATATATTTACTTAAAAATAATGTATATTTTAATTTCTTTTTATAACACTTGAGAGCTACCTTGGGATGTAATCATGTCAGGCTTGAACCATGTCTTAAAGAACCTTGCTGAGTTGAAAAATTTTTAGAAACTCTATTTAGCTCCTATTTGAGCTATGTTAGTCCGATAGTTAATAGCTATAAAAAATATAGCAATCCTAAATAAGATCGTGAAAATTTTTATTATGGTCGTCCTTGGTCATTTGTCATCTGTGATTACAAAGGACAAATGACTAATGACAGCCAACAGAAAAATATTTCACAAATGATTTAGGACTCCTATAGAGAATATTTCTGCCTATTAGGTGATGGGAATGAATCAGCAGCTAGGCAAGCGTTTTGTGAAGTTAATCTTTAGACTGAAACAATCGCTTAGTCGAGGACACAGAGAATTGATTACTGCGGCCAGCGTTGCAGTCTGCGTCCTGCTTTTGCACTCCATTGGATTATTGCAATCTTTGGAGTTGGCAGCTTTGGATCAATTTTTCCGCTTACGTCCAAATGAACCGCCAGAAGAGCGTATTACCATCGTAGGGATTGATGAAGCCGATTTAAAGAAAGTAGGTTCGTGGCCGATTCCAGATGCGAAGATTGCCGAGTTGTTACAAAAATTGAACGTCCACAAACCCCGTGCTATTGGCTTAGATATCTACCGAGATTTGCCAGTAGGATCTGGTAATCAAGAACTTCGTAATGCTTATAAGTTAATGCCCAATTTGATTGGTATTCAGCTACTGGCAAATGACAAAAACAAAAACGTTAGTGTTTTGCCTCCACAAGGACTAAATCAGGATCAAGTAGGCTTTAATAACGTGCTGTACGATCTTGATGGTAAAGTGCGTCGCAGTTTGTTGTATTGGCACGTTAAAAATCAAGTACACGAAAGTTTTGCCTTGAAGTTGGCTTTATTGTATTTAAAGTCAAAGGGAATTACTCCCACCAAAGCAAAAAGTAACCCTGAGTATTTGCAATTGGGTAAGGCAGCATTTACTCGTTTTGAGACTAATGATGGTGCTTATGTGGGAGCTGATGCTAGAGGCTACCAAATTTTAAGCAATTTTCCCAAACCTAAATGTCAAATTTCATCTAAGCAACTTTGTAGTTTTCGCCAGGTATCGATGAGAGATGTACTGGCAGATAAAGTCAAAGCAAACTTAATCAAAGATCGGATTATACTTATTGGCTCCACTGCACCCAGTCTCCTAGATTTTGTATTTATTCCCTACTCCAGCAGTGTAATGGGTCTAGCAGAGCCTGTACCTGGTATTCAATTGCAGGCTTATTTTATTAGTGAGTTAATCTCTGCTGCTGTTGATGGAAGACCATTACTCAAAGTTTGGCCTGACTTGATGGAATACTTGTGGGTTTTTGTTTGGTCTTATCTAGGAGCCGTGACGATATGGCGAATACGAAACGCAACTAGGAGTCTTCTCTGTATCCTAGTTTCTTGCTTTGTATTGACCGTGAGTGCATACCTGGCTTTCTTGTACGGTTGGTGGATACCACTCATTCCCTCACTGGTTTGCTTTGGCACTTCAGCTATTTGGATAACTAGTCATATTGCTCACATGCAGGAAGAGTGGAAACGTTCCAAAGAATTTTTGCATCACGTTATCAACACGATTCCCGATCCAATTTTTGTGAAAAATGAACAACATCAGTGGATTGTTTTAAATGAGGCGTATTGTCGATTTATCGGTTATCCAAATAAGTTATTAATTGAAAAGTCAGACTATGACTTTTTCCCAATACATGAAGCTGATGTGTTTCGACAACAGGACGATCTTGTTTTTCGGACTCAGCAACCCCAGGAACATGAAGAAGAATTTACAAATGCTGATGGACAGACTCATCAGATTGCCACTAAGCGATCGCTTCACAAAGACTCGGCCGGTAATTTCTTTTTAGTTGGTGTCATCCGGGATATTACTCAGCGCAAGTTGATGGAAGAACAGCTTAAGCGTACTGCTGCTGAACTATTCCGCTCTAACAATGAATTAAAACTCAAAGAAGACCACTTACGTTATTTAGCGTATCACGACCCCCTGACCGGTTTATCCAATCGCAAATTTTTTGCCGAACAACTTTACGAGTCCTTACATTGGGCACAACACAATAACTTGTTGCTGGCACTGCTGTTTATCGATCTAGATGGCTTTAAGCAAGTCAATGATACTTTGGGACACAAGACGGGCGATCGCTTGCTAATGACTATTGCTGAAAGACTCAGCAACTCTTTACGCACTAGTGATACAGTTTCTCGTTTGGGTGGCGATGAATTTACTGTGATTTTACGGGCAATTCCTGATGACCAAATAGCTGGTCAAGTCGCCGAAAAAATTTTAAGCAGTATTACCAAGCCAATTGTTTTGGACGGCTACACAATCCGAGTCTCTGCCAGTATTGGCATTAGTGTTTATCCATACAACAGTCAAGATAGTGAAACTTTGATTAAACAAGCTGATACAGCAATGTACCGTGCCAAGCGCCTGGGTAAAAATCGCTACGAGTTTGCTTAATTAGTCAATAGTCAAGTCTCCAGATTTTTTCACTGTAGTCACAATTTTTACCTTCAAATTAGGAATTTAGACTAGAGACACGTCTAAGGTACTGTCTTGACAAAATATAGCGTATATATTACGAGGTAACTTTTTAGCCAAGATCTAGGACTAGCAAGACTTTTTTGCTTGAAGACTAAACCTCATAACTTATGTCAGAAAGTAATTAGTCATCAGAGATATTTAGTAAAATATTTTTTAAAGTATTTATAAATACAATTTAAATTTTACTTCTACTTGTTCGGTTATTACGCTACTATTATGTTTTAAAATCCTTATATTTTAACAAATATGTTATTTTAACTTTACATATCTTTAACCATTAAATCTTAAACTATACAATTAAATAAGTATTATTTCATGTTTTCCTGAACCCTTAATTTATTAAACATAGTGTTTATACTTAATAATATTAAGATATTATTAATAAATAGTGAATTAAACAAAATACTTACATTGACTCATTAGCATATCTAACCTGAGACTGATGTAAAAACCGCTCATTCATAATACCACTTAAATATAAAGACCATTTAAATCGGCAAATTAAGGTGAATCTACAAGCGAATACCACAATGATTTGTACAGTACCAGCAATAATTTCATAAAGTTAAAACTTTTTTCAAAAAGACCAGTAAATATACGGTACAGAGAAAAAAATACGTTTTGGAAAGAAAAAGTAGTAAATTTACTGAAATATATGAAGACTAACTTCCGAATCACAAAGTTTATGATATTCTGCATAGGTGCTTACATACTGATACCAAAAGTTGCCGCTTGCGTAGGTATATTCAATACTGCAAGTGCTAATTCTTTTGGCCCTACTAGCAGTAACACCTTAATCGCCCGCAAGGTCAATTCTCAAAATTTAAAAGACATATACATTCCACCAAATAATGGTGGTCCCGATAGTCATAATGGTAGCGGCACCCGCTGATGGCAATTTTGAATTTTAGATTTTAGATTGTCGTAGAGCAGCGCAATTAGTTAGGTACCGTCTTGTCTTGGACACCACATCTTTATATTTAGCGGCTTATTGCAAGATGTTATGCTTAGGATTGCGAAAACCGTCAAGCTCTTTAAGGTAGTTTATTTAAGACAATAATCGAGATTTCCACCAATGATTTGTTTGTATAAGTGTGTGGACTTGCCAATTTGAGTCTGGTTGAGGATAATCTAAACGGAAGTGTCCGCCTCGGCTTTCGGTTCTAAAAGCAGCACTTTTGAGAATTAAATCAGCTACATCTAATAAATTGCGGGTTTCTGCCCAAAGTCCCAATTGCCGTTCAACATCTGGTAGGTCAAAACTAGCGGGTTCTGCTGGACGTAAAGCAAGCAAGAATTGACTTAAAGGCAAGGCAGCGAAATCTTGCTGCCAAGATTCAATAGTAGCGATCGCAGTTTCCAGCCTTGATTGCTCTCGACAAATACCAGCACTTTCCCACACTAGACGTGGTAGCTTCTCCCTAAGTGCTTCTAGCTGTGCTTGTTGGATGTGCCACTCACTAGTATCAGCATTAAATTTCCGTAATGGCAGCACTGGTATTTCTGAGGACAGCCCAATATTTTCTAACTCAATATTAGCCATCTGGGCCCCAAACACAATACATTCTAACAGGGAATTACTGGCAAGGCGATTTGCCCCATGCACACCTGTACTAGCGGTTTCACCTACTGCGTACAAACCGGAGATATTGGTGCGATTCATCAGATCCGCAACAATTCCACCCATCCAGTAATGGGCAGCTGGGGCTACAGGAATTGGTTCGTGGAAGACATCAACCCCCCAATGCTGACAAACTTTGATGATATTGGGAAAGCGGTGACGAATCTTGTCAGCGGGAATAGGGCGCATATCCAACCACACATGGGCAGTAGCCAAATCAAGGGCGGTACGTTGCAAATGACTGAAAATTGCTCTACTGACCACATCTCTAGGTGCAAGTTCACCCGCAGGGTGGTAGTCAAAGGCAAAACGTCGCCCTTGATTATCGATGAGATGTGCCCCCTCGCCGCGTACAGCTTCGCTGATCAAGAAGCGATCGGCACCAGGTTTAGTGAGGGCGGTGGGGTGAAATTGGACGAATTCTAAATCGCGGAGGATAGCCCCAGCTCGAGCTGCGATCGCTACCCCATCACCTGTACTCACAGCCGGGTTAGTGGTTTGGGCAAATACCTGACCACCGCCGCCTGTTGCCAGTACCACAGCACCAGCTCTTATCCATGTAATTTTACCTTGATAAAACAGGCTAATTCCTTGACAACGACCAGTTTCAGGTTCAATCCACAAACTCAAAGCTAAAGCCTGCTGAATGACTTGAATATTTTGGCGACGTAATACTTGGGCGGTAAGGGTGGTAGTAACTTCCCTGCCTGTAGTGTCAGCAGCGTGGAGAACACGACGGCGAGAATGGGCGGCTTCCAAAGTTAAAGCTAAAGCTTGACCATGACGGTCAAAAGCGACCCCCAAGTTAACTAGGGATTGAATACAGCTAGGGGCATGTTGGGCGAGAAATTCGACAGCGGTGCGATCGCATAAACCGGCACCCGCCTGGATCGTATCTTCAATGTGCAGTGTTGGAGAATCTTCTGGGGCGATCGCTGCGGCAATGCCACCTTGCGCCCAATCGCTGGCGGACAAAGCAACGGTTTCTTTGGTAATCAAGCCGACTCGCAAGGATTCTGGTAGACACAGCGCTGTGTATAGTCCAGCAGCACCAGCGCCGACTACTAAGACATCAAATTGGCTGGGAATATCTATCTGAGACAAGGTAATGCAGGAGAAAGGGGAGCAGGGGAGCAGGGGGAGCAGGGGGGGACAAGGAAGAAATTTTACTTTGTCTCCCTCATCCCCCTCATCTCTAATAAAATACTCCCACTCCCTAGAATCAGGAGTGGGCTGCTATTTGCTACATTAACTGCAATTCAGTTATCTGTAGATACCGTTGTTAAAGCGATCGTCTCCTTCATTGAAGGCAGGCTCTAGTTCTGTCACGGTGAATTTATCGAAGTTGGCTTGCAGAGTTTGTTTTTGGCGATCGCTTAATCCTGGAAGATCCAATACATCCTCTACCTTTTGGTAGGGAGCATTGGTGATGATTTTCTTAGCTAGGGTGGGATAAAGCCCTGGAAACTGTTGAAAAGCTCGGACGTTGGTATTATTCAAATCAATTTTTTTACCAAACTCCGTTCCTAGTTTAGCGTCTGCCCGATTCTGCCGCTCAATTGCCAGAACTGGGACTTGGGGAAAAGCAAAACTGTTGAAACTAGCAGCTTGGGCTATCTGAGTTGTTCCCAACCATCCCCAGCAACTAAGTAACAAACTAAACACTGTTAATAAACGCGCCAATCCTTTCACGATTTTTCTACCTCTTTCCATCAAACAGAAATAAAAGTTTTAAGCTAACAGTAGTCATTAGTCATTAGTCATTAGTCATACCCTACGTGAGAGCGCCAAGAACAAAGGACAAAGGACAAAAGCTGATAGCTTAGTCAACACAGCAGTCTTCAGAAACTAATATACAGCGTATTAATATCCACAATATTTACCGTTACTGGGTTTGACTATACTTTTGGCAAAAATTTTCATCGTGGAAAGAGTACATGCATAGCTGCAATAGCGTTGCATCCACGATCCCAGTAGCATTCCCAGTGAGATGAAATCTTTTGAGGGTAGCTGATTCTACCTTTCACGCAGACACCAAACTGCACGATTTCTAAGATCGAAAACTTTACCAAAAAAGACTTGATGCTGATGGATTTTATGTAATATTTCTTAACTAATTAATTATCTACAGCATCATTTTTGATGTGTCGTAGATTGGGCTGGGAAAAGTTTCTGAAAGAGAAGCCTACTACACGCTTATTGCAACATATAGTGTCTCCTGCCTTCTTCACGCTGCGATCGCAGCTAACAAAAATAGGCTGTCTACCAAAATTGTGCTTAAAACTGCGCCACCAAAGGCATACCAGTGTCTTTGATTTCGACCTAAAGCTGAAATTCCTACTATTAATAGCACTACCGCGAGAATTATTGCCCAAGTTTGTCCCCAAGGTGCTTGTACTTGCATGAGAGCATCTTGTAAAATTTGCGGTACTACATCTGCATCTACTCTCATGATTTGCCGCCAATAGGGCATCAAATCTACTATATAAAAATATACATCTGTTACAACTGTACCGAGTAAAGAACCTAAATAAAACCAGTTACCTACCTTGCCCCAATTCTTCGCCAGACACCAACAAGCAAACGGTAAACCGATAAACTCCACCGGCAGATGCCATAAAGGTTCCCAACGTAACCAGCCCCAGTAAATCGCTCCTGCTAACCAACTCCAGCTAAACCCTAAAAGCAAATCGCCCCAAACATAAGTTGCAGGACGTGACATTAAGGCAAAACTTAGCCATACCCAAAATCCTGTCAGGGCTAAACTCAGACTTGGTAGCGATCGCACTATTGGCGCTTCTACAAATACTGGCACTGATACCAAAAACACCGCCGCCGCAAACACTAACCAACTTTGTCGGGCAGAAATAGATAAGGGAAGAGAGGGAGAAAAGGAGAGTGTAGATTCCAATTGCCTGATACCCTTCAGCCCAGTATCAGCTAAATCCAACTCGGTATCAATAGAAGGGGTAGAAACGCTGTAGGAGGACAGTGTATTATTAATCAAGTTTTTAATATTTGTTACTAAACTTTATCTTATTTAATATATCACACTTTAAAATCCCCCCCTGGGGCATTGCAATTATACTGAAATTTTCAGGCGCCTTGGCGCAAATCAAACAAAAGATTCTGTGCCAAAGGAATCCATTAAAGTTGCACTATGTACATAACTGCTCTGTAGTTCCTTATAAATAGAGGACTACAGAGAGGTGAATGAAGAGTGCAAAGTTCCGTTAGCGGAAGCGGGGCGTTTAGCCCGTGCCTCGGCTTAGAGTTAAAAAACCGTCCACGAGGGGGAGCCACTGCGGTGGACGGGTTTCCCGGCATAAAGCAAGTGGCGTCGGGGTATCAACCTTCTCCTGAGAAAAGGATTCCGCCCACTAGGGGCGGGGCTAATACCTACGTAGATAAGTATTTAGTAAGTATTAATTTATTCAAAATTAAGTACTGAGTACTGAGTTTGGTAAAATTTAACAGTTAAAAGTGAACTGACATCAGTGCCCTAAATATTAAAGTTTGATGAATTGACAAAATTCCGTTGACTTATTGAGATGGGTGTAAGAACATAGTCAGCGTCTTCGATGATGTTATTGATCGGTAAAATTGAGTTTTCTACAAGATTGGGTGCAAGAGAGAGTATATAAAACAACATCATCATCCTAAGAATAATGTCTCAAACACGAAAAAGGTATTAATTGCAAATGGAGTTTATTCAAGCTTTTATTTTGGGTATTGTTCAAGGTATTACAGAGTTTTTGCCAATCAGCAGTACTGCACATCTTCTGATTTTTACCAAGCTATTTGGCTGGAAAGAACTAGGCTCTAAAGATTTTGTTGATGCAATTCAATTTGGCAGCGTTATTGCAATTGTGGGGTTTTTTTGGTCACTGATTTATAGTATTGTCAAAGGTGGAATCGAAGCACTAAAAGCCAAAGACTGGGAACGCGAAGAATGGAAAATTCTTGTCGGTATTGTAGTCGGAACACTGCCTGCTTTAATTTTCGGCTTCCTTTTAAAAGATATTTTACCTGAGAGTGCATTAATTATTGGCATCATGTCAATTATCATGGCACTTTTACTAGCTCTGGCAGAAAAAATTGGCACTCGTAAGCGAGGTTTTGAATCATTGCAGATTCGGGATGGTATTTTAGTTGGATTGGGACAAACACTTGCTTTGATTCCGGGTGTTTCTCGTTCTGGTTCGACGTTGACAACTGCCTTATTTTTAGGATTAGAACGCGCTACAGCAGCAAAATTCTCATTTTTGTTAGGGTTTCCAACTCTTACCATTGCGACGCTGTATAAAAGCCTGAAAATATTCAAGTTGTTTCAAGCTCACCAGTTGCCAGATAACATTGTTGCACTGTTAATTGTAGGAATTATTTCAACCTTTATTTTTTCTTACCTATCAATTGCATTTTTGATCAAATACTTAGCAACCAAAAACACTTTGATTTTTGTATGGTATAGATTAGCATTCGGTAGTACGATCTTACTAGCGATCGCAGCAGGTTGGAAAGGATAATAGTCATTAGTCATTTGTTATTAGTCATTTGTTTTTTATCCAAAACAAATGACTATAGCGACCGCTCGTTTGTATGCAATACAATCTAACCTCACTTCCATTCCTCTCTCCTAAAAGGAGAGAGGCTTTGAATTTTACTCCCCAACGCTAGTAGGGAAGGGGCTGGGGTTAAGTCTGTATTAGACTCAACTAATAAATGCTATAATGCCCAATGCCCAATGCCCTATTCCCCATGACT
The DNA here is from genome assembly GCF_017115165.1 of Nostoc sp. LPT. Classification (GTDB taxonomy): domain Bacteria; phylum Cyanobacteriota; class Cyanobacteriia; order Cyanobacteriales; family Nostocaceae; genus Nostoc. Next base: position 1,656 of record NZ_JABXKF010000080.1, on the reverse strand, counting down.
ACCATTCATCCTGCCCGAATTACCAAGGTTCTTCCAGACTCAATAGCCGCAGAGATTGGTTTTGAAGCTGGGGATGCGATCGTTGCAATCAATGGTACACGCCCCCGCGACTTAATTGATTATCAGTTTTTGTGTGCTGATGAAGTCTTGGAATTAGAAGTTTTAGACGCAGCTGGTAAAACTCATAGCCTGGAAATCGAAAAAGATTACGACCAAGACTTAGGACTAGAATTTGAAACTGCCCTATTTGATGGCTTAATTCAGTGCAATAACCGCTGTCCATTTTGCTTTATCGACCAACAGCCACCAGGTAAGCGCACCAGCTTGTACTTTAAAGACGACGATTACCGCTTAAGCTTTTTGTATGGCTCTTATCTTACCTTGACCAATTTGCCAGAAAGAGAATGGCGGCGGATTGAACAAATGCGCTTATCTCCGTTGTATGTTTCTGTTCATGCCACGGAGGCGGAAGTTAGAATTAGACTGCTGAAAAATCCCCGTGCGGGACAAATCTTGCAACAACTCAAGTGGTTTCAAGAAAGACGGCTACAAATTCATGCTCAAGTGGTTGTTTGTCCTGGTATAAATGATGGCGAACACCTGGAGCAAACCCTAAAAGATTTAGCATCCTTTCATACTGGTGAAGTGCCTGCGGTAGCATCGGTGGCAGTTGTGCCAGTCGGATTGACAAGGTTTCGGCCTCCAGAAGACGAACTTACACCCGTAACCAGAGAAAAAGCGAAAGAAGTAATTTCTCAAGTGCGAACACTTTCGCAACAATTTCGGCAAAAGTTTTCCTCTAGTGTCGCTTGGTTAGCTGATGAGTGGTTTTTGATTGCAGGTGAGCAATTACCGAGCGAATCTGAATATGAAGAGTATCCCCAAATTGATAATGGTGTTGGTTCAATTCAGTTGTTTATCAAGCAATTTGCAACTGCTGCAACAGAATTACTACCGCCAAAAGTTCATCCTCAGAGAAAATTAACTTGGGTAGTAGGTAACGCAGTAGAAAACGCCTTTCAACCTATCTTGAAACGGTTAAATTCTATTGAAGGTTTAAAAGTAAATATGCGTGCTTTATGCAGCGATTATTGGGGACAAAATATTACTGTCACAGGATTACTAACGGGTCATGATTTACTGTTTAACTTACAAGGACAAGATTTGGGAGATGGAATTTTACTACCAAATGTAATGCTAAAACATGGGGAATTGGTATTTTTAGATGATATGAGTATTGAAGAATTAGCCTGTAAATTGGAGACAAAAATCTTACCAGTAGGAGGAGTTGAAGATTTAATCAATACCTGTATTCTTTAAGCTTTGTTTATTAGCTCTTTAGTTTATAGCAGTTGCCAGGTAAATGAAGTATATATCAAAATCTCTCCTCCAACCCCTATTATTACCAAGGAGAGGGGTTGCGGGAGAGATTAAGCTGTAGATCATTTTTATTAGAAAACACTAGAAATAATTTAACTGCGTTATGCAAGGTCTTTTTGCTTACTACTTTAACTTTACTTAATCCAAGTCTTTGAATCTAAACTCATTTTTTTTCATCTAAGCATTTGGATATTAAATCCAAAATTAATAAACTTGAATTTCTGAAGGGGTGACAAGGAGGCGGAAGCATGAGAAATAGTGGAGTGTAGCGATTTT
>NZ_JABXKF010000087.1 GCF_017115165.1 Nostoc sp. LPT | reverse complement strand
TGCTAGATGCAAGTTTTCAGCTTACCTGCTTTGTATACCAATTAGATAGCTAGGGCTTCTTGCCTGTTCTCCCAACCCTGTTCCCTGTTCCCTCGCTACGCAAGTAAGTTCAGGAATCAAATCGGATTCCTATAGATGGAATGGCACTAAGAAAAACTCTAAGCAATGTGGAATAAATACTACAGCTTTTAATGCCCATCGAGCAGTAATGGCATGAGTCAGGCGATGCCTTCTCTACGAGAGGCTTCTCTTTCAGAGACGCTAACGCGAACGCCAACGGCAACGTCTTCTCTTCGAGACGCTGCGCGAACGACGAACGCTAATGGAGAGATGAGGTAAGGTTGCCCAAAAGTTTTTGGAGGTAGAAAAAGCTTACTCGTTCATGGAATACTTTCTTTAAAACGAGCAAGCACATACGATAACTACTACTGTGACATTACGAGTACAAATCCTCAAGTAGAAATTTAGCCCGAGTTTTGGGCTACCTTTTGAAGAACTGTTGCCAGAATCTGTAATTAGGCAAGCAATATCTGAGCTAAAGATGAAATACAAAAAGCGTTTATTTGACCCAGTAATAACATTGTGGGCATTTTTCTCACAAGTGTTGGACGCTGACAAAAGTTGTCATAATGCTGTGAGTAAAATAATCGTCCTGCTAGAAATGAACCACGAGTTCGTAAACGTCGCCCCAAAATTTACCCCTTGATGACCAAACCTCGCAATGAATTACGAAAGCAATTGTAAACTGTTTAATTGATAAGCGTTTCCGCTTTTCTTAGTGCCATTCGCCCCAGTCCCTTTACAGTCGAATCGAGACTGTTGCTTTAAAGACTACAAGATATACTCAAAGACAGCGCATTTGACAAGGCTTAGGGGGGAGCAACGCGATTTCGTGAAGGTCGCCTAAAGGACGTGCATAAATGAGCTTTAACACGGCTTTTAGATCAAATCACTCACTTGAGTCCCTGTATAATTGGGAACCCAACCTTCTGCGTTGGCGCAGCCCGCCGCAGGCATCGCAAAATAGCGTACTCCTTTAAAATTCAACGATGCAGTTGGGCTGCACCAATGCTCAACGCCAGCGGGGATGTAGAGATAGTCTTGTGCCTGAACTAAAAGCTGTACCTGACTACCATCAAGTCGTACGAAACTATAAATCATTTCTCCTGACAACACATAGAGGGGTTCAGCCGCAGGATGAGTATGGTAACGGCCGTAGGTTGCGATCAGGTGGTGAAGATTGAACGAACCTGGGTGCACATTTAGTAAGTCACACCAGAGAGCGCCATTTTCTTGCTGAAGAAATTCAAAGACGCTGTTATGGAGTTCTACGCAATAACGTTTCTCGGCCTCAGTTAAAACGTCCTGGTCTAGCAGATTAGGGAAGAGTAGCGATGTTCCTGGGTCGTAGTGTTTGAGTTGAATGCCAAGAGGCGCAAGTTCGCGAGCTATTTCGCCTAAATCGCTCTCAATTGTACCGTCGTCAAGTAGTAGGTTAGCCATGACAAAAAGACTAATTAACTGTTAAGAAGAGTATACTCAATTTCGATCTAAAAAACCACTATTCCCGATTGACAAACCGGGGAATGAGGAATAGGGAATGGGGCATAGGGCATAGGGAATGGCAGAGAATTATTGAACAAGTTCCTTCCTTGTCTCTTCCCAATGCCCTTCAGGAATGCTGAGTACTGAGTGGGGAATCTCACTTCTTTACTGAGCACTTGGAACTCGAAACTCAGAACTGTTTTGCCCAATACCCATTAAAAGAATAAATTTATCGCCAGAATGATGCTTATTGGTACCACTAGCATCTAAGCTAGTACGGGTGAACTATATCCAGCATGGAATGTCTGACTTAATTCTGTTTTGGCATCGGCGCGATTTACGCATTTCTGACAATACGGGACTGGCTGCGGCAAAAGAGCAGAGTCCGAAGGTAGTGGGCGTGTTTTGCCTCGATCCGCATATTCTAGAACGGGATGATGTTGCTCCTGTGAGGGTAACTTATATGATTGGCTGTTTGCAGAAACTCCAAAAGCGATATGCTCAAGTTGGTAGCCAGTTGTTAATACTCCACGCCGATCCTGTACAAGCAATACCAGCCTTAGCCGAAGCAATAAATGCCAAAGCTGTTTTTTGGAATTGGGATGTAGAACCTTATTCACAAGAACGCGATCGCACTATTATAAATGCCCTCAAAGAAAAAGGTATTGAGTTTCTTAACCAAAACTGGGATCAAATCCTCAACTCCCCAGAGGAGTTACGCACGGGTAGTAACAGCCCTTACACGGTTTACACCCCCTTCTGGAAAAATTGGCTTACTAAACCGAAGGCTCAACCAGTAGAAACATTGCAAAATGTTGAGGGATTAACGGAAGCTGAACAGGAAATTGCCAAACTTGCAGGAGCGATCGCACTACCTTCAGCAAAAGATTTAGGATTTATTTGGGATGAACAATTAATTATTTCACCAGGAGAGGCGGCGGCACAAGAACGATTAGAAGAATTTACTAATAAAGCCATTACTGAATATCAAGAACAGCGCAATTTCCCCGCAGTGGACGGTACATCACAACTGAGTGCAGCTTTAAAATTTGGCGTAATTGGCATTCGCACCGTTTGGCAAGCCACGATAGAAGCACAGGAAAACAGCCGCAGTGAGGAAACAGCAGTTAATATCCGCACATGGCAACAGGAATTAGCTTGGCGGGAGTTTTATCAACATGCAATGTATAACTTCCCGGAATTAGCTGATGGTGCTTTCCGCGACACCTTTAAAAACTTTCCTTGGCAAACTAACGAAGAACATTTCCAAGCTTGGTGTGAGGGGAGAACAGGCTATCCCATTGTGGATGCAGCAATGCGCCAATTAAACGAAAGCGGCTGGATGCATAACCGCTGTCGGATGATTGTTGCGAGTTTCCTGACTAAAGACTTGCTAATTAATCCCCAATTGGGAGAAAAATATTTTATGCAGCACCTGATTGATGGTGATTTATCTGCCAATAATGGCGGTTGGCAATGGAGTGCTTCTAGCGGCATGGACCCCAAACCTGTGCGGATTTTCAACCCAGCTAGTCAAACACAAAAATTTGATCCAGAGGGGGAATATATTCGGCAATGGGTGTCAGAATTGCGGTCTGTAGATACAGAATATTTAGTTACTGGTAAAATTCCACCTTTAGAACGTCATGCTGTTGGCTATCCTGACCCAATTGTGGATCATAAAATACAGCAACAGCAGTTTAAACAGCGTTATCAACAACAAAAAAATATTAGTAGTGGTGAGTAAAATTGTTAGTTTTTTAATAGACAGTTCCAAAAATTCTGTCCTACATTCCGCACTTCTATTTTGAAACCCCTCTTATTTGCAAATAATGTGGTTTCAAAATTGCCTTGTTTGCGGTTAGAAGTGTTTATGTTTGCAATTCGCTACACCTAGTATTTGGTTGATTTATTTTACCAAATACATTTGGTCAATTATTGTAAATCAAAGGGTTGAAGACCCCTACCTCTACAGGTAGCGCGGAGTCGGAGCCACTCCGCCTCCGATCATTTTCAGTCGAGGTTTAAATCCCCGTCTAAAAATGTCTAAAATGTTTGAATGCGTGAATGCGTGAATTGTTAAGCCTGGCCTACCACTATCCCGCAGTGGTCAATATCTTGTACTCTTATTTCTGATGCTGATGATGCCATTTATCAAAAATATCATCAATCTCTTCACTTACCTGCAGAATGTGAGTCAGCCTACTGGAGAAAAACACATGAACACGATCACAGTGAAAGACGGCATAGAGATTTACTACAAGGATTGGGGCAGCGGTCAGCCCATCGTTTTCTCGCATGGTTGGCCTCTATCGGCCGACGACTGGGACAACCAAATGATGTTCTTCTTAAATCACGGCTATCGCGTTATCGCCCATGATCGGCGAGGGCATGGACGCTCGAGCCAAGGCGGCGACGGACACGATATGGATCATTACGCCGATGACCTCGCTGCGCTTACCGCGCATCTCGACTTAAAGAATGCTATCCACGTTGGACACTCGACTGGCGGCGGTGAGGTGACACGCTACATTGCGCGCCACGGCGAAAGCCGCGTTGCCAAGGCCGTTCTCATTAGCGCCGTGCCACCACTGATGGTGAAGACCCCAGAGAATCCCGGCGGTCTACCTAAAGAGGTATTTGACGACTTTCAGGTGCAGGTTGCCACCAATCGGGCGCAATTTTATTGGGATGTGCCGAGTGGGCCCTTTTACGGTTACAACCGTCCGGGTGCGAAAGCGTCGCAAGGCGTGATTGAGAATTGGTGGCGCCAGGGCATGATGGGCAGTATCAAGGCGCATTATGATGGCATCGTGGCCTTCTCCCAAACCGACTTTACCGAGGATCTTAAGAAGTTCTCTGTGCCGACTTTGGTAATGCACGGCGATGATGACCAGATAGTCCCCTATGCCGACTCCGCCCCACTGAGCGCTAAGTTGGTCAAGGGCGCGGTATTGAAAACCTACAAGGGTTTCCCGCACGGTATGCCGACAACAAATGCAGACCAGATCAATGCCGATCTCCTCGAATTCATTCAGTCGTAAACGCAAACCACTCGGTTCTCAAGAAAGTCTCCATAGTGCCGCCTCAAAGCGTCTAACCAGGCGATGCAGCGAACCGCGCCCTGCTTTGATGCGTGGCTTTGGTATAGTGTGTTCGTCCACCTTGCAGCCATGCGCACTCGCCGATCTTGTGTCTCGTTAGCCCTCAATCTGTCGATAGGGCGTAGCGAGAGGTCATCTTTGGGTTGTGATGTCCAGGTGAGCGGCAATGCGATCGCAGATTCTCGGTAGTCTGGGTTAAGGAACGAACCCAGCATTTCAAGCATCAAGGGTGATTGTTCCTTGCCTCGTAAATACTGTAAGGGGCGATCGCCCCAAATCATGCACGATGATGCCAAATAGGCAGTTTTAAATCATTCGTGAAATAATAACAGAACTGCAATACCTTAGCCAAAATAAGAGTATGAAGAGGTAGGGCTGACGTAGTAGAGTTATTGTCTCTCACAACGACAACTCAAAACCACTCTTCAGCCCATGCCCGATATCTTATCACTGCTACAATGCCTGCTACCGAAAATAAATGCAACAACGATGCGGCAATTGAATCAGATAATCCTGGCTATGTTAGCAATGAGCCACCGAGTCACAATGTTAGGAATATCCTGTTGGGCAGGTATTGGTGGTAGTTATCGAATATGGTTTAATGTTGCGAATTTTAACGGTAAAATTTACCTAAATTTGCATGTAGTCCAGTTGCGCTCACTTCTTTATTCTTTGTTAGGTTTTTCATGAATGAATGATTTTGACACATTTATATTCCAAACAACTGGGAGAGTACTAGGTAATAAATTTGGTATTTGATAAATCAGTTATGTTTGCAAATAATCGGCAAGTTTGATAATACTGACGATTTTCACCCCATCCATAGCAAATGATCGGCGCAGTTGCATCTAATCGATGTCCTAGAAACAATGCAAGGTAAGCAGGACTTGTAAGGAAAAGGTGAATTTCTTGACAGTTTGTAGATTGCAAGTGCCAAACAAGCTGTTTTTTGAGATTACCAACTATCCAATTTGCTTGTTCGACTGAAATAATCGGTTGTTCTCCTTGAATTTCCAGTAGTGGTGCATCTGATAATCCAAATTTTGCTAAATTATGCTGTACATCTATAAGATTATTACTATGAATACTTACACTGACAACAATACTTTTACCTTCTCCTTCTATTAGGTTAGAAGCCAAAGGATATGCAGGAGTTTCAGTGTTAGGATGAGAATTGGTTGCCAAGTTTTCTCCACGGTAATCCATTTCAATGACATAACCTCGAACAGCAGAGAAGACAGAACCGATCGCTAAACAAGCTGATAAACGACGATTACCTAAAAGTAAAATCCGCTTAGTGTTGCGGTAGTTTTCAATCCATGTTCTTGTGTTTTGAAGATCAATAAGAAGTTTATCCCACTGGTCAGGTGCTGGCATAACACGCGTTTCACCACCTGAAAAACATTCCCAATCAAAGCGTAATCCCGGATGTAGTGGGTCATCTTGGGGCGTAGTGGCTGTGTAAATGGAAATTGAACGAAAGGGAGGTTTTTGGCTGGTTGGAATCTTTTCTTGAAGTTTATTTTCTAACTCTCTACGGAATATAGTACGATTCTTGTTTTTCCGTATAAACGTACTCATGTTATTGTAGATGTCAATAATTATTCTTCCAGATAAATCAACATATTCGTTCAAATACTCAATCAATTTTTTATTAAATACTGCTTCACCATCGTATTTCGCAGTGTTCCAGTGTATTTCAACTGTTACCTTATCTATTAAGAAAAGTGCATCTTTTTGCGTACCGCCTTTTTTCTTAACCAAGTCAACATATTCCTGTACGGAATTATGTATGACAGTATCATGCTCATCGTAAAAATCTTGTGATCCTTGAACTCGCTGTAAGCCATTGAGTAAAGGATGTAATTCTTTAGATACACCCGCTCCAACTAATGTAAAACGGCGATAAGTTTTTGGGCTGCCAGCATCTATCTGCTGAAATCGCTTGATTTCATTCCAGAACTCAGTCGGTTGAAGTACGTGATCTTTAACCTCAATCAAATCTTTAACGAAGCCATAACCAGGGACGAAAAACTTTGCTTCAACATCGCTGGTTGCTTCCTTAACCATTGCTGTAAATCCATCCTGAGCCAACCATATAGGAATCCGAGCAAGGATGACATTATCTTGGAAAGAAAACCCACCCTCTGCTATATCTCCACCTCGTGATTGAGGCTCCAAGAGAGAGGGTGTTAGATGATTGCCTTTAGTTGTACGTTTTCTCACAATTTAGTTAATTTCCTTGCTGGTTTCACCAGGATTAGCACACCCTCCCTTAAGATTACAATCAGAGGCATGGGATGATGAACCTAACCATTTTCCTGTGTCAAGCCATAGTTCATAGTAGTAGAGCCATAATGCTGTCCAAGGAAGAATGGTTGTGGCAATAAGCATATCTCGTTGCCAGGGACTTTCCTTTGGATAATAAAGACAGAGTGTACCATCTGTCCAGAGGTGTGGAGCTTTAGGAGATAAAGCTGGTGAGATCACTTTGACATTAGGATAAGAATTAAGTTTGTAAGATACTGCTACTCGGTATTTCTGAGAAAGTGGCGAAGGCTGAAGTGTGCCTCGCCAAACTCCGGCTCCAAGCTCTCGCTTGTAGGTAAACCCTGGAAACCGATACCGAATATGCAAATTCTGAAGTCCCAAATTAACTGTCGATCTCAGCTTTGAATATTCAAACTTGCTCAATCCCATGAAATTTAGTTGGAAGAGTTGGAGTGTATGAATCTGAAGCCAAATAACTTGGCAGAATTAGTCCGCTAGGGCTGATAAAAGACTTGCCAGGATATGCCTCATCAGCAAGCTTGGAAGCTGCTGTTTCTACTTCAAATGGAAAGTATTCCTTGCCAAAAATTTTCTGCCAATATGCAATCGCTTCATCTCGATTATCTGTTTCCAAAGCTTTCGCTGCCCAAAGTCGTCCTTCCTTGATTCGCCGCATGAATGTCTCAAAGTGATTAGGGCTCCAATTCCAAGAAATATTATGTCCCAATATTGGGTCTGGAATATTCGGAGTAGCGTCATCATTACGTCCAAGCAGGCATTGATACTGAGAATAAATAGCATCCAGCAGATCGTGAAAAAGAACCGCCAGTGGTTGAGATATATCTAAGTTGCCTTTCTGAATGTGAAATACTAATAACGCACCAAGCCAATAACTTTTGGGCTTCCGGCTTTTCATTTGCTGGTTGCGGAAGTGTTTCAAAAGGATTCCCAGCGGTTTTACTTTACCATTATGTTCTTTTTGCAACTTATTAAGCAGATTGATAAAGCCGATTGGGTGAGAAGTTATCCATTTGTTGAATCCGCGATCAGGCACATAAATTATATTTTCAAAACCATCTGGAGCAATACATGGTACAAAATCTAGATGAAAATCTTGGCTTTTAAAATAGACATGAATTGAACGCCTTGCCCGTTCAACATCAATTTCTGCTTCTGCGTACCCTTGATAGCCAAGATAAGCTGGCAATTCATCTAGACATTTCTTTAAATCCCAAATTAATCGCTTTGCTTCTGGTTGATTATTTTTCGGATTGCCAGGAACACGAACTAATGTATCTACATCCTTGACATCTCCTGCCCCCATTTTTTGGGCATAAGAACCTGCCAGACGAGTATGAGGATCAATAGTAGGAAACTCGCTCTCCTCTATAAACTTACGCACTATCGGGGGAAGTTCTTGTGCTGCTTTGATTCGATGCTCTGGCGGACGAATATTCTTGAGCAGCTCTGCAAAGTATGTAACAACTGGGAACACAAAATTTACCTTATTAATAATAACTAAAACTTCATCACAATGAATTTATTGCGGCTTTGAGCGTTTGTTGCAAACTTTCTTTATTAACATTCCAACGCTGTCAAATAAGCATGGTTCAGCTTACCCAGCGACTCCAAAAACTTCTGCACCGACTCCTCCAACGCACTAGAATACACCCGATTGATGCGATCGCAGATCACCCGCACCTGCTGACATTCGGCAAGCAAGTAATTGAAAGATTTGAGATGCTTTAACCCAACCGTAAGCTCTCCATCCCAGAGCCTCACAGTACAGCTAAAGTAGTTTACTTGACTAACAATCGCCCAACACTTGCCCTTGCCTCGGAGTTCCGGGTTGTCTTTGGCTAAAATTTGACAAACTTCACCAATCTGGTAGCTGTTGGGTACTTGGGTGCGCTCCATAATCCTTTGCACAACATCTAGTTCTACCAGTCGGCATACCCCCAGCTTCTTACAATGCCGTTAGCCAGACCTCCTGCTGAGGCAAGTTACGATGACGCTGTGCATGAGCACGCAGACAAGATAGTTTTTACCGTCCTGTTTCACCTATCTGATCTGCATCATCTGCTACTCCATTGCGAAAGCGTACTTCTAAACCGTGTTCTGGCTCCCAAGAACACTCAGCCATCAACTCAAAAGTAGCAATATGCAGGTCATACTCAACGTGGGGCGGGACATAGATATATGAGAAAGTGACCTCATCCCAGACCTGAATGGGATTAGCCAGCGGCGGCATTTCCTGATCTCCAATCATGTCACGATATACATCATAATTTTGCAGCACCAGAGGAGCAGTGATGCGTAACACATCGGCTGGCAAGGCTAGAGCTTGCCGAATAGCTTCACGCTGGAGCGATGAAAGTTCCCCAATCTGCCCCTGTTCAAAATCCACGCAAATCGGCACACAGCGATCGCCCAAAACAGCACATTGTGCTAAAGTCCAGTGGTTATCTTCGAGTCTCATCTGTCCAAACTCAGCATCGTAGTAACTCCTTGGGGATTTCATCATCCTCAGTCTCATTATTATGTTGTCAATTATCACAGAACTAGCTATTAAATAATTTACATGGCGGTGAGTATATCCAAATCGTCCAAGGCAATATTCCTCGAAAGTTTTATGCGTGGAACTATAAAGCCTGCGTTCATATAACTCTGCCGATACCTTAAGAGCTTCAAAAAATGCCCTCTCCACCCTGCGTTTCAAAAGCAGGCAATCATGTTTGTTCTTCCTGTGTCAAATCGAACACTCTCGACATCGCACTGTGTTTAACTTTTTGGTCAATCTCATGGCTGGTTTAGCTGCTTACACCTATTTACCTAAAAAACCCTCAATTGACATTTACCTAAAAGATTTGCCTGCATTATCTTCTGGCATTTTTTAGTTCCGTCGAACTCACGTTAGTAGAGTACGGTGTTGGCAAACCAAAAGCATTCCTAGAATTGTTCCGCCAAGAAACAATAAAATTAGCTTTTCGCAAAGCATTAGACCATAATAACCCTTCAATTCTTCTTTCTTACGTGCTGTTCTCTACCTTGAAATTGGAAAACTAACCAAACCAATTATTGCATCTATAGCCCGAAGGCAATATATTATGGTGGCTTTATCTGTAGCTGCATTTTAGAGAATTGGTATTACAGCTATTTTCAGATAAATAGACCACGCGGTAGGGGTGCAAGACCTTGCGCCCCTACAACAGATGTGATTCAAATATATGAAAACTGCTGTAAATAACCCAGATGAGTTAATACTTTATCCTAATTTTTCAATTCAGCCTGCTGGAGTTCAACGAGTTACAACGCTAACATGACATTAAGTCTTGACAGGTAAATGAGAAATTGTCCATAAGATGAGCAGGAAGATTAAGTAAATTGCACCAACTAATCCAAACTCAATCAGAGGAATATAGGTTACTTCGTAAATTCTGCCCAAGCCGCGTTCAGTCAGTGCATAAACAGCCAGGACACTCACTAAAAAGGCTCCGTAGATAGTACGTTTAGTCCAGACACCCACAGGTAAACCGTGAAGTTGAGTAAGCACGAGAATACCAAGAAAACCAAAGAGAAATGTGGGCCACTTGCTTTGTCCTAGCATCAACGACACAACGACACTATGTAAAAGCACCGTAATTTCTAAAATAAATGTCCACCAACGGTTTACATGGGTGCGGTTAAAAATCAAGGAAGATTGGAGTAGAAGCAAGAACATATAGAGAAAACCAATTAAGTGCTCTAAAGTTGCTTCCATTGGGTGATACCAGAAGGTATAGATAGCGGCGAAGGAGAAAAAATAGCCGTGGTACAGCTTGATAATTTGCAAAAACTGTTGATGGAATGGAACAGAATTACCAAAAAATAAACCGCGTCGAGGTGTTTCTAAAATCAGTACGAAAACTAGTAAGAGTACAACTGCACCTTGAGAAGCCCAAATTGAAGTATCTTGAGCTAGAGCATCATACCAAATATATGTTTGGAGAAAGTGTAATGCAATAAATGCACTATTAATGGCAAGCATGAGGTAATTTATCGGATGCAACGCCGATTTGTATTTCAACTGCGATCGCTGCGCCCACAAGATACACGCCCAGATGCTAAACTGATGCCCAAGGTACATACCCCAAGCCGTTGCTCGACTCCAAAAGGTTGGTTGGGGAAGCTTCCAGTAGTACCAGTTTAATCCTTGGTCAGGAAGTTTGGGGATACTTGCAGGAATGCTCCCACCGATCCAAATTGCGTAGGTGAGGAGGATGCTTACAAAGATACCTAAAAATAATACTCGGCGACCTGTCATATTAATTCGTAATTCTTAATTCAGACCTAGATTTTCAGGCTACACGTTCTGTTTTTGATTCAGATGCACTTTTAGTTACTCGCAAACTAAGAATCAAAGCTACTACCATTACTAAAGTTCCACTCAAAAAAGGAGCAAAACTCCCAAATCTCATAAAACTAACTCCTGCCCACGTTGGCCCAGCGATGCGTGCCAATGCAGAGCAAGAACTGGCAATTCCTAATATTTGTCCTTGTTCTTCTGGAGGTGTCATCTGGGAAATCAAGCTGTTCAATATTGGTTGACTGATACTAATTCCCCATGCCACAAGTGTGGTGGTGACTAATAATAAAATTAAGCTTTGTGAGAATCCAATTAACAGTAATCCTAAACCTAATCCTAATATTCCCAAGATAAGTAACTTGATTTCACCCAATTGTTTCTTGAGGAATCCGATTAGCCCTCCTTGAATTATTGTGCTGACAATCCCCATGAAAGCAAAAAGATAACTAGCTTGTTGAGGGCCCCAATTTAATTGCTGCTTAGACCATAAAGCTAATGTAGAGTCCATAGCTGCAACAGCAAAGGTGACTAAAAAGTAGATGCCAACAAGTACACAAAACTGTGAACGCTGTGACAGCTGTAGCAAGTTTAGCAATCGCTGACGGTGGCGATGAACTTGAATTTTGGCTTTAGTCTCAGAATTTAGAGATTCTGGAAGTAATATCAAAGCACAAAGAAATGCCAATAAGGATAATCCGGCTGCAAACAACGACGGTAGATGAAAGTTAGCGTTGTTCGGATCTGACCCGATTAAAAGACCTCCAATCGCTGGGCCGAAAATAAACCCAAGACCAAAAGCTGCGCCGATTGCACCCATGCCACGAGCTCGATTAGCTGGTGTGGTAATATCTGCTATGTACGCCTGAGCAGTGGCAATATTCCCTGACATAATCCCAGCAAGACTACGAGCAATAAACAAAATCCATAAGGAGTTGGCAAAACCTAAGCCTGCGTATGCAATTACCGAACCGAATAAAGTCAGTAATAAAATCGGACGGCGACCGTAGCGATCGCTAAATCTGCCCCATAATGGCGCAAATAAGAATTGCATTAAAGAATAAATAGCTACAAGTAGAGTCGCTTCATTAGGTTTTGCACCAAATTGTTCAGCATACAAAGGCAGTATCGGCAGAATAATTCCGAAGCCGAGCAAGTCTATAAATACAGTCAAAAATAAGACGAATATAGCCCTGCCATTATTTTTACTCTCCATCTGTGCAATTCCCTTTCATAAAAAAGATGTGTAACTTAGATTAGTTTTATGGACAATCAGGGAACGCTCGATCGTGAATAGACATTGAATGCAACCAGTAATCAGTACAAGCAAAGTGTTTGAATTTCAGTGTGATTGAGCAAAATAGCATGGAACAAACCCATGATGAAAATCAAGCCAATAATACTACTAATGAAAGCAACTATAATTTCATGCTTCCGTATGGCTTTTTGTATCTTAGCGTCGATGATATTTTCTAATTCTTTGTATAACATTGAGTTGAATTTGGTTAAAGACAAGAATTATCTGGAACTTACGTTACATACTTAGATAAGTTTGAGTACGTCCAAATCTCTAACTTATTAAATGAAAACTATTTCGATGTCGTGGGAGTCTTAAGTATGTTTACGTCGTTTCAAAACAGCACCTGAAACACCAAAAGCTAATATCGCTAAGGTATAAGTTGGTTCGGGAACTGCAAGAATGCTTACCTGATTAATAGCCAAGCCATATTGTGGAGCAGAACTGCTAAAAACAAGTCGTGAGATGTTTGGAGTGTCACTACGAATCCCCAAAAATACTGCCGAATTATCTAATGCTAAGGACGAAATATTTGGAACTGAGAAAGTACCCAATAGGTTATTGGCGTTATCAAAAGCGGCGATCGAGTTTTCAATTTTCAATTTACTAGTGTCTACAGCTATCTGAGTTCCAGCGCCAAAAACTGGCTGGGCAAAACTAATCGAAAAAGGCCCGCCGTTCCCCTGAGTACCAGGATCGGGAGTACCAGGAGGAACAGGGATAAAACCTGTTGGGTCTATACCTCCGAAGAGAATAAAATCACCTAGACCGAAGTTACTCCGAATGCCAGGTGGAGGTAAAGTTTGAAAGACAAATGGTGGAGTAATTTGAGGCTTATTAGTTGGAGTTATATTTATATCTAACCCTAAACCACGTTGCGATGTTGCTGAAAAAGAGTTAGGTAAAAAAGCAGAAAAATTAGGGGTAGAGGGATTAAATACTTTACCTAAACTATCCCAATTAACTTGATCATTGCCTCCTAAACTAGCACGCTCAGTTACTAAAAATGTAGCGGCTTTAACTGGTAATGGGAGAACCGTTATTATGGCTGTGATTGCTGAAAAATATTTTACAGATAACTTAAACAATTGATTTATCGTAACTTCCACAAGGTTTCCTCCTTAATTTTTTAAGATAATATCATCAAAATGCAACAATTAAATATTCATGATGAGACAATGCATTGTTCCGATGGAGAGAGTTAAAGCAACTGCTGTCATCGCGCCGACTGCCCTTAAATGTTTCATTGGCGATCGTTACCAGTCAACTTGTTATTGTCCTCTCTCACCATGAATTAGATTATTTCCAAGACTAGCAGAGATATTGTCATTGCCTCCACGAGCAAAAATCCGGTCGTCATTACTAGTACACACCAATAAATCATCATTAGGAATATCAATAATAATAGATATAGAATATTCCTTGATAGTTTTGTATATCAAATGCAGTTGATATTTGTAATACTGACATAATACAAATATCAAAATTATAAATTTCTGATGAAATATACCTCAAAACAGTTAATCATATTTTATATCTCTGGTGAGAGAAAAATGCGATTATCTATTTTTTAAATTATTTAATTTCTTCAAGGGTATCAAAAATGCGGGCGCTATTGTGTTGAAAATATGGGCAAGCAATAAAATATAGGACTTATACAGCAGATTTCAACTTCTCTACGAACGCGAACAGCGTGTCCAAGACAGAGGCTACATCAACGTCAGGTAAAGAAATATTCCACCCGCGCGATCGCGCGCACCCAAACTCAACTCTTAGCGTACTGCGTTAGGCAGGCAATGCCCGACTTGTTCGCTCTTAGCGTTCCCACGATGAAAGCAAGTGAGGTGAGGGTTGAGTTCGGGTATACTTCCAACAAATAGATTATCCAATATTGTGGGGTATTTTTTTTATTTGTCAGTCCCCTATGGCAATTTATAGCTACCAACACGTAGATTTAACTGACCTTGGCGCGGATTATGGCTGAATATAAATGCCCCTTCTTCGCTTTCCCCACTAGATAAAAAGTCGATCTGTTGCTCTCCTGTTTCTGTAATGCCGTTAATCAGTAACTCAGCCATAATCTGAACTGACTCAGCTGTATCTCCTCCACTATTCACAACTTCAAAAGGAACATAAAACTGGCCATTAATTTCTCGAATTGTTTGTTTTTTAGTGACAGAAAGGATCGGAGGTTGATTTTTTTCGTTCAGCCAAGTGTAGCCTACTAGACTCACAATGATTGCTAGGATGAATGAGGCGATGCTGAATGTTATCCACTCAGCTATTGAGCGCTTTGGTTGTTCTGTTTTAGTCATATTGCTAACCTTCCGGCTGCACCACCAATACTTGCAGGTAAACCCAGTATCAATGTGTGATCTAACCACATTGTCCAGGGGTCGCTAAGAGTTAATTTTTGAAAGAACCACAGCATAAAAGCAGCTGCTAGCAGTGATACTAGGTAGGACATAATGGTTTCGCTTGATGGTCGTTGAAAAATTCCCTTTTGCTCTTTACGTTTTTGCTGGTTAGAAAAACCTGCCTGAAATACAATGCCATAAGAAATCAGCAAAGATGCGGCGATCATTGCTAACTCCCAAGGTGGAGAGGTTGCGGCTGCAAGCATGGGAATTTCATCTGTGGGAGCGATGTTAAATGCAATTATGGTTGCACCAATCAGGGTTCCACCCACATCAGCAAAGGTGGCGTGTAACTCATCCCCTTTGTTCTTGGTTGTGCTATTTTCCCGATCGCTTGCTTGTCCTTTTCCATTACTGTTTTCAGTATTTCCCAAAAACTGGTTGGCTAATGCTACACCGAGAGCGAAGGGCACACTTTCAAAGATGATCTTACCTAAAGACTCCCTTAAGGAAGTTTCTGGTGTCAATTCTCGCAATAGTAACAGCACAAAGGTAGAACAGGCTAGTCCGATCGCGATCGCTTCGACGGTATCCATTACAGCTTGATGAGCGAGGCCTGTATATCTGCGTTTCCGAAAGCCTTCTGTGTAATTGAGCAAGTAAACCACAATAAACATTAATGCGATCGCCATCATTATTAGTTGTGGTTTTGCCAGCGATCCAATCCACCAAACCTCCATTGTGTAGAGCAAGGGTATGCCAAACAAAAAACCTCCACAAGCACCTCGAATGATGTCATTAATCTCATTCTTCCAGATATTTTTTTGACTTTTTGTTGGCACTCCTTTATTTTCCTTTTATTTAAATTTTGCTTTAACTTATAGTTCATTTATTTGGCAAAAAGTTATTTTTTTAATATATATAAATTTTATTTATCAGATTGTGATGTTTTGCATTATGTGCTACAATTATCATCGGCATCTATCTTAAGTTAAAATAATTCACCAAAATATTCTCTCGGTTGATGGAAGTAAAAAACAATACAGAACTGTTAGATTATTTAATAGCTTAGGGATTTCCAAGTAATAAAATAACCGAATATTTTATTATTTGTAGGATGAGCGTCTTACCTGTCCTATGAAATGAGCGGGCTTTTCGACCCACTTTGCAAGTAGTAGTAACTTATTTTTGGAGTTCCCTGAATCAACTACAAGCTGGAGATGAAAACCATGAGTGCCGAAAAGAGAATAGAAGCGACTGCAAAAAATATTGAAGGAAAAATTCAAGAGGTTGTGGGTGAAGTCACAGGTAATCCACAAGATAAAACTGAAGGACAAGCAAAGCAAGCTGAAGCCCAAGTTGGTCACACCGTAGAAAATATTAAAGACGAACTCAAGAAAGCTTTAGAATAATTTCGCTTGTCTAGTGCAAAATAGCGATTTTATTGATGATTGACTCCTAAATTTGTAACTTTAATTACTCCACTTTCTATAAGTTAGTGGGGTTTTTTATCGCGTAAAAACGCTGATTTTTTAGTTGTCGTTTCCATTTGTGTCTTAACTAATTATTTGTCAATTTAACAAAATATTGTCACAGCATTCTAAATATCTAAAACCCTGACATAGCAAGGATTATGTCAGGGTTTTAAGTCGTTTAAGACAGTTATAACCATACAAGCCAATATTCACTAATTAGATGTCAAATACCAGAGATTTCACAATTTAATTGTCACTTCCCAGAAACTTGGAAAAATCATAACTTTTCATAAATTAACAAATTATTTGTCAATTTGTTAGGATAATACAACTATGTTTTGATAAAACACTGTATGCAAGATATAGATGGACATTGCCAGAGGTGTTTTATGAGATTTACAGAGATGGAAAATTACCAAAAATTTGTAGAAGTTTGACACATTCTTTCAACTTTGTCTAAATGCGATCGCTCTTATTATTTTTCTAAAGGTTATAAATTGCCCCATTCTCAGCTAACCATTGCTTTCGCTCAAGATAATCTGGCACAATACGCTCCACCCTATGCCAAAATGCAGTGCTGTGATCCGGTTCAATTAGATGCACCAGTTCATGAACTGCCAAATACTCAATCATCGTTCGTGGTAGCATTGCGACTCGCCAGTGAAAATATAAATCACCTTTGTGTCCGCAAGAACCCCAACGATTCCCTAACTCACGTACTTGTACTGAACGAGGTGAAGTAGTAACTCGTTTAATCAGTGTGGCAATTTGTTGTTCTACAATTGGCTGAAGGTGTTCCCGATACCACTGAATAAAGTGTTCTCGACCTTGAGCTTGTGCTGGGCGTTGTAACTCAAAGCGGCTTTGATAGAGTCTCAGAGATGGCTGTTGTTGAAGCTCTACTACTTTCAGGCGATAGCTACGTCCTAGATAATAAAAACCTTCACCTGATACGTATTCTTTAACGCTAGCTGGTGGATTTAATGACTCTTTTTTTAAAAGTTTACTGTAAATCCAGTAACGTTTCTCGCTGACAATTCTTTCTAAGGCTTCTATTGGTACTTCTGGGGGAGAAGCTAAGACTAATTTACCGTCACGTTCGACGGTAATCCCGACGGTGCGGCGTTTGGAACTGTGACGAATTTCAAAACTCAGGTCGCCAAAGGTGATGCTTGTCATGCCATTAAATTATCACGATTTCTCCTAGCTACTTGGACTAATTTATCCGCGACTTCTTCGAGTTGGTTGTAACTCACTAAATCATGATCGTCCAAGTAGCCTGCTATCCACCTTCTTAAATCCTCTTGGACTATTTGGCTACCCCAATTTACCCGTCGTATTTCTTGGCGGATATGTTTGACAATTTCTACAGTTGCTTGAGCAAGTTCGGGGAGTTGTTTTTGGGAATATTCACTTAAAATGTTGAGAAATGGCATTTGAGTTTTGGGATCTAATCCAGTCTCATCTGTAGTACGGCCAGCTTGGATTTGTTCTATATACTTCCGCAACGCCTCAACTTTTTCTTCCCAGTTATCAGCTAAAAATTCCAGGATTTCTGTGAGTTTTTCACTTAAATTTTTGTAGTAAACTGGGTCTTCTTCATAATTTACGCTGATATGGTGACGGGCAGCGAATTCCATTTCTGCGGCTTGTGCTTTAATCGAGCGATGGCGCTGGACATGGGTTTTGAAATCTAGTGACATAATATTAATCGGTAGCACTTTTGGGTCAATACCTTGCGATTCAATATATTGGTCTATTAATGCTCTAACTTTTTCTTTGCTACTAATGATATTCAGTTTTTCATCTCTGTAGAGGTCAGCAACAGCTTTTTTAATCAAGCCTAGTTTTTTGGCATCTTGAACAAAATTATAGGGCTGACGTGCTTCGGAACGCGGCAGTATTGTATCGAGAGTGTTGAGAAAGTCTTGGAAACAGTCGTTAAATTCAACTCTGAGGCGTTCATCTCTGAGCAAGTCTACACAAGCATCTACATCATCAATTGTGCAGCCCTTTTCAGTAAATAGAGCAATAACTCGCTGGTGTCTGTCGCGCAACTTTGGTAATTCGGCACGAATATCAAACCAGGCAGATTCTGTATCAAGATTCTCATAAACCGAGAGTGCAGCAGCGATATCAACACCGTAATAATCGACCACTAACCCTTCTGTTTTTTTATCATCATACACTCGGTTAACACGAGCGATCGCTTGCAGCAATTCGTATTCTTTTAGCGACCTGTCTAAATATAAAACTTGTTCTAGGGGTGCATCAAAACCCGTTAGTAGCATATTTTTGACGATTAAAATCCCTAAACTATCTTGGTCTAAAGACTTTTTAAATTTCTCAATATTAATTTCCTGCTGGCTTTTATCTGTCCACTTTTTCCAGCTACTGTCATCTCCTTTATCACCAGAGATGATAACAGCAAATTCTAGTTTGCGTATCGTTTCGAGATGTGGGAGTGCTTGAGCAAAAAAACGAGTTTCGGCATCAAGCGATTCTAAAGCCTCCGTATCGAGACTTTGCAGAATCGGGGCGCGGTGTTCTAGTTGCTGTACTATTTCCCGTTGCGCTTCCACAAACGCCTCTTGGTAACAAACGGCGGCGAGACGGGTAGAGGCGACGACTTGCGCTTTAAAGCCTCCTGCTAAAATGCGCTCAATATAATGATGCAGCATACTTTTAGCTTTGGCTTTAATTAGTTCCTGTGCTTCGCCAACTTGAGTTTTAGTCGCGTATTTAGCTTTAATTTGCGCCCGTTCTTCTGGGGTTTTATCAGCAAAGATAATTTCAAAAAGTTTGTCGAGGTCATCACCTTGGGTTACAGTACCTCTAGCTTCTAATCCTTCGTAGACAATCGGCAAAGTGACTTTATCTTCTTGGGATTTGCGGATATTGTATTCGTCGATAAATGAACCAAAGATTTGCAGCGTGGTTTTTTTCGCAGCTTTGACAATCGGTGTACCAGTAAAGCCGATACGGACACAGTTAGGTAAAGCTTCTAATAAGTTGGTATGGAGGGTTTTGGTGTGAGAACGGTGTGCTTCGTCAATTAACACTAAGATATTTTCGGAAGGATTGAGGTTTTTCGGAATTGGTTCTATTTCTGCTTCTTCATCAGAATCTTCGCCACCTTTAAATTTCTGAATCATTCCGAAGACTAAGCCAGCGCCTGGTTGTTGCAAGTATTGTTCTAGCTTTTTGACGTTTTTAGCCTTTTGTAATGGTTCCCCGGTGAGGATGGCGGTATCTGCAAGTTGTTTTTCTAAGTCTCGGCGGTCGGTGACGACAACAATTTTAAAGCGGCGTAATTCTGGGATGGTGCGAATTTTCCGAATTAAGTAAACCATTGTCAGGCTTTTACCTGAACCTTGGGTATGCCAGATAATGCCACCGCGTTGGTCATCTGTGCCATGTTGGGCGCGGGTTTGATTGTGTTGAAGTTGGTGCAGTGCTTTATATACTGCCCGATATTGCTGGTAACGGGGGACAATTTTGATGGTGCGTCCGCCACTGGTTTTAAATAGGGTGAAATTATGCAGGATGTCGATTAGATTAGCTGGTTTCAACATCCCGGCGCTCAGGGTTTGGCGAGAATTCAATTCCGAAACGCCTAATTGTGCAGCAATTTCCGCTTGGGGGCTGGGAATGGTATCTTTCCAATCAACATAATGTTCGTAATTTGCGCCGATGGTTCCGGCTGTTGCCCGTCCTCTCGATGCTGCTATCATCAGCAGATTGTAGTGGAATAATTTCTCTGCACCTTCTGGTTGACTGCTACCCCGTTGGTTGGAATATTTCAATAAGTCTTGAATTGCTTCAGTTATCGGGTTATCTAAATTGGGACTTTTACATTCAATCACTACTAAAGGAATGCCGTTAACAAGTAGTACCATGTCTGGGACGATAAACCCCCGATTACCTGTTGCCCAAGGCGGGTCTACTCGGTATTGATTGATGGCTAAAAAATTGTTGCGGTGAAGATTTTCAGGATCAAATTCAATAAAATGTACCGTATGCTGTTTACTGTCTTGTCCTAAAACAGTAGTACCTTTAAGTAGCAATTCTGTAGCGGCTTGATTGGCTTCGATTAATCTGTTTGCACCCAAGCGTTCTAACTGACTGACTGCGGTTTGAACTTGGATATCATCTAGCCAAGGATTGCCGTTGTCATCTAAGTTGATGCGTTTGATGGCGGCTTTGAGGCGTTGTATCAGTAGAACTTGCTTAAAGTTTTCGCGTTCGGTAATTGCGGGATTGTCCCAACTGCCTTCTATATATTGCCATCCCATGCTGATGAGTTGTTCAATGATGGGTTTTTCTACATAGATATATTCTGGGGTTGATTGTGGCATAGTGATAGTTTTTACATTAAGAGACACACCTAATATATTTTGCACCAAAGATTTGCGGTGGTCACTGACTTGTACTGAGCTTGTCCTGAACGTAGCCGAAGGGCGCAGTCGTTGGCGCAGCCTCTCGCAGAGAAGTAGCTTGTCCTTGCTACGCGCAGCGTCTCGTAGAGAAGTGCGGGCTACGCCAACGCATTTGTTATTTTGACGTACGCATTTGTTATTTCGGCGTACTCATTTGTTATTTCGGCGTACTCATTTGTTATTTC
>NZ_JABXKF010000068.1 GCF_017115165.1 Nostoc sp. LPT | reverse complement strand
AACTTCTCGCTGTGCTTGAGTCTCAAGCTCTTAAATACTAATTAGATAGTCAGGGGGACAAGGAACTTTATCCACAGAAACCGCAGGCGCAGGAAAAGCTGGCAACATTGAACTGACCAGCAGAAATTTAGATATACAACAAACAAAACTTTCCACCTCAACCACAGGAGCTGGAAACGCCGGAGATATTACCCTAAACGCCTCTACCTTAAATGTTGCTAGGGAAGCCAAAGTTTTTGCTTTTACCAATGGCAGTGGTGATAGTGGCACCATTAAAATCAATGCCCCAACCGCTGTCAATCTTGGCATTGGTGTGCAAGATTTGTCCCCGGTTCTGTCTGTAGAAACCCGTAATGCAGGCAAAGCCGGAAACATTATTATTAATACCCCCACCTTAACCCTCTCCGACACCGCCCGCATCACCGCCACCGCTACCGCTAGCGCCACTAATATAGAAGGGGATGGCAGTATAACTTTAAATGCCTCCAATCATGCATTTAGCCGGAGTTGTAGGCGTCTTTGCCGAAACTGAAGGACAAACCCCCGCCGGAACATTAACCCTGAAACCCTATCAGGATCAATCCACCCTCAACCTGACCTTAGCACCTCAATCCCGAGTGTCTGCATCCACTTCTGGTAGTGGTAAAGGAGGAAACCTGATAGTAACAGCACCAGAAGCAGTAACCATTAGCGGGCCAGGTTTACTTACCGTGGAAACCACAGGTGATGCTACTGCCGGAAACTTGACAATTGACACACAACGACTAACTATTTCTGATGGCGCTAAGGTATCGGCCTCCACCTCCTCCCCCAATCCTGATGGGGTAGGTGGCAATATTACAGTAAACGCCGCACAATCTCTAGACTTGAGTAATGGGGCGAGTTTGCTTGCCCAATCAAATGCTGCTGCTCCTGCTGGTAACATCAAGATTAACACCCCAAACCTAACAGCCACAAATGGCACGATCGCAACCTCCTCCAACGAATCTTCTGGGGGAGGTATCACCATAACTGCTGATAAGATTCGCCTATTTGGCAACAGTGACATTACCACCAATGTCAACCAAGGTGCAGGAGAAGGTGGCAAAATTGACCTGAAAGCTGGCTCCATCGTCGCTTTCGATGACAGCGATATCCTAGCTTTTGCTCGTGATGGCAAAGGTGGAGATATCACCTTCGACACTAGAGCCTTCTTCGGCGAAAACTACAGCGCTGCATCTTCTCGTAACGATCCGCTAAATACCCTTAATGGCAATAATCGAGTAGACGTGAATGCTACTAGTGCTATCAATGGAGTCATCACCATACCCGATGTCAGCTTCATCCAAAACAGCCTTACCGAGTTACCCGAAAATCAGATTAACACCGACAGCCTCCTGGCAAATAGTTGCATTGTCCGCCGCAATCAACCAACAAGGGGAAGCTTCACGATCACAGGTACTGGTGGCTTACCCCAGCGCCCGGGAGATGCTCAAATGTCCAGCTTTCCCACAGTAGATGTGAAAACTTTACCAAGTGACAGCACACTCTCAAATACCAACCCAAATTCTTCTTGGCAAAAAAGTGACCCCATTGTAGAACCTCTTGGGGTATATCGACTACCAAATGGGAAACTCGTATTGAGTCGAGAATGTTCTTAACCCTCTCCTCCTAATCCTCTTTTATCACTTTCGGGAGGGAATAATCTAGAATGCTTACACATCAAGCAAGCCTTCTAAGCATTAACCGGATCATTGATTTCCAAAAATGTTAAGAAAAGCGCCTTATGATTGTTAAAAACTGGTTTGATGGAGGTTGGCAGTGGAAGATTGAGAGTTGTGTCGCTTTAGTGGGGGCACTCTCAATCGGAGTAAGCGATCGCGTTTTGGCTCAAATCGTGCCAGACAATACGCTGGGTGCTGAAGCTTCTGTTGTTACACCTAATGTCAGTATACGGGGAATTCCTAGCGATCGCATTGATGGTGGAGCAACTCGCGGCGCTAACCTGTTTCACAGTTTTGAGAAGTTTAATGTGGGTGAAGGCAGGGGTGTTTATTTTGCTAATCCTGCTGGGATAGAGAATATTTTAACTAGAGTTACGGGCAATAATCCTTCTAACATCTTGGGTAGGTTAGGGGTTTTGGGTGGGGCGAATTTATTTTTGCTCAATCCGAACGGGATTGTATTTGGTAGCAAATGCCAGTTTGGATATTAAGGGGTCATTTGTGGCGACGACAGCCGAGCGGATACAGTTGGGAGATAGTGGCTATTTCAGTGCAACACAACCGCAAACAAGTAGTTTACTTTCTGTCACTCCGGGAGCGCTGTTTTTTAATGCAGTTGCTAGTCAACCGGGTTCGATTATTAACCGGGGGAATTTATCAACACCGAAACATCTGACTTTGGCGGCGGGTAATCTGGACTTGCAGGGACAGTTAAAAGCAGGGGAAGATTTAACGTTACAGGCGCAGGATACGGTGAAAGTGCGTGATGCGATCGCTAGCCCAATTATTGCTACTTCTGGGAGAAATCTGACCATTCAAGGCAACCAGAATGTTGATATCTTGGCGCTTTCCCATCCCCTCTCAAAGATTCAGAGTGGGGGGAATCTCAACCTGGTCAGTGATGGCGATATTTCTCTTGATGCTCACTTTGAGAGTGGTGGTAGCCTGTCGATGCTCACTAATTCAGGCACACCGGGTAACTTTGTCAGTATATTTGACCCAATTATTCAAGTGAATGGGGATGTTCTGTTTGGGGACTATACAGGCGTTGCTCTGAAGGTTGAAGCAACGGGCAGTATTCAGGGTGGGAATATCAAGATTACAGGAGCTGAGTGTGCAGCTGGTTTAGCTGGATGTGTTGGCGGTATTCCCACAACCGATCCAGATTTCGCCACACTCACAAGTCGTCCATCAGTGATTTTACGAGCAGGGTTAGCCGCCGTCAACACTGCTAACCTGACTCAAAATGCTGGAGGCACAGGGTTCACGGCTACTTCAGGGCTGCTACTGGGAATTAGTGTTGGCAATATCGATACTTCTTTGTCGCACAATGGTGGGAATGGAGGGGACATTATACTCTCGGCTGCAAAGGGTAGCATTAACACTGGCCCTTTGTTCTCTTTCTCGAGGGGCGATGCGGGTGAGGGGGGCGCGATTCGCTTAACTGCTGCCAATGACATCAATATCACTGGCGATTTGTACTCTTACTCGTTGTCTGAATCAGGCAATGCGGGTCAGGGGGGCGCGATTCGCTTAACTGCTGACAATGACATCTTTATCACTGGCGATTTGTACTCTTACTCGTACTCTCGGTTTGGAACAGCAGGTCAAGGAGGCGCGATTTCCCTCCAAACCAGAGGAGGGGATATTTCCGGGAGAGGAAATCAGTCTACAGTCCTTGGCTCCTTTTCTGTCTCTGAGAAAGGAACCGCAGGAAATGGAAATGGCGGGAAAGTTAGCCTAGAAGCTAAAAACAACGTAAGTAATCTAGAAATATTAACTTTATCTTCTGACTCACAATCTGGAGCAGTTCAGGTAACAGGTCTGGGAGATTTATTGCTCACGGATACCAAGATTCTGACGAGTAAGCAGGTGACTATACCAAATCCATTTGTATTTGATGATGAATTCATCACCTTGAAGGTCGATGGAAAAGGTCAATCAGGCAATGTTGATGTCACCAGCTCAGGCAATCTCACATTCAACAACAGTTCCATTCAAAGTGACACCAAAGGCAGCGACCCCGCTGGGAATGTAACCGTAAGCATCCCAGGTCTAGTCACATTCAATAATAGTTCTATTAGAAGTAACACTAGCAAAACAGGTGCGGCAGGCAGTATCGGTATCGAAGCTGGTCAAGGAATTACGCTCATCGGTTCTGCTAGTGAACTATCTGCCGGAACCACTAACATTGGCTTTGCCGGAGATATTACCCTAACCACCCCCCAATTAACCCTGCAAAACAGAGCCAACATCGCCACCATCACAAAAAGTTCTAGCCCTGCCGGAAATATTACCCTTCAATCCCACCCCAACACAGAAAACCTCAATATTAACCTGGTACCAGGAACGTCTATTTCTGCCTCCACTTCTAACCAAGGAACCGGCGGGAATATAAAAATTAAGGCTGCCAACACCATCACAATTCAGGGACAAAGCACCATTAGCACAGGAACCACAGGCGCAGGTAATGCTGGCAAAATTGAAGTTAACAGCAGAAATTTAGACATCCAACAAACCGAACTTTCCACCTCAACCACAGGCAGTGGGAATGCGGGAGACATTACCCTCGACACCTCCACCTTAACCGTTGCCACGGGAGCCAAAGTGCTTGCCTTAACGAATGGATTTGGCAATAGCGGCACAATTACAGCCAATGCCTCCACTGCCATGAACCTGGGCATTGGTGTGGAAGATTTTTCCCCGGTTCTATCTGTCGAAACCAGCAGCGCAGGCCAACCCGGAAACATTATTATCAATACCCCCAGCTTAACCCTCTCCGACACCGCCCGCATCACTGCCACCGCCACCGATACCGCCACCAATCCACAAGGTGGTGGTAGCATCACCTTAAATGCCTCCACTATGGATTTAGCCGGAGTCGTGGGCGTCTTTGCCGAAACTCAAGGACAAACCCCCGCTGGGACTTTAACCCTTAAACCCTATGAGAATCAATCCACCCTCAACCTCACCTTAGCTCTCAAATCCCAAGTGTCTGCGTCCACAACTGGAAGTGGTAAAGGAGGAAACCTGATAGTACAAGCACCAGAAGCCATAACTATTCAAGGGCCAGGTCAACTTGCCGTGGAAACCACGGGTGATGGTACTGCGGGAAACCTAAGCATTGACACGCAAAAGCTCACCATTGCTGACGGTGCAACTATCTCTGCATCCACCTCCTCAAAAAATCCAGAAGGCACAGGCGGCAGTATGATCATCAACGCCACAGAATCCTTCAACCTTACCAATGCAAGTTTAGGTGCTAAGTCAACAGGCGCAGCTCCTGCTGGTAACATCAAGATTAACACCCCAAACCTAACAGCCACAAATGGCATGATCGCAACTTCCTCCAAGGAATCTTCTGGGGGAGGTATCACCATCACCGCTTCTGACATCCGCCTCTTTGGTAATAGCGATATCAGAACCGATATCGCCTCTGGTGCAGGTGGTGGCGGTAACATTAAGCTAACAGCTAACTCAATTATCGCTTTTGGCGACAGCGACATCCTCGCTTATGCTGCTCGTAATGATGGCGGCAAAGGGGGAAATATCACCCTCGATACCAGAGCTTTCTTCGGCGAAAACTACAGCTCTGCATCTTCTCGTAACGATCCCCCAGATACCCTTAATGGCAATAACCGAGTAGACGTGAATGCCACTGGTGCTATCAATGGAGTCATCACCATACCCGATGTCAGCTTTATCCAAAACAGCCTTACCGAGTTACCCGAAAATCAGATTAACACCGACAGCCTCCTGGCAAATAGTTGCATTGTCCGCCGCAATCAACCAACAAGGGGAAGCTTCACGATCACAGGTACTGGTGGCTTACCCCAGCGCCCGGGAGATGCTCAAATGTCCAGCTTTCCCACAGTAGATGTGAAAACTTTACCAAGTGACAGCACACTCTCAAATACCAACCCAAATTCTTCTTGGCAAAAAAGTGACCCCATTGTAGAACCTCTTGGGGTATATCGACTACCAAATGGGAAACTCGTATTGAGTCGAGAATGTTCTTAATTCAATAATATGAGTATGTACCCAATCAATAGGTGGGTTGCCATTTTAAGCTCTTGCATGGCGACCTCAGCTTGCTTTGCGCTCAGTACAGTGGCTCAGTCCCCACCACCAGGCGTCACTATTCCCCCAACTGCACCTGATGCGGTTGAGCAAACGATTCCCAAACCCTCTGAATCCCCTCGGACTCTCCCTGGTGAAACGCCTACATTACCACCGAAAGTTAAACTGCAAACTCCCCCAACCCCAGATTCACCTGAAGTTACTTCCCCATCAAGCGATCGCTTCTTCATTAAAAAAGTGGAAGTGCTAGGAAATACCGTTTTGCATGACGAAATTGCCACCTTAACCCAGCCCTACGAGAACCGCTCAGTCACTTTTGAAGAGTTGCTCGAACTGCGCTCGGCAATTATTAAACTCTACATTAGAAACGGCTACATTACCTCTGGAGCCTTCTTGCCCAACAATCAAGACCTCAGCACTGGTATAGTCAAAATTCAAGTTGTAGAGGGCAAACTTGAGCTTCTTGAAATCGGTGGGTTAAGGCGATTGCGTGAAGGATACGTGCGATCGCGCATCATTCGCGCCACGTCTACTCCCTTAAACCAGCGACGCCTAGAACAAGCCTTACAACTGTTGCAACTCGATCCGCTTATTAAGCAGGTGAATGCCGAGTTAGCCGCAGGCAGCACTCCTGGGAGCAATATCTTACGGGTCAGTCTCAAAGAAGCACCCGCTTTTCATACTGCTGTAGTCATTGATAACAACCAATCTCCCAGCATTGGTTCCATCCAAGGCAGCATAGAAGTCAGTCATGATAATCTGTTAGGATTTGGCGATCGCCTCAGTGCCAGATACGGTCGTACTGAAGGACTTAACCTCTACGATATCAATTATACTATCCCTGTAAATGCTCGCAATGGTACTCTTAGCTTCCGCTATAACAATGACGACAGCCGCATTATTGGAGAAGATTTTCGGAAGTTAGGTATCAGAAGTGAGGCTCAAACCTATTCTCTTGGTTTCCGTCAGCCAATCATAAGAACACCAACCAGTGAATTTGCATTCGGCTTATCCTTAGACCTGCGTCGCAGCCAAACGTATATACTCAACGACACTCCCTATTCCTTCACAGAAGGTCCAGAAAATGGGGAAAGCAAAGTTACAGTGATTCGGTTTTCTCAAGATTGGGTCAATCGCGGCACCAAACGAGTCTTAGCCGCCCGGTCTCAATTCAGTCTAGGGATAGATGCGTTTGATGCAACTATAAATAATACGGGTACTGACGGGCGATTCTTTTCCTGGTTGGGACAATTTCAGTGGGTGCAGCAGTTGTCACCCAGAAATCTGCTAGTAGCGCGAATTGATGCCCAGCTAACCCCAGATTCTTTGCTATCTTTAGAACGCTTCAGTATAGGTGGAGTCGATACAGTTCGAGGCTACCGACAAAACCAACTTGTTGCCGACAATGGCATCCTGGGTTCGGTCGAAGTTCGTGTTCCCCTCACATCAGACCCTAAAGTACTACAGTTAGTGCCTTTTTTTGAAATCGGTACGGTCTGGAATAATCGAGAAATTGACCCCGTTCCAGCGACAATTAGCAGTTTAGGACTGGGTTTGCGCTGGCTAATTATCCCCGATTTATCGTTGCACCTAGACTATGGTATTCCCTTAATTTCAGTTGGCGATCGGGGCAACTCGTTGCAAGAAAACGGTCTCTACTTTTCAATACGCTATCAGCCGTTTTGAAATGCTTCAAACATTTTTTAATGAAACTAATTCTATGTGCCAACTAGATGATTAAAACAAGACTAAGTTTAACAGAAAATCATCGATCTCTCCTATTAACTTAATCAAAATGCTAAATTATTTATCAAATTCATATTTTTTACGTAACATCAGATATCTAACCCAGCAACACTGTACTATTCAAAAACATACTTAAGAACGATTAATTCTTAAAATTTCCTTCAAAATAATTGATAAAAATTAATCTTTCATTGATATTAAGTCATCATTTTTATTCCCAAAGGTTTAAAGAAGAGAAAATTGCACTCGTCAATTTATTTTATAAGCGCGATCGCCGACACCACAGTCTCCGGCAATGGCGTTTCGCCCACCGTGGGCGATACCTGCGGCGGACGGAGCCAGCCATCGCATCCTTGATTGCCCTGGAGAGATATTTAGTTCAAAAGTACTACAGATTTCCTACTCAAGTTTTGGGTGGGTGCGTTTATATTTGATGTACATCAATCGCCGTAAAGGTTTGGAGTCTCGTACTCCTGACTAGTCTAAACTCCAGTTTTGAGACTTAACGAGAAAAATCAGAGAATAATTGCAGAAAACTGTAATCAATATTGCTTTATTGTGCGAATCAACTCATCTTACTTGAGCAATCAACTTTGCACAAGCACCCAATGCATTATCTAATAGCTTGTTTTATTGTATTTATCAAGCAAACAAACACACTGCTCTTTAAAGAAAACAAACAATAGACAATTAGGAAGTTCAGGAGAAAACATATGACGACAAACGATCTCAAACAGTTTTACACTAAGGTGTTGAAAGACCCAATGCTGCAAGAGCGGCTCAAAGCAACAGACCCAGAAAGCCTGAGTGAGCTAGCTGTTGAGCAGGGAAAGGAAAAAGGCTACTCTTTTACTAAAGAGGAGATCTTACGTGCGATGGCGATCAAAGCTGTCATTGCAGGGGAGTACGTGGAGTTAGGGGAAGATGAAGAGGTGATCATTGTTGACGGGGCAGATCTAGATCAACTTGTCTTTCGGAGGAAGATATTCGAAGATATAGTTGGCAGTGTGATGATGGAAATACTAAAACAGCAGCAACGAAAGATTGAACAGATTAGGGAAAAAGACAAGGGGAAATGAATTGAGAAGAAGGAAGTGAGGGGTGAGGGATAGCTACAGCCGGTTTCAGATCATACAACATTTCTTGCCTCTTCCAATTCCCTTCAATTTGCCTGAATAAACTTTTGCACTACCTCTAGCACTTTGTGGCGTTTCAATACTTGGTACTCCTGGCACCAGGGCAATGCTAACTGCCTTAATGAGGATTTGTGTTTACCCTTGCAACTGATTTTTAAACCAAATAGCAATTGACTTCCCCAGTGAAATCCTCTATCTGTTTTCACCCTGAGTTTGTACTGTTGGCAAAAACGACGATACTTTTTAGCACATTCCTCCAAGCTTTATAACACTATAGTTAAAAATGAATATTGGGAAAAAGATATGGGCTCAGGCGCTAAAGACTGCTGTTCTGGTAATAATGCAGAATGTCAGAATGCAACAATACGTGTTACCTCAAAAAATAGCAATGGTGCATGTGAAGTTGCTGTCGATGCTCATGGATGGATTGTTGTCCATTCAAATAATTCAGCTACAAACAACAGTGTACGACAAGTCAAATATCTAAATAATAATCTGGAACAAGATTATCGATTTATTAAACGATTGGTTAAACCAGGAATGGGATTTGCTTCGTTCAATACAGCGAGGTGAACCTTGAGAGGATATGAGGCTATGAACATGAACCGTAAGGGACAAGTCAAGGGAGTTAAAAAAATAGACATTGCTGCTCAAGAGAAATTTGTTGCTCAAATTTTCAAAGTAGCTTCATAGCTGGTTCTGATTTTTACAGAGCTTTTGTTCTTTGCAAGTTTTTGCAACACAACCAACTCCCCAAGACCGCGTTAACTCACTACGAATCTTGCTTACCCATCGAGATTTTGCAGTCCCATTGCAATCTTACTGTGTTTTTCAATTTGCCCCATGACTTGTTTTGCGCGTTGAATAACTACGGCTGGTAAACCCGCCAATCTTCCCGCTTCAATTCCATAAGACTTATCAGCACCTCCTGGTTGAACTTGGTGCAAAAAGATAATTTGGTCGGGTAATTCTTTCACTGTCACTTGATAGTTAGCCACATTCGGTATAATGCTAGCCAATTCATTTAACTCGTGGTAATGCGTGGCAAAAATTGTCCGCGACCGAATATCCACTGCTATATATTCTGCCACCGCCCAAGCTATGGAAAGACCATCAAATGTCGCTGTCCCGCGACCAATTTCATCTAATAGTACCAACGACCTAGATGTAGCATGGTTGAGAATATTTGCGGTTTCATTCATCTCCACCATAAACGTGGATTGACCAGTTGCTAAATCATCTACTGCACCGACACGGGTGAAAATGCGATCGCATATTCCCAATCTGGCAAACCTAGCTGGTACAAAACTACCAATTTGTGCGATTAACTGAATCAATCCCACCTGACGCAAATAACAACTTTTGCCACTGGCGTTTGGCCCGGTAAGAATAATTAAATCGGGACTGTCATTTGTCATTTGTCCTTTGTCACTTGTCATTTGTTCTTGGTCATCTACTAATGACAAATGACTAATGACTAATGACTCTTGACCCAATTGCGTTGAATTCGGCACAAAGAATCCCGCAGGTAAAGACTGTTCCACCACCGGATGACGACCATCAACAATGTTTATCTCCCTTCCTGGCAACATTTCGGGACGACAGTAACCTTGATGCACCGCCAACTCAGCCAAACCACACAACACATCCGCCGCTGCTACTGCACGAGATAAATTGCGAATTACTTCCGCTTCTTGTGCTACCTCTTCCCGCAACGCTGTAAAAATCTCATATTCCAACTGATTTAAATCATCTCGCGCTGTGAGAATTCTAGCTTCTCGTTCCTTTAAATCAGGGGTGATGTAACGCTCCTCATTGGTCAGAGTTTGCTTACGGATATAATTAGCGGGTACAAGGTCTGCTTTGGTGCGGGAAATACTGATGTAATAACCAAAGGTTTTGTTAAATCCTACCTTCAGTGTGGAAATTCCTGTCTTAGCTCTCTCATCAACTTCCAAGTTGGCAATCCATAGCTGGTCTGCTTCTACAGTCGCCTTCCTTTCATCCAATAGGGGATTTACACTGGGGCGAATTAATCCGCCTTCCTTGATTTGGATGGGTGGTGACTCTACAAGATGTGCGTGTAACTTTTGTGCTAATTCTTCCAACACACTTGGGACTTTCTGCAAAGCTTTCAGGAAGGGAGAACGCGTCTCAACTACTAAGTTGGATAATTCCGGTAAACGTGAGAGGGAATCTGCCAAAGCTACTAAATCTCTAGCATTAGCTGTACCAGAACCCGCTCTTCCTGTGAGGCGTTCCAAATCATAAATTTGCCTTAACAACTGGCGTAAATCTTGACGCAGGGGCGTATTTTCCATCAATTCTTGGATGGTATCTTGCCGCGCCCGAATGCCTTTAATATCAAGTAGGGGTTGCAACAACCACCGCCGCAAAGCCCGCCCACCCATCGCTGTACTTGTTTTATCTAACGCCCAAAGTAGGGAACCGTGAAAAGTGCCATCTCGAACAGTTTGGGTAATTTCCAGGTTACGGCGGGTTTGATTGTCAACAATTAGGTAGTCGGTGACTGTGTAGCTGCGGAGTCTCTGGAGGGTGACAGGGTTTTCTTTTTGGGTATCTTCCAGGTATTCCAGAAGACCCCCAGCCGCACGAACGGCGAGGGGAAGACGATCGCAACCGAGTCCTTCGAGCGATCGCACCTTAAATTTCTGCAATAATCTAGGTCTAGCTTCTCCTTGAGAAAAGGAAAGTTGCGATCGCAAACTATAACAAAATGATGGTGGCAAACATTCTGGCAGATGTGGCGAAGTTTCTCCTGGACGTAGCAAACTCCCCA
This sequence comes from Nostoc sp. LPT, assembly GCF_017115165.1. Lineage (GTDB taxonomy): Bacteria > Cyanobacteriota > Cyanobacteriia > Cyanobacteriales > Nostocaceae > Nostoc. The sequence continues at coordinate 10,120 of NZ_JABXKF010000068.1, read as the reverse complement.
AATCAGGCGCATTTGTCGGAACTAACACCTCTGAAGGTTGCAAGCGCATTAATTCTTGTGTCAAATGTTCTAAATCGCTACCTTGAGTAGTAAGAAATTCACCTGTAGAGATATCTGCATAGGCTAAACCCCAATGGTTTTCAGCAATTACTACTGCTGCAAGGTAATTATTGCGACTGGATTTGAGCATTCCTTCTTCCAGCAAAGTGCCGGGTGTAAGAATGCGCGTTACTTCTCGTCGCACCAATCTCCCAGCAGCTTCAGAAGCATCTTCCACTTGATCGCAAATTACCACTGCGTAGCCTTTTTCTACCAGCATCGTCGCGTAGCGTTCCCAAGCGTGATGCGGAACACCAGACATCGCCACCCGTCCCTGTTCCCCAGCTTGCTTACTAGTGAGAACTAATTCCAATTCTTGCGCTAGTTTTACAGCATCTTGGAAATAGCATTCAAAGAAATCTCCTACCCGATACAGCAATACCGCGTGAGGATATTTATCCTTTGTCTCGACATAATGCAAGTACATTTGACTTAGCTTACTGCGATCCACCTGTTGATGGTCAGAAATAAAAGTACTTGCATCGGGCTTGGTAGATGGAGTTTCGGAGTGAGAGGCGGTCATAGATGCTATCGAGTTACGCACGGAAATTCCACAATATCTGATGATAACGTGATGTGAAAGTTGAATGGCGATCGCTCAAGGATATTTTACCTTCACAGCAGATTGCAAGTTAATCAAGTACAAAAATACCCCACCCTAACCCTCCCCGTATGTATTGGGGAGGGAACAACATTTTTTCTGTTTAACCCTCCCCTTATAAAGGGGCTACCGTGTATACACAAGTCTGAAGTAGTTAATAAATATCGATTTTACCCCACCCTAACCCTCCCCTTATAAAGCGGAGGGAACAAGATTTCTTGTTTCCCCCCTTAATCTCCCAGGGCTGATTCATTCCACAAGAGTTTTGCTGCAATAATCCACTTCCTGCATAAATCTAGTGCCGTGTCAAGGCTAAATTTGTGCATTAAATGTAAGTTGGGTTGACGTAAGGAAACCCAACCTACGTTTAATTCATCTGAATTTTATAATGGCGATGTCTACGACGGGCTACGCCTACGCCCTTGTGGAAGAGTCTAATATCATTAGTGTCAACTCAACTATAATGCGATATTATGCCAGCAAGAGATATCTTTCACAACGCAGTCAAAAAAGGACTAGAAAAAGAAGGGTGGAAAATTACCCACGATCCCTTACCTGTCAGTTTCGAGTTAGGAGATATGTATATAGACTTAGGTGCAAAAAGAATTCTAGCAGCAGAAAGAGAGGGTACAAAAATTGCTGTTGAAATTAAAAGTTTTTTTAAAACATCTGCTATTTCTGAATTTCACACAGCTTTAGGACAGTTTATTAACTATAGACTAGCATTATCCGAACAAGAACCAGACCGCACTCTCTATTTAGCAGTTCCCATCGATACATATACTTCCTTCTTTACTATCAGACTTGTACAAAATATTATCAAAACATATCAACTTAAATTGATTACTTATCAGCCTGTAACGGAGGATATTGTCGAATGGATAAACTAAAAAAATATCAACGAATAATTCAGCAACTTCTCCAAGAATATGCTGAAATTTCTAGTCAAGATTCAGAAGTTGAAACTCAATTAATTTTTGATCCAGAACGCCACCACTATCAACTTGTAAATGTCGGCTGGAAAAACCAACGTCGTGTTTATGGTTGTTTTATACATTTAGACATCAAAGATGGTAAAGTTTGGCTGCAACATAATGGGACAGAAAATGAAGTAGGAGAAGATTTAGCAAATTTAGGTATCCCGAAGCAGGATATTGTCATCGGCTTTCATTCACCATTTAAGCGCCAATTTACAGATTATGCTGTAGGTTAAATATCAACAATTAACTAATCAGATAAAAACTCTAGCTGACATTAGTAAACAACTTTGTTTGTATTCTTAACATAACTGACTGTATATTTTACTTAGTGCCGACATTTTTGAAAATCCCTACAACAGTGCAACTTAGATAGGGTAATTTGTCGTAAACATTTTTTTTCATTAATAGTTAATTTGTATAAAATTATACTAAAATATTCAAAGTATAAGAAAAGCGATCGCCCTCCGGGAAGAGTCCGCGATTGCTTTTCTTTAAACCCCTACTCTAGGAGTTAACTACAATAATGACACAAGTACAAAAGTTCGGAGAAAATCAAAAGTTCCCTCAAGCACAGTTGCAACAGTATTTGAGTAGCGAAGACTTCGATGCACTCGTCCTTAAACAATCTGCTCAAATGCGATTGCCCAACAAAGAAGCAATTAAACATTTATTGATTGGTTCTCCAAAAGCCGTCACCAGTACAATTCACTATTTGCAGTTAAGCTAATAAACTGAACTAAGTAAAAAGGAATGACGAGATTTTATTGCATTGACACTTCACCCATCACTCCTTATAACTTGCGCGTTGATTAGCTGTTACGCATTGTTAAATTACACCAGCTTACTACTTCATTTATCCTCTAACTAAAGAGGCGGATAATTATTAAGTTAATACGTGCTTTTCTATACAAATATTTTTAACTTATTAATATCTATCTTTGCAATTCTAGATATAGTAGTTCGACTATTGCTTGTTCCCAGTCGTTTTACTCTTACCCGTACCGAGAGCATCCCAAATGTGCAAGTTTATTTTTATACGGTATTTGGACTTAGGCGGAGAATGAAATAACGAACCGCATAGACGTGGAGCGGCTGACCGCAGGGTAGGACGCATACTCCTACGGAGAAGCAAGCTACGCGCAGCGTCTCGTCAGAGAAGAACGCAAAGGAAAGAGGTTTGTACAGGGTTTTTGTACCAGTCCTGTGTCTTTTGGCTTGCATTGGGATGCTCCCGATTTCTAATACCATTTCTTTGTGAGGCTGCGCCAAATTTTCTTTCTTCCTTTGTGTTTTTTGCGCCTTTGCGGTTCGTTCCTTATATAATTTGGCGCATTATTATACAGAATTGGTATAAGCTATTCGTGTAGCAATAATACTTTTAAAACATCCTCTTAAAGAAGTTAGGAATTTTGTTGTGATTTTTATTAATAGGCAACGTATTCAGAATCACAAACAAACTTAACTTAGCTTCTATGTCTTTAGTAGTAGTTGCTTGATTCTTGTGATGGAAGTTGGGGAAACTATTATCAGTTATTCTTAGTAACAATGGAAACAATTATCATTAGCACTAAATCATTCATTGGAGGAATGACAAAGCGGGTTCAACAATAATAGTTAGAAATTAAGGCTGAGATGTAGAGTTTTCCAACTGTAGTATCTGCTCTTTGCTAGTCATCATTTTGACTGGCTTATTAGTTTAGTCAAAAATTAGCACAATCGTTAGATGGCAGATTTGGCACTCGTATTTAGCTGAGTTTATAGAATTTTCCCACCAAAGGTAGAAGTAATACTTAGGAAAATCCTATAAAATTATTTTTTGCAAAAAATATCTGAGTAGCGAAAGTTATAATGAACACTTTGTAATTTGCTAGATTAAATTTACTTTAAGCATCTAGGTTGAATGGGACACGTGTCATTTAAAAACTGGCCCATCTTTAGCGACTGTAAGATATAAAGTATCAAGAACCTAAAATATAATGTAATTTTATAAGTTCAATTGCATAAAAATTGTAGTTTACAACCAGTTAAATTTATCACTCAATAAAATTAGGAATGCTGCAATTTTTTCAAGGATTTACCTAGTATATTTTTTTTTGCTCAACCTCTGCAAGCAAGTAGTGGGAATTTAAGGTGAACATAGAAAAATTTATCCAACGCGCAGAAATATTGCACAAGCGTTTAGCAGATTTATACCAAACTGCTAGTGTACTACCTTGGATTTCCCCGGATCTGCTACCGCAAGCTTTTAAGGAACTCTATAACTCCTCAAAGATAGTACAGTTAGCGGCGGAGGAACTTTATCAGCAAAACGAGGAACTAGTAAAAACACGAGATTGGTTAGAGGCAGAACGCCAACACTACCAAGATTTATTCGAGTTGGCGCCAGACGGCTATTTAGTGACTAATAGAGAAGGAATTATCCAAGAAGCTAACCTCACCGCAGCTAAGTTGTTGAATGTTTCAAAGCATTTTTTAGTAGGCAAACCAATAGTTAACTTTGTCCTTCTAGAAGAACGTCAGCAAGTTTGCAACGAACTGATGCAGCTATCGCAATCAGACAGAGTTAGAGAGTTATTGGTACGTTTGCAGCAACGTTATGGCGAGTTCTTTGATGCAGCTTTGACAGTGGCAGTTATCCGCAATCACCAGGGTAAGGCAATCTCTCTGCGCTGGATGCTGCGTAATATTACTGAGCGTCAGCATTTAAAATCAGCAATAGTCAAGGGCGACAGTGACATCTTCAATGATCGCCCCATACATAAATATGTTAAAGGAGAAACTATTCCCCTGAACCCATTGGTAATTTGGTATGTTTCTCAGGGTTTGGTCAAACTCAGTACCTACTACGAAACGGGTGAAGAAGTGCTGATAGGATTGGCAACAGCAGGAATGGTTTTTGGTTCTAGTTTGACATCTTTAAACATTTACCAAGCAACAGTCCTTGCTGATGTTGAGTTGGTGTCAATTTACGCGGTAGAGGTAGCAGCTTCTCCAACACTTAGCCATACACTTCTACCAAAAATTAATCACCGGTTACAGCAAACAGAATCTTTTTTAGCCATTTGTGGAAGACGGCGAGTACAAGAACGCTTCCACCATCTATTACAACTTTTGAAACGAGAAGTGGGTGAAACTGTACCAGAGGGAACTCGCTTAAGTGTTCGGTTTACTCACGAAGATATTGCTAGCGCCTGCTGTACCACCAGAGTAACAATTACACGATTGATGGGCAAATTACAAGAAGAAGGTATAATCAGTTTCGACTTAAAAAAACACATTATATTGAGAGATTTTGATTAATTAGTTCGCTATAGATTGATTACATTTTTGTTAAGCAAAGATAAGTTGCCAGCCAATCAGGAAAATTGCTATATCTGCAAAAACATGGCTAATGTATCCAGGCCAGATTGAGCAATAATTCAAGTAGCACCATGACCAAACCGCCCCTGCTAGAAACACCCCCAATGAGCATAATGTTGTCGCACGCCAATCGAAGTAAGCTGCCAAACCAACAACGTGATGAATCGTAAAAAACAGTGCAGATAGTACTACAGCTAAAGGACTTGATACCAAAATTTCACATTTACGATAGACAAACCAACGCCAGACAAATTCCTCAAGCAAAGAGTTGATAAATATCCAATATCCTGAACCTACTAAGTAGATCGCAAAACTGTTCAATCCAACTTGCGTTGCTCGATCGCGAACATATTCAACATCTATCCATTTTGCCCCCAGCAGCCAATAAACAATCAAGATGATGCCTAGCATTAATAGCCCTAATCCAACTCCAGCTAATAAATCGCGTCTTTTAGGATATTCAACCTTTAAATTCTCTTTATCGATAAATAACAACCAGATAATGGGTAGTACCAACAACCAGATTTTAGATAATAAAGCTACTAAATGTCCTGGGAAGCCAGGGAGTATATACAGTTGAGTTGTAATACCAATGCTCGGAACTGGCACAAGTAATAACAAAGCTAGTAGTGCATTTTGGTTAGGTTTTAACATGGGAAAGTTTTGTTGTATTTCGATGGTTTTAACTTTTAAACTACATCTATTTTGAAATCCATAGTTCTGATGTCAAGTTAGGGTGATTACTTCTAATAAAATCTATCAATGTAGGTTGTGTTGTAGCTTGCTTCTTTGTAGAGATATGGTAGTAAAACCCAATATTAACAAGCATAAAATGTTGGGTTTCGTTCCTCAACCCCACCTACAGATATTACAAGGGTTTTACTTAACATGATATTAAACGTAGTGGAAGCATCTCGATCCCATCTAGAAGTATCAGACATTTTGCCCACAATACTCCAAGTTTAAAAATTGATGAGGTTTACTATTACTTTTTATATTCAAACTATAAAACTTGAGTGTCATAATCAGACTTGAATAAAGTGACACTTTGTCCGTTGTCACATAAATGTCATATAAATTTAATACTAGAATTTGGATGAATTTGTGTGTAATATTTCCTCGAACGCAGCATTTTTATAATAATTTACTGTGCGGATCTACTTACACTTAATTAAAATGCACAGCCTGCTGCAATGCTGTGAAGGATATAGGATTTGAGGCGGACATTAATACTCATCGTGCTAAGTATAGCTTTTTGTCAAATCCTAGTGTGATACAAACAGGGAATTCAAAATGTACCCAAAATAATGTATATGTGATTGAGGGCGTATTGCTAAAATCGCAATACCTATGGCGGGCTAGGCCTACGCAGCATTTAAAGCAGCTATGCACACATTTGGCACAAAAATTCTATCATTGGGCTACATCTTAGCACTGGATTTAGGTACGACAGGCAACCGCGCCTTTGTATTTAACGCAGACGGCAAGATTGTTGGACAGGCATATAAAGAATTAACTCAGTATTATCCTCAGTCAGGATGGTTAGAACATGACCCTCAACAAATCTGGCAGGATACTTGTTGGGTGATGCAAACCGCAATTGAGAATGCCCAGATTGCACCATCAGCGATCGCAGCTTTGGGATTAACTGTACAGCGCGAAACCTGTTTGATTTGGGACAAAACTACTGGTAAACCACTCCATAAAGCGATCGTCTGGCAAGATCGCCGCACTGCTCCCCTTTGCCACCAGTTACAAGAACAAGGCTACGCTGAAGAAATTTACGATCGCACCGGATTAATCATTGATGCCTACTTTTCTGCTACCAAGCTCAGATGGCTATTAGACAATTTTACAGATGTTGACCTGAACAATGTTTTAGCAGGCACTATTGATACCTGGGTGTTGTGGAACCTCACAGGTGGGAAAGTCCATGCCACTGACCACAGCAACGCCAGCCGTACAATGTTGATGAATCTCAAAACCTGTGAGTGGGATGAGATTTTGCTGGATCTGTTTCAAATTCCGGCTCACATTTTGCCCCAGATTCAGCCGAGTTTAGGAGTATTTGGAGTCACTGATGCGACTTTGTTGGGTACTGAAATTCCGATCACAGCCATCTTGGGAGATCAGCAAGCGGCTCTATTTGGTCATGGCTGCGATCGCCCCGGTTTGATGAAATGTACTTACGGTACTGGTAGCTTTTTGGTTGCTCACACAGGCTCTGAAATTGTGCGATCGCACCATCAACTCATTTCTACAGTGGCATGGACACAAGCAAATTCCAGGGATACTTTAGATGTAGGCTATGCCTTAGAAGGTAGTATGTTTACTAGTGGCGCTTGTATACAATGGTTACGCGATCGCCTGAAGTTGATTAAAACTGCTGCTGAAACTGAAGCGATGGCTAATCAGGTAAAAGATAATGGCGGAGTTTACTTTGTACCAGCATTTAGTGGATTGGGCGCACCCTACTGGGATATGAGCGCCAGGGGAGCTTTTTTCGGCATTACCGCCAGTGTACAACCAGAGCATCTAGTTCGGGCTGTGCTGGAAGCGATCGCTTATCAAGTTCTGGAAGTGGTGCAAGCAATTAACGCATCTTGCAGTACTCCAGTTGGGCGATTAACCGTAGATGGTGGTGCTTGCGAAAATAATTTTCTGATGCAGTTTCAGGCTGATGTATTAGGTATTCCAGTTGAACGTCCGATAATGCGCGATACGACCGTTCAGGGTGCAGCATTTGCGGCAGGTTTAGCTGTAGGATTTTGGGAGAGCTATGAAGCGCTGGTAGAACAACGGCAAATTGAGCGTGTATTTGAGCCAAAGAGTGATTTCCCCTTGTCCAACTTTGGTACTTGGCAAAAGGCAGTGAAACGTACTCTAGCTTGGGAAGAGTAGTCGATCCAAAAACGAGTTAAAGTGAAAATTCATATCCTGAAAGGGGAAAGTCTAAGGAACAAACACTATTACAATCAAGCAAATTGATGGAGTATTGATTTATCATGCCCTACAGTCAATTCACGATTGACCGAGTGAAACAAGATTTTCATCTAAATACTGTCGAAGGAGTCCGCTTTTTCCCAGACTCGATTGAACCCATTACTCCAAGTTTCAGACTACAAGGTATTTTAGAGGATTTACCGTGGGCGATTCTCTAAAGAGACGCTGCGCGAACGCAGTAGATACAGAAAAAGCTCGTTCAGAAGCGATAATTAATCCTATATTGCTGGAAGTGCGACGCATCTTCAATTCCACAATTAGCGTGTTTTCAGGGGAAGAGTTTAACGTTGATGTAAGTATTGGACTCAACGGTGTATGTGACTTCCTACTTTGCCGTTCGCCTGAACAATTAACGGTGGAAGCACCTGCAATTGTCATTGTTGAAGCAAAAAAATCAGATTTAAAATCTGGGTTGGGACAATGCATTGCAGAAATGGTAGCTGCACAGCGATTCAATCAAGCAAGAGTTCAACCCTTAACAGCAGTTTACGGTACTGTAAGCAGTGGAACCCAATGGCGATTTCTGAAACTAGAGGGGCAAACAGTCACAATTGATTTAATGGATTATTCTCTTCCTCCTATCGAACCAATTCTGAGCTTTTTGGTGTGGATGGTGAAAGCAGGTTAATTTCATTCAAATATTGATCGTTAAAATAACTCTTACTTTGTCAAAATATCACTCCCATATAATAAAAAGCCCATGACTACTAAACCGAAGATTTTCATTGATGGGGAATCAGGAACCACAGGCTTACAAATTTACTCACGCCTGAACCATCGGGATGACATCGAGTTAGTTAGCATTGAAGCATCTAAACGTAAGGATGCAACCGAGCGAACCAAACTAATCAATGCTGTTGATGTTATCATTCTCTGCCTGCCTGATGATGCGGCCCGTGAAGCTGTTAGCTTAGTCAGTAATACTAGGGTTAAGATCCTTGATGCTAGTACTGCCCATCGCACGGCTAAAGACTGGGTATATGGTTTCCCCGAACTAAATCCAGGACAGCGAGAGAAAATCGCCAGCGCCCAGTTTGTCAGCAATCCAGGCTGTTATCCCACAGGATTTTTAGCTTGTATCCGTCCGTTGATTGCCAAAGGACTCCTGAATAGTAACTTTCCCATCACCGTTAATGCAGTGTCAGGTTACTCTGGTGGCGGAAAGAATCTTATTAAACAGTATCATACCTTTCACGAACAGCAAGTCGGCGCAGAGTCGCTCCACCCTTATGGTATCTACAGTTTGCAGTTTGGGCATAAGCACGTCAAAGAAATGCATCAGTATTCAGGGTTAGCATCACCGCCGCTTTTCGTACCAGCCGTGGGAGATTTTGAGCAGGGGATGCTGGTACAGATACCTTTACCACTGGGGACTTTGGATAATCCACCATCAGGTAAGATTATTCATCAAGCGATCGCTGATTACTACCAAAGTGAAAAGTTCATGCAGGTTGCTCCATTCCAAGATTCGACTCTGCTGAGAGACGGAACATTTCTGGATGCGATGTCTACGACGGGCTATTCGGCGTCGCATCTGAACGATACTAATATTGTTCAGGTTTTTGTATTCGCCAATGACACTACCAAAGAAGTCTTGCTAGTTGCTCGTCTTGACAACTTGGGTAAGGGCGCATCAGGAGCCGCAGTCCAAAACCTAAACATCATGCTCGGTTTTCCAGAAGAGTTGGGATTGTCATGAATCCCCAGAGAGTTATTCGTCTGGCTGAGTCGTTTCCTCGTACTCGCGGATCTTAAAATCAGTATCGCGTTGGAGAAACCGCTGGATATCTCTTGTGTAAAACAATACCCTTTTGAACTTGTGGTCAATCTTTTCGTTCAGTTGCCCCAGAAGCATTTGAATGACATCCTTCCGATTCACATATTCTTGAATATGCAAGGCTAGCGTTCTATCAATCTCACGAATTTTTTCAGTATTTCTTGCTTGTTCTTCGAGAGCTTTTTCAATTTGAGTAATCGAATTTGAAATTTGATTCATTTTGCTGATGACGGTAATAGCTACACCTGAAGGGGTGACAAGGAGGCGGAAGCATGAGAAATAGTGGAGTGTAGCGATTTT
>NZ_JABXKF010000172.1 GCF_017115165.1 Nostoc sp. LPT | reverse complement strand
TGATACTCCCCCTCAAGTGTCCCCCTTGTCAATACTCTGCCACCTGAATCCTTACTCTTTCTCAAGCTCTTCTAAGGGTGTACCTGCTAGATATTTGCTAAATGAAAGGAGAGCGATAGACTAGGCAGCGTGTTCCAAATCCCCACATTCTAAGCCAGCAGAATAGGCTTCTTGTAAAAAGCTGAATGTTTTTTTAATGGGCTGTTTCCAATGCTTAATCACATAGTTAACGATAAATAATGTACTGCTCTTTACTTCTCGAATATTCCAACGAAGTAGTAAACTCATGGCGAGTTGACCAAATTGATATCCAGTATCAATATCTCCGATCTTTCCGCATAAAATAGCGCCATATAAAGCATAGGCAAACGGAGAAAGGGCAGCATTTCCGAACCTGATCGATAACTCAACCTTCGTTAAAATAACAAGCGGCACGAGTTGCGGAAAAGAATTAAAAACAACTGGAATAATCGCAAATAGAATTTGCATGATTGCCAATGATTCAGGATCAGTCATTTTGTCAAGATTGACTAAATCCTCAATGCGTTTTTCCGCTAAATGTAATGCAACCTGTTCTAATTTGTGTTGAATGTCTTGTGGAGAGGGTTGATTGGGTAGTTCTACACCAAGTGTTTGCAACACACTCAAGGCAGTTTGCATCACCTCTTCATTTCTACCCTGGGCAGCGTATGCCTGAATTTGAGTCTGATAAGAAGTTACCCGATCTAAAGAATGATGAGTATTGCTAAATACAGCTTGGATGAATTGTTGCATAGACTCAAAGTGTCCTAGCAGATAGGCAACTTCGCCAGCCCGTTCGTGGAGTGTCAATGCCAGATCGTACTGAACCTGCCAGCATTCAGGTGTTAATAGACCTAGCCCTATTTTGAAATAGCTGAATGCAGGTTCATAGGCGATCGCGTTTTTTGCTTTTTGCCCAGCCATTAAATTCAAAGAAGCTAGTTCTGCCTTTTCTAGCGGTTGATCGATCAGAGGAATTCCTAAGTTCAAATGGTTAACGATTTCAAAAATATTGTCTTCTAGATTTTTATCTTCCACATTTTGTAGTAGCAATTGACCAATCTGAAGATGAGTAATTTGCTTTTGGTCATCGGGAATCAGAGAATAGGCGGCTTGTTGAACGCGATCGTGTAAAAACTGATAAGTGGGATTCGCTGAAGCATTCAATGCTTCTTCATTATCAGATTGGGTAAAGAATTTATAGATTTTGGTAGTAGGAATTACTAAGCCTTTCTGCAACGCTTTCCATAAAGCCGTAGCCGTACTTACTGCTGATTTCTCACTGACAATTACTAAGGTATTCAAATCAAACTGCGCTCCAATACAGGCCGCTAGTTTGAGCATTTCTTGAGTCTGGGTTGGCAATTTATGCAATTGCAAAGCCATGAATTCTACTACATCATCAGTAATTGCCAAGGCTTCGACTTGAGCCAGATCGCACTGCCAATGTTGAATTTCCCAATTAAAGCTAATTAACTTGTCATCATGCAATACTTTGAGAAACTGGGTGGCAAAAAATGGGTTACCTTGGGTTTTTTTGTACACCAATTCGGTCAACGGTTGAGCCTGAGATAATTTGCAATTGAGTGTATCTGCTACTAACTGATTGAGATCCACCCGGCTTAACGGCGATAAGGTAATTGTCTTCACCGTTGCTCCCGTTTTGACAAGTTCATCTACGGTGAGGATGAATGGGTGAGCCGATGACACTTCATTGTCTCGATACGCACCTAATATTAAGAGATGTCCCGTCTCTGCCATTAATAATTTCAACAAGTTCAGCGATGCCGAATCTGCCCATTGTAAGTCATCTAAAAATATCACTAAGGGATGTTCAATACTTGTGAAGATTTGCACAAATTTTGGCAGGAGCAAATTGAAGCGATTTTGAGCGGCACTTCCTGATAGTTCCGTGGCTGGGGGCTGTGAGCCGATGATGTTTTCTAATTCAGGAATTACGTCAATTAAAACTTGTCCGTTGTCTCCTATGGCGGCTAATATCTGGGTTTTCCAACTTTGCAATTGGGCATCACTTTCACTTAGCAATTGTCCCATCAAATCTCGGAAGGCTTGGACAAAGGCACTGAAGGGAATATTGCGTTGAAATTGGTCATATTTGCCTTTGATGAAGTAACCCCGTTGTCGGACAATGGGTTTATGAACTTCATTGACTACTGCGGTTTTTCCAATTCCGGAAAATCCTGCCACTAGCATCATTTCTGTGCTGCCTGTGCTGACTCTTTCAAAGGCGGTTAATAGTTGATTAACTTCAGTTTCTCTGCCATAGAGTTTTTCCGGGATGATGAAGCGATCGCACAAATCCCTACGCGCAATTTCAAAATTTTCAATCTAACCCGTTTCTTGTAGCTGATCTAAACAATTTTCTAAATCAAATTTCAGTCCCAATGCGCTTTGATATCTCTCTTCAGCATTTTTTGCCATCAATTTCATGACGATATCACAAATCACTTGGGGAATATCTTCTCTATTGCCTAAAAGTGGTGGAATTTAGCAATATGAGAATGTACCAACTCCATTGGATCGTTTGATGCAAAAGGTAAATCTCCCGTGAGTAATTCGTAAAAAGTGACACCGACTGAATAAAAATTAGTACGGTAGTCAATCCCCCGATTCATTCTGCCTGTTTGTTCTGGAGATATATAAGCAAGTGTTCCTTCTAAGACATTGAGATTGATTAGTGTTTGGGTTTCCCGTGGTAGTAAAGATGCAATACTAAAGTCAATTAATTTAACTTCTTTTGTTTCGGGATTAATTAAAATATTCGCGGGTTTAATATCTTTATGAATAATGCGCGAGCGGTAAAGTATATCTAAGGTATTGCACAGTGCGATCGCAATTCGTAAAAACTCTTCAGCAGATGCGATATATCGCCTCTGGTCAGAGGTGAAATAATCTTTAAGAGAAATCCCCCCAAAGTCTTCCATCACCAGCGCATAGCCATTTTGGTAGGCTTCTAGGCTATAGGTTTGGACGATTAGCTCTGAGTTGAGATTTTTAGCAATGGTGTACTGATTGCGAAACGACAAGAGTTCAGAGAAGCTGGGATAAGGATTTTTCAGCAGTTTAATCACTACTGGTATTGAGTCAGTCTCTCGATACCCTCGATAAACTAGGGTTCTGGAACCATTGTAGAGTTCTTCATTGATGCGATATCCAGGAATACTGACTAGAGTGCTAACCATATTGCGCTCATCCTTAATATTTTCAGATTTAGTATTCCCGGATATCTGAAGTTGTTTACCAAAAATCGCCAAAAATTATACCGGAATTTCAATAAAAAATTCTGTTCCCTCTCCTGGTGTAGAAATGCAGCTTAACTGACCCCCATGTTTTTCTACCACAATCGAATAGCTAGTTGATAATCCTAAACCCGTACCACTACCTACTGATTTCGTCGTAAAAAATGGATTAAATATCTTATTTTGCACGGACTTACTCATGCCTATACCGTTGTCTGCAATAGAGATTAATATCTTGTTTGATTCTTTTAATTCAGTCTTAATTACAATAGTAGGCTGGCGATTTTTATCTGATGTTTTTAAGGCATCAATGGCATTATTTATAATGTTCATAAACACCTGATTAAGAGCAGAAACATAACAATTAACTAAAGGTAATTGACCATATTTTTGAATGACTGCAATCTCTGTATCTTTACTATTATTCTGAAGTCGATGCTGCAAAATTAACAGCGTGCTATCAATACCGGAGTGAATGTCTACAGGTTTGATTTCTGATTCATCCAAACGGGAAAATTTTCGCAATGACAGCACAATTTGACAGATGCGATCTGCTCCCACCCTCATCGAGGATAAGAGCTTTTGTAAATCGTTGACTAAAAATTCTAGTTCCATTTCTGCCATTTTCTCAGCAATCTCTGGCAATGGTTGCGGATAAAGTTGCTGATATAAATTATTTAATTCAATTAAGGATGCAACGTATTCACTTGCTGGTTCTAAGTTGCCATAGATGAAATTAATCGGATTATTAATTTCATGAGCAATTCCAGCAACTAGCTGTCCTAAACCGGACATTTTTTCTGATTGAATTAGTTGGGCTTGAGTCGAGTAAAGTTTCTCCAGTGTTGATTCTAGCTGAGTAGCCTTTTGTGTTATTTCCTGGGTGCGTTCTTCTACTTTTCGCTCCAGAGTGTGGGAATATTCCTCTAATTGGCGATAAAGTTGAGCATTTTCTAGGGAGATAGCTGCTTGACTGGTGAGAAGTTTGAGAACTTGTAGGCGATCGCTCGTAAACGCTCCCACTGTCAGGTTATTTTCTAGGTATAAAATGCCAATCAACTTGCTTTGATTGAGAATTGGCGCACAGATAATACTCTTGGGTGAGTGGCGCAGAATATAGGGATCAGCCGCTAGGGTTGGCTCAATTAGTGCATTATCAATCACAGCCAAGGTGAGGGTATTTTTGACCCGATTGATTAGGGTAACAGGTACTGTTTGATGATCCTCAAAGGACAGCGAGAGTGCATCCGCACCGTTACGCGATCGCAAGACAATGGTAGGGTGTTCGAGTTGAGAGAATGCCTCAATTACCCAGCGATCATCGCATGAAGGCATCAGCAGCGCACATTTATCAGCTCCGGCATTTTTGAGTATGATCTCAAGTAGAATCGAGAGTAATTTCTCCAACTCAATTTCACTCGACAGTGATTGAGAAGCTTTAAGAATAGTTGCCAGATCGAGGGCTTCTGAAAGGCTAGTATTACTGACGATGGAACTTTGAATCGTCTGTGAGAAGACAGGAATCATCGTTTCCGTGGGTGTGAAAGATGGTTGCTGTTTTTGGAGAATTGCTAGGATTAGTAGGGGATAGCGGGTTTCTAAATCGATAACTTTGGCTTTTGCTCCCCAACGGGTGTAACAATAGTAGGCTTCGGTCATGTAGACTTGAGCGATTTTTTCTTTACCCCAATCGAGATAAAATTTGGCGGCGAGTTCATTGGCTAATGCTTCTTCGTTGAGGTATTGATTTTCTTTGGCGAGTTGAATGGCGCGATCGTAAAGAGCGATCGCCTCTAGATATTTCTTCAGTATCCGATGTTGTTCTGCTTCTACCAGTAGAAACTTATGTTGGTAATTGCTTGGGGCGTAAAAAGCCCACTTCTGGAGTTTTTTCTGATTCGCTTTGACCTGCTTGAGGAGTTGCTGACGTTCTGAAGATGAGACTTTTGGATAAACAGCCAACCGCGCCAGGGAGTCATAAAAGTAATATAGGACTGTGCCCAATGATGATACACTACTATCAAGATAAAGTTTTGCCACCTTCGCTTTTTCAACGGCTTCAGCATACTCCTCAAACAAGTAATGTAAGTATTGTTGGTGAACATAGCTCATGAACAACCCTAAGTGATCTTTGGTGGCTTGCTGCATAGGAATTACCTCGGCAGCTTGATAACTTTCCCCCGACAAGATGCTGGGATTGTTGGTATGACCCAGAAGATTTAAGGTAACTTGATGATGAAGTTGTAGGTAAATTAAGCCATTTTTCTGGTTTAACGGGGCGATCGCCGATAGTAGCGATCGCATTGTTTGTTCCGTGTCGCTTAAGTATTTTCCTGTACAATACTGGTTGTAAGAATACATACCTGCCGCCCAAGTTGCATATTCGACATCTCCTGTTTCTAGCCCTGTTTGGTAAGCCTCTAACAGCAATGGAATGCTGTCTTTTACAGGTTCGCGCCAATGGCTGATTAAGATACAGTTTATGAAGAGGGTTTGTGCCTTTAAATCAGTGGCGTTAAAACGCTCTAACACTTGCAAAGCCAATTGCCCAAACTGATAACCCGCTTCAATATCCATCACCACACCGCAAAGAATCATTCCATACCAAGCGTAGGCAACGGCTGAAAGGGGGGTATTACCGTAGCGAACCGATAAATTAATCCGTTCAAAGACGAATAGCGGCATCAACTGTGGAGCGCAGATATAAGTCGCAGATGCCGCACTTGATAAAATTCGCATGATCGCCAGCGCCTTGGGATTGCTCATCTTGGGTAAATCGATCAACTCTGCTGTTTTTTTATTACCCAAGATCAGCTTTGTTTTCGCTAATCCCAGCAAGACATCGATTTTGGTAGGTTGTTTGGGAAGTTTAAGTCCCAACTGCCGTAGTACATCTAGGCCAATAGAAACAGCCTCCTGAATCTGGTTTTGAGCAATATGAGACAATATTTTAGTCTCGTAGGCACTAACTTGATCGAGTAAATTTCTTGCATTTTGCAAAATTGAGGCAATTAGTCGATCTGTTTGCTCAAATTGGCTGCATAGATAAGCGACTCCAGCGCCTAAATCATACAGTGCCAAGGTCAAGGGATAGTTATCTTGCCATTTTGTATCTGGTAGTCGATCAATGCCCTTGCTCACAAACATGAAGGCGGCATCAAAGGCGGCAGCAGCTTTAGCGGCTTTGCCTGCCTGTAAGTTGAGGGTGGCAAATTCATAGCGGGCGTGAGGCTCGGTAATTAACTCGGCGGCTAAGTTAAAATGACCGACAATATCAAAAATTCTTTCCTGACGGTGGGTTTCGCTACTGTTGCGAAGTAGCAATGTAGCGATTTCTAGATGGGTAATTTGTTTTTGGTGATCAAGAATCAGAGAATAAGCAGCTTGCTGAATGCGATCGTGCAAAAACCGATAAGTCGGATTTGCTGCGGCATCAGAAACCGATGCACTATCAGACTGAATAAAAAACTTATAGATTTCCGTATTTGGAATAATCAACCCTTCTTGCAAAGCTTTCCATAAATCAGCCGCTGTTGCTTCTAATGATTGTTCTGAAACGATCGCCAGCGTATTCAAATCAAATTGTGCCCCAATACAAGCCGCTAGTTTCAGAACATTCTGAGTCTGGTTCGGCAACTTTTGCAATTGCAGTGCCATAAACTCCACCACATCATCGGTAAGTGCTAAGGCTCTGACTTGAGCGATATCACACTGCCACCCCCCTTGTACCCCCCTCTGTCCCCCCTTGGTAAGGGGGGTGGGGGACTGAGGGGGGTCAAAAGTAATCTGTCCATCTTCATACAATGCTTTCAGAAATTGCGTGGCAAAAAAAGGATTGCCTTTCGTTTTTTTTACCACCAATTCCGTTAATGGGTGAGCTAGGGATAACTTGCAATTTAGCGTATCTGCCACCAACTGATTCATATCTGCTAAACTTAACGATTGCAGTGTAATGGTATTAACCACTGCTCCCGTTTTGACGATCTCATCTACAGTAAGAATGAATGGATGAGCCGGTGATATTTCATTATCCCGATACGCACCCAAGATTAATAAATATCCGGTTCCTGACATCAACAATTGCAGCAATTTCAGCGATGCGGAATCTGCCCACTGTAAGTCATCTAAAAACATCACTAAGGGATGTTCTTGGCTCGTGAAGATTTGCACAAATTTCTGCATCAGCAGATTGAAGCGATTTTGGGCAGCAGTTCCCGATAGTTCTGTGACTGGGGGCTGTTTGCCGATAATGCGCTTTAATGATGGAATGACATCAATTAAGACTTGTCCATTTTCTCCAACGGCTTCGAGAATCTTAGTTTTCCAGGTTTGTAGTTGTGCATCTGATTCTGAAAGTAATTGCCCCATTAAGTCTCGGAAGGCTTGGACAAAGGCGCTAAAGGGAATATTGCGCCCAAACTGGTCGTATTTGCCTTTGATAAAGTAACCACGTTGGCGAACAATGGGTTTATGAACTTCATTGACAACGGCAGTTTTTCCAATGCCAGAAAAACCTGCTACTAGCATCATTTCCGTTGCCCCAAGACTCACTTTTTCAAATGTTTGGAGGAGGATTGATACTTCAGTTTCTCGACCGTAGAGTTTTTCGGGGATAGTAAAGCGATCGCTAATATCTCGCTCTCCTAATGTAAAATATTCAATGTTTGCGGTGGCTTTTAATTGACTTAGACAAACTTCTAAATCATGCTTTATTCCTAATGCACTTTCATAGCGAGCTTCGGCATTTTTATTGATTAACTTACTAATAATTTCAGATATAATTAACGGAATATTAGGATTTATTTGATGGATTTGAATAGGATTTTTTGCCAAGTGGCAATGTACCAATTCCATCGGATCATCGGAGATAAATGGTAATTGTCCCGTGAGTAATTCATAAAAAGTGACACCTAATGAGTAAAAGTCACTGCGGTAATCAATCCCCCGATTCATCCGTCCAGTTTGCTCTGGTGAAAGATAGGCAAGTGTGCCTTCTAAAGCATTGGCATTTTGGATATTTTGCGTTTCTCGTGGTAGTAAAGATGCAATACTAAAGTCGATTAATTTAACTTGTTTAGTTTCAGGATTAATTAAAATATTGGCGGGTTTAATATCTTTATGAATAATGCGAGCGCGGTATAGTATGTCTAAGGTATTGCATAGTGCGATCGCTATTTCTAAAAACTGTTGTAGAGACGCTATATATCGCGTCTCTGGTGAGGTGAAATAATTTTTGAGAGAAATCCCTCCAAAGTCTTCCATCACCAGTGCATAGCCATTTTGGAAAGGTTCCAGGCTATAAGTTTGGATGATTAGCGGTGAGTTGAGATTTTTAGCAATGGTGTACTGATTGCGAAACGACAAGAGTTCGCCCAAACTCGGATAAGGATTTTTCAGCAGTTTAATGACTATCGGTAATGAGTCAGTTTCTCGATACCCTCGATAAACTAGGGTTCTGGAACCATTGTAGAGTTCTTCTGTGATGTGATATCCAGGAGTACTGACAAAAGTGCTAACCATATTACTAAATCCTCACAATTTCTAGATTTAGTATTCCCAGATATATAAAGTTTTTCTAAACACGAGCAAAAATCTACACTGGTATTTCAATGATAAATTCTGTTCCTTCACCCAGAACTGAGTTAAAGCTTAATTTTCCGCCGTGGGTTTCTTCAACTATTTGACGAGCGATCGCCAACCCCAACCCTGTCCCTTGACCAACAGCTTTCGTCGTAAATAAATGGTCAAATATCTTTTGTTTGACTTGTTCATTTATTCCCTGACCATTATCTTTAATCTTAATAATTACTTTTTGCTTTTCCTCACTAATTTGAGTAATAATTGTGATGCAATTAGGATTAATTTTTATCTCTTCAAAACCACGTCCAATATTTGACTCTTCCAAAGCATCAATAGCATTTGCCAGAATATTCATAAACACCTGATTCAACTGCCCAACAAAGCATTCTACTAATGGTAGCTGACCATATTCTTTGATAACTTTAATTTCTGGACGGGTTTTTGAAGATTTGAGACGATGTTTGAGAATCAAAATGGTGCTGTCGATGCCATCATGAATGTTACAAGCGATGGGGCGATCGCTATCAGCACGAGAGAAGGTTCGTAAAGAAGTACTAATATCCCGAATTCGCTTCACCCCTTCTTGCATAGAACCCACTAACTTAGGTAAGTCTTCGCGGATGTAATCGAGGTCAATTGCTTCGATTTCGTCTTGAATTATCCCACTGGGATGAGAATATTCCTGTTGATACAAATCAATTAAGCCAAATATATCCTTGATATAATCTAAAGCAGGTTGAATATTGCCGCCCAGGAAGCCAACAGGGTTATTGATTTCATGTGCCACCCCCGCGACAAGGTTTCCCAGTGCCGACATTTTTTCACTTTGCACCAATTGCACTTGAGTGCCTTGAAGTTCTGCTAGTGCTTCTTCTAGATTTTGTTTTTGTTGTTTGAGTTCTTCTTGTGCCAACTGACGTTCAGTAATGTCTTCTGTTACTAATAAAATGCCGAAGACATTTCCTTTGGCATCGCGTAAAGGCATCTTGCTCGTATCCAACCAAATTTGCTCACCATCCGCCCGTTGCCATTGTTCAATAATATGGAGTTCTGCTTGACCAGACTCCATGATGCGGCGATCGCACACACGATAGCAATCGGATTCTTCTTTGCTCGTCTGTAAATCATAATCGGTTTTACCCACAATTTCATCAGGCGAACTTAAGTTTAGTGCATCAGCCAAGCTTTGATTACAGCCCAAAAACACTGAATTGATATCTTTCCACCCTACCCAGTGGGGAATAGTATCAAATACTAACCGCATCAATTGTTGAGTTTGCTTGAGGGTTTCAATCGATGCAAATAATTCCTGGGTTCGTTCAGTAACTCGTTGCTCTAGTTGCTCAGTAAGTTTTTGCAGTTCTGTATTTCTGGCTTCAAGAGACTGGCTCAATTGGTTAAGCTTTAAGTGAGTTCGCACCCGTGCTAAAACTTCACTTTGTTGAAACGGTTTGGTGATGTAGTCAATAGCTCCTAATTCAAAGCCAGTGACTTTATTTACCGATTCAGAAAGAGCGGTGATAAAGATAATCGGAATATTTCGGGTTTTCAGATTGGCTTTAATGTGCTGACAGGTTTCAAAGCCATTCATCCCCGGCATCATCACATCCAGTAAAATCAAAGACACTGGAGCATGTTCCAATTGCTGTAAAGCACCCTCACCACTGGTGGCGATCGCAACTTCAAAACCAGCTTGGGCTAAGGTGTCTGAAAGCACCTTCAAGTTATTTGGCACATCATCGACAATGAGGATAATACCATTATCAAATGGGTTTGTAACAGGATTGTTAAATGCAATGGAATTTTCAGAAAATGCCGTCACGTCGCTTCGCTCCGAATTCAAAATTCAAAATTCAATAATTTTTGATCCCCATAAATAAATTTAGGGGCTTGTATCATGAGTCGTTTTCGGTCATAGCGAAAATGGTAATGAGATAACAAAGGGTTTATCAGACTGAACTAGTAGATTAACTCTTAAGATTGGGAAGATACTGTTCAAGTAATGTTCGGATTTTTTCAATTTGGAAATTATCTCCATACTCACGTACTGCTTTAACAAATGGTTGGTACTGCTCATCTGCTTTTTCCAAAGTTTTTAGCTGTTGCTCAATCGCCATCAAACGTCCCTGCAACGCCAATGTGTGCAATTGTGACAAAACCTCCTCGGTCGGTGGAACGATCTCATCTGGGCTGGATGAAGATATTGCCTCTGAGTTGGCACTCATCGGCTCTACAGCAATGGAATTTTGCTCATAAATCCATTTCAGATTTAAGTATTTTTCCAATAACTTTAACAACACCGAAGCTTCTACAGGCTTGGACAAAAAAGTATCAGCTCCGGCTGTGATACTTTCATTTTGGTCACTCTCAAACACACTAGCCGAAGAAGCGATCGCTGGAACATTCTGCAACTCAGGAATCTGTCGCAACTGTCGCAGCATCTCGCAGCCATCCATTTCTGGCATCATCAAGTCTGTAATAATCAGGTCAGGATGAATCTCTTTCGCCTTGTCTAATCCTTCTTTCCCATTGCTGACATCAATCACTGTAAAACCCAAAGGTTCCAGTAAACTCACCAAAACTGAGCGATTCTCCCAACGATCATCGACTACCAACACCTGGCGCTTACTACCTTCAAATCCGACAATCTTGCCTTGCTTAGTTGTTCGCAGACTTGCTGCCCATTCTTGAGCTTCGCGAAGTTCAACCTCAAACCAGAAAGTGCTACCTTTTCCAAGTTGGCTGTCCACATTTAGAGTGCTATCCATCAGAGAAACGATTTGCAGACTGATTGCTAGTCCTAGTCCAGTACCTTCTGCTTGTTTCTTCACATCACCCACTTGTTCAAAGGGTTGGAAGATTTTCGTGAGTCCTGTTGGCGATATCCCAACCCCTGTATCTTCCACCTCAAAGCGAATTTGATAGGTTGCAGTTTCTAGTTTGTGAGTTTTAACGCGAAACGTCACTCCGCCTTCGTCAGTAAACTTTATGGCATTGCCCAATAAGTTAATCAACACTTGGCGTAGGCGTTTTTCATCGACTCTAATGCCTACGGGTAAATTAGAGTCAGGTTGATAGGTGAAGGGAATTCCTTTTTGACCAGCACGCACGCGCATCATCTCCGCAATGCCTTCGAGAAGTGCTGGGAAATTAGCATCGCTAGGATATAATTCCAACTTCCGGGCTTCGATTTTGGCGAGATCGAGGATATCGTTAATCAGATTGAGCAAATGATTGCCGCACTGATAGATGATATCTATACCTTTTTTAGCTCGTTCTGTTAAGGGTTCACCATTTTGGAGAATTTGGGCATAGCCCAGGATGCCATTAAGTGGTGTTCGCAGTTCATGGCTCATGTTAGCGAGAAACTCACTCTTGGCAAGGTTGGCAGTATCGGCTTTCTCTTTTGCTTCTGCTAGTTGTAGTGTGCGTTCTTCTACTTTTTGTTCTAAGGTGGCAAAGGAGGTTTGCAACTGTTTGGCCATGCTATTAAAAGATGCGGAGAGTTCTCCAAGTTCATCGGTGCGGTTGCTTGCTAGAGTGGCATTCCAATTCCCCGTTTCTAATTGCTTGGCGGCGCTATTGAGTTGTAAAATAGGTAGCACTACTAGCGATCGCGATAGCCAACGCACTAAAAATACAGTTACTAACAATACAGCCAAAAAATTTATCAGAGCAAATACGGCTACCGTATATTCCTGGCGTACCACAGAACTTGCATCCAATTCAACCACCAAGAATCCATTCACCCGACCCTGGAGATTGGTAATTGGGGCATAGCCGTAAAGAATGGTTTCACCATTGGCGGTTTGGTCAAATTCCTGCTCAACATACGGTGCATTGTGGGCAACAGCTGCATACAAATCATTTAATGACTTTGTGTAATCCATGCCAGTCAATACAGTTTTGTCTCGGTCGGCAGGGTCGTAGTTTAAGACATAGACAAATTTTTTATTTGGTTGCTGGCGTACCGTATAAATACGCTTAATATCTTTACTGGTTGCTTGAATAGCTACAAGTCTATCTTGATTAATTTTGTAAAAGGCGGAAGTGCGAGCGCTCGGTTTAACAATCAATCCGTGATAATCGCTATCCATTTGTGGAACTGCCAGACTGACAACCGCCAAAAGACGATTACGGATTGCCTGCCGTTGACTAGAGTACAACTGCCAGTACATCCCCGAAGCTATTGTCCCAGCCATTACCGCAATTAGCACTGAATAAGAAGCAATAATTTTTGTGCTGAGGTTCCAATTTCGCACGCTCTGTGGCTCCTTTTACAGCCCCAAACTACTGAGATGGGCAGTGCATTGTTAGTCACTCTCAATGTGATTTTTGCCCAATTATTTCTAAGATGCCCACTTCATCTGTCAAATGAACAGTCATTAGTCATTAGTCATTGGTTATTATAGCCGTAGCCACATAGGTTAGGACAATGTTGATTGCTAAAAGCCTTGATTTAACTGGGTTTCTACTCAGCACGGGCTAAACGCCCCGCTGACGCTAACAGCACTCAGCACTCAGCACTTTGCTATAATTCTTCTCCCTCACTCCCTCATCTTCCCCCGCTCCCCCTCATAGCCCAAGGCTGGCGCGGTAAGCGGCGTGCTGAGACTCCCGCCCTACTTTGTTAGTAATCTGCTCCCATCTTTGTTCAATCTGCTGCATTGCCTGCTCGGTTGTAATTTTGTTCCCCAAGAACTTAGATACAACAGCATCAAGAACTTCAAATTGATATTGTTGATTATGGGGAATGGTCAAACTCAAAACCATATTGGGACTATTCAAGCTGATGCCGAGCGCTGCAAGATAGTTGTTGGCTGCTTCAGACGACATCCCAGATTTAATCCAGGGATCTGAGTTTTTAAATTGCGAAATTCGGTAGGGGTTCAAGCCCGTTGCCCCAATCGTCACATCCACGTTAGACTGAGCAGGTTGACTCATGTAAGAGAAAAACGAGTATGCGGCATCCTTGACTTTTGGTGCTGCCTTAGCATAAATTACACTTGTCCAACCGATATTGGCGGCATAAGGTGCGTGATTGACACCATCAATGGCGTAAGGACAGATAAATTTATCGCAGACAACCAGTTTGTTAGTCTGGCGATCGAGCACTTCAGTAGTGCCTGGAGTGATCACAGCCCCTACTTTATCCATCACTTTAGACACAGATAGATCGATGGCTAAGGGTCCAACATCGCCCCAATCAATGGTCAGGGCGCACCTGCCAGTAATAAATAATTCTCTAGCTTTGACATTACCTAGATTCTCATCCTGGGGAATTCCATAGTCCATCGCTTGTTTATAAATATCCAGTGCTTTGGCAAAGGCGGGATTGTTCACCAGAGGCTTCATTGTGTCTGGGTCAAAAAATGTCCCTTGTGCGGTTCCCTGAGATTGCAAAAAAGGAGTGGCAATGGATATCAATAGGCTTGTGTTATTATCAGCAGCACCTTTGGACATACAAGAGCCATAGTCTGGTGTACCGTCACCATTCAAGTCTTTACCGTGAAACCGTTTGGCGATCGCCAGATACTCATCCCAGTTTGTCGGAGGTGTTAACCCCGCTTGCTTTAACAAATCAGTGCGGTAATAAACCATGTGAAAGTCCCCATCCAACGGAATACTGTAGATGCGTCCTTTATAAGTCGCACTAAAATTCCGAAAGATCGGTGCGATATCTTCCCACTGGATGGCTGCATCAGACTTGACTCGCGCCGTTAAATCTTCCACAAAGCCAGCATCGATAAAGTCAATCTGCCATGAAGGTAAAATAACTGCCATATCGTACTTTGAAGCACTGCTAGACCAATCCTTTTGCAGTATGTTGTATAAATTTTGAAAAGGAACGCCTGTCAGATTGACCTTCGCTCCAGTCAAGGCTTCAAACCCAGCAATCCGTCTCTTAGTACCTGTACGAACGGTTTCATCCTGAGTGATGACGTTAATCGTCACGCCGTCAAAGCGTTGTGCAGTCTGGTTGATTTGGGTTGGACTAGGAGATGAAGCTGTTTGAGAATTGGGTGGGGAACTGCAACCTGGAACCCCTAAACTCAACCATAGGGCAGCCAGGAAAATCAGATAATATCGAACTCGCTGCCACACAGAGCAAAAGTTTTGCCAATTAGACATTTTATAATTCTCTTCCTCTGGCTTTTAATTGCCAAATATTGACGATTTTCAGATTTATTATTCCCAGATGTATTAATTTTTTATAGGGTTAGCCCAAGACTGGCGCGGTAGGTTGCGCATTGAGACTTACGCCCCACTTTTCCTGTTGTAGTTTTTAGTAAAGGTCTCCCAGCAGAAAAGCTACCATCTTGACCTTTGCACCAGTCAAAGATTCAAACTTACCAATGTGCCGATTAAGTGCAACATCGAGTACTCCTTTTTGAGTAATGACGTTAATCGTCACACCATCAAAGTGTTGTGCAATCAGGTTGATCTGGGTGGGTTGAGAGATGAAGTTGTTTGAGAATTGGGTGGCGAAAAACTGCAACCTGGAATCCCTAAACTCAACCACAGAGCAGCCAGGAAAATCAGATAATATCGAACTCCCTGAAACTGGGAGCGAAAGTTTTGCCAATTAGACATTTGGATGATTCCTCCTTACAGTTATAAATCCAAAACGCCTGTAACAGTTTTAACTGGTAAGGTAAGGACAAACCCTGTGATTTTTGCTAGTACAGAAGTGCAGTTCAGCTTGCCAAGCTGGGTTTTCTTGATAATTTGACGATCGCTCGCTTTGTTAATTTTTATAACTCAACCTTGATTAAAAACCGTGCTTAACACTAGCTGACACCAGTAACTTATTAACAGTTGCATAGGTAGATACACTTAAGTTAATCTTTAAACTACCTATGGGCACTCCAATTAAAGGCATATTTAGAGTCAATCGGCAACAATACAAAAGATGATTAACTATTAACTTAATGACTAACAGACGCCAATTTTTAAAAGGGGTGGCAGCACTTTCTAGCTTATCTTTAGGTGGTTGTGGCTGGAGGCTGGCTGAAGTACGTGCTAATTCTAATACCAATAGTCAGCGTGACCAACTTTATATCTTTACCTGGACGCAATATACTGACAACCAATTATTGAAAACTTTTAGCGTCCAAACTGGCATAAAAGTGCTGGCAGATGTGTATGATTCCAATGATGTCATGCTGGCTAAATTGCAAGCTGGAGGCGGTGGCACTTATAGCATCATCAACCCATCTGATTACATGGTACAAAAGATGGTAGACAAAGACTTGTTAACAGAAATAAATCACGATCGCTTAATCGGTCTAGAGAATTTATTTCCCCGGTTTCAGAATCCTAGTTATGACCCCAATAACCGCTACAGTATCCCTTTTAACTGGGGGACAACAGGTTTACTTTACAATTCCGAAAAAATTAAAGATACACCCCAAGATTGGGATTTTATTTGGCAAAATCAAGAGCAACTTAATCAGCGAATGACCTTGCTCAATGATGTTCGAGAAGTGATGGGTGCAACCTTACGAATGCTCGGTTATTCTTATAACTCAAAAAATGAACAAGAAATCAAACAAGCTTATGAAAAATTGAAGGTGCTAAAACCTGCGATCGCCCGTTTTGACACTGACGCTTGGCAAAATCAAATTCTCGCAGGAGATTTACTACTGGCAATGTGTTATTCAGCAGATGCAGTGAAAATCTCTCAAGAAAACCCTAAACTCAAATATGTGATTCCTCGCAGTGGTTCTTCATTATGGACAGACACCATTGTAATTCCCAAAACAGCCCCAAACCAGGCTGGAGCCTATGCTTGGATTAACATGATTTTGCAACCAGAAATAGCAGCCCAAATTACTCAACGCCTGAATATTTCTACGCCGAATAGCGCCGGATTTGAGCAGTTGCCAAAAACAATCCGAAACAACGCTAATTTGTTTCCGCCAGAATCCCTGTTAAAAAATTGTGAACGTGTTACACCTGTAGGAGAATTTGAAGAGGTTTACGATCGTTATTGGACTCAATTAACTAGCAG
Source organism: Nostoc sp. LPT (assembly GCF_017115165.1). GTDB lineage: Bacteria > Cyanobacteriota > Cyanobacteriia > Cyanobacteriales > Nostocaceae > Nostoc. Next base: position 4,841 of record NZ_JABXKF010000172.1, on the reverse strand, counting down.
CTAAAAGAGTTAGGAGTTAGGAGTTAGGAGTGATTAATTTGGAAAAAAATGAGATTTATAAAATAGAAAAATTGCCGCATTCCGTCAGAAATTGGCTCCAACCTTTGGTATTGCTTGCACCATCTGGGATTTGGTTATTACTTTTGTTGGTGTTGCCAACTTTGATAATTTTCGAGTTAAGTTTAGTTGCAGACATCCGACCGGGAGATTTGGTCAATCCCAACGGATTCAAAAACTACATCCGAATATTTGACTCCCTTTACGTGCAAGTAATTGGGCGATCGCTATTTTTTGCGTTTGGTACTACAATAATTTGTTTAATTTTGGGCTTCCCCGTCGCCTATTGGATTGCTCAGATAGTACCACAGCGTTGGCGAAATTTACTGTTATTAGGTTTTGTTCTACCTTTGTGGACTTCTTCGTTACTGCGTTCTTATGCTTGGATTACAATTCTTCGTCCTACTGGTTTATTGAATAGTTTACTTAGCAATTTTGGCTTGCCTACTTGGGAATTACTCAACAATAGTCAAGCTGTATTGATTGGCATGAGTTACAGCTTATTACCTTATATGGTTTTGATTTTATATGCTTCTCTGGAAAAGCTAGACAAGCGGTTGCTAGAAGCTGCGGCTGATTTAGGTGCAAATCCGGTGGAAACTTTTTTCCAAGTAACCGTACCGCAAATTTTTCCGGGAATTGCGGCTGCTTCTATGCTTGTATTCATCACCGGCTTGGGAGATTTTGTCGATCCAGAATTACTCGGTGGTGCTTCTAGTATGACGGCGGCGCGGTTAGTTTATAACCAGTTTCTTGGAGCAACGCAAAATTGGGGATTTGGTTCAGCCTTGAGTATGACGTTAATTTTGCTTGTTAGTATTGCGATCGCACTTTTGATTAAGTTTGGGGAAGCTACACCCAAGCGCTAAACTTTTCGTCACTCATTTATAATAAGGGCATCAAACGCCAGCGAGACAACGGTTATGCTCTCACCCGATCTCAAAAATGCGTTACCAACTACCGACGAACTCCCCTGTTCAGACGATACACCAGTGGATAACGAAGACCAAAACTTTTTGCCCAATATTTTACTCTTCTTACTTAACTCCATTTGGGCAAATCGCATGGATTGGTACTTCGGAGTAGATATGGCAGTGTATCACACCACAGGAGTAAATCCTAGAGTACCTGTAGTGCCAGATGCTTTTTTAAGTCTGGGAGTAGAACGGAAAAAGGGTGGCAAATCACGCAAAAGTTATGCAGTTTGGGAAGAAAATGAGATAGTTCCAATATTCACATTAGAAATAGTATCCCATACTCCAGGAGGTGAATATGACGAAAAGCTAGATATATATAGAAAACTCGGTGTATTGTACTACGTAATTTATAACCCTGAGTTTTGGCGACGCGAGCGACATCAACCCTTGGAAGTGTATAAGTTGATTGATGGAAACTACCAACTACAAATAGGTGAACCCTATTTGATGCCAGAGATAGGGTTAGGTATTGGGCGACACCAAGCTGTAATTGGCGGCATACAACAGGAGTTTTTATGTTGGTATGACGAGCAAGGAAAGCGCTATTTGACGGATGCAGAACAGGCACAACAAGAACGGCAAAGGGCTGAACAATTAGCCGAATATTTACGTTCTCTAGGTGTAGATCCAAATAATCTACCTGATAATTCATAATTACGAATTACGAATTACGAATTGTTAATTTTTGGCGAGTGTCACTAACAAGATTTGTACCTTCTACTACCTGCTAAATACTAGTTTCCATTGCTACTGCAACTTCTCCAGTATCTGCTTGAATCTCCTGAACTAATTTTTCAATTTCGATGGTTGCTGCTGCTGACTGGCGAGATAAAGAACGGACTTCATCAGCTACAACTGCAAAGCCTTTGCCATATTCATCGGCACAAGTAGCTTCAATGGCTGCATTCAAAGTGAGTACGTTTGTCTGTGTGGCAAAATTATCAATCAAATTCACCACTCCGGTTAGGATTGATATCAAGTTCGGGTGATTACTTATAATAAAATCTATCAATGTAGGTTGGGTTGAACTTTAGTGTTACCCAACATCAATAACAATCAAATGTTGGGTTTTTTCCTCAACCCAACCTACGGATATTATAAGTGTTTAACCGAAACTGATATGAAGCGATACAGGGCAACGCGATCGCATCGCAGTAATTGTCTTACTTCTTGAATAGTTGTTTTAAAGATTTCTTGTACAATTGAATTTTTACTGAGGTAGAAAAGTTTATAATTTTTATGAGCATATCATTTTAAGAATTTTCATATAGAATCATATCCGTATAAGTTCTGAATTTTTGTTTAAAAAAGTAGAGAGTTGTACTTCATTTATTGAGATTGACAATAGAGGTTAAAATATTTATTTAAGTTTACTATTATTAATTATTATAATTAATGTCAATTTTTCTAGGGAATATTATTCTTAAAAAAAGGCGTGCTACTAAAATAAGTAGCAGCCAGATTATAAAGTATTTATTTAGAAAATTTCTTCAAAGTTGCTTATGGTTTTGATAACTGACAACAGCTGCCCTGAGATTACTTTGGTGTTCTGAAAGCAGCCGATCGCCCTCGTCTTTTTCCAAACCAGTCCAGTGCATCAATAGGGCTAGCTTAACCCATTTACCACTGCGTTCTAGTAAAAAACCAGCAGCTTCCCGACTTAAACCTGTAAGGTCTTGCAAAATTCGCAAAGCGCGATCGCGTAATTTTTGATTTGTTACTGCTACATCCACCATGCGATTGCCATAAACTTTGCCTAGCTTAACCATCACGCCGCTAGAAAGGATATTTAAAGCTAATTTAGTGGCTGTAGCAGCTTTCAGGCGAGTTGAGCCGGCGATTATTTCTGGCCCTGTCAATAGGCGAATATCAATATCAGCATCAAAGCTAACTTGTTGTGCAGGAACACAGGCGATAAAAATAGTTGTGGCTCCTCGCTGACGAGCAGCATGAAGCGCACCGTGGACATAAGGCGTTGTCCCACCAGCGGTAATGCCAACTACTACATCTAATTGGGTAATGTGTCGCCCAGCGATCGCAGCCTCACCATCTTCAACGCTGTCTTCTAAATCCTCAGAACTGCGTACTAATGCGCCAGCACCACCAGCAATAATCCCCTGTACCAACTCTGGGGGTGTACAAAAAGTAGGTGGACACTCAGCAGCATCTAACACGCCTAACCGACCACTTGTCCCTGCACCGATATAAAATAGGCGTCCTCCGTGGCGCAAACGCTCTGCGGTGCGCTCAATTGCCTCTGCTAACTGAATTTTCGCCACTGCAACTGCTGCGACAGCCTTTTGGTCTTCGTCATTAAACAACTCCACCAATTCTAGAGAACTGAGCTGGTCTAAGTTCACACTGTTAGGATTTACCAGCTCAGTTAAAAGATGCCCGCGTTCTTGCAAATTTGTCATTTGTCATTTGTCCTTTGTCATTTGTCCTTTGTCATTTGTCCGTTGTCATTTGTCATTTGTCAGTTAGCGACCAGTGACCAATGACCAATGACTAATGACTAATGACCAATGACCAATGACTACTTATAACAATCCTTCCAATTTGCGACGAATCTTCTCTAGTTCAGAATCAGACAATTCTGGTTCTTCTAGTGGCTGTTCATTAAGAGGGAAGGTGTCTTCAACAGTATCCTCCTTCTGGGCATTTTCTTGCCAGTCAGTTTTTTCGACGTTAAGTTCTGGGGGAGTTACAACTAAATTGCTGTTTTCTGGGATGATTTCCCATTCATATCCAGCACTTTCGCAAAATTCCTTGATTTCTTCAGCATCGATCGGCTCCGGTGTAGGTGCGGGGAAATCCTGAGCTTCTAACATCAAGGCAAAGCGCGTGGCATCGTCTTCTGACTCGAACATCAGAATTTTATTGCGATCGCCTTCGCGAATCGTATGAATCCCCTCATTTTCCGTTCGAGCATTAAAAATTAACACAAAAACACGCATTGGTGTAATCATCTGTCCTTTTTAAGGTTTATTCATATTAAAGTTCGACATTGTGTCTCAAGGAAAGTTACAGGAACAATTTTCACTCTAATTCAGATTTTCCTGAAAACGCCAATATTATTAAGCATAAGTATTGGATCGAGAAAATACCGTAACTCAATCAATGAGGTCTTGGGTTTAGTTGGCGTATCCTGGAAGTGGCATACTGAATCAATGTGCCAGTTAATGCTTGTGTGTGCCAGCGATATCCGGCAATTAATACAGTGAAAGCAAATGACTAAATATCCCGATCGAGATCCTTACTACCTTTCCCCTAACCGCAAGCGTCTGTGGTTGCTGGTGTTGAGTCGGGGTAGCATTGCTTTGAGCGGACTTTTACTGTTAGGAGTGATTGTCGGTATTTGGCGGTTATGGACTTTTGTTCAAACAGAGCTAACACCATTAGCACAACAAAGTCTCACTACTACACTCAACCGTCCGGTAAACCTGGGAAGAGTTACACAATTTTCGTTGACGGGAGTGCAGTTTGGGGCTTCAGCTATCCCAGCCACATCCACAGATCCAGACCGGGCCACAGTCGAATCTGTAGAGGTGGGTTTTGATCTGTTGCAACTAATCTTTAACCACCATTTAAAGCTAGATGTTACCTTAGTCAACCCAGATATTTACATTGAACAAGATGACCAAGGACGCTGGGTTTCCACTACTATAGCGTCGTCAGGTGAAGGGACCGCCATTAAAACTGATTTGGAAAATCTGCGGTTTCGCAATGCCAAGCTGGCATTGATGCCGCAGGAGAGAGTAGGGGTAAATGAGGGGACAGAGGGGCAGGGGGGCAGAGGGGTAGGGG